>PIVX01000005.1 GCA_003353785.1 Gammaproteobacteria bacterium | reverse complement strand
CTATTCTAACCCCAGAACAACGCTCAGTACTATTAGCTAATCCTATTAAGCCCCCTCCTCCTACGCAGCCATATTCTGCCCGAGTAGAATCCAGGGTAATGTACGGTAATGAACGAAGTTTTATCCGCCCAATGTTTTTGTTACCATTAATACAATCCTCTAATAAAATTACTTTTGCCAACTTAATTATCATGGGAGATACTAAAAAGAATATTGAAGCTAATATTGGCTTCGGAGCAAGATGGCTAAAAAAAACCTCTATCATAGGCGGCTTTATTCATTATGATCTCCGTCAAACCAAGAACAAGAAACAAGTTTATCAAGCTACTATAGGACTTGAGTTTTTCAAAAAATATTTAGAATATCGGTTAAATATATATATTCCTCTGCAAGATAAAACATTTGTCAAACAAGTAACAGCCGTTGGAGGTAATTATGATAGCGGTAGCGCTATAACCACTTATACAACCCACAAAAATGATATTTTTGAAGTAACTAGAAAAGGGGTTGATGTTGAAGTTGGCGGTCAAATACCTCAACATACTCCATTTGCTGCTTTTGCCAGAGTTTTTTATTTTCACCATGATAAATTTGAAAAAATATACGGAATTCAGATAAGAACTAATTATCAAATACGTGAATGGCTAGAATTAAGAACATCTTATATTGCTAACAATATAAAAAACCAAAAAAATCATTACTTTATTGGGTTTAACTTCATTTGGCAATCTAATAAAAACAAATACAAAGAGATACTTGGCCCATTATCACGCAAAATGGTAAAAATGCCTATTCGTGATTTAGATGTGGTTACCACAGAAGAATATGAACGTAACAAAGATCTGCAAACCTTAGCAAGAGCTGGTAGAGGTATTATAGTACCAGGTCCAAACGTAGAGGTAGATCCAGGCTCAAACATAGCATTTCCCAGTATTAGTGAAGCTAATAAAACACTTAATATTACTGGTGACAAAATAGCCCATGTTGGAACTGGGCGTGAAAACGGAGATATTTTCGTTACTGCTCAAAAAAATGATCCAAGTGGTATGTCATTAGAGCAAATGGAAGACATTGGTCTAGGTGGGCTAGATAAAAATGTCTTAGAACTTAGTTCTGTTCCAGGAGTAACCACGCTCGGTGAAATAACTGCAACTAAATTTGATGACCAAAGACAACCAATTGTAGACATTCGTAATCAGGGTGTAGTAGAAGACAAACTTAATAAAGAGAAAAAAGAAAAGGAAAGTAACATTAAGGCAGAAATAGAGAATTTAGAAGATTTAATAGATAAAAATAACATCGACAACGACGAGCTTGAAGCGCAGAAACAGCAATTGGAACAGGATAAGCTACAACTGCAACAGGAAATTGCCGCACTAAATCAACAAAAAAATGATGCACAAGATGCCACAGCAAATTCAGTATATTTGCAAACTCATGGTGCCGCTTTGATACAACAAAACAGAATTATAAATAGCAATCAGAACACGGTTAACTACTTTAATAATGATGTTGGGCTTGGGCCTTTAAATCTCAGTAATAATGGACTCGCCGTACCTCCTAACCCATAACACGGTGATTGATTATTATTCAACTGACATATTAGCTCAAAATAGGAATAATTGGCCTAAACAACAATATTGTCCGCAAGAAATTAACAATTTAACTGGAAAAATAGTTATAAAAATGGTTAATTTAAACTTGTAGCTAACTAGCATTTAAATAAGTAATTTTTTTACACTTGATGTGGCTTATTTGCACATATTTTGCAATTATAGTAAAATGTTATATAACTAAAAATTTTTATAACCCTATAATTTAATAAAACTATTAGTTATTAATAGAAAGCTTTTAGGCATAGTAAAAAAATAAATAACCCCGTATTATTTAGATATGAAGAATTTAACCATATTAAAATATTTCCCCATCTTACTTGGTTTTGCTCCTGTGATATTTGCAGCAACCCCTAGTGCTAATACTCTGACTCAAAAACAAACTTCAGCTCTAGCGAACCCTATTAGAAAAGCTCCCAGAAAACCATATTCTGCACGAATAGAATCTAGGGTAATGTACGGCAATGAAAGAAGTTTTATCCGCCCAATGTTTTTGTTACCATTAATCCAATCTCCCAATAAAATCATTTTTACCAACTTAATTACCATGGGAGATACTAAAAAAAATCTTGAAGGTAATATTGGCTTCGGAGCAAGATGGCTAAAAAAAACCTACATCACAGGTGGTTTTATTCATTATGATTTTCGTCGAACTAAAAACAAAAAGCAAGTCCATCAAGTTACGGTAGGACTTGAGTTTTTCCAGAAATACCTAGAATACCGAGTAAATATATATGTTCCATTGCAAGAAAGAGTATTTATTGAAAACCAAACTGTCGCTGGCGGAACTTATAATAGCACTAACATTAGTAGCACTTATACAATCTCTCAAACTAAAATATATGAAGTAACCAGGAAAGGGTTAGATCTTGAAGTTGGTAGCCAATTGCCTCAACATACTCCATTCGCTGCTTTTGTCAGACTTTTTTATTTTCACCATGATGAATTTGACAAAATATATGGTGTTCAGCTAAGAGCGAGCTATCAAGTACGTGAATGGTTAGAATTAAGAGGTTCATACACTGCTAACAACGTCAAAAACCAAAAGAATCATTACTTTGCTGGAGTTAATTTCATTTGGCAATTTGGCCGTGAACGCCATCAAGAGTTTCTTAACCAGCTATCCCGTAAAATGGTTCACATGCCCATTCGTGATTTAGATGTAGATACTAGAGAAGAACAGGACTTTCTTGGAGTAATTAAAACCAGAACTATTCCTGGTAGAGGTATTCTGATCCCAAGTGGAAACGTAAAAGCAGATCCAAACTCAAACATCGTATTCAATAGTATTGATGAAGCTAATAACAGTCTAAAGCTTGCAAACATAACAATAGTTCATGTAGCAACTGTTACTGATAGTGATGGCAATAGTGGTAAGATCTTTGTTACCGATGAAAAAGGAGAAACTGGCAGTATGCCAGAAAATCTGATGCAAGAGATTAATTTAGGAATACTCGATAAAAATATATTAGATCTTACTACTACTTTTACTGGGCAGCAAAATGCAATAGCTACACTTGGTGAATTAGCTATAAATAAAACTGAGGCCGATAAAGATAAAAGACCTTCAATCCAAGCTATTCGCACTCAAGGTAAAACCGAAGATGCGGAACAACAAGCATATAATAATAAAGTAACACAGAAAAATGCAGCTCTTCAAACAGAAAAGAATGATTTAACAGCTCAATTAGCCGCAAAGAAAGTCGCCAGGACAAACCAACAAGACACCCATAATGCTAAAATGGTGATAAAAAATGGTGAGCTTAACAATCTAGAGATAGCTAGAGCTCTTAAAGAAAACGAAAAAAATGATGAAGTAAATGATCGAGATATTGAAATAAATCTTAAAGATACTGCACTAACACTTTTAACAATAGCAACAGATCTGAAACAGAATAAAGAAAACGAAAGAGACGCCGCACTATTAGATAGAGTCAATGCTCAATATGATCAGGATAATTCTTTAGCGATGCAACAAATGGTCAGGATGCTAAATAATAACGGTGGATTTGTAGGAGCAGTCTTATTCAAGAACGAACTAAATAGTCAAGGTCATACTATCCCTAATGATCCATAATCATAAACTATTATATATGAAACATTTAGTCAACTTAAAATTTTTTCTTATCTTACTTAGTTTTGCTCCTGTGATATTTGCGGCAACCCCTAGCGCTAATACTCTGGACCAAAAACAAACTTCTATTCTAATAGCTAACCTTATTAAAAAAACTCCTAGAAAACCATATTCTGCACGAATAGAATCTAGAGCAATGTACGGCAATGAAAGAAGTTTTATCCGCCCAATGTTTTTGTTACCATTAATGCAATCCCCTGATAAAATTACTTTTGCCAACTTAATTGCCATGGGAGATACTAAAAAAAATCTTGAAGGTAATATTGGCTTCGGAGCAAGATGGTTAAAAGAAACCTATATCATGGGTGGTTTTATTCATTATGATTTTCGTCGAACTAGAAATAAAAAGCAAGTTCATCAAGTTACGGTAGGACTTGAGTTTTTCCAGGAATACCTAGAATACCGAGTAAATATATACGTTCCATTGCAAGAAAGAGTATTTATTGAAAACCAAACTGTCGCTGGTGGAACTTATAATAGCGCTAATATTAGTAGCACTTATACAACTTCTCAAACTAAAATATATGAAGTAACCAGGAAAGGGTTAGATCTTGAAGTTGGTGGCCAATTACCCCAACATACTCCATTCGCTGCTTTTGTCAGACTTTTTTATTTTCACCATGATAAATTTGACAAAATATATGGTGTTCAGCTAAGAGCGAGCTATCAAATACGTGAATGGTTAGAATTAAGAGGTTCATACACTGCTAACAACGTCAAAAACCAAAAAAATCATTACTTTGCTGGAGTTAATTTCATTTGGCAATTTGATCGTGAACGCCATCAAGAGTTCCTTAACCAGCTATCCCGTAAAATGGTTCACATGCCTATTCGTGATTTAGATATAGATACTAGAGAAGAACAGGACTTTCTCGGAGTAATTAAAACCAGAACTATTCCTGGTAGAGGTATTCTGATCCCAAGTGGAAACGTAAAAGCAGATCCAAGCTCAAACATTGTATTCAATAGTATTGATGAAGCTAATAAGGCTCTAAAGAATGCAAACATAAAAATAGACCATATAGCAACTACTCCTGATAGTGATAGTGGTGAGATCCTTGTTACCGATAAAGAAGGAAGAGCTGGCGGTATGCTAGAAGTTCATATGGTAAATATTAAGCTCGGAGAAATCAGCAAAGATCGCTTAGAACTTGAACATCCTCTTGCTAAGACAAACAGTGAATTAATAACACTTGGTGCATTGGCTGCAGATGACTTTCCAGATCAGAGATCAGAAATTAAAAAGATCCGTAAGAAAGGTATAACAGACGATAAACTTAACAAAGACTTTCAAAAGAAAAGAGCAGAAGAAACTAAAGACCTACTTGCAGCTATAAAAGCACAAGAGGAACTGATAGCCTCAGACAAGATCACACAAGACAACGAGATAACTAATATTGAATCACAAAAGCAAACTAAGCAAAATGCTACTAATACACTAGAGCAACAAAGAGCTCAGGCAGAAGTCGCGAGAACTGCAGCAGAGACCATTAAAGATACGGCAAACCTCGATCGAAATACTGCAAATCTAGACAGAGCTCAGGCAGAAACGGATAGACAACTTTATGTAAATCAGAAAGATAATATAAAGCTTTTGACAGACCATGAAAATTATATAGTCACTAATAATAACACTCTTCAAGCAATGATAGGAATAGCCTCTAGCAATAATACATTTAAACAATTCTTTGAGAGCAATGTTGGAACAGAAGGGAATCTTGGAGTTAATGGTATTCCTCCCTTAAAGTAAAATTTTTTCTAGATAAATAGAACACAAAGTTACTATCCGCATTAATGGTGGCTATCGTCCTTAAAAATCTTCAAACTAGACTAATCTTGCTGGTTATGGCAGAATGCTATTTTATAAAATAAATTTCATTATGAAAAATATACTAATAATTCATGGTCCAAATTTAAACATGTTAGGACAACGTGAAAATAAGTGGTATGGCAATACTACTTTAGCTGAAATTAATAATTCACTAAAGCAACAGAATTTAGCACATTATAGTTTAAAATTTATCCAGAGCAATTTTGAAGCCGAAATAGTCGAACATATTCAAAAAATTGTTAGCAACCATACTAATTTCTTAATTTTAAACCCAGCAGGTCTTGGCCATACTAGCATTATCTTAAGAGATGCTCTGCTCTGTATAACTATTCCATTTATTGAAGTACATTTATCTAACGTCTATCAAAGAGAGAATTTTCGCCACACTAGCAAAACATGGGATCTTGCTATGGGTATTATTAGCGGTTTAGGCGCTTACGGATATAATTTAGCGCTTCAAGCCGCACAAAACCATTTGGAGAATTAATTATGGATATTCGTAAAATCAAAAAACTAATTGAGCTGATTGACGAAACCGGTGTTAACGAAATTGAAGTACATGAGGGAGAAGAATCTGTAAGAGTAAGTAAAAGTTCTACTCAACCACATTTGCAAAATATTACTGTCCCACCCTATCCCCAAAGCTCTACAGCAATAAATCCCGTTATACAAACCCCAGCAACAAATATACCATCATCCCCCCAAACCGAACAAAGTCCAGAAGAAGTTTCCGGTCACCAGGTGAAATCTCCAATGGTGGGAACCTTTTATAAATCTTCTTCTCCAACTAAACCAGCATTTGTTGAAATAGGTCAAAAAATCGAAATTGGTGATACTCTATGCATTATTGAAGCCATGAAAATGTTTAATGAAATAGAAGCTGATAAATCAGGAATTGTGCAGTCTTGTCTAATAGAAAATGGACAACCGGTAGAATATGATCAAACTTTATTTATAATTAGTTAGAAAAATGGCTGAAATAAGAAAAATTGTTATAGCAAATCGTGGCGAAATAGCACTTAGAATTTTAAGAGCATGCAAAGCTATGGGGATCCAAACTGTTGCTGTACATTCTGAAGCAGATCGTGAATTGAAGCATGTAAAACTAGCTGATGAGTCTATTTGTATAGGTCCTGCTAATGCTATTGAAAGCTACTTAAATATTCCAGCAATAATCAGTGCGGCTGAAATTACCGATGCTAGTGCTATTCACCCTGGATATGGGTTTTTATCTGAGAATGCTGATTTTGCTGAGCAAATAGAAAAAAGCGGTTTTATCTTTATAGGACCAAAGGCAGATTCTATTAGAAATATGGGAGATAAAATTTCAGCTATTAGTTTTATGAAAAAATCAGGTGTTCCTTGTGTTCCAGGTTCAGGAGCGCCTCTTACTGAGGATGAACATATTAATCACGCAATTGCAAAAAAAATTGGCTACCCAGTTCTAATTAAAGCATCTGGTGGTGGTGGTGGACGAGGAATGCGTGTTGTTTATCAAGAATCCCATTTAACTAATGCCATTGCCTTAACTAAAACAGAGAGTTTGCAATCATTTAATAGTGATATTGTTTACATGGAAAAGTATTTAGAGAAGCCAAGACATATCGAGTTTCAAGTGTTAGCTGATGGTCAAGGAAATGCTATCCACTTAGGGGAAAGAGATTGCTCTATGCAAAGAAGGCACCAAAAAGTCATTGAAGAGGCATCTGCTCCTAATATTGATGAAGCTACACGTAATAGAATTGGTAAAATTGTTACCGATGCTTGTAATAAGATGCAATATCGCGGAGTTGGTACATTTGAATTCTTATATGAAAATGGAGAATTTTATTTTATCGAGATGAATACCAGACTTCAAGTTGAGCATCCAGTAACTGAAATGACAACTGGGATCGATTTAGTAAGAGCCCAAATAGATATAGCCTCAGGTAAACCATTAACAATTCGCCAAAAAGACATTAAATTCACAGGACACGCAATCGAATGTAGAATAAATGCTGAAGATCCTGAAAATTTTCTACCCTGCCCAGGAACTATTTCTTTATATCATAGTCCAGGCGGTCCTGGGATAAGAATGGATACTCATATGTATAGTAGTTATCGCGTACCTACCCACTATGATTCTATGATAGGTAAAATCATCGCCCATGGTGAAAACAGAAAAACTGCTATTGCTAGAATGTTACAAGCCTTGGATGAAATCATCATCGATGGCATTAAGACTAATATTCCTTTGCATCGAGACATACTATCAGATCAAATATTTCAAGAAGCATCTTTCAATATTCACTACTTAGAAAAAAAACTAGCTCTCAAATAATGGGATTAATTCAATATAGATTCTTGTTAAAAAAAAAATATTACTTTGACCCTATCTCAGAAGTATTATTTGCGCAAGGAGCTATTGCCATTGATGCAATTGACGCTAAAGATTCTCCTATATTTGCAACAAATGAAATTTCCCATCCTCTTTGGAATAATATTATTATTAGTACCATTTTTGAGAAAGAAGATTTTATTGTAGAATTGATCAGAGAGGCTATAAAACAAATACTGGGATATATACCGACTGATAGTACTAATGATCTCATCGAGCAAGACTGGCAAGAAAAATGGCGACAAGAAACACAGCCATGTAAAATAAACTCAGATCTTGCAATATATCCTAGCCATATTCCATCACCAAAATCAACTCAAAAAATTATAACTCTAGATCCCGGGCTTGCATTTGGCACAGGCTCTCATCCCACGACTAAAATGTGTTTAAAGTGGATCAGCCAAAATAATATTGATAACTTTGAGATCATCGATCTTGGCTGTGGATCAGGGATCTTAGGTATTGCAGCTATATTATTCAATGCTAAGTCAGTTTTTGCTATCGATAATGATCAACAAGCACTCCTTGCAACAAAAATAAACTGCCAGAAAAATAACATCCCCCCTAATCAAATACAAACATACTTACCAGATCAATTTTCTAGCAAAGAAGTTGATCTAATTGTTGCTAATATCTATTTAAACGTCTTAATAGATTTAAAAGATGTCATTCAAAAAAGTCTTAAGCAAAGCGGGAAAATTTTACTTACAGGTATATTATTAGAACAGTTAGGTGTAATAATTAACAAATATGACAATTTTAGTATCATCGAGAAGCATCAGGACAAAGAGTGGGCAATGGTTGTAGCCAAAAAAATGTAATTAATTCTTATTTTAGACTTGTATAAAGAAACAACATTGTGTAACCTATCCCTAGTTAATCTAAGTTGTAAAAAGGGGCAACTTGCAACGATAAAAACCACATAGAGGCTGAGTATGGAAAACATAATTGAACAAACACAAGCACCAGTAAACACTTCACAGGTAACAAGCAGTAATGTTACTGCTACTCTAAGACAAACAGTCGAAAGTGCAGTAAAAGGATATTTTCAACAGATGGGTGGTCAACCAATTACTAATCTTTACGATTTAGTGTTAGCTGAAGTTGAAGAACCTTTGCTCAAATCTGTCATGGAAGAAACAAGAGGTAATCAAAGTAAAGCTGCGATTACACTTGGCTTAAGTCGAGGCACTTTAAGAAAAAAATTAAAATCTTACGACCTATTGTAATTTCCAGTTAACAGTTCATTGCTAGACGGGCTAACTAAATTTTCCCGTCTAGATTTCTTTATTTAAACATTATCTAGTTATTCTACTATAATTTATTTATAGCCAATTTAAGAAATAACTAGGTCTGTTACAAAATGCATAGTTCACAGCTCTCAAAAATTATAGAGCCAATTTTGTTGAACAGCCCTCAAATAATCGATCTTAAAAGCTCATATTTAGAAAACAAGTTAGGCGCATCTAATAATCTATTAAACTTTGGCCAACCTATTTTAATTTTATGTACAAAAATAATTCAAGGTCATCCCCCTAAAGAAATATCTATTTTAAAGCTTACCGTAAAGCATGAAATAAACATTTTTATAAATAAATGTAAGGCCAGTAGAATAAATAGTTTTGATATATCTATAGCTCATTATGTTTTAATAAGTACGGTAAAAGATATATTAACTGATAAAGACATAGAGTTTGATACACTTGAACATAAACAACTATTAAACGAACCATTTGTAGATATATTAGCTTGTTTATTGAAAAGCCCACAAGAATATATTGAGTTATTAGAATTACTCTTTATTTGCTATAAATTCGGCTTCAAAGATAACTATCTAATAGATCATTATTTGGCACTTGAAAATCAAAATCAAATATACTCAGCAATCAGACAAATTAAGGGTAAAATTTCTAAAAATTTATATGACACCCCCACCCAAATAGCACCCGTTAAAGTAACTACTCATAAGAGCAATTTCAGGCTCTGTTTCTTGCTAGGAATAATTAGTTTATTTAGCATTATCACTGCTAGCATTTTAATCAACCAAAATATTAATTTAATCAATCATCAAGTAACAGCTGGACTTAATAATATAACTCAATATCTACAGTATGAATGATATTGCTAAAAAATATAGTGAATATAATTTTGAACAATTAAAAAACGAAACTATAGATATAATCAAAACAGGTCTAAGAAAGCTCAAAAAAAGTCCTGCCAATAATATCATCAATATAAATAGTAGTAACTATATCCCAAAATTATTGCTAATAGGTTCTAAAGATTCAGGTAAAAATACTATAGTTGAGACCCTAAGCTCAAGCTCAGCAAAAATATTTACTAAAAATGATCATGAATGCAAAGTTATTCTAAATGATGAACAAGTTATCTTCAACATCCCAGAAGAACTTGCGACTAATGATCAAGCAATAACGCATTGGCAAGAGATCTTTAAAACATTTACAAAAAACAACTCTAAAAATCCATTCGACGGAATAATTTTAACTTTAAATTTACACCAACTAATTCATGTCCCAAAAGCAGCAAAGTTTAAGTTTAATCTCCATCTTCATAATATACTACATCTAGGAAGTAATATTCTAAAAAGAAAAATCCCTATTTACATTCTAATAACTAACATAAACACTCTAATAGGGTTTAATGAGTTCTTTAAAGATCCAACTTACGAAGATTTAGATAACATCTGGGGTTTAGAGTTAACCAACATTGACGATCCCAATCTACTAGATGGAGAAATAACCAATTCTTTTAAAAAGATGCAAAATAAATTAGAGAAACGCTTATACTGGAAATTGAATACCTTAATATCTCCTACAGACATATCTTTAGCTTACGAATTTCCGCTACAGTTTGATTCAATACAACATTTTATTATTAATAATCTAAAACAAATTTTTTCGGTAAATATATTTTCTAAATTTAATATAGCAGGCCTTTTTTTCATCAGCAATGAACAAACACAAGGAGAAACAGATTGCATTTCTCAATATACAAGAAAAATCCTATCAAATAATTTATGTCAAGAGAATCTCTCATACAAAAACAACTCCACAAATTTATTTGCCAAAAATCTATTATTAGACACTATCCCCAAACAAACTAAAAGCTACTTTCCACAACCTAAAATTTTTATCAAAAAGATCAGCACTAAAATATTTTCACATTCATTATCTATATTTTTCCTAATATTAATACTATCTAGTATATATATATATCAGACAGATATCGCCAACATCAATAAGATAAACAATAATCTAATTGACTATAGAGTTCAATTACAAAAAATTCTAAAAAAAGACTATAACCTTCAAGAATTAGTAGATCTATTAAATCTTTTAGTCAATATAGATGAGCAATTTTCAAATTTAAACATTGAAAAAATTTCTCAAAATATATTACCTGATAATTTTAGGATAAGAAAAAATTTAACAAAGCTACATCTAACTACCCGTCATAAAATTCTACTCCCATTTATTAAAAAACAAACAGAAGAACATTTAAAACTTAAGCTCAAGGAAAATAATCCATCACGAGCTTTTATCATTCTAAAAACCTATTCAATGCTGGGAACATCAGTAAATTTCGATAGTGAATTTCTTGTTAGTAAACTACTATTTATACTAGGTAATAATCCATTTTTAGAAACAAATGATATTCATCAACTTGAGCCCTTAATCAGACAATCTTTAATAAAAAGTCCTCTACTAACATTAAATCAAGAACTAATATCTAAAACTAATAAGCTTTTGACATCAAAACCAGTTGTAAATTTAGTTCATGATATTTTTAAAGAATATGTAAATGATAATCCCATTAAAAATGTTGGCTTATATTCAGAATCCCTATTTGTTCCAGATTACGTTAAATCAACTAATTTTGTTAATTATTTCCAAAACTTGATCCCTGAATTAAGTAAAGATTTTTCCGAGTTTTACCATAACGCTGATCTACCCCAATTCAATGTAGAACATTTAATCCAATCAGTGCAATACCAGTATATTCAAGAATATGTTTCCTATTGGAAGAAATATATTTCTTCTCTACTACCAAAAATCCAAATCAATACTACAGATTCAATTGAGCAAGCATTGCATAGGTTATATACAAGCATGTTATACCTTGACACCGCTATAAAACTAATTAAAGAAAATACTAAACCCTTGTTAAATTCAGGTAACATATCTGATATCTTCAATCACTTTATAGCTAATAAATTACAAGAAGATACCAAACACTTCCAAATTGCAGATGAATCTTTTGCCCCAACTTTCTATAAAATTCAACAATACTACGGGAAATTAAAAAATTCTCACGAACCAGATGAAATTATATTTTCAGAAGTCAGCAAAGTCTTTAGTGACAATAAAAATAATATTTTTGATAATATTTTATCTAATAAACCGTCAAAAGCTCTCGCCTTAAATAATTGGTTATATGAATTTGCTAGATCTCTATGGGAACATCATTTATTCCAAGCTAAAAAACAGATTAACAACAAATGGCAACAAGAAATATATCCTACATTCAAGAGAAATTTTGATAAAAAATATCCGTTCACAAAAGAATCAACTGTAGATGCCACTTTAGATGATTTTACTAATTTTTTTGGTGCTAATGGTAAACTAACAAATTTTTATGAAAAATATATTAGTCCATTTTATAACACCAAACAAGCTAATTGGTCTCAAATTACTAAATATAATACTCAACTCAATTTTAGCGCAACAGTTCAAAGTATATTTATTAAATCACAATTGATCCAGACTATGTATTTTAGCAATAATAAATTATCTGTACCATTCCATTTATTCCCAACAAGAATTGAGCCAATAATTAAAAAAGTCGAATTAATTATTAATAACCACAAGATCATCTACAAACACCACAAGAAAAATTCTTTGCCGCTAGAATGGCCATTTAAATCTCAAACTGTACACCTTATGTTTGAAACTATTCACCATAAACAAACATCTGATATATTTAATAGTCAGTGGGGACTATTCAAGCTCCTAGACAAAGCTGCCATAACTCCCATTAATAAGTATACATACCAACTAGTATTCAAATTAGCTGGTAATTCGGTAGCATTTAATATTGATCTTACAAAACAAATTAACCCCTTAATCAAAGACATAACCGGAAATTATCAACTTCCAGAATTTTTATTCAAGAAAGAGCTAGTATAAAAATTTGATATTTATTCTCTCTAATATTCAATAGAATATTATGTGTATATTAATTGTGCTTTTGTCGTAAATATAAACTAATTTGGGATTTAGTTATACCAAAAAGTATCAAAAAAATCCTCAAACCTATTTATAAAAAAGATAATAGCTTGAATTCTTGACTCGCGTCCCCATATCATTATCATTAGCAGTTAAATACAGCTAGAAAAGCGAAAGCTATTTAGTTAAAACATTTAGGAGAATATCAATGAGCATTAAAATTCGACCATTACACGATCGCGTTGTAATCCGCAGATTAGAAGAAGAAAACAAAACAGCAGGTGGTATTGTTATTCCTGATAATGCTACAGAAAAACCAAGCAAAGGAGAAGTGCTAGCCATTGGTAGTGGTAAAACTTTGGATAATGGTGAAACAAGAGCTTTAGATGTCAAGCTTGGTGATACTGTTTTATTTGGCAAATTTTCTGGTACCGAAGTCAAACTAGATGGCGGAGAATACATTGTAATGCGTGAAGAAGATATTATGGGCGTACTAAGTGCGTAAAATTTAATTAAATTTAAGTGAGGTAAAAATGTCAGGAAAAGAATTAAAATTTAGCGATAACGCTAGACGCAAAATGCTAGCTGGAGTAAACGAACTAACTAACGCAGTTGAAGTTACTATGGGACCAAGAGGAAGAAACGTTGTTATCGAAAAATCCTTTGGTGCTCCTACTGTAACTAAAGATGGTGTATCTGTAGCAAAAGAAATTGAATTTACCGATAAATTCAAGAATATGGGCGCACAGATGGTAAAAGAAGTTGCTTCTCAAACATCTGATGATGCTGGTGATGGTACAACTACTGCTACCGTATTAGCTCGTGCTATCTTAAACGAAGGTCAAAAAGCTGTTGCTGCAGGAATGAACCCTATGGATCTCAAAAGAGGTATAGATTTAGCAGTTACTAAAGTAGTTGCATCCTTGCAAACTCTTTCACATCCATGTAAAGACAGTAACGCTGTCTCTCAAGTTGGTACTATCTCTGCTAATTCTGATGTACAAATTGGTTCCATTATCTCTGAAGCAATGGATAAAGTGGGTAAAGAAGGAGTTATTACTGTAGAAGAAGGTAATAGTTTACAAAACGAGCTTGACGTAGTTGAAGGTATGCAGTTTGATAGAGGGTATATTTCCCCTTACTTTGTTAATAACCAACAAAATATGTCTGTAGAATTGGATAATCCATTTATCTTATTAGTAGATAAAAAAATATCTAACATCCGTGATATGCTAACAATGCTAGAAGGAGTAGCCAAAGCTGGTAGACCTTTAGTAATAATTGCTGAAGATGTTGAAGGAGAAGCTCTTGCAACCTTAGTAGTTAACAATATTCGTGGTATTGTTAAAGTTGCTGCTGTTAAAGCACCTGGTTTTGGTGATAGAAGAAAGGCTATGTTACAAGATATAGCTATTTTAACATCTGCAAATGTCATATCAGAAGAAATTGGAAAAACTCTTGAAAATACTACTACAGATGATCTAGGCTCAGCTAAACGTGTTGTGATCACTAAAGAAAATACTACCATAATCGACGGTAGCGGAAAGCAAAAAGAAATTTCTGGACGTGTAGATCAAATTAGAGCACAAATCCAAGAAACCTCTTCAGACTACGATAAAGAAAAACTTCAAGAAAGAGTTGCTAAACTAGCAGGCGGAGTTGCTGTAATAAAAGTTGGTGCTGCAACTGAAGTAGAAATGAAAGAGAAAAAAGCACGTGTTGAAGATGCATTACATGCTACTAGAGCTGCTGTTGAAGAAGGTATTGTTCCAGGCGGTGGTGTTGCTTTCATCAGAGCTAGAAAAACTTTAGAAAAATTAGAAGGTATAAACGAAGAACAAAACGCTGGGATTAATATCTTACGAAGAGCTATATCAGCTCCTCTTAGACAAATTGTTAGTAATGCAGGTTATGAAGCTTCAGTTGTCGTTAATAAAGTTGAAAGCGGTAAAACAAACTTTGGCTTTAATGCATCAACAGGCGAATATGGTGATATGGTTGAATTAGGAATACTTGATCCAACTAAAGTTACCCGTACAGCTCTACAAAAAGCTGCTTCTGTTGCAGGATTAATGCTAACAACAGAATGTATGATTGCAGAACTTCCAAAAGAAGAATCAGCTGCTGCTCCAATGGGTGGTGGTGCTGATATGGGCGGAATGGGAGGAATGGGAGGAATGGGCGGCATGATGTAAAATTATGCTAACTTTGACTTCTAGTCATGAACAAAAACAAAAAGGCTCTTAATGAGCCTTTTTGTTTTTTAACTAAATGATTTTTAATAAATATCATAATGGTAGTATTGTTTATATAATTAAATTAAATTAAATGAAATATAATATTGCATTAACACCAACCTCAGAAAAGATATATTACGCTTTTTTTGATTTAGCAGAACATGCAAGTTTAGGGATGGGATTGAAACCTAAATATTTACTTAAAAAAAAAATCCACCTAGTTTCCCTCATATATCAGTGTTTCAATTTGAAATTAATCAACAACTAATGGAAAAAATATTTCCATTAATACATACAATTATCCTAAATACATTTAAGGAAACAATATCATTGTATGGTAAAAAAAACTTCACATGCACACTTCCAGAAAATATTAGTTACGATCAGTATAGTGAATTCCCTGATATTATTTGGGCTGCAATTTTTATTGATAAACATCAGAATGAATTTCCACAAATTTTTCACAATAAAATATGCAATAAATTTTGTGAATTAAAAATATTTCCAAGCAATTATTCTCTTGAAAATTATAAACCACATTTTACATTATTCAATTCTTTATTTGACAATACGAATTGTGACAATCGTTTATCAAAAATCCCTAAGAGATACTTAGATATATTAAAAAATGTGCAACTAGAGCCTGTATTTGGTAAAGCTAATTATTATGGAGAGCTAATAACAAAAGAGCGTTTTAGCGTAGAAAACACCTTCAATGTTGCAAGTTTACAATAAGCTTAGACAATCTAGAACAATAGTTCTCGAAATAATCTTCTAATATAAATAAAATTAAAAATTCGATACCGGTAACTTTTTAATATTAGGATCGTGCGAATAAGCATCTAAAATATCTTTGAGTAACTGGTCTAAAACCCCTACACGTTCTTCTTCTTTAATTAACCCCCCAGAGCTATCTTGTAAAGCAACAATCCGCTCTTCTAACAATTTAGTACATGTTCCCCCAGGAAACAAAGTAGCTAATAAACTTCTTGCTTCTTTTGGACCAAGGAATTTATACAATTTATTTCTTAATATCGCATCCTCACTTGTAGTACTAAATGACCATAATTCGACAGGACCCAATGTTAAAGTTAATAATTGAATATTAGTACCTTTCTTTGTAGAGAATTGAGCTAGAAAAGTAGCACCTCCTTCTTGAGGCCCATGTACTCTAGTTCTAAGTGCTGTTTTAGCTGTTTTTGATAGTCCAAATGTTTTAGCAGTTTTTTCAACTGCAGCTGCAGGTCCTGCATCCATAACATAAATTGATGTGGCAAATTCAATCATAACAGAATCAAAATCATCAATAGATTGTGAGAGCAATGCAATCTGAACTTTCCATTTTCTTCCTTCTCGCATATCTACAATAACCTGATCTCTCACTGCTTGCGACTTAGAAGTACGATGGAATTCATCGTATATAATCCTTTTAGGATCTTCTCTAATCTCAGCAATACGTTCTTTATGGTAATCTTTATATTGTTCTGGCATCTCACTTAAACCATCTTCAGTCAAATAATAATTTTTAGCTAAGACATATCTAGCTAACATATACATTACAGCTGTTTGACGATCAGCAGAATCTCCCCCTGTCTTAGCTACTTCATCTAAATCAAGAGAAACAACTCTAGATTCACCGATATCAAAACTGGTTACTCTAGATAGTATAGGGTATTCACGTACAGCACTTGAAATCATTCTACTAAAAGCATTAATCAAGGTTTCTCCTGTGGGAGAAATTATTTTTCCATATAAATCCTCAATAGCACTTATTCTACAAACAGATGCTGCATCAGATAATAGCGGAGATGCATGCCTTTGAGCCAACATTGCTTCATGATGAAAACCAGCAGCAAATAAACCATCAGTAACTTCAAGCCAGGTAGTTTTACTATCTTTAGTGAATTTAATTTCTTCTAAGATAATATCTACAGTCTCCTCCATACCTTCATCATATATAGATGGAGAAACACTATCAGTAAAAGTCTTATAAAGTTCATCAACAACCATCCCAGATAGATCAGCCATACCATCGTATGGCTTATCTGATCCTATTGGAGTTGCTAATAAAATTAAAAAATTAACCAAAAAAGCCCGCTCTTGCGGAGTTGGAAATCTGCTACCTAATTGGGTGTCAAAAGGATTAATAGAATATTCAGGGGTCATCCTCAGTCTATGGTATGCAACCAAATGTTTTTTTTCTGGAGGTAAGGCTTCCCTTAGTAATGAAATTAATCCACTACTGGAAGGTCCTATATCAACTACAGCAATCCTTGGTAATCTTGTAATACCACCAGACAAGCAAAGTGCTAAATTCATAGCATTTGATAAAACTGATTTACCAGAGCCAGGCCTAGCATATACTAAATCAATCCATGTAGTTTGCATTCTTGATCCAGGTTGAAATGGCCATAATTTACCATCTGGAGATCTATACAAAAGAGCTCCTTTTTTCCAAGGAGATGCCGGTCTAGTAATTGGTAACATATAGACAACATCTGATAAAGGAGCTACTGCAGGAGTAGCAACATTATCACTAGTAACAGCAAGCATGCTTGATACAATACCAGCAAATGGATCACCACATACTTCAGAAACCTCACAAGTTCCCCACCCTTGAATAGCTTTTGAAAGCTCAGCAATTCTAGTTTTCAACAAAGGAACATTAGTCTCAGGAGCCCAAGTTGCTGCAGAAACCCTTAACCTAACTAAAGCTTCATCACGATTAATATTGATATAACTCAACAAGTCTGTGGCTTCATTTAAAAGTTTATTTTGGGCAGAAGAAAAACTTAAGATACTACTAATCATTTTTTTAAATCTTAGAGTATTTAAACCCTCACTTTCTATGAAAAAAGAAATTCGCCAAGGTATTCTAGAATTTAAAGTACGATTAAATAGAGCTAGGAAATTCTTAAGATCTTTTGGGAATAGCTCAATAAATACAGAACCATATATTGTGCTTCCCATTTTGGCAGTAACCAAATCTAAATTTTCTGCATTTCTAGGCATGATCTGCTTAGCAATAGGTGGCCATAAAATGTCAGAAATATCTCCTTTAAAATTATTGATTTCTCTAACGGGGATCTTATCTCCAGGTAAAGTTGCACGCCAACTAAGATCAGTAAACTCTGCATCAGCACTCATTCTAATAGCAAATAATGCGTCATGCGCCTCAAGCAATTCTACACTTATATTATAAGTATTTAAATCTTGTACTATAGACCGAACAAAAGCATCGTGAGAATTTCTGATCTCTGGAATAATAGCTAATAAATTTTGCGATACACTGCCAAGTTTAGTAATGACTTTTTTCTGCAACATTTTAGTTTGATTCTCACGGGATGCTTTTAACTGGTCACCTGTTAATGTTGTTGGTCTTGTCCACAAGACTATATATACTTTTTCTTCAGCACAATATGCTGATAAATGTTGCTCTCTCTCTTTAAATAAATCATCTAGCGCTAGTTCCAATTCTTTAGCTGTTTGCTTTGCCGGCCCAAAAATTTCTTGGATTATATCTTCCATTCTTTCCTGGCTATAACTAAAAAACACCTGTAAAGCATGCCCTGCTTGAGACATCCCAGGATGTAAACTTTGAGTTATATCAGCTCTTAGCTTCTTAAATTCTTCAAGCCCAATTAAAGCTCCC
Source organism: Gammaproteobacteria bacterium (assembly GCA_003353785.1). GTDB lineage: Bacteria > Pseudomonadota > Gammaproteobacteria > PIVX01 > PIVX01 > PIVX01. The sequence continues at coordinate 104,057 of PIVX01000005.1, read as the reverse complement.
GCACCATGGACCTGAACTACTGATATTAAAGAACCATCATGAGCAACCAGAGTAGTTTTACTATCAGCAGTTTCGATCTCACAATAAGCTTCGGTAGTCTGTCTTAAAGATGTACTAAGCCACGCAAATATAGAATCTACGCCATCCAATACTGATTCAACATATTTTTTCATATCACTGCTCAGCCTCTTCTTCTATCTCTGTTCCTGGTTCTGATTCTGATTCTAGTTCCAGTTCTGATTCTGATTCTGATTCTGATTCTGATTCATCTTCTGCTATTTCACTTTCTTTATCTAAAGCATCAAGAGCTTCGTCTGCCCAAAATCTGATTTGCTCTGAAAATTTTTTTCTCGATGGCAAGAGTCTCATGTTATCCAGAATATTTTTTTGTATTTCTTCCAGTTCTATATCAGCCTCTATTAATAATTTACCAAATGTTACTGGAGTACTAGCGTCTTTCCCAAATTTTTTTTCAATAGCTTTTGCACCAAATTTAAAATTTCTATAGACCGTTTTTGCCGATATTCTATAGCCAGTGTTATTAGCCATTACACAAAATAAAACATGACACAGACTATTTAATTTCTCTTGAGAAATTTTAGGAGAATAAATTAAAACTCCTCCCCCATACTCTCCAGTTCCAGCATTATCAATAAATAAACATTGTGTACAAAGACAGCATGCAGATGCCATATTAGATGTTTTATTATTATTATAGTTTCCATCTATATTGATGACCTCAAAATATTTTGTTCCCTGAAAAGTACAAAACTGGCAAATATTATTATCTCTTTTCAATATTTTATCTTGAAATTTACGGAAGGCAGGATCTGCCCTCCGTAAAGAAAATAAATGCCAACCTTTTGGATCAATCCTTAATTTTAAAGGATGCTGCATACACTATCCCTGTAACTGTATGTACACTAATGTTTTTAGAGGTCATTAGAAGGTTTCAACACCACCTACTGAACCTTGTTCTTGACTTCCTCCAAAGATAGTTTCTCCAGCAGTACCTAAAATTGTTGGTAAGAACAATAAAGCTGCAGCCACACCTAGCATTGCAATTGGAGTACCAATCGGAATCTGCGTAGGATTATCTTTATGTTGTTTAAATTTCAAGATAGCACCAACAGCAAAACCAAGACCACCCATATATGCAGCAGCAGTAATAAGTTTTGCAAGATCCCCAAAAGTACTAGTTACATTAGCTGCTAATTTTCCTATGGTATCTGCTGCCCCAACCTCTCCTACAAATAAAAGTAGAAATAGTGATGACAGTATCGCCATCGTTTGTTTAACAGCATCAATCTGCCAATCTTTTTTCATTATATATTTCATGTTTTTCTCCTTTAACATCCGCACCCAATTAAGACAATCCAAAAGTTGCCCACATAACATTCTTTGTTCCTATTATATTTATAGCTAATATTCCGCCAATTATGTGAGTTAATGCACGTCCAATTACAGGTTGAGAGCCTTGTTTAGCAGATTGAGCTAAAATAAACCACCCACGGATAAATGCTATAACTCCTACTAATTGAACCAACCTAAGAATAGCAAGCTGTACGTCAGCAGAAACAACGTCCGTACTACCAGTTTCTGCATAACTAATAGGAATAGCCGTAGCACCAAAAGTGGATTGCATCAAAATGTCAATTACTGATGGCATATACAGAAATGCTGAGGCAACCACTATATACGTTACTGCTGGCTTTAAACTAGTATTAGACGACATCATTGTCCTTGATTGTCCATATTCTTTTAACGCATAGATAGCTAAAAGACCAAAAGCAAATCCCATAACATACGCACCTCCGGTTAACATTTTGAAAATAGGAGTATAAGACTCAGATAGATTAACTAGCATACTTCCTACATCTACAGAAAACGCCATTTTTAAATCACCTATTCATTATTAAATTTAATTACATCACCAGAAGATGTTACAACTACACCTTGCTCAGGCTCTATTAGCTTTACTTTACCGTATCCAGGTAATCTATCCCCTAGTTTTATCGTAAAAGTATTACCTTTAGGATTCTTTAGCCAAGCACGCCCATGAATAACCCCTATTACTTCATAAGTTTCTTTAAATATTTTTTTTCTATTAGTTTTTTTTACATTTCCACCAAGACTAGATTTTATCTTAGGCACTTTTGGAGTAAGTTGTTTTTGTAGATTAGACTGATTAACTTGCAGATCTATTATTCTTGAATCTAGATCCTTTATTGCCAATTCTATAGACTGCAAAGCTCTAGTTAACCCATTAAACTCTTGTTGTGTTTGTGCACTCATAATATTAGAGGGAGGAGATATATCTCGAGGAGGAATAATCCTTGGCTTTACCCTAGTATTAATTTTAGTTTGCCCAGTAGACACCCCCATCTCTTTACTACTTAACTGTTTAGGAGTTTTGATATTAGAAGATACTGATTTTTTACCACCAAACAGTCCTGCAATAGCATTATAAAGAATAACCAAAATGATGGCTCCACCTGCTGCAATAAAAACCTTCTTCTTTACATCCAACATATTAAAAGCTTCAAGTCCAAATGGCTTACCTTTAGGGTCTTCATTTTCATCTGTCTGCCCTAAATCTTGAAAATGATACTCATCTTCTTGCTTAACTTGATCTACCATTATACATCCTTATTAATATTTCCTGATTCTCAACTAAAGAGGTGGAACATCTTGTAAAAATAATATCCCCATTCCTACTCCTGAATAAATATATACTGTTGCTTGTTTATTAGTGTACTCTCCAATAGCTTCTCCCCAATTGGCACCGACAGTTCCAAGCGACGCATATAATGCTTCACCTGTGGTTTCAGCTGCTTTAGTCGTAGAGACTGCTCCTCCTGTTGTATTTATCTGAGTTTGCACTCCAGTAATAGCTTTACCAAATCCTTCTAAAAATGAAGAAGCAAGCAATGAACCATATCTTGTGAAATAATGATTATCCGTTCTACTAGATAATGCAGTTCTAGCTGTATTCAAATCAATAGCAACTGTGTCTATAGTAATTGTATTGTCAGCACCTGGTATTGACATAGTAGTAAATTTCAAAATAGCTTTCTGCCCGTCACTCGGTAAACTAACAGAACCTATTAATTTAGAATTTTTGAATCTACCTTGGGCAATTCTAGCTAATATAGGTCCAGGTTCATCAGTATTAACAGCTGTTTCTAGTACTGCAAAATGGATATCACCAGCTTTAATCATTGCTGGTCTTTGTTCTTCATCTCCATCTTCTTCTTTTCCTTTTCCTTTACCAGTAGCTTTTTTCTTTGCTCCGGCTATAGCCCCTCCTAATCCTAATCCTGCTAATTCTTCATCGTCTTCATCAGATACAAATTCTTGATTTGTAGAAATCCAGGTTTTTTCAAGTTTTGCAGCATAAGCTTTCATTCTTCCTTGTATTTTTTTCAACTGGCCTGCCAACTCAATTTTACCACGTTTAGCTTTACTAGCAGCCAATGCCTTTTTCAGATTTTCATCTTTTATAAAAGAAAATTCATCATCTTCTTCTTTATCTTCTTCTTTTTTAACTTTTTTGATACTAAACCCTGCACTTGCTAATTCATCATCACTAAACCCTGCTGCTTTCAACTCTTCTGCACTAAATCCTGCACTTTTTAACGCTGCAGCGCTAAACCCAGCCGCTTTTAATTCTGCTACACTAAATCCAGCATCTCTTAACTCACGGGCAGAAAATCCAGCATCTTTCAATTCTGCAGCACTAAATCCAGCATCTTTCAACTCTTCTGCACTAAATCCTGCACCTCTTAATTCACGAGCAGAAAAGCCTGCTGCTTTCAATTCTGCTGCAGTAAACCCTGCTGCTTTTAATTCTGCAGCACTAAATCCTGCTGCTTTTAATTGTTTAACACTACATCCTGATATTTTCCTAATTGCTGCGGCTGTTACTCCCTTTGCGCGTAATTTTCTTAGAGCGGCTGGACTACAACCAGCTTTCTTTACATCTTCAAGACTTACACCTAGTGGCAAACCAGCAGCCGCTTCTAGATCTGCAGCACTAAATCCAGCATCCTTTAATTCAGATGTACTAAATCCAGCCGCTTTTAATTCAGATATGCTAAATCCAGCTTCTTTTAGTTCACGAGCAGAGAACCCAGCATCTTTTAATTCTGCAGCACTAAATCCTGCTGCTTTCAATTCTGCTGCAGTAAATCCAGCATCTTTTAGTTCTTTAGCACTAAATCCTGCTGCCTTTAATTGTTCAACACTACATCCTGATATTTTCCTAATTGCTGCAGCTGTTACTCCCTTTGCGCGTAATTTTTTTAGAGCGGCTGGACTACAACCAGCTTTCTTTACATCTTCAAGACTTACACCTGGAGGTAAGTTAGCTGCTACTGAGCTAAACCCAGCATCTCTTAATTCTTTAGCACTAAATCCTGCTGCTTTCAACTCCGCTGCAGTAAATCCAGCATCTTTTAATTCTTTAGCATTATACCCTGCTGCTTTTAATTGTTTAACACTACATCCTGAGATTTTTCTAATTGCTGCGGCAGTCACTCCCTTTGCACGCAATTTTCTTAGAGCTTCTGGACTACAACCAGCTTTTCTAACATCTTCAATACTTACACCTGGAGGCAAACTAGCTGCTGCTGCAAGTGCTGCCTTTGCTGCCGCTATTTCAGCATCAGAAAATCCTGCTGATTTGAGATCAGCATCAGAAAACCCTGCTGCTTTGAGATCCATAGCACTAAAGCCCGCATCTTTTAATTCAGCGGCACTAAATCCTGCTGCTTTTAATTCCGCAGCACTAAATCCTGCTGCTTTTAATTCTTCGGCACTAAACCCTGCATCTCTTAGATCTTTAGCACTAAACCCTGCTGCTTTTAATTCTGCTGCAGTAAATCCAGCATCTTTTAGCTCTTTAGCACTAAATCCTGCTGCTTTTAATTGATCAATACTACATCCAGATATTCTTCTAATAGCTGCAGCTGAGACTCCTTGTTCACGTAGTTTTCTTAATCCAGAAGGACTACAACCTGCATTTTTCACATCATCTACACTTACCCCTGGAGGAAGACCTGCTGCTGCTCTGATTTCTTCCTCTGAAAACCCAGCTCCTTTTAATTCTCCATCGGAATACCCTGCAGCTTTTAATTCCGCAGCAGAAAAGCCTGCTGCCTTCATCTCACATGCACTATACCCACAAACTCTAAGTTGACGAGCAGTATAATTACCTTGTTCCTTTAATTCTTTTGCTTTATATCCAGCCTCTTTTAATCCCTTGCACTTACATCCTTTAACTAAGTCATGGAATTGAAATCCATAAATTTTTAATTGCACACAAGAACAGGCTGTTAATAACTCTTTAGTTGTAGCTCCTTTAGAGACCGCAAAGTCAACACTAGTTTTAGCACATTGAGAAGATTTTAAGTCATCTAACCAAGTTTGTTGTCTACCAGATTCTCCACCTAAGGATAAAGTAGAAAAACCTACTCCACCCTCTCCTTCTTTTAAACCAATAGGAGTATTACCCTCTCCAAATTTTTCTGTACGGATTATAGTAGGGATGGAACTCCCTCCTGTAGCTTTAGCTTTTTTAGCTTTGTCAACATTCTGCTGAGCTTGAAGCTTTGCATATTGTTCTGTAGGATTAATACTTCCTGGAATAGATTCAATTGCTGGAGCGCTACTTAAGGCTGAACCTTCTTCATCAACACTCACACCTGATGAAAAAAACTTTATTAAACCAAATACCAAAGCTCCAATACCAAATGCTAGTAAAATTAAGATAATAATTCTAGAACGAGCATCAGCAAATAAATTTGATAGATTTTTTTTAATATCTGACATAATATTTCATCCTTTGAAATATACCGTTTCAACCTTACCTTTACTAGTAATTAGCAATGATGATGTTGCATTCATTTCATACGCTTGCATTCCATCTGCACTCTTGATAGATGAAACCCATGCAGGAGACAATACTTTGCTGTTAGTCCTAATATACATTTTTGGCCCTAACCTCCAAGACTCAACTGAAGAATGTGATGAATCAATGCTAGCACTTCCAATAGGAGGCACACCATCTAAGACACTTAATAACACATTATTCTCCTTATCAGGATATAAATCTCCGACATAACCTTTAGCATTTGGTCCATGTCCTTGAACACGCAGTTCACGACGATAGTCTACTTCTCTTTGTCCTGGGATTAAACTTATTCCAACTGGAGTATCTAGTCCATCTAGTCTAACTATTAAATTTCCATCTTTGAACATTTTTTTAGCCTGAATAACAATAACATTATCAATTTTATTCCAACTTAAGCTAAAAGAATTTGGATCAGATAAATTATATGATTCAATTGGCCACGCAGCTCCTGTTGAATCTAAGAAAACTAATGCACTAACAAATCCTTCAGCAAGTCTCACAATAGGTGGAGTAGTTCCAGGAGATAATTTGACAAATTGTGATGTTATAACTGGTTTTGGTGGTTCTATTGATGTCGCTTCCTTAGCTCTAGCAGTATCTTCATGTCTATCACGCATCTCCAATATCTGACCAGGTGTTAGTGGATATAAATTATCTAAAACTTTTTCGAATGCAACATTCCTTTTCGGATCAACTTCTTCTATTTGCTCCTGAGGTATATCTTGTTTAACTACAGATTGTGAATTAGCACTACCACTAGCATTATCATTGTTGCTTTCTACCTTCTTATTAGAATTATTATTTTGAATGTTTGCTAACTGCTCCAACTGACGCAGTTCATCAATAGATGCAGAAAAAACAACATTAATTGATAAAAATAGTATTATCAAAAGCATTTGATTGAAAATGTTATTTTGAGATTTATTAATAGTCATAGAATCATGTTCCTGTCTTCGGCTCAACTACAAATTGATCAATGCCTATTCCTCTTGGAGAATTTAATGTAGACACCCTTTTTACAGTAAGCCTTACGATATCTTCAGTTTGAGAAAATTCGCTAGGACTCTGATATGTAATAAGTAAAGGTAATTGAAGTCTCCATGCATATCTTCCAGATAATATTCCTTTTTCTAAAATAATAGGTGCCCTTTTGGCCACTGCAGATACTATTAATTTCTTTGCCCGTATTGCATCTAAGTTATTAGATTCTCTGAGAGCAGACATAAATTGTGCCCACCCCTCTGGAGTAAAAAATCCAGATGCTGCTTGTAACTCTGTTCTATAATTCACAAAATTATAAGAAAATGCAGCTATCCCAGCTGTAGTTGCCCACTGAAGTACTGCCGCATCCGATTGATTTGGTTCATTTAATGGAAATAATGGAGTTATTCTCCCATTAATACTAGTAGCAAAATATCTTGGTTTAGGAGGATTGGTAAACATATAATATATTAAGGATATTAAAGATATATTCATGAGCATTGACAATATCAAAATCATCATTACCCTAGATGAGTTATCTTTATAAAATTTATTGCGTAATGCTACAGTTTCCATGGCATCTGCCATAAAATCACTCCTTATTCAACTGTTAACGCTTTCACCGTAGTTTCTTCTGGGAAATCCGGGGACAATAAAGCTTCTGAGCTCATATTAGGCTCATTCATAGAAGTTAACTGTTTAATTGCGCTAGCACTATTAGTTGCAAAATATAATGGTTCTGCTCTAGTAAAGTACATTAAATTTAATATAACAATCTCTGCAATTATCAAATATAAAGAATATTGCAAAAGCTTTACTCGCAAGCGATAGGTATTTGTTGTATTTAATTTACGAGCCTTTATAGCATCCAATTCTAGTCTTCTCATAACCTCTAACCTATTCCTAAATGCTCAACTGGCTCTAAAACTATCTCAACTCTATTAGAATGATTCTCAAACAGTGGCATTTCTTTATCGTTCTCTACTGGAAGCAATTCTCCTCCATTCTCTGCCCAAATTAGTCGTGTATCTAGATTCCTCAAATTTTTAACTACCTCTTTTGCTCTAGCACCAGCAAGTGCTATATTACGTTCTTTAGAACCAAGATTATCTGAATAACCAGCAACACGAATAACAGTCGATGGTAATTTATTAATTAGCTCAGTTAAAAGAGAGAATATTTCCTTTTGCTTTTCAATCAAATTTGGACTACCTCTATAAAAAAACTTATTCGCTACCAACACAAATTTTATCTCATCACCTTCTTGCATAATTTGAACATGATAACTATTTAACTTATCTACCATTTGCAAATATTGCGATTCATTACTCTGGATATTGTGACCAACAACTGGACCAAATAAGGCGCCAATCAATATCGCAGGTGCTATCCCCACCCCAGTTGCAGTAAATGCTATACCGGTACCTAATCCAACTACAGACTGCTGAACTGCAGTATCAACATACGGTTTATTTGCCGTACTAGAACATCCAGTAATTAATAATATAAAATAGGAAATTATAAATACATTTTTCTGCATTGTAATGAGATCCTTTTCCTATAAACTATAATAGGTGGTCTATTATCATGTTAGAACATTAATAACAATTGTCAAATTAGCAAACTTCAATAAACATTGGATCCTACAGAATAGGTATTTGGAACTGGAATATTAAAATAAGAGTATAAAAAATAAGCACGATTTAGTAAACGACAAACATTTATTTTTCAAATATATTATCAATAATAAATATAGAGTTTGCTTGCTAAATTAGCATTCATATTCTATAAAGAAGATTCTGATACTCTATCTATTACGTTTTTAATAGAGATATTAAAATCTTCACCTCTTAACTCTGGATCTCCGGATGATGGATAATTAACTATTCTTCCAAAATCTTCAGTAACTTCCTGAGCCATCTTCTTGGCAGCATTTAAATCCCGTCCCGACATCCGCTCTAATAAACGAATACTTTTCCTCATATATAATCTATTAATAAACGGCAAACTAAATTCTTCAATATTTTCAACTCCCATATCTTCAAGAAATTTATGCTCTATTTTAAGAGATGAAAACAACGAGACTATACCTTCTTGTTCTTTTTCCTCTACTTCTGTAGCCATTGAAACATTTATTTCTTCTAACCCATTATGAAATGCCAGTAAAACATCTACTCCTTGTTCAATTAGAGAACCACTATATTGTTCATCATATGTTTTAAATATTACTTCCATCTCAGGTGAATTTACATGTTCTAATGAAAAATCATCTGTTGCTAAAATATCTTTGAATTTGACAGTCTGATCATACATAGCTAAAAGTAGACTATCTTCTGGAGGCTCAATACGCAAAAACTGATTTACCCTTAATTGCTTAACAGGCTTAGGATTTGCATAAAACATACTTACGCGAATGATCTTAGATTTAAAAAATATATGTGCCTGACCTTCAGTCTGCTCTTTTAAATCTAGCAAATCTATTCTAGCTCTTTTCTCAAAAGAAGCACTTTTTGCATCCATATAAGTATTTGAGATCCCTCCATCCTTTGTCTGAAAGGAATCTACTTTCGTTACATAACTTTCTCCAGCAGTCTTATTAAAGAAATCCCATGTTTCCATTGGATCTTCTAGTTTCATACATATTTTAATATTAGTATTAGCACCGATTGAGGCTGCTTCTTCCTTAGAAGCTTTTTGGAAAGCTGGAAGATCTTGCCCAGCAAATATCGCAGAAAATCCAAGAGATCTGGCCTGAGCTGGAACAACAGCAAAACCCTCTACTGCATAATACCCATATTCATCTAAAATACACAAAAAAGGAGAAGGAGAATTAGTAGGTTTACGCTCAATGACATCCTGATAACTACCTTCAACCTCATCTCCTAATCCAGCAGCCATCATTGCCTTCAACGATGCGATAATAATTTTACCTAAATTAGATAACTCATCTGGAGACTTCTCTAAAGCTGGTAATAAAACAACTAGAATTCTTCTATTCAAAACAACATCTTTAAAATCCACTTCAGCGAGATTAGTTCTGATGATATGTCCGTAAGTATCAGCAAGAGACGAAAAAGTTCTAGTTAACTGCATAGTTATAAAACCATGCTGTTCTAAAACCTGTGATACCTGCTTACCCTTTTTATCTTTATTATATCCTGGTAAATTCAAAACATAATTCTTTAAAGGCTCAAGAATAATACTTGGGACATCATCTATAGGAACAGGTTCTTGTTCATCTCTTACAAACATTTTATCAATAACAATAACTTCTAATTTTTCTAGAGAAAAATAATTACGGATCGTATTGGCATCTAACAAGATAGCCCCTTGATCTCTCATGTATACTAAGATTTTCATTAATGCTTCAACAAAAGAGATAGCTCTACCCTTCCACATATCACCATCGCCACCACCACTTCCTCCTGACATCAGGCTTACTACAAGCTGTGACAACATACTTGAAGAACCAGTACAAAATGGATTCATTGTATTAGATAGCCTTCTTTCCTGTGCACCAATTATATCCCTAGCTCCAGTCATGAAATTTATCAATAAAACATCGTCTTCTCTTCCCATAGCTCGTGCCATAGAAAATAATTTAGCGAAAAGTGAATTATCTCCTTTGCCATCAACATAAATAAATCCACTAGCATGAATTAATGCATTAAAACCAATTGAAGCTAATGCTTCTGTTTTACCACTACCTGTTGACCCAAATATCAACACATGTGTTCTCATGTCATCATTTTTAAACCAAACTTCTTCTTGAGTTTTACGATCATTAGCAAAAAAAGCAATTCCAGAGCCGAACATAGGCTTATGTGTTCCAGGGTTTAGATCATTTGGATCAGGCATTTTAGCTCTAAGAGGCAATCTAACAGGCAAGCCTTCTTTCTTGTGGCTAGCATAAATGAACATTACTACCCCTAGAATCAAAACGATATCTACTGTTGTTGGATAAATAAAACATATCCCTATTAAAGGAATCTGCATATAAACTACATTGATAGGATTTTTATAGAAATCAGCAATGCGCTGACCTAAAGTACGGGTATCTCGCAATAAATGTTCAGCATCTACCTCCTGGCTTTTATCAATACCACGCATCTTTAATCATCCTCTGTATAGGCTATTTCTGATAAAGCAAAATCTAAAGCATCAACAGCAGTATCTACCATTGGTGTTCTTATTTTATTATTGTAAGTTCTTTCAGCAATCCAATGTGCAAAAGGCCCTGCAACCTCAACAAAAGGTGTTTGTCTGCCAATAGAATTTATAAGATACCAAAGCCTGCGATCAATTGGCTTTAACCATAAATAATCTGCAGATGCAACAACACCATCTTCTCTTGCTGCAACTAACATAGATGCCATTACAGTAAGGTAATATGCATGTTTAGATAGAACTCTCTGAACCAATTTTGAATCAATATATTTATTTATTAACTTATCAACTCCTGAATAATTCATTTTCCTTGTACCAGATGATATTGCTAGCTGCTTCATCATCTGGGCAGCATCTTCCCTACTTCTATTTGTCCTAGCAGCAAAAATACCAAATAAAGCTCTAGCATAAGGTGGAATATCGCCTACATCAGTCCATAATTCCCCTAATTGCTTAACAAAAATTTCTCTTGCTTTATTACGAATAAGTTCTACTTCTGGATGCTTTATCTTTCTACCTATAGTTTTTTCTGGCATAGTAACGTTTATTATCTTACGCTCTTTAGCAAACTCCATTGGAGTAAGAGACATAGACCACGGCCCTTCCATAATTGGTTGATTTACAAGATCTAATTTAACAACAGGAGTTATTTGAGGCCAGTTAACTGTCTCTTCAGCTGCTAAGCTCATCATCGAATATTTATTTTTGAATTTGCTTGCAGCACTTTTCGAATATAAGATTTTAGCTAATAATATTAAAACAACTATCACTGGGTACCTAAAATAGGAACCAACTTCTCTTGATAACTGCAATAGCCCTTCTATAGTAACAGAAGAAGGTTCTAAAGATTCCAACAACACCATGTCATAATCTAAGTCATCGGTAACAAGATCAACTAAATGGGCTTCAAATAATTTTAGTTTAAATACATAAAATACAATTTGTTCATGGAAAAAATACCAAGTACCATATCCAACAGCAAATAAAAATACAGCTATATAAGCTAAATCATATGATGAGTCAGACTGTTGTTGTTGTTGAGCAACCATACCCTATATAAAAATAATGCAAAATATTATTGATTAAAGTATAGACTAAATTTCAGCGATCTTTACCAGCTAATATAACAACCAACATTATATGTGTGTTTTTAAAGCATCTTAGCAGGAATAAGTTTCTTTTCTTTAAGCGCATAGCTTTGTGCATTATGTACAAAGGCAATAATATTATCTTTCTTAATACAATTATCACGTAATACGGATAGTTCGTTACCTAAATCATCATGAGGAACATTTGTATCTTGGGCATTTATTAGATCACTATTATTAACATACACAACAATATATCCTTCGTGAGCACTCTCATCTCCAGAGTTTATTACAGATTTTATGTCATCCTCCACCCTATACACTGGCCTAGTTATAACACTATTAATAACTCCTTGAATAACAAGAAACCATTTCTCTAGATTATCATCCTCAGGATTATACAAAGAAATAAATATTTTTAATTGGCCAGTTCTATTTTTTGGTTTTTTATTGCTTAAATTTTTTTCTTTTTTCATATAGTTATCTATATCAATTTCACTGACAAATTTATCCTTAAGTAATTGTAATTTTTTCTTATGTTTTTTAAGTAAAGAATTTTTATCCCAAATATTACTGTCAATAGCTTTATCAAATTCACTAATAATATTCGTATGTCCCAAAAATCTTCTCTCTAGTTTCAGGTTACTCATAACAATTCACCGTCTTCACCATCTTTGTCATCTAATTCAGGCAATGGAGAATCTATACAATTCACTAAAGAATCTAAAACATCAATTGCTTTTTGCATATCCTCACTTGCAATATTCTTCTCTAACATGACACTACAAGACTTGCGTATATAGAATAATTCTTGTTTTAAGTTCATATAAACCTGATCCTCATCCTGGAAAGTGCTAGGCTTGTTATCCCAGGAGAATTCTTCTGTTTCAGATTGTTGGTGCTCTTCTTCGTGAGCTGACTGTTCAGTATTATTTGAAGCGGCAAAACTTTGTTTACTATCCTTTAGTTCAGCTGATGTAGTCTTTTTACTATCTGACTTTCTCCCATCTTCAGCAACATTGTCTTCTATCTTATCAGTATCCCAATCTACCAACTTTTTTTCTTGCTGCTGAGCTTGATTTTTAGGCTCAGAATTATCTCTTCTAGAACTTTGTTTACTATCCTTTAGTTCAGCTGATGTAGTCTTTTTACTATCTGACTTTCTCTCATCTTCAGCAACATTGTCTTCTATCTTATCAGTATCCCAATCTACCAACTTTTTTTCTTTCTTCTTATCAGTAGGATCCTGATTTTTAAGATCAGAATTATCTTTTAAGGGATTATTTAATTCATCAATCATATAATAATTCGTCTAAGGGTACTTTCTGTTTATCTTCACTATATTCAATAATATCCATAACCACATCCAAGATACATAAAATCCTTAATGATTCAGGAGTAACATTATCAAAAATAACTTTTACTCCTAGAATAGAATTATCTGCTTCATCAAAAGAAATGCCAATACCATATCCCACACATAGTGTTAGCATCTGATCTGCTCTACGAGCTATTGCTGGCAATAATCCTTTTTCAGATAATGCTTCTTTACTTTTTATAGGCTTGTCATTTAAAATAAAAGTTGTGTTTATGTCGTTAGTTATTCTTACAATAATTTCACTTATTGACATGATTATTCTTTCCACCAAGGTGAGCATGTTTTATGAGGACCAGCTAAAAAAGATTTTAACCATCTAAAAAATATTTTCACGGTAAACCCAAAGCGTTCAATTGTAGAAAAAAATAACATAAAAACTAAGGCAATAATAAATGTCCATAAACTTATGTGAAGGATAAATAAAACTAGCGGAAAAGCAGCTCTTGCATCAACAACAAAAAACCTAGGAACTCTCGCAGAATCTCTCCAATGAGTGTCTGACTTAAAACTGGTCATAAACTACTCCCTTTATAAATAAAGTATATGACACATATTAAATTTATGCCATTAAGTAGTTAGAAAATTTATTTAATTATAATTGACTAGTAAAAAAATAAATTCCTAGCATGGTTTTCTGGCAGTTGTAAACTACTCGTACCTAAAGCATACGAGCTTCAATGGGCGTTATCACCTTCTTAGAGAAGACATTACCCATATCTTTTTTGAACAACTCACAACCAACAACATCTAAAGACTTGTCCTTAGATGATGTACGTTTAGCTCCTTGCCCTATATCTAAGTTAAGTGCTTTTAACACATCGAATAGACAACTCCGTTCCAGAGTTAAGGTATTATTTTTATTGCTCGCTTTTTTATTACCATTACTGCGTTTCTATCAGCATTATTAGTGTATCCACACTCAACCCAAACCAATAGCTCTTGCTGTTTGCGATTGTCGGGGTGAATTGTGCCCACAAGCATCACATTCCTGACTGGTAAATTGGGCTAGAACTTTAAATAAAGCTTTCAAGAAAAGCGTTCGCTTGATCCGCCACTAAATTAACGGGATTGCACTCACGGTTTGTTCAATAAAAAAGGATAAAGGTGAAATTATAGACTGCTGCATTTCAACAAAACGATCATAGTTAACCAACTTTGGAAAATATTTATTAAGAGCTTTTTTACATACCTAATATAAATAGCTTTTAAAATACCTATACCTAGATTGATGAAAACATATTGACATAATTTCCGACGCAGACATCCAGTAAGGTTGTTTCTTTTTCTTGTCAAAGAACTGAGTAATTTCTCTTCAAATTCAGGCATAAATTTTTGGCAAAAATCAGCTACAGTACAGAATACTGCAGTTAAATTGAGCATACAATCTCTTTTTTTATCAAATATCCATAATTTTATGGCCCATCAGCTCATAAAAGAGACTGTTTCTCAATAGCTTGCTTAAATTTTATATCGAACTCACATTAAAATATATACCTAGACATCGGCATTAATTTTTAGATAACTCAAAAATTAATCCAGCAAAGCATCCACAAAAGTTTGCGCTTTAAAAGTATATAGATCACCTATACCTTCTCCAACTCCTATATATCTGATTGGGATCTTCAGATCATGCGCTATTTTAATAACGATCCCTCCTTTTGCTGTGCCATCAAGCTTAGTAATTGTTATTCCTGTTAAGCCTATCTCTTGATGAAATATCTCAGCCTGCTTTAATGAATTTTGTCCAATAGAAGCATCAATTACTAACATAATTTCATGAGGAGCAGAACTATCACATTTTTGTACAACTTTCTTTATTTTAGCTAATTCATCCATCAAATTTTGTTGAGTATGCAATCTACCAGCGGTATCAGCTAAAACAACTTGGATCTTACGTGCTTTAGCTGCAGTAATAGCATCATGAATAACCGATGCTGCATCTGAACCTTGAGGCTGTTGAATAACGGGAATATTGTTTCTCTCTCCCCAAACAGTCACTTGCTCTACTGCAGCTGCACGAAAAGTATCGCCAGCGGCAATAAGACAGCTTTTATCTTGCTGTTGTAAAAATTTAGCTATTTTTCCAATAGTAGTGGTTTTCCCTGCTCCATTGATCCCAATAAATAAAATCACACATGGATCCTGTTGCCCTATTTCTAAAGGTTTTTCACAAGGACTTAATATATCTATTAGTATTTCCTTGATAGATGAATATACTAATTCAGAATTATGTTGTGCAGTAGAACTTAAATTTTTGCGCAATCTGTCAATAACCATGTCTGTAACTTCAATACCGACATCTGCTACTAACAATCTATTTTCAATGTCTAAAAATATATCTTCAGTAGATACTTTACTATTGAATACTTCTTTCTTGCCAGGTAAGAGCACTTCTCTAGTTCTACTTAAACCATTTTTTATTTTAGTAAGATAGCTCTCTTTTTTAACCAAGCTCTTATCTTTGAATAAGTTAAAGATCATAATATTCACTCTTTAAGTATGTATAGTAACTTTCCTATTTGTGCTATTATACCGATAGTTTTTTAATCTCAGCAAAAATATGTCCATATTTATTGTAATTTATGAAGAAAAAACATACAAATAAATACAACTCTGGGCATCTTCGCATCATATCTGGTAATTGGCGTGGTAAAAAAATTATTTTTCCAAAAGATTTAGCTATCCGTCCTACCTCAGATCAGACTAGAGAAACTCTATTTAATTGGTTAAATCCATATATAAAGGATTCAATATGTCTGGATTTATTTGCAGGATCTGGAGCACTAGGATTAGAGGCTTTATCTAGAGGAGCAAAAAAAGTTGTCGCTATAGAACAAAACAAAGAAATAATCCAACACTTAGCAAAAACTATTGAAAAGTTTGACACTAACGCTATACAAATAATCCATCTTTGTATACCAAATAATTTAGGAATCCTTACTGAAAAATTTGATATTATTTTCATTGACCCACCATTTTACAAAAATTTACTAGCAAGTTCTATAAAATGGTTAATAAACGAAAATCTACTACATCCAAAAACTTTAATTTACTTAGAGCAAGAAAAAGATTTAGTGATCAAGTTCCCCTCCAATTGGTTGGAATTACGTACAAAATATACTTTACAAACTAAATACCAACTGATGCAAGTAAATTAGTCTTCATCATGACTAATATAATTCTCAGAAGAATTTATTTCTCCCCACTCAGAAAAAGGGTATGGCTTTAACTCTGTATTAAAGGTAAGAAACTGTATTATCTGGTAAGCATAAGATCCTAACCCATTGCCAAATTTTACCAATTTTTCATTAGGATTTCCTATAAAAATTGTATATACAAATTGAAATAATGATATGATTAATATCAAGAACCTAACAATATAGGCAACAATAAAGTATAAAATCATAAAAAATCCTCTGATCCAAATACTGGAAGAGGAAATATTTTTTTTCCATTCAGTCTTACTCATATTTTTACTCCAAATTATAATAGAGCAGAAAATCCAATTTGAGCTCTATTGTATTAGAAAACGTGGTAAAAAATCCACAACTTCATTGGTTCTGGTGCTTTTAACTTCAGCAAAATGCTCGGTATATCTATATAAAATACAGATTGCTGGCACCACGCATAATCCTGAGACAGCAAAAAAACCTACCCAAGATAAGTGCTCAGCAAACCACCCAGCAACCATTGATACTAGTACTCTATCAAAAGATGAGACAGATGTCATTATCGCAAACAAAATTCCACTCATTGAACCTTTACATATTAAAGTTAAATAATAAATTAAGATAACTTGGTTCATACCACTAGTAAAATTCTCCACTCCCATAGTCATAAATAACACTCTAATATCGTTTTTACTCACTCCTTGTAAAATAAACAATAGTATAGATATAATCTGTAAGGTGAGACACAATATCAATACATTACTTAAACTAAATTTATTCAATAAGAAACTGCCAAAAATTCCGCCTATTATCATAGCAAGAATTCCGAAGGTCTTTGCTACATGTGCTATTTCTATTTTAGAAAAGCCTAATTCGATTAGGAATGGCATATTCATTGTATTTAAAATGGTGTCACTCGCTTTAAAACTAAGAATAAAAATAAATATTAATAGGCAATCAGATCTAGCTAGTATAGTCCGGAGCGGTAATATAAAAAATTTTACTAAAGTTTTATCGCTATTACCTTCAACAGTTGAAGATTTATTATGAAATATTTCAGGTTCATGAGAACAAAGATTTGCGATAATACCAATTACCAAAAATACTGCCATAAAACTGTAAACCCATTGCCAGCTAAAAATAGTTGATAGATATAAAGCGCCTGCACTAGCTATTAACATTCCTACTCTATAACCTACAACACTGGCTCCTGCTCCAAAAGAAGCTTTACTAATTGTCAGAGAATCAATCCTATAACCTTCTATTAATATATCCTGGCAGCTAGAAAAAAAACCTACGATAAAAGCAAAAAAAATTACTCTTGGTATATCCTTTGCAGGATCACTATTTGCTAACCCAAAAATAGCAATAATCAATAATATTTGGATAAAAATCAGCCAAGCTCTCTTATTACCTAGTATATCGGATAATATAGGTAATCTATACTTATCAAAAAAAGGAGACCACAAAAATTTTAATGTATACGGTAAAGTAACCCACGCCATTAACCCAATACTGGTCTTAGAGAAACCCGTTTCTAATAACCATACAGTAAGAGTTGATAATAATAGTAAAAAAGGTATACCACTAGATATTCCAAGAAAAAATATTATAGCTACTTTTGGTTCAAAGTAATATTTTGATCCATAAAAATAATTTAAGAATTTCATTATAATAAATACCTCAAATTTAGAACCAATACCAGGGATATATTTTTTCCCCTCTTGCTCAAGGATAGCACTAGATGGTCTGTCTAGCAACTCGAAATACAGCTAAAAATGTAAGATACTTGACATAACTTCAACGTCTTTACTAGATTAAAAATACACTTGATAATTTAATTTTAACCTTTAATTACAGAATACATGAAAAGATTTATATGCATATGGATATGTTTACTGTTAATGGCTGGATGCTTTAATACACGCACAGTATATACACCTAAAATTGATAATAGTGCAGAAATACAAATTGCTGAAGCTGCAGAGTCTATTAGCAAAGCTATGGTAAAATTAGTAAGCATTCAACAAAGTGCAACTCCCCCTCTTAAAAACAAGAAATTTGTTAACCCAGATGCATGGGACATGCAAGGCACTGCATCCATAGACTGGTCAGGTCCTATTGAACCTTTAGTAAAACATATATCTAAAGCAAGTAAGTATAAATTCAGAAAATTAGGTAAAGAACCAAGTGTACCAATTATAATAACTATTAATAGTAAAAATAGACCATTGGCTCATATTCTAAGAGATGTACATTATCAAGCAAATGATAAAGCTGAGATCAGAGTTTATCAAAGGAAGAAAGTAATAGAGCTTAGATATGCAACCATTTAAACTGCCTATTGTATGCATGTTAATTATATTAACAATGGCTGGATGTACAAATACAGGTGGCACTGAGTCACTAAAATCTCTACATCAAATCCAAGCAATACAAACACGGGAAAACTCTTCAGCAACAAAAAAATTTCGTGAACAGGCTATAAGAGAAACGGCTATTTCAGTTGGAGCACAATCTGGTTTAGCAAAGCAAACAAAAATAATTAATGCGACTTTAACAAAACATAGTAAGAAACTTGATCATATCTTCAATTTTCAACAGATGTTATTAGAAGATAATATTCTTTGCCCTGTATTAATAGCAAGTAAAGATAACTTTAATATTGACCCAAATGGCGAATCTTTGAGAATCGCTGATAGAGCATATCTTATTTTAAAACAAGCTAAATTTGTCACAACAGCTCCTAATTGGCGGAACTATTTATGGTTAGAACATCTGCCACCTCAAAAACCAGACAATGCTTTACTTCCTATCAGTAGGCAAGAAAGAAAAACTTGGAAAGAGGCTACAACTAGAGGATGGAATTATGGTATTAAACAAGCAAATTCTATGTTTAAAAATAATCTAAATAAGCTTGCTCAAGATTTTCAGGGAATGATATTATATAAAGTTCTTTTAGCTCGAAGCATGGTCAGCACTCCACATGTTGGATTAACTACACTTGGGATTACAGGCAATAGCAATGAAATGAGAGTAAATGATCAAGTACTTAGAATAACTGCTATGCCAGGATTAAAACTCAATCCAGAAGAATGGAATACAGTAATTCAACAATGACAGATAAATCACAGAATAATAATGATATTTTCTTACCTGATGAGCCAACTAGATTTGCACCAACGCATCTCAATAGATTATTAGAATTTACTACAGCACTCGATGCCTCCGATATAACTATTCAGAGCGGTTATCAAATTTATGCTGAAATATTTGGTAGACTTAAAAAGGTAACAAGAAGAACTATCTCAAATACTGAAGTTGGAGATCTCATCAATGAAATATATGGCCCAAATGGAGTAGCCCAAATCCTCAGTGGTAATGACATTGATACTCAATACGAGTTTAGACCCAGCCGTACAGAAAGATTACGTTTTCGGGTAAATGCTACTGGGTGCTTAATAGAAGGACATGATGGCATTCAAATTACCCTAAGAACTGTTCCAACAACTCCTCCATCTATAGGACAACTAAATCTGGAAGAAGGTATAATAAACTCCATGGCTCCAGAAGACGGCCTTGTTTACGTTACAGGTGCCACAGGCTCAGGTAAAAGTACTTTACTAGCATCAATTATCAGAAAGATTATTGAGGAGAAAGAAAGTCATAGAAAAGTATTAACTTACGAATCTCCTATAGAATTTGTTTACGATGAAATTAAAACTGACTCAGCAATAGTAAGTCAATCAGAGATACCTCGTCATATTGGATCTTTTGAACTAGGTGTAAGGAATGCCTTAAGAAGAAAACCAAGACTGATACTTGTTGGCGAATCACGTGATGCTGAAACAATTAGTGCCTCACTTGAAGCCGCTCTTACCGGACATCCAGTTTACACGACTTTGCATACTACTGGAGTAGCAGAAACCATCAGAAGATTGGTAACAAGTTTTCCAAGCGACGAGCGCCAAGGAAGAACTATAGACATCCTAGAAACTATACGTTTGTGCATCTGGCAAAAACTAGTACCATCAACAGATGGTAAACGCATCGCTCTGCGTGAATTCTTAGTTTTTGACGACAACATACGTGATCAATTATTATCTGTTCATCATGAAAAAGTAACTTCAGCTACTCGAAAATTAGTAATAGAGCATGGGCAAACTATGGGAGTAGTGGCCACTAAAGCATTCAAAGAAGGAAAAATTGCCGAGAGAGAATATAAAATATTGACAGCTGGTACTCAAGATCTTGGCTAAATTAGATTGACTCGTGAATTTTTAGTATGAACTATGTTTATAAATAACCCGTTATAATACTTTATCAAAATTCCAATATAACCCATAAGAAGTGGCCAAAATCTAGCTTAAATAAAGCCAATAGCCTCAAATATCAGTTAATTTTCTTTATATAAGAAAATAGTTTATTTATGGTCTAAAATTATTGGTAAGGAAAACTTATTAGTAAAAATTAAGGTGTATTCAACTATTTTACAAGGAAATGTTTAATTAACATGGTTGATTTAAGTATAGATGGTGTTAATAGTTATTGGCACTCTCAAGAAGATCAAATTTTATTCAAAATCATTACTTTCATCGAAAGCGTAGAAACCTGGACTCTAGGAGGAAATGAGAATATCGAAAATGAAATCACCAAACTTGGCGAAAATTTTGATGACTTATCCATGGTAGACATCGGAGATCTAGATATTGATGAAGATATTATTAAGATCATTTCGTCTATCAAATTCGGTAGAAATCTTAGAATACTCCAAATATTGGATCAATATAGTCCAGGGTTTTCATCCAGACTAATTGCCTTCGCTGAAGAAAAATGTGCGCAAGATAATGATTGTTATGGGATTTTTTTAAAAAGAAATTTAATTTTTGAACGGATAAGATTAGCTAATCGAATATTCTCAAAGAAAAGATTTCAAATGCTAATACAGGCTATGGAAGATGAGCCCCTATAAATAAGGAAAATTATGAGATCAACACATCATTTTATAGTAACAACTATAATTTGTGCATTTCTATCTACGCTAAATGCTGAAACCGATAATGCTCTTCTTGAAAAAATTGAGGGTCATACATCAAATATCTCAACTAATACAGATACATTCTGGACAAATTATTTGACTAATTATCTTAAAGTTAATCCCGCTGGAATACCATTAACTCCTGCAACACCAGGACTTAATGCTCAGCTCTTCACTACATTAAAGACACAATCAGACCTCATGGCTACCTCAAGTACTAATGATACACAGACCGTTATTAATGGAACTTTATCAAATTTTATCAATATTTCAAATTATATAGACCCTGCAGGAGCTTTTTATGGAATAACACCTACTAATATACTACCAATAAATCCAAACCCTAAAAATGCCGGGTTAAATGTTGATAGTCTACTAGCTAAATCAGCTATAGATGGTTTATCATCTGATAATAAAGGTAATGAACAAGGGTTAGATGCAACAAATTTTATTTTATTACTTTTAGGGGCTGCAAACCCAACAGAAGTTAAAGGACTTGCTGATTTTGATCAAGACACAACAAAGTACCAAGCACATCTAGGGTATATATGGGCTTTAAATGCACAACAAGGAGTAGCTTTATCAAATCTTTATCATGTTTTAAGACAACGAGAAATTATTCCTGGGCTCGGAACCCTGGCTGGACTTACAAATGCAAATAACTCACCAAAACCAGATGCAAGTATCCTGGAAGTTGAGGAATCACGTATTCTAAAACGTATTGGCGATCCTAATTGGTATTCTACTATGGAAGCTGCATCACCCATAGAGCTCCAAAGAGAGTCTTTATATGTATTAACTGAAATTCAAAGATTATTACATTTAACTAGAAAACAAAATGAAAGAATCATGGTTTCTTTCTCAACATTAATAGCTCAAGGAATAGATTTAAGAAAAGCACTTAATCAGCAAGCAGAAGCATTCGCAGGTGCTGGAGGTGACAATATACCTATACCTTCAGCAGATGACTTTTAACTCTAAACCAAACTCTGCAATTGCTTGTGCTCTTCTAGTTATTCCATTCGACGTAGTAGTTTTAGAGAGTATCAAAGAATATATTAGCTCTCAAAATACACCTAATACCCCCACCCCCAGCAGCACGGTATTTTATGGAACAGATGACAAATTTTCTAGGATACTAGTAGTAGATAATCCATCCTCAAAATCTAGAACTTCTACTGTACCTCCATTAGCTATAACTGTGTCTGCTCCTACAATATTATCAATGCTATAATCACCACCTTTCACCAAAATATCAGGAATTATTTTATCAATTAAATTTTGAGGGGTATCTTCACTAAAAGATACCACCCAATTAACAGATTGTAGCTCAGCAATAACTTCCTGGCGGTGCTTTAGTGTATGAATTGGCCTATTCTTACCCTTCAATTTTTTTACAGAATCATCTTCATTAATAGCAACAATCAACTTATCTCCTAAATTTTTAGCCTTTTTTAAATAAGATACATGGCCAGCATGAACGATATCAAAACATCCATTAGTCATTACTATTTTTTGTCCACGGTTTTTTGCATCTCTAACTAGATGCTGCAACTCTTCGACAGATATAACTCCCGTATGACTATGGTTTTTTTCAGAGTCAACCAACTCAGAAATTGCAACAGAGCTTGCTCCTAATTTTTTGACGACTAAACTAGCTCCAAGATTAGCAATATGCATTGCCCGATCCAACTGAATATTTTGTCCAATTGCACACCCTAATAAAGCTATTACTGTATCACCAGCTCCAGTTACATCAAAAACTTCTTCTGTATGTGCAGGGATCTGCACAACATTACCATCTTTGTTTATCATTATCATGCCATCAGCACCTAAAGTAACAACTAATGCATCAAACTCTAATTCTTTAATTAATGGAGCTGCTTTACTAATAAGTTCAGTTAGAGAGTCCCATTTCCCAACAACATCCTCAAACTCTTTCCTATTAGGAGTTAAAATATTTGCACCTTTATATTTAGAAAAATTATTACCTTTAGGATCAACTAAAACCGGAATTTTCCTGCTTCTTGCTTCGTTAATCAAATCTTCTGGCTCAACTAATACTCCCTTAGCATAATCAGATAAAATAATCACATCTATATTATCAATATGCTTTTTGCATTTCTTTAATAAAACATCCCCTTGTATAGTATTCACTCGTTCTTCAAGATCTAATCTTAGCAATTGCTGTTGTTGACTGATAACTCTCAATTTAGTTGTTGTTTGAACATCATCATTTTGGATCATATCAGAAATAATTCCTGGACCAGTTAACAAACCCTTTAAAATATCACCTTCATGATCAGTACCAATAGCACCAATAAGATGAACACTCGCACCAAGAGAAGCAATATTTAGCACAACATTCCCAGCACCTCCTGGAAACTCTTTTTGTTTATTTAGCTTGATCACTGGAACAGGTGCTTCAGGAGAAATTCTATTTGCATCACCATGCCAATATCGATCCAACATTACATCACCAACTACTAACACTCTTGATTTATATAGCTTTTTAATATCTTCGATCATACCCACACCTTCAAATATACGCATTGATAATAATACTATAGTTTGCTTATAATGATCTATCCTATCAAGATAGTTATTAACTATGTAAAATAAATATACAGTAATTACTAAATGTAAACTTGGTTTATGCAAGATAATACTGTGGTTACTCAAACCAATCATGTTTCTCCCATATAAATATATACTTACCATAGGGAAATTTATTGGTCCATTTACATACACTTTTTTTAAGAAGAGAAGATTAACAACTGAAATAAATCTTGATCTATTTTTGCTTCAATGCCAAAACAACAACGTCATGCTCTAGCACGAGAAAGTTTTATCTCTTTTGGAATAGGTTTATTGGTAGAATGTTCAATTTAATTTATCCCTTTAATCTGGTATATCAAAAATCATCAAGTATCCTAATTAAAGAAATATTATGGTTTGCTCCTGAGCATGGTCAAAGAAGAAAACAGAGTATATTTGTACCTTTTTTTGGAGTAAATGCTGCTACCTCTACTTCCACATCTAAATTAGCAAAATTAGCTAATGCTGTAGTGATCCCTGTATCCTGCTGTAGAATAAAGGGTATTAACTCAATTTCCAGCCAAAATTTGCTAACTTTCCAAGCCAATCCCTTGAAGATGATACCAAACAAATTAATAAGGTTTATGAAAAGATTATCCGTGCTAATCCAGAACAGTATTTATGGCAATATAAAAAATTCAAAAATACTCCAGATGGTGGTACTAATGTTTATGATAAAATATTAAAAAAACAGCGCTAGTCAGACTTATTGTTCATTAAAGAATTAAGTGTAATATATACTTCATCTGGAGTTACTGTATATAAATCTTTATGTAACTGATTATTACCTAATGTTCCTATTAATTCTATATTTGTTGGGCCGTATAATGAAACCATAGGCATATCATAAGCAGCTGCTAGATGGGTTAGTCCTGTATCTAGTCCAACCAAACCGTTAGCGTTTCTGATCAAACAAGCTATTTCCCATAATGAGCATTTTGGCACACAAGTCATATTACTAGATCTACTGACAATCCGACTAGTTCGTTGATATTCTTCTAAATTACTATAAAAAATCAAAACAGGAATATTATCTTTAGCAAATATATTCGATAACTCAACCCATTTTTTTTCATCCCAACATTTATTACTACGGCTTGTTCCATGCAAAAAAATTACATATTCACTAGGCACAATAAAATTAAGCTTTAATTGTTCTGTTGTTAAATTATAACATGGTTCATCATCTGGTAGTTCGTAGTTAAGAGCATGGGCAAATAATTTTCTTATTCGAGTTATAGCATGTAATGATTTAGATACTTTTATTTTATTATTATAAAAGACTGAGGCTAAAGGTTCACGAATAGATTTCATATCAAAACCATAGGATGGCCCTTTGGCAATAAGAGCTAAAATTGAACTTTTTAATAATCCTTGAGGATCAATAATATAATCGTAATTTTCTTTTTTTAATCTTCTTAGAAAGTCTCCATATTCCCCTTTTCTATAGTTATCTACTATATTGTTCTTCCATCTACGCATAGCTACTTTGATACACAGATCAATATCCTTATTTAGTCTAGTTATGTCTTGAAAACTTTCTTCCACAACCCAATGACATTCTAAATCTGACATTTTTTTTTTAGCATCATACAATGCTGGAAAAGCATGTACAATATCCCCCATGGAAGAAACTTTAATCACTAATATCTTTTTCATGGTACTAACTCTCTTATATGATCAATAACATTACTAGGTAATATTTCCAACATACATAAATGATGCTTTAAAGGACATTCTCTAGCTCGACAAGGTCTACATTCAATATCTGTATATAAAGAAACAGTATTTTTAGCAAGCGGAGGAGCAAAATTTTCTGGTGTCGGGCCATAAAAAGCAATCAGCGGCTTATTCAATGCCGCAGAAACATGCATTAATCCTGAATCATTACTTAATACAATATTAGACAATGAAATAAGATCAATAGCATCTTCTAGAGTAGTGTCGCCAGCAAAATTTAAACACCTCCCTTTAGTAGAATTTTGAATAAAGCTAGTAATAGCATAATCTTCCTTAGAACCAAATAACCAAATCTGCCAAGTTGATTTCAATTGATTAGCAACATCAGCATAATATTCTTTTGGCCAACGCTTAGCCGATCCAAACGCTGCTCCTGGACACATCGCTACTACAGGCTTGTTAAATTTCAACTGGTATTTTTCTTTGAGACTTTTAATATTATCACTTGATATTACCAATTCTGGATAAAATATCCTATTTAGGCTTTGGTGATCTTTAAAAGAATAGGCAAGAGCAACAAACCTTTCAACCATTCTAGGATACTGTTTTTTTTGAAGTTTAGTATAATTATTTAATAACCCGTAACGCATTTCTCCAAGCCATCCTGTACGTATTTTAATATTAGCAAAAAATGGGATCAATGCAGATTTTAGCGAATTAGGCAAAATAATCGCCTCAAGATAATTTTCAGCCCTCAATTTTTTCCCGATGGAGTATCGTTCCCTTATATTAAGACTGCCATGACCAACCGTCATAGTAATAGTTTTTCTAACTTCTGGCATTCTAGCTAAAATATTACTACACCAGTCAGGAGCTAAAACATCAATAATAGGTGAATTATAAATCTTATGAAGTTCCTTAAATAAACTCTGTGCCATAATCATATCCCCAAGCCAAGCAGGACCAACAATTAATATCTTTTGCCTGTTGTCGAAAATACTCATCAGCTTATAGTACTAATTTTTTCAGCATATACCATAGATGATCATAACAACTTAACAACCAAAATGCACTAATATTGGATTATGATAAGTTAGGTTATCGTATTCGTGTTGTTAAAAATAAGTTATTTACTATACTTCTATTGAGAATTAGCAGGAAATTGTTTATGCGTACTAGTAGGTTCATTATCTTAATTACAGGAATCATACTGTTATTATTAACTGGATGTCAGAATCAAAACCCTCGCATAATTAAAAAAGATATTATTATCTCCTGCAAACAACCAGGATCAGAATGTACTAGAATTGGTAAAATATCTGCACCAACAGATAAGCCATCTTCAAGGACATGGACAACAAATTGTAGTAGATGCAAAAATGGCCATCGTTTATTAAAGGACAAGGCCATAACAAGGGGAGCAAATTATGTATGGTTACGGCCAAGTAACAAAACGAACCAGATCATAGGAATTGCTTATTGGTGTCCAGGAAATTGTTAACGATATTGATAATAGTCCAGCTGATAGTGCCTTCAAAGTTAAGTCCAAGTATTAGTTCAATAAATACTATATTCTAGAATGATGTATATTTAAACTACATTGTGTTCAACAGACTTCTAAGAAATGTGCAGGATCTAAGTGCAAATACAATAGTTTGTTTGCTGGTTTTTTGATTTTAGGTTTTAGGTTTTAGGTTTTAGGTTTTAGGTTTTATATACTCCGCACTTGCGGATAAATCCAGTAAATTTTTGAGAAATTATGAAATTAAAATTTTGAATATCTTTCATAAATAAAAAGCTGTGTATCTATTAATTAATTAATAGATACACAGCTCCTCAAGCTTTTAGCTTAATATGAATTTGGTGTAAACTCCATATCTATTATGCCAGCAAACCAATTATTATCATTATCCTCATTTTCTTGAATGTTTTTAAATACTCCTGTATATCCTTTACCTTTTGAGTTAGATGAACCAAAATATTGTCCATTTACACTATTTTCAATATTATCTCCAACCCAATTTACAAGATAAGTTTTTCCATCTATTATCGCTTTCCATGGAGCTCTTGCAACAGATGGTTTATTAACCTTAGGATTTTGAAGCATATACTCTACTCTTAAATCAATCCTTGTTCTTTTTTTGATTGCCGCATCAAAATTTCCACCACCACATGAATGAAATATACTTGTGCTGAATTCAATGTTTCTTTCAGTCTCATTTACCACATATGTAATAAGGCCAGCAAAGCTTGATTGCATTAATGCAATCAAAGCACAAGTTGTAATAAAGATTTTTTTTAACATTATTTTTCTCCTCTTTATAAGTTTAATTAGTGCAAGATTAAAACACTTATAACAATTTATTTCAAGTATGATTGTGTTAATTTATTATTTTATAACCTATTTCTTTCTTAAATATTTATGGTGATGTAAGGTGGTGATGACACTTCATCGGTCTGTTATTTATATTTATTATTAATGCCACTATCTTGTTCTGACTTACTAACCCTATATTTATACTCCTTGAAAAATGAACTTCGATAACACCATTTGCATTCTCAATCCACCTTTCTGATGGGGTGAATGAAGATTGCAAAAACATATTGCTGTGCTTAATATTTTCTTTAACAAATCATATCTAAAAAATTCACTTCCCTGATCAAATGTTATCGATTTAACATATTTGCTAAATTGTTTTAATCTTCTAATTATAAAAGCTAGGCTTTCTTGCTCGTAAAGTTATTAAATTACATTTAGTATTTTTATTAAATATCATCAAATAATATCCTCAGTAGCTAAATGATTCTCTAGTTTATATTTCAGTAAGTCCATTGCTAATTAGCATATATTTTGGAATAGTACGATGATGCCTACTATTTTGAGGTATTCTATTTATTCTTTTTCTACGTAGATATTTACTAAATCTATATCCTATTTGCATATATTTGATAGCTAGTTTTATGCGTTACAATATTACCCATAGCATTTTATAATTTTAATCTCCCTTCTATTTACTTGGGCAACCAACTCTGTTTTAATTTCTTTAGGACATAATCCCTTAAAAGCCTATCTACATATCTTCTATTATCTACTTTTGATTAAGCAAACTATGATGATAGGCATAGTACTTGTTATTTATGGTAGTATTTTTATAAAGTGCATGGATATTTTTTTTAATTTTCCGATAGTTATTGATACATCAAATTCTACTAACAGATAGGAAATAAATTATGAATATGGATTAAATATGGAGTTGAAAACTCTTAGGCTAGATGAGCTATGAAGTAAGCCTAATAGGATGGCAGGGGTTATTTGACATATTTCATAATTTAGTAATACAAAATATCTAAACACTCTAGAATAGAATTGCTATAGTAGAATGCGGAGTAACTGCTCGCCATCATTAATGACAATAGTTTACGGAGCTGTTGCTAAATATAGAAAAACTTACATAAATTTAAACAAATATACATACATTGAAATCTGCAATATATACTATTCTAACTATATGTTAAATTAGTTACATGGAATTTTAATGATGACAACTAAATTTATAAATCCACTATTACTAGTCTTTTGTTTTATTTGGATAGGTTCTGCTTTTAGCAAAACACATGATAAAAACAGATACTATGTTATGGAATTTTATTCATATAATGATCTTAGACTATTAAGAGTTACCCTTATTGCTGAAAAAGACCTAGATGTAAGAGATGTCGAGAATTCAGATCTTAAAAATATTGCGCAAGCTAAATATAATGGAAAGACCTATAGCTTATTAGAAGCAATAGCAAGGTATCAATATTATTCACAATCACCACATTATATTCCTTATAAAGAACGCGATAAATACCAAAAAAAAGCCGATGATTATATATTAGGGGAACTTCTATATAATGAAAAGAAAGAAAGACAAAAAGAATCTAGACAAAAAAAATCTAGTAATGTTATCAAACAAGCATTTATGTTTTTAAGGAGCTTTGTATAAATCACTTTGACATCCTCACTAACAATACAAAATATCCAAAAACTCTAGAATAGAATTGCTATAGCAGGGTGACGATTCAATTTTGACAGAATTTTCTTAACCAGTTCTTCTTATATAAAGAATTTTTATCTTAGACTATTAGCTTTAAGAAAAATCTCAAAATACATATAGAAAGCACAAAAATATCGCTAGATTATTTTAAATATTAAATGAATTACCACACCCACATGTAGTATTTGCATTAGGGTTACGCACAACAAATTGCTCGCCTTGGAAATCTTTCTGGTAATCAACTTCTGCACCTTCAAGATATTGTAAACTTATTGGATCAATTACTAACCTCACCAAAGTTCCTTTATCTCCCACATAAGCTTGAGTTTCAACAATATGATCATCTTGATTTATTTTATCATCAAATTCGAATCCATATTGAAAACCAGAACACCCACCTCCTGAGATAGCCACCCGTAAGTTGAGCTCTGCTTGTTGTTCTTCTTGAGTTAATTCCAAAACCTTATTAGCAGCATTCTGAGTAAAGCCAACCAAAGACTGCTCTTGTATATTATTCATATTCACATCCTCAACTTGCTAAAAGAAAGGAGACTCTTAAAAAGTCCTCACGGTCTTTATGGATTTCTATTTCACTATAGTGCTAATACTACCACTGTGCGGACTATACATCCCTAAGGCGCAAAGTTCTGGGCAACTATGTAGAATTCCATGATTATCAAATATAGGCCTTTATCTCCGACCATCAGTGCAATAATTTACCACACGGTTGATAATCCAGCTCCACTCTAATAAATCATAGTAAAATTATACCAGAAAATACAATATTTAGTCTAAAGATACTGGGAGCCTCTTATTAAGCAAGATGTGTTCGCAACTAATATCAGCCTGATAAGCTAAAATTTCAACCCCTTTTGCTGCAGATTGTCGTAATAATTCACCATAATGCTTATCAATATGATCAGCCGGCCTAACAGATTTAGCTCCTGTATGCTGAACACAAAAGAAAATAACCCCTCTTTCTCCTGAATCAACAACTTGGATTAATTCTCTTAAATGCTTTTGACCTCGAACAGTCACAGCATCAGGGAAAAAAGCTATATCTCCTTCTACCAAAGTAACATTTTTTACCTCTACGTAGCAATTAGTATTGTCATATTCTAGCAGAATATCTATTCTGCTATTTTCCACACCATACTTAACTTCCCTACGTAAACTATTAGCTCCTTCTAAAGATTCTATACTACCAGCTTCTATGGCATCTTCTACTAATTGATTAGGTCTTGCCGTATTTACTCCTATATAATTCTGCTTAATTTTTACAATTTCCAGAGTATATTGATATTTTCTTGCAGAATTATCAGAGCTTGAAAGCCATACTAAGCTACCAGGGGTATCACACCCCAACATTGAACCCGTATTTGGACAATATGCTGTGATGATAGAGCCATCAATTAATTTAACATCTACTAAAAATCTTTTATAACGCTTAATTAATTTACCCTCTAAAAGCTTACTAGTAAATTGCATATATTACTAACCTACAAGCTGCTTTTCACGAATTTCGTCAAGTGTTTTGCAATCTATACATTGCGTTGCTGTCGGCCTAGCTTCTAGCCTCTTAATACCTATTTCTATCCCACAAGCTTCACAATACCCATACTCTTCATCTTGAATTGCCTGTAAAGCTTCATCTATCTTAGAAATTAGTTTACGCTCCCTATCACGAGCACGTAACTCCAAACTAAATTCTTCTTCCAAACTTGCTCTATCATTTGGATCAGGAAAATTAGCAGCTTCGTCCTTCATATGTGAAACTGTTCTATCTACCTCTTCCATTAAAGATTTTTTCCAGTTAATTAATTTACTCTTAAAATATAATAACTCTGTTAGATCCATATAGTTATCTTTATTATCCGATAATGTACTACTAATATTCTTATTTTTTAAATCCAAATCTTTTTTCCTTGATACAGCAACACCAACAACTGCATTTAATTTGCTTTTCATAGGTTTTCCACTAATTATTTTGGGATTAAGAGTTTTTACTTTGTCAGACCGTTTCACCCCTCCTCTCAATGTATTTTGCACTCTCTTAGTAATACGACCCTCCTTATTAACTATCTGATTTTTGGCAGATTTTTGAACAATTTTTTTCTCAATCATAGGTAATTTTTTTACTACTGTTTTTTTGACAGTTGACTTCTTTTCTGCTGTTTTTTTAACTACTGTTTTCTTAACCATTGGTTTTTTCGTAGCTACTTTTTTAACCACTGTCTTCTTAGTCACCGCCTTCTTTGCAACCACCTTTTTGACCACTGGCTTTTTAGCTGTTAGTTTTTTTGTAGCTACTTTTTTAGTCACTCTCTTGTTCTTAGCTACTGTTTTTTTAATAACCACTTTCTTGGCTGTTGGCTTCTTTGTAGCTACCTTTTTGGCCGCTACCTTCTTAGCTACTGGCTTCTTTACTACTACCTTTTTCTTAGCTACTGGCTGCTTCGTAGCTACCTTTTTGGTCACTGCCTTCTTAGCTACTGACTTCTTTACTGCCACCTTTTTGGTCACTGCCTTCTTAGCTACTGGCTTCTTTACTGCTACCTTTTTAGTCACTGTTTTCTTAGCTACTGTTTTTTTAACAACTTTCTTTTTGATCACTTTTCTCTTAGCCACTAGCTTTTTAGCTGTTGATTTCTTCACCAATGATTTCTTGGCTGATATTCTACCAGTAGTTGCCTTTCTCGGCGAAGTTTTTTTTGCAGAAGCCTTTTTCAAATTCTTTTTATTTTTTTCAATACCAGTCCTTGGATTGGATCGTTTTTTCTTAGCTGTTGTTGATTTTTTAACTGCCATCATTATTCCTTAATCTTTTAATTTCGCATCGGAATATATATACCAAAAATCTTTATAAACACAATATATTTTTCTATCATTCAACTCAAATAGCCCAATGTGGCACGTTCTAAACCAGCTAAATCTTGCAAAATATCTATTTGCTTAAATCCTGACAGTTCAAATAGAGCATATACTTCTTTAGCCTGGTTGTACCCATGTTCAACAATAAGCAGGGAATTTTTACCTAGATATCTAGGAGCATTTCTAATGATCCCTGATAATTTATCCATACCTTGCTTCCCTCCATCTAAAGCTATAATCGGCTCAAATCTGATCTCACCATTAAAATGTGGATCACTAGATTTAATATAAGGAGGATTACTTACAATAACATCGAATAATTTATCTTGAAACGGCTCAAACCAATCTCCCTGCTCAAAACTAATATTACTCAGTTTATATTTAAGAGCATTTTTACGAGCAATATCAAGAGCCGCTATACTTTTATCTGAACCAATAATTTGCCAATTACTACGCTCATAAGCAAGACTAATAGCAATAGCTCCACTACCAGTACCAAGATCTAATACTACTTTTCTCTCTTTTTCTGAGGTCCTATTCAAAATTTCTTCTACTAATAATTCTGTCTCAGACCGTGGAATTAATACATTTTTATTAATATCCAAAGAAATATTCCAAAAATCTTTTTTGTTTATAATATATGCTAATGGCTTCCCTGTTGTTCTTTCTTCAAGAAGCTTTTGATATTCATGTTGCTGCTCCAAAGATAAAATTAAATTTTCACTGGTATATAATTTACTTCTAGATAAATTTAACACCTTAGCAAGTAATATTTCAGATTCTAAAAATGAAACATCGGTGATTTTTTTTAGAATCTGCGCTCCTAGAAAGAGTGCTTTTTTAATAGTCAAAATACTAAAGCCCCATACTTAATAATTCTTATTTTACCTTTAATATTTGATATTCTTAACCACCTAAAAAAAAGGATATTTTTAAGATCCATTCAAGTCCCTACTAGATTGCTAATTACAATAGTCAGCCCAAAAATCCTGCCAACCTTAATATCTATAATACTTAAATAACATATCGTGCAAATACAGAATATTATCAACAAGACATTTTTAAATACTTATGGAGCCAAAATTTCACGATACGCTTTTTATCAATAAAATGACAAGGTTTTAACCCATACTAATTTCCGTCAGGATATTTTATTCATACACTACTATTGACTTTAATATTATAAAAGTCTAAATTCTAACTCACTATTAATAGTAAATAAACCTTAATATGGCTAGAATAATAATATACACTAAAATTAACTGCTCTTACTGTACCTGGGCTAAAGATTTTTTTAATAATAAGGATCTAGCTTTTAAAGAAATAAACTTGACTGAAAATCCAGAACTGCTTGAAAAAATGTTAGAAAAATCAAATGGTCATAGATCAGTTCCTCAAATTTTTATCAATGAAAACCATATTGGTGGATACGATGATTTAATGAGTCTAAATAAAGCCGGAGAACTAGATACTATCCTTAAAAGCTCGCCAGAGCATAATTAATAAGACCCCATTAATCAGATAATTACAAAATTTTTAATTCTAAAAAATATTTTGGGGCTTTTTAGTTAGTTACTTATATGAATTATCAATAAGTTATAAAACCGTCTAAAAAATAATTAACTAAGATCTACTATAATTATTATTGAGATTAATAGATTTATAAAGAATTTATTTCGATATATTAAGATAAATTTTAGAACCAATTAAATATTGTAGAGCATTAAAATAATTAGGACAATAATAGCGTGCCTACTAATACGATAACCGACAAAGAATAAATATGCCAAACATACATCAGCAAATACAAGAAATAAATAGATTAATAGATATAGAAATACAAGCTGGCAGATTTTTAGTATTTGACAATCCAAAATTGCAACAAGAAATATCCAAGACCCAAACCCAACTAGCTGTTCTAGAACAAAAAATATCTGGTAAAGAAATACTAGGCCTTGATGAGAATAAAAATCAATTAATATTGGATGAAATGCTTTTAAAAAGAAAACTAAAGCCATTATTATTACAGAAAAAAAATCTTTTACTACATGAAATTCTCCCACAGCAAATACTTACTTTAGAAAGTGGCGACTGTCATTTCAACACGTTAGCTCTAGCTTTTAGTGCAGAAGTTTTAAATCCCCAAAGTGTATTAGCCAAGATGAGCGATGAAGAAGGTACTGAGAAATTTGCAGAATTGTTAAAAGCTTTTGGCAAGTTTCATACACGCATCGAACCTAATCCTCCAACATGGGGAGTTTTTAAAATGTGGCTAAACCATTATGCGAACAAGCTAGATCATAATGGAACAGCTTATAATATTGAAAAATTACTAGCTCCAGTTTTTAGAAAATATTATGTAAATGAAATTATGACTGAACCAAAAGAGAAACTTACATTTACAAAAGAAATAAAAAATTTTATAAAACTACGCAACATTCACAGAGATACAATAGGAGAATTATTTGAAAAACTTCAAAATGATACTAGGTATAAAGACGCAGAAAAAAAAGGCTTTAAAGGTAGAAAAATTCTTGAATACTGTGCTAAAAGATATGAACAAAAGATCCAAATACAACGAGAATACCTTCGTAAGCAAACAAACCCGAAACTTACCGAAGATGCAATTGACATAGAAATAATAAAATATCAAGAAGAAAATCCAGATATCCTACATGACATTACTCATACAGGATTTGGCTACTTACCACCACTATCTACCATTAGCCGTGCAGATGTGATCAATGCAGTAGAGAATAAAGAAGAAAACTATCCTAAGATGGTTTCAAATTTATGTCTTCATATATCGCGCAATAATGAAACCACTGGACTAATTAAAAATGGGAAATATATTATAACTGAGAATCTTGCAAACATACCAAATACAGTAGAAGAACTATACAACGACAACTCTAACCTGGACAAATTAGATGACCTCTGGATGAATCAGGTTTGGCCTAACTATCATGAAAGACTAACCAAACCTAGAGCAACTCATGATGGCGTTATGAAAGAAATATCTAATAAATTATTAAACGCTAATTTAATAACAGCTAATTACGATCAAGTTGAAAAAATGGAAGATCCTTTTAAAGATCTTGAAAATCCTGAACATTCTTATAACTTATATGCCTTAGGGCAAGGACAACACTGGGTACC
Organism: Gammaproteobacteria bacterium; assembly: GCA_003353785.1. GTDB lineage: Bacteria > Pseudomonadota > Gammaproteobacteria > PIVX01 > PIVX01 > PIVX01. Next base: position 67,973 of record PIVX01000005.1, on the reverse strand, counting down.
ACTAATTAAAAATACAATATTACAACATAACTTGTATAGAGATAACCAACAAACTGCTTTTAATAGTGATAGAGAGCAGGATATTCTTAATTATTATGGTAGTCGTGGCTTTCCTATCCCATATGGAAATAAAACAGAAATCAGTGAAACACTAGAGCAAGCGCGAAAACTCATGATTGAAGTAGCAAGATTTAAACAACTTATTCCCAATGGTGATACTGATACGTATCAGCTAGTAAATAAAATTCAACAGCGATTGCTTCAAAATATGAGTGACTTAGACAGAAGAAATCTTTTTGTACATGACTTAATAGATATAAAGAGCAGTATTAAAAAATCTACCGAACAATATAGCAACGCTGTACCACTACAAGCTAAAAAATATCAGATAGAACGGATCATGCCATCAATAGATACAAAGATGCAAGAGCTAGATAATATTTTTAAGGAAAATGAGCTTCTAGATGATAATTTTCAAATGACTATTAGTTTAACAGAAAGTTTAGACGATATAAGATACAGTCTTCATAATATTAAAGTAGATATACTGTCTGGGAGAGATCTGTCCTTTACTATTGCTAGAATATCTGAAGCTAAAATTTTATTAAATAAATATGAAATATTGTCTAAAAACATAATAGCAGAAAAAGAAAACTTAATTCTTAGCAAAATAAAAATAAATTTGAACCAAATAATGATTACTGATAGTAAAGAAACAGTAGCTATTGAAGAATTAAAAAATATCCAACGTGAATTAAATAGTCCTTCTAAACTTAATATACAAGAACTAGAAAATATTTATTTAAAATCTGAAAGTATTCATATTGATTTTATCAACAAGACTATAGATAAAGATTCAGTAGCAATAGAAGACCTATTTACAAAAATGAAAGATTTCTATCAAGAAATAGAACTACTTGGAGATACGGTAGAACCATATTTCATAGAAGACTCAATTCGCGAAATAACAGATTTTATGATTAGCTTGAAGAATGAACAAAAAAAATTAAAGAAGCTAAAGTTGTCAAAAGGTTCTTCAAATTACCAACTATCAGATCATAAGGGAATTGTTAAGAAGACAAATAGAATATATCTAAGTTTTAATGAGTTCATCAATGAAAAACGAATAAATGTAATATCCAAGCAACACGAACGTCAACAAAGAAGAGTTGGCGGTCATCTACAGGCTATTGGAAAAAACATCACCCAAGCAGAAAGATTTCTTGAAATACATGATTTTGATGAAAACGATATACTAATCAATGCAGAAGTTAAAAGATTTTTAGTTACAAAAGATAAATTATTTTCACTTAAACAGAGATTAACTATTGCTCCTGCAAAAGAAGTAGATGATATTTTAGAAGAAGTAGAAATCATCTCTGGGCAATATCTAAGGTCTCTAACCAAATTAACTGAACATATATCACAAAATCAACAGGAACTGGATCAAAGCGCAAGGCTCATAAGAGAGCAAGAACGCAAAGCAGCAAAAATCATACTAGACCAAAAACAGAAAGAAGAAAAAATCATACTAGAAAAGAAGAATCAAAAGCAAGAGCAGAAAAATGCAAAAAACAGAATGTGGCAAGCAGGTTCCTATTATAAAGCTGCTCAAAAATTAAAAATACAATTAGAAACTTTCATCTCAGAATCAACTGTCCATTTTGCTGAGACTCCAGATGAGCTAAATGACCTAAGTATCTTGATATTTACTATAGAAGATCTCGAAATAGAGCTGAAATCCATGTATGATAGTAAAAACCCTCCTAAGAAAAGGCTAAGAGAGCTCACAGATGAATATACCAAGCTTGAACTCGAGATCAATGAATCATTCGATCTTGTTATAGGATTTGGGAAAAATAATTTACAACAAAATATAGAGATACTACAGAGAAAAGTAACTTCTTCAGAAGAAGAAACTAATTTTGTGGAAGATATCAGTCAGTTTGAAAAAGAGTCTGGAATAAAGATTACATATCCTCCTATACTAACTAGACCAAACGGTTCCACTACAATAAGAAAGCAATTACATACAGTAAACCTAGATATTAAGCGTAATAGTAATAATATTGATTCATTAAAACCAATTGATAAACAGTTCTGGAATAAAACCGCGTTAATATCTAAAAATGTAGAAGAAATAACTCAAAGGCATGCAAATATTATCAAAGAAAATGCACATGCTATACAGAAAGAAAAAATAAAATTTTTAATTAAAAAATTGACCAAATTTGACATCCCCGATCAAAATAATCTTATAGCAGAAAAATTGCTAAAAAAGAATGCTATACTTTTAGACAATCTCAATAGTCTGAAAATATCAGATCCTAATTTTAACCAAAAGATATCAAAAATTAAATTAGAAATAGAGAAAGATCTAAAGTCTTTTAATGAAATCGTTACATTAAAAAAGAGTGCTTATGTTGAACACAATACAGATAGAGTAAACCAACTAACTAGTAAAATCACTTATCTTAAAAACAATACAGTTAACACAGAAGCATTCGAACAATCTGCTCTCAACCTCAAAGAAAGATTGATAGAAATGGAGAGCCAAAACCCAACAGAAATATCCTATGGGGCAATAAAAATACTTAATCAAAAAATTAGATACGCCACCAATAAGGTTGATGTTGAAATCGAAAAATATAGGAAAAATGTCCATTTTGTCGAGCAGCAAAAAATAGCCTCTTTAAATGAAAAGATTAACAGTTTCTCTACCATCTTACTACAGTCTAAGTCTACTGTACAAAAATCATCAAACCAAAATGCTACTAATCTAGAGAACCTACAAACAGTAGATCCCGAATTTGACATAAAAATAAAACGTATTCAAGTAGAAACAGAAAATCACTCAAATGAGCTTCTTCAAGTTATTCAACAGGAAAAAATTCATTGCGAACAACATTTTGGCAAAGAAATAAATAATTTAACTAGTGAAATCAAGCAACTTAATAAAGTTAATATAAAAACCGTCAGTCTTGAACAACAGCTCAAAAGACTACAAAAAAAATTAGACAAGATGAAGCAGCAAAATGCAAACGAGCTAACTTTTGCAACAGTAAGAAACATAAATAAATCCATTGGGTTAATAACCAACGAAATTGAATCGTCAATTACATCAGCTAGACAGCAAGATATAAATCCTACAATAAAAAGAGCTCAACAAATGGGAAATATGATAGAGAGTGTTCTTGATACTATAGAAAACACTGCCACTTTTGGAAATGATAATGAAATTAATTTGTCTCCAATGGCAAGGAAGAAATTTGATACTATGAAACTAAAACTTAAAAATAATATTGATTTCCTACAACAACTTGACAATAATGCTTGGGTATCTAATAGTAGTTCAGATGAAAACAATATTTCCGCATGCACAGAAGAGATCGAAGAGATATCTAAATACTTTACAAATTTCGTCAGCGGATATAAAGATATGTTTAAAACAATGATAGAACAAGACAAGAGATCTAGAGTTGCTGAATCAATAGCTGAATATACCAATTTTTATGATATTTATCAATCAAAGAGATCAGCTTCTGCTTCTAATAGTAAAAAGCTTTTTAGTAGCAAAGGAAAGCAGGCTCATATTGATGCTGCGCAGGACATCGGGCAATTGTTAGAAAATTTTTGTAACGACCCTTCCAAAGATAATTTAAAGACATTAACAACTAAAATTACAGAATCTAAAAATATGATCCAGAAAAAGGAGGATAGTAAAAATGTGTTTACAAAATTTAAATTAGGGAAAAGCGCTTTAGGAGAATTACTAGTTGAAGTAGAGAAAAAAATCGATAATATTATTAAAAATGAACTTGATAATACAATAGATTTTAACTTTAACAGTAATTTTTAAATAAATATGTTAAGTTAAGATAGTTAAACCTGGTTAATATCAAAATCATGGAATAATAAAACAGCTGGATGTGTCTTTAGTGCTTTTGCAAAAGCCAATGTACTGTTTCTTTCGAGTTGTCTATGTCCATTTTCATAAGCAAAAATATTAGATTGGCTTATCCCTGTTAATTATGATAATTCATTCTATGATAATTCTTGTAACTCTCTAGTCATTCTTAATGTTTATGCAGGAGTTATTTTGCTGCTTCTGTTGGTGGAGCACCTATTGAAGTGCTTCGACAATATATAGAGCAGCAACAAACCCCTGAGTAGCACGCCTTATATCACCGCCATTAATAAAGATAGTTTACGGCGTTGTTGCTAGAACCTCTAATGAGTCGTAATCCATATATTCTCTGATTAGCAATATATTATTTTATGATATCAAGCAATTTAGAATATTATTCAAGTCCCATCGTAGATAATTGATCAAGATGATGTTCACGCATTAAAGGGTCTATTATATATTCAAGCATACCTTCCATTACTTCTGAGAGCTTATATATTGTTAAATTAATTCTATGATCAGTTACCCTACCTTGAGGAAAATTATAAGTCCGTATTCGATCTGCTCTATCACCGCTACCTACCAATTTCTTTCTTGTTTCCGCCTCTTTTGATTTTTGACGTTCCTGCTCCTGAGTTAATAATTTAGATTGTAATAGTGCCATTGCTTTAGATCTATTTTTATGTTGAGATCTATCATCTTGGCACTCCACAACTATTCCTGATGGCAAATGGGTAATTCTAATTGCTGAATCAGTTTTATTAACATGTTGTCCTCCAGCACCACTAGCTCTAAAAGTATCAATTTTTAAATCATCGCTACTTATTTCAATTTGATCAACCTGCTGAACTTCCTTTAGTACTGCAACTGTACATGCTGAAGTATGAATTCGACCCTGAGATTCTGTTTCAGGAACACGTTGGACTCGGTGCGCACCAGATTCAAATTTGATACTTGCATAAACATTCTTACCTGATATTCTAGCAATAATTTCTTTATAGCCTCCCTGCTCACTTGGGTTAGAATTAACTATTTCTAACTCCCAATTTTGTTTTTCTACATATTTCACATACATCCTAAATAGATCCCCAACAAAAATTCCAGCCTCATCACCCCCAGTCCCTGCTCTAATTTCTAAAAAAACATTACAACTATCATCAGGATCTTTAGGTAATAATAAGATATGTAACTCTTTTAACACTTTATTGTGAGCCAACTGACAACTTTTTAATTCTTCTTGGGCAAGTTCACGCATGCTTAGATCAGTATCTTCTAGCATATTTTTTGCTGCTGCTATATCAGTTTCTAGTGACTTCAATTTATCACTATTATGTATAATAGGTTGTAAATTATAATATTCTACCGAATATTGTTTAAATTCATTTTGATTATTAATAATTTCTGGCTGGCCAAGTAAAACTTCTAATTCATGAAATCTATCAGTAAGATTATCCAATTTATTCAAGAACTTTTCATTCATAAACTGTAGGCTAGCTTTTTTTAGTATTAGAACTTAATTTTATGATTGTCTGAACTTCAGAAACTTTTCTGATCCAAGGATTATTTTTCCTAAGCTTAAATGGCATCTTTGCCACAGCTAATCGTGCATCTTCTTTGGTCTTATAAGAACCATAAATAACGGCATACCACAACTTACTTTGTCGACTATTTGTATAGTAATTAGCATGATTTTCTAATTTATTTTCAGCAATAAAGTTAGCTGCTGCGACAGCAGTATTAGCTGCTATTAATTGGATAGTATAGTTGGTCTTTGGTTCTTGCAGTATTATAGTTGCACGCTCTTGAATAGTCTCGACACTCTCAGTAAGGATTATTTTTTCTCTTACATAAGTGGTAGAGTTAACTATAGAGCCCTTTATTATATTATTATTTGTAGTTGACTCATTTTTTACTGAAGCTAGCTCCTTTTTGGTTGCTGTATTATCAGTTAAACTTTCTTTTACTAATTCATCAGTTAGCTCCAATTCACTTGTATTCTCAGTCAAGTTATTTGTTGCTAATTTATTTTCTTCAGCCACTTCTACATTGTTTTGAAAAATATCATCCAAATCCACTTCTACACTATTTTGAGAAATATCATCCTTAGTAAAAGATAAGCTTTGTTGTTTTTCAATATCATCAAGCTCTGCCAACTCAAGAGATAATATTTCCTCATCAGCCAAACTCTCTTTGAAACTAACAAATTGTCCATTTGAGTCTTCTATACCTGTGCTAATATTAGTATCTTGTGATTTTGAGAAAAGAAAAATTGATATTACAACTAAGATAATAGCACTGAAAAAAAATGTTTTCTTATTACTTTGCACTATTGAATACATATCTTGATTTTTAACTAGTTTGTCAATCAGCATACGTCTCGCTATTTCATTAATTTTATTAAATATCCCATTAGAATCTCTATATATTTTCTTAATATCCTTTTGAGTAAATAAATAACCTTCTGCTAAACCTGCATTAGCTAGACAATATTTTATATAGGACTGAGTCTGTTTTAAATCTAATGATTTTAACTCTAAAACAGTAAGGAACTGCTCATATTCATCCACAGAGTAAAACGATTTCAATTTATGCCTAAAATCTATATTAGCGACTAAGATAAATCTTAATCTTATATTATCATCTAACCTGCTAGTCCATTGCTTTAGAAGTAGTAAAATTTCTTCACTTAAATAATCTGCATCATCTAATGCAATAATATATTTAATCCCATCTGCTGGTAAATGGGCATTAAGCATTTCTAAAGATTCTGAAGAAATTTCATTCTGGGCAAACCCTAGACTAGTATTTATTACATTAATAAACTGTTCAACTCTCCATTCAGGTTCAGCTCTAATAACAGCACAAGATGCTTTTAAAATAATCTTCTGATTAAAAAAATTTATAAAACTGGTCTTACCAACCCCATTTTCTCCTAAAATTACTTCTAATAAATTATTGTGCTGAACAAGATGGATCAGAAGATCGCTATAATCTTCCCATTGAGCAATTTTGAAAACCTCAGATGGATTTCTGACAAATGGTTCATGTTTTAAACCAAGATCTTGCCAATAGTATTTATTATCATTACCTTCAGTATTGACTACAGAAGAATTAGAACCCATTACTTAACTCCTACACACCGTATCAAGTGCCTTATCTAACACATTGATGGACAAATCCGCACATACTTCCCCATGCCCAATACCATCTAATAATACCATTCTTATGCTTCCTTGATAATTCTTTTTATCCATTAACATGCAATTCATGATCTCTTCCTTAGATAGATTAATATCCAAATTTATTGGTAAATCAAACTCCTTTAGTAAAAACTCAATTCTTTTAATATCACCATCTTGTACTTTACCTAAAAACTTGGAAACTGTCGATGCAAACATTAACCCTATCGATACAGCTTCACCATGTAAGAAAAATCTATACTCTGTTAATTTCTCTAAAGCATGTGCTAAAGTATGACCTAAATTAAGTAACATTCTATCATTTAACTCATGCTCATCACGACTCACAACATCTGCCTTAAATTTGCAACATCTCCTTACTAATCTATCCAATACGGCACGATCTCTTTGCAAAATCAATTTCGTATTATCTTCAAGCCAACAAAAAAATTTATAATCAAATAATAATCCATATTTAATAACCTCACTCATCCCGGATAGAAACTCTCTTTTTTCTAAAGTTATTAAAAAATCTATATCCGTGAACACGGCCTTTGGAGGATAAATAACCCCCAAAACATTTTTACCAAGTGCGTGATTAACCGCTGTTTTACCTCCAACAGCAGAATCTACCATAGACAATAGACTAGTTGGTATTTGAATATAGTCAATTCCTCTAAAATACAATGCTGCTACCATCCCTGAAAAATCTCCAACCATACCTCCTCCTAAGGCAATCACTGTAGTTTTTCTCGTGCATTTTTTTTCTAATAAATGCGTGGTCACATCCTCTAATAGAAACAATTTTTTACTTGAATCACCAGCAGGTAGTACATAATAGTCTATTTGCACATTAACAAATAATCTTTTAAATCTCTCAAGATGAACTCTTGCTACATTCTCATCAGTTATTATCATTACTTGATCTTTACAAACTGACATAAGTATACTGGCATATTCAGCAAAGACTGAACCAAAATATATTTGATAATCATTAATTTTACTTGATATTTGGATATTTGCTGAGCACATACCGTATTTTAATTAATAATTTTCTCAATCATTAGCCAACATCTCTTTTATAGAACAAGCTACATTCTTTGGACTCAAGTCCTTAGTATCAAACACATGATCTGCAATATCATAATACCAAGGAGTTAACTGGTCTTGTAAATCTTGTAAAGTTCTAAATAAATTATCCTTTGCACTAAGTTGTGGTCTTCTAGAATCTTTTTTAGTACGCTCAAGCTGAGTATGAATATTCAACCTAAGATATACAACCTCTCCTCGAGAAGACAATAATATCCTACTTTTTTTGGATGAAACTATATTACCGCCAGTTGCTAAAACAATACCATTTTTTTTGGTGATTTCTTCCAATATTTTCTCTTCACGTTCTTGGAACCCTAACTCTCCCTCAACATCAAATATCCAAGAAACAGAGACCCCTGCTTTATCTTCGATAATACGATCAGTATCATAAAAATCCATCTTCATTTCAGTAGCTAAATACTTACCTATAGTGCTTTTCCCGACACCCATAGGCCCCACAAGAAAAATATTTCTTGTCATATTATTTTAACCTCTATCTTAAATATCTGGATACTTATGGTCTTGACTATGTAAATATTACAGGAAATATCATTTATAAACAAAAGAATTGACCAAAAAAATTCCATTATTATAAGGAAAAATATATACTCTTATAGTAACTCTTATTAGATTAAAATTAGTTTAAATATGAGGATAAATTGTTACTATTAAAACCATTTGAGCATTTTTTTAGCAAAAGTTTGTTAACTTTAGCCAGTTTATTACTATCTTTCTTAATATTCATGGGACTTGCATATATTTACCTTGAAATTAACTTACCAGATGTTGAAACACTAAAAGATATCCATTTTCAAGAACCGCTTAGGATCTACTCAGCAGATGGAAAATTAATAGAAGAATTTGGTAGTACACGCCGCATTCCTATTGAAATAAGTGAAGTCCCTAAAATTCTTATTAATGCTATTTTAGCTACTGAAGATCAAAGATTTTTTGAACATCCTGGTATTGATCTACCTGGCTTAATTAGAGCAACGATAAATATGATAAAAACAGGAGAAAAGCGCCAAGGTGCTAGTACTATCACCATGCAAGTAGCAAGAAATTTTTTTCTAACCAGGAAAAAGACCTATGCTCGCAAAATTAAAGAAATTCTTCTAGCAATAAAAATTGATAAAGAACTCTCAAAAGAAAAAATCTTAGAACTATACCTAAACAAAATATATTTTGGTCAAGGAGCCTATGGAGTCGCTGCTGCTGCAAAAACATATTACAACAAGGAATTAAAGGATTTATCCACCGCTCAACACGCTATGCTAGCAGGACTACCTCAAGCTCCTTCTAGAATAAACCCAGTTGCTAATCCAAAAGCTGCTCTTAAAAGAAGAAAACATGTTTTAAATAGAATGCTTGACGAAAACGTAATTACTAAACAAGAATACTTGTATACGATACAACAACCGGTCACAGCTAAATTTTATAACAGGCAAATAGAGGTACATGCCCCACATGCTGCTGAATTAATTCGTAAAATACTTTATAAACAATTTGGAGATGATCTCTATTATAGTGGATATAAAATACATTCCACTATTAAACAAGATAAACAATATTTTGCAAATTTATCTTTGAAAAATTCTCTAGATAATTATGATAGAAGACATGGATATCGAGGAGCACTAGATAATCATTCGAATCAAGATGAGCAAATTAAGTGGGATAAATACCCTAAAACTAATACACACAAACTAGCAATTGTTATTGCCATCGATGACTCAAAAATTATTGCCAAACTAGAAAACTCTTTGGTTATCAAAATAGAACTCCAGAATATAGTATGGGCAAGAAAAAGCTTATCCGGAGGTAAGCGAGGGAAAAAAATTGAACATCCTAATGAAGTAGTCAAAATTGGCGATATAATCCATGTCAGACAAAAAACTAATTCCGAATGGAAGTTATCTCAAATTCCAGAAATTCAGGGGGGCTTAGTTGCAATTAATCCACAAACTAACCAAGTTGAAGCATTAGTTGGGGGCTATGATTTTAATTTACACAGCTATAATCATGTCACTCAAGCAAAAAGACAACCAGGCTCTAGTTTTAAACCATTTATATATGCAGCAGCACTTGAAAAAGGTTATTCTCTAGCATATAAGATTAATGATGCTCCAATTATCAAACAAGATCAGAGTCAAGATAATCTAGTTTGGAGACCAAAAAACGATAACCATAAATTCTCAGGTTTAACAAGCTTAAGAAAAGGTCTAATGCTTTCCAGAAATTTAGTATCTATTAGATTGCTTGAATCAATAGGTTTAGATTATGCAAGACCTTTCATTGCAAATTTTGGTTTTTCAATAAAAGACATTCCAAATTCACTTTCAATAGCTCTTGGCAGTGCCAATGTTACACCGATGGACTTAGCAACATCTTTTTGTGCCTTTGCTAATGGAGGAAAAAAAGCATATCCATATTTAATTAATAAGATCTTAAATTCTAAAGGACAAATTATTTATTCAAAACAACAACAACTTGAAGAAGAAAACAAGCCAGCAAAACAAGTCTTAAGCCCCCAAGTAGCATATCTAATAACCGATGTCCTAATAAGCAGTTTACATCATGGTAACACCGGAAGAACAGTTAAAACTAAGCTTAATAGACTTGATATTGCTGGCAAAACTGGTAGCACAAATAATAACAAAGACGCCTGGTTTGCTGGTTACCACCAATCATTAGTTGCTATTAGTTGGGTTGGATTTGATACTCCAAAATCAATATATGAATATGGCTACAAAGCTGCTCTGCCAATGTGGTTAGAGTTCATGTCGCAAGCTTTAAAAAATGTTCCGGAAAAAATCATTCCAGAACCAACTAATATTGTTAGAGTAAGAATAGAGCCTAGAACTGGTCTGCTTGCAAGCAGTGAGAATGCTGGAAGCTTTTTCGAGCTATTTAGAGAAAAAAATGCCCCAAAAACCTATGCTCAAGCAGAAGATCTGGATGCTGCTAATATGACAGAATACTTGTTTTAACAAATAATTGTTTTGCTTCTTTAACTCCCATGCTTAATACTTGCTTTAGAAGATCTATGCCTTTATTCTTTTCATAGTAATTATAACTTCTAGTTAAGAGTATAAACCTTAGAGTAATCAGCCAAAATAAATCCTAGAAATATTATTGCGCCAACCCAGTTATTATTGATAAATGCCAACATATAGTGACCTATAAACATTAACTTATATTGATATACAAATAGAATCAAAGTTATTAGTACACAACCCTGGTACCAGCCTCCTAATTCTAACATGATCCCAAATGTCATTAAGCTTAAACTAACTATCAATTGTAATAAAAATGTAATCTTTTGATCATGCTCACCAAATAATATAGCACTAGAATGAACACCTATTTTTAGATCATCATGCTTATCAAGCATTGCATATATACTATCAAAAGCTATGATCCAAATAACATTAATACTATATAAAACCCAAGCATAACCCACAACATGCTCTTTAGTAGCAGCAAATGCTATTGGTATTCCAAGAGCAAATGTTAGTCCTAAAAATAATTGCACCATCCCAGTATATCTTTTTAAAAATGGGTAAATAATAGTAAATACCAGACCTATCGCTGCTATTTTTATTGATAATACATTTAACATACTAACTAGTAATAAAGAAATTAGTAACAATATAATTAATACTAATACAGCAGCAAATTTAGTGATCTGCCCACTGACCAATGCTCTATCTTTGGTTCTAGCAACCTTACTATCAAATTTTAGATCAACTAAGTCATTGATAATACATCCAGCTGTACGCATACAAAAAGTACCGATACTAAAAATAGCGAGTAAACTAAAAGATGGCATCCCCCCATTTGCTAGCCATAAAGCCCAAAGGGTAGGCCATAACAGCAATAATATGCCTATTGGCTTATCAATACGCATCAGATTTATATAATGTTCCATAGCTCTAAATATTGCCTTAGTAAAATCATAAGAAACTTAAAATCTATAATTATTCTAAATTACTAGTAATTTTGCAAAATATCATCTAAATCATGAATTTATGAACAATTCCAAAGCATAATTGACAAAATATTAATTCACATTTAACATTAAATCTTTACATGTACAACTCTGAGAACAATTATGAATATTTGGGAATGTGAATATTGTGGTTTTATCTACTCTGAAGCTGATGGTTTACCAGAAGAAGGTATAGCCCCAGGCACAAAGTGGGAAGAGATCCCAGAAGATTGGGAATGCCCTGAGTGTGGGGTTTCTAAAGCTGACTTCAAAATGAGTAGAGTTGCTTGATTTATTAAATTCCTCCAATTTTTTCAACTGTGCATAAACCCGCACACTGACGGGGAAAAATAGATGATTTTATAAGCAAGGGCTACATTAACATGGTTTTTTACTCTTGAGGAGTAACAACATTAATTCTACATCCAATTATACTATTAATTTTATTCTATCATTATTTTCATTAAATTCTTTATCTGGAAAGAGTATTGAACCAAGGATCCCCGATAAAAAAATCAATGGCACTACATATACTGCCCAATACCATGTATACATGAGCTTTTCACCAAAATACCAATAGCACAACCCTGCTCCTATACATCCGTTCACTATGCTAATACTCACACCGGCATTAGATGTTTTTTCCCAATAGATACCACCCAATAAAGCAAAAGAAAGAGCAACAATAGGAATATTTGCTAAAATTATCTTCTCCAACAAACTATCGATCCCATAAACTGCAATAACAAGTGAACTACCAGCACAAAAACAAATCATAGAACTAGTCCTATGACTAAAATTAACATTAAACATTAAAGGAAGTAATGAAACCATCCCTGTCCAAGCGCTAGTTAGAGTAGTGGCACCAATACTAAATAAAATCCCATATCCAAGACCTAACCATCCTGTTGATAAAGATAAAGCCATAGCCTCTGGAAATACTGTATCTGAAGAATAAATTGATATACCCTTTAGCTTTAGCATATAACATATAGCTATTCCTATAGCATATATAATATAAATCAAAATAGCGGCTAAGAAAACTGCTCGCTTAGCTATTAATGGTGTCTTAGCAGCAACAAGCTTTTGACTATACGAAGGTGACAAAATATAACTAAATACTGTTAATATAAATAATGAAAATACATACGCAGGACTTAACAAGCTCACTCCCACAGATAATGATACCGGCGAATAATTATTTACTGGCATGAAATATATACCATATGCCATTGCAAATAAAAGTAAGAGCATACCAAATAAACTTAAAATATCTGTTCTTATAACAGATTTTAATCCTCCTCTAAATACTATTAACAAAACTGTTATCGTAATAATAATAGATAGAATATCTATTGGAATATTACAGATAGACTTGAATATTAATGCTAATGACTTAATATAAACAGCACTAAAACCAATCATAGCTATAAATAGAATAGTGGCAGATAATCCAGCTATTTTCTTACCAAATCTATCTACAAAATAATGTGCTGCAGTCATTTGATCATAGTGTCGCCAATATTTTGCTACTGTTAAAGTATAAAACATCAATCCAAGTAAAAAAATAAGCGGCAGACTTAAAGACCACAGACCTACACAATATCCAAGTGATGAAAAAGATAACAATAATCCTGTATTTATCGTAGTCATAACCAAAGTTGCTGTTAAAGCAAAATATCCAGTTTTTTGTTCAGAAACAAGAAATTGTTTTGCATTCTTAGCTGAATAATTTTGCCAATTACCAACTAAAATTAATACCGCTAGAAAAGCGATGCAAATAATAAAATCAACTTTAGAAAATATCATTATTGAATTAATAAGTTATTTTAAAACCACTAAAAAATTATTCATTTTGAATCAAATTATATATTATTAATATATCTATCCAGTTATCCCAATCAGAGGAACATTTTATCATGATATCTAACAAGCACATATTTAATCATTACAATATTATCTACATAAACTAAAATCTACCACTTTGAACAAACTGCAAGCGCAACATTGTTAGTTTAGTCTTAGTTCAACAAGCTATTTTTTTACTGATTTTTTAGAATTAACTATATCTATATCAGATATACCGTTTCGCCATTTACTGTTTCACAGTATCGAGAGAAATACCACCACAAGAGACTTGCAAACCTCAACCAATTAATGATAATGATATTAAGATCACCCCATGTGGACACATCAGCGATAATGTGAGACATAATTCTGACACTATCCTGATAAATATACATACATTACGTTACAAGAAAGGACTAATTCAGCAAAAAATAAAAAAATATGGCACTTCACGTTATTTATAGATTTAATTTATTGTTTATATTATTTTTATTAATTAAGATAGAATTATTTTTTATTAGGAACGAACAAAATGTGTAATATTTTTATATTAGAAGCAATAAGAAATTACAAATTGAAAATATGTTTATTTGCTATATTTGTCTGTGGGATATTTTTTTTTAATGCATCTTATTCTGCTGATATTAATAGAATAGGCACCATTAATTGGGTTAAAAATAAAATTGAACAATATTCTGAATTAAACTGGCTATTAAATAATGATGTTCGTAAAACAGAAGAAAACTCAGCCATTAGCAGTTCTAAAAGTTGGTCTCAACAATTAACTGGGACTCATTATACAGAGTTTGAAAGAACAATTTTAAGTTTTGTTAGTCTGCATTTATTATTAGATGGTTCAGAACAAGCTTATAAGAGATTTACAAATAATCAAAATAAAGATATAAAACTAACTCAAGAAGAATTTCAAAAGTTACACGATTTTGCTAAATCAATTGTAAAAAATTCTCCAGATAATCTTAGACTTATAGAAACAGCCTTATTATTAGGTGATATGGGGAAAACTCCTCTAGCACTAGAAAAAGCTAAAACCCAGTGCAATATTGGCGAACAAGACCATGATATATTTTTAGCTCAATGCCTAAATAAATGTCCTAAAATTTTTCCTTCCTATATGAAATTGGCTAAAAATAATAGAGAGCAAATTAAGAAAATGGAGGGTGAAATCCATTTAGGCCATGTTACTCATTTAGAAAATGGTGCTAAAATGTTTACTACTCTTAAAGATTCAAATATCTTATTAAAAGATAAAAATGCATTTAATGTGTTTTTCCTAGCACATATATGTGATGTAGCTGCAGCACTAGGACATGTAAATAACCAAGGGTCTATCGTATATAACTCAAATACATATAAAATTATTAACGCTGTTCATGAATCTATAGAAATGCTAACCAATAGATCTGAAACAGAAGCTTTTATGCAGTATTTGAAATTTAGAGCTAATTTACTGGGAATAAAAATAACTAGTGATGAAGATTATGTTAAAGTTCGTATTGGAGCAATGTTAAGACTTGTTGGAATAAAGCAAGGCCAGTATATTCAGCAAATTTGGAATTCCTTATCTAGTAAAGATATAAAATTGTTAGTAGAAGAATTTCATCCCTTACAAAATTTCCCCGGAGAAACACCTACGTATGTCCCTGCTGCATTAAATAACCTAATGAATAAATACAAGCTTAAAGAAAAAGGATTAAATGTTGTTATTAATGATGGCATTCCTTTGGTCGTGAATATTTTAAAGCAATATAAAGAAGGTAAAGCTAATATTCCTTTTAGTAAAAAATTAACTATAAATTTCAATTATATTGCCAAACAAATGAAAGAAAATACTAATATAACTAAATCAACCAACTCCACTATAAAAAGAAATGGAATAGTAATGCTTATTGTATAAAATATATTTTAAAATTAATATTTATATGTTAAATAAATATTAAGAAGATGTAAAAACCTACTTACCTATAACCTTGAGCCTAATATTAACTATCAGCATATTAAAGATAGTGCTTTTTTAAAACGCTGGTTGATTACTTGATATTTACAATGTTACTGCTATTTCCAATACATGTTTTATAGTCAAGCTATATGAGTTCATTTGTAACTATAACACTAGTGGTTACTGTAAGATCAAAGAGAATATTTATTCATGATAATAAAAATTATACTGCTTAAATTTATTGTGTATGGCTTATTACAATTGTTTAGTGCCTGGGTTCCCCATGTGATTATGATGTTTTTAATTAGCAAATTTTATCTGAGTATTTCTCATTGACATTTGTTTTTATGCTTGTTATTGTTAAAATCTGTACGGCACCTTATATTACTGCTTAATTATTTATTAATGAAATTCATTTTAAGAATAGGATAAATGCAAAAAAAAATACTTATTTCTATTCCGGCCTATAATTGTGGTAAACATCTAGTAAAGGTCATAAAAGAATTAAAAGATTCTGGTACAGACAAGCTTGTTGATAAAATAATTATTATTGATAATCGTAGTACTGATAATACCGAAAAACTAGCATTGGATATTATTCGTGTTATGGGAGATAGTAAATATCTACTCTTAAAAAATAATGAAAACTATGGGCTTGGTGGTTCTCATAAGGTTGCCTTTGAATATGGTGTTCAAAATGGTTTTGATTATGTAACTATACTACATGGCGATAATCAAGCAGATGTTAATGATTTAAAAAGAATATTATCTAGTAAAGAATATAGTGATTTTGACTGCATTTTTGGCAGTAGATTTATTAAAGGTTCTTTATTAATAAATTATTCTCGGTTTCGGATTTTTGGCAATCACATATTTAATTTGATTTTCTCACTTGCTACTTTTAGAAAAATTCATGATATGGGATCAGGGTTAAATTTGTATTCGACAAAAATACTTCGTAATAAATTTTATTTTAAATTTTCCGATGACTTAACCTTTAATTCTTATATGCTATTAGGAACTATATTCAATAAATTTCCGTATAAATTTGTACCTATTTCCTGGAGAGAGGATGACCAAGTATCTAATGTTAAAATGACTAGTCAGGCCTTAAACATGCTAATACTATTATTAAAGTATGTTGTTAATCGAAAAAAATTTATAGCATCCGAGCATAGAGCAATAAAAAGGTCAGAATATAATTTTTCCTTGTTAGAGTAGAGTAATGAAAGTAAATATCGTCATGTTAGCCGCTGGCGCAGGGATTAGGTTCAAACGAGAAGGATTCAATGTTCCTAAACCTCTTATTAAATTGCATAATAAACCATTTTTGTATTATTCTACTTTATCGCTAACTTCATGTTTGGATGTAGCAGAATTAGTTTTTGTTGTGCAACAGGAGCATATTGATAAGCATCAGATAGATCAAATAATATATTCATATTATCCTGAAGCTAAAATTGTGGTATTAAAATCTATTTTACCAGGAGCACTATTTTCCGCGCAGGCAGGAGTGAAAATATTAGCTAATGAACATCCCGTTATTATTAATGATTGCGATCATTATTTTATAGCTGAAAAGTTGGGAGACTTTATAGAAAACAATAGTCAGGTAGAAGGGATCTTAATGCATTTTTTATCCTCTAAGCCAAATTGTTCATATGCTAAATATAATGATAAAAATTTACTTATCGAGACAAAAGAAAAAGAAGTTATTAGTAATTATGCAATTGCTGGAGCATATTATTTTGCAAATAAGACTATCTTTCTAAAATATAGCCAAAAACATATAGATAATAACTCACATGATGAATATTACATAAGTAGAATTTACAATGATATTATTGCAAATGATCTAGCAGTAATTCCTTTTCACCTGAAAAAACATTTCTCTTTTGGCACCCCAGAGGAGTTTTCGCAAATAATCGAGAACTTTCCAAATGATTTATAATATAAGCTTATTTATATGTTCAGTATGTTTACTGTTGCTTGGTCATTTAATGAGAGCATCCAGGTGGAGTATAATTTTATCAAGGTATGTGAAAACGTCAAATACTAACTATATAGTATCTATATTGTTTGGGTATATTGCCAATTTAGTTTTTATGTTTAGAATTGGGGATATATTTCGTGCATACATATTCAGTAGAACTGCACATTTTGATTTAGCATTCACTTTCAGTAGCTTATTCTTAGAAAGAATAATAGACATTTGCATCTTAGGAGTATTTTGTTTGATATTTTTTCTTTGTGGAGTTAATTTAAGTGGGTGGTTAGCATTAAAATATCTCGCATTATTTTTAATAGCCTTTATAATTATTATTTCTTTGTATAATAAACACAGTAAAAAAATAATTTTATCACTTGCAGATATTTTCAATGATGATATAAAAATTTTTATTTTAAAATTTTTTTGGTACCTAGAGAATATACTAACATATTTAATAAAACCTGAAGTTTACAAATTAATAATAATCTCTATATTCATGTGGCTTAACTACATAGGTTCTTTAGTTATTTTGTCATATTTGTTAAAAATAAACCCATTGACTATCACTTCTCAGATATATGATTATACTGTTGTTGATTCATTTTTAATGGTTAATTCTTATCAAGATCTAATTATGCTTTTATACATTGTTTGTCCAATGTTAGTCATGATATTTTACATTTATTTGAAAAAAACTAATCCTTTTAAAATTATTACTACTTTGCAAAATGCTAGCACAGTAATTTTTAGTGGTAGTAAAGAGTATTCTCCTCATTGTTTTTTCTCTAGGAAAGAAGATTATACTGATTTCCTGACCCACTATTATTATGGGACTATTAATGAGTCATTTCTAAATTATGTGAAAAAAAACAAATCTACTATTAATCTTAGTGAAATTTCAGGAGGATCTGGAGCTAAAACATATTTAATGCAGAGAAAAGGTGAAATTTTTATTAGGAAAATAGCTTTTGGTGAACAAATTAATACCCTAAACCATCAATATACGTGGTTATACGAACAGGCAAAAAAATTGCCAGTAGCAAAAATATTGAATCAAACTTCTGGAGATGGATATTATTTTTATGAAATGCCATATGTAGATGATGCTATTAGCATGTATCATTATGTGCATACAAACTCGAATAGTAAGAATATATATCTTTTGAAAGATATTTTAGCATCTCTAGAACAAAATTTATATGTTCAGGTACAAGGTACTGCATCTCAAGCACTGATAACCGATTATCTACAAAAAAAATTATTTAATAATAATGCTAAAATCAGTAAAGCATTTGCAACCTATTGGGATCAAGAAGATTTATTTATTAATGGAGATAAATTTCATTCTCCAAGTAAAATATTTAATGAATTAGACTTAGACAAATTATTAAACGTTATAAAGTTTAAAACACTATCTAGAATTCATGGTGATTTAACTATAGAAAATATAATAACAATGCGAAAAGGTTGGTATCTAATAGATTCTGCTGATCAGGGCAATATTCTATCAAGTAAAATGCTAGATTATGGCAAATTATTTCAGTCGTTACACTATGGCTATGAGGCTCTTAATAGTACAAGCAATTGTAATGAGACTAATAACGGATTGTTTTTTTCAGATAATAAAAGTTTGCAGTATACAGAGTTATTTAAATTTGTATGTGAATATATTGTAGATAATTATGATGAGGACATACTTATGGAAGTATTTCTGCATGAGATAATTTGCTACGCTAGATTATTACCATATAAAATTCGTCTCTTCCCAGAAAAAGCAAGCATCTTCTTTGCAGTGTATGTAATTATAATTAACAAGTTTTATCTAAGATTTAAGACTACATATTACATTAAATAATGGGGTATTTCTTATCAAAACTACTGTTATACTCAAATATGTTGGCATAGAAGCTAGTTGACAAAACAGGATATCTAATATATAAGTTCTATTAAGGTTTTTGCGTAGAACATAATAAACTACTTTTTAAACTAATAGACTTATTAAAAACCGGATAAGCATGAATAGAGCTATATTTTTAGATAGAGATGGCGTATTGAACAAATCTTTTGTAATAGAAAAAAAGCCTTGCCCCCCCTCTACTCTCGAAGATTTATATATTTTACCGAAAGTACCTGAGGCACTTAGTATTTTAAAGAAATTATCTTTTAAATTAATAGTAGTTACCAATCAACCTGATGTTGCCCGTGGTAAACAACTAGAATCCAATGTAATTAAAATAAACAAATATTTAGAGGAAGTATTACCTCTAGATAAAATATACGTATGTTTCCATGACAATGAAAATAATTGTAATTGTCGCAAACCCAAGCCAGGTATGTTATATACTGCATCAGAAGAATTAAATTTAGATTTAGAGAAAAGTTATATGATAGGTGATAGATGGGGAGATATTCATGCTGGATATACTGCAAAATGCACAAATATCTTTATTGATTATAATTATAGTGAGAAACAACCAACAGATGCTGAATACACATATAAATGTGATGATTTATATGCAGCAGCAACTTGGATTAAAAAGAGGCATAAAACCATATGAATAAAATAGAAAAGATACAAACAAAGATTCTTCTAGATAGTGCTGATGAGCACAATATAATTGAGGCTCAAGACAAGCCATATATTCACGGATTTACCACTAACCCTACTTTAATGGCAGCATCTGGTATTACTGATTACACAAAATTTGCTAAAGAAAGCCTCGCTAAAATTAATGATAAAACAATTTCTTTTGAAGTTTTTAGTGATGAAATAGATGAAATGGAAAAGCAAGCAAAAATTATTAGTGCATGGGGTGATAATGTATATGTAAAAATACCTATTACAAATACTAAAGGAAAATCTCTTTGTAAATTAATAAAGTCGTTAACTCAGCAAAATATTAAAGTTAATATTACAGCTATATTAACTTTAGAACAAGTTGAAGAGATAATTGGTAGTTTGACCGTCGGTGTTCCTAGTTATGTTTCCATATTTGCTGGCAGGATAGCTGATACTGGTATAGATCCAATGCCAATTATGAGTCAAACAGTTCAGCTACTTAAGCAGAACCCGGACGCAGAATTAATATGGGCTAGTTCTAGAGAGCTGTTAAACATTTTTCAAGCAGATAGCATTGGTTGCCAGGCAATTACAATTACTCATAGTATTTATAAAAAGATATCGATGATTGGATATGATCTTAAAGAATATTCTTTGGATACAGTAAAAATGTTTTATGAAAGTGGGAAAGAAGCTAAGTTTAGTTTATAACTAAAATTTGCTTTATAAAATACAATAAATTAATATGGAGAGCCTCTGTATTAGTTAAAATATTTACGACAACATCAGTAAAGTTATATTAATTAGACTAAGTATCAAGATTATTTTTTTAATATTTTCCTCTCCTATTAAATTATCGAATACCTCATCTGCTATATTCATCTGAAAATGATTCTCTAATTGATTAATATCCTAATATCTTTATCTAATTAAAATATTATTTTAGTTTTTCCATATTGTAAAAAAAATTTGGATTTAATTTTTCAATAATAAGCTATTTGGTTGATCTAACATAATTAAACCACATAAAACTAATAAAAAAATGATGTGTATTAATATATTATTTGAATTTTTATTGCTAACTAAAATTTCTATTTTCTTAGCCAAGATGACTTCACAAGCCCCATCACCTATGTCGTCTCTTATAGTACTAGTATTAAGCCAATCTTTTGCTCCTTTATTTTTAATATTCACTAAATCTCCTGTGATCTTAATTTGATCTCCAATATTCAATGCACTTGCTTTATTCTGCAAGCCTTTGCTTGGAAGTAAAACATGATTATTAGAAAAATTTTTAATCATAAATTTATTACTATCCCCTTGTTTAATCTCTAACATACATCTACCATTTTCATGCCAACAACTATAATTTCCTTGTTGATATAATGATATGTTCTCCCCCCATAGCAAGCATAAATTTATTAATCCACTCTTATCAATTAGAGCTTGATTTGATATTGAGACAATTATTCCCCATAAAGTAAAACTACTAATAAACTCAATATCTAAATTTTTTTCACCTAAAACAGCAGAAGTCATCCTTTTCTTAGCATAGATACTTTGAATTGGCTCACGTAAAAGTTCAGAATCGATCTGATAGCTATTAGAATAATAAATATACCCGAACCATATGCTTCCAACACTAATAAATAATAGGCACTTAAAAAGAGTATACTTTGTTAAAATCTCTCCTCTATCCAATAAAGCTCCTTTATTAACCTCAAAACATCCCGTGACAGAGTATATTCATTATTTCTTTAGCAACCTGCATGGTTTGATCATTATTACTAACCTTAATTAAAGGAGCAACCTCTACAAGATCAGCACCTGTTAATTTAAAATTACTAATAAGATCTTCTAACAATTGATAAGCAATATCTGGATATAAACCATTTGGTTCAGCAGTCCCAGTTGCCGATACGAATTTCTCATCGATCACATCAATATCAAATGATATATATATTTCATTTACATTCTGTTCTTTTAAGTAACTAATAATATGTCTATTATTAACTTTATTATTTATTATTTCATCAGACCAAAATTGTTTAATTCCATATTTTTCTTCCCAATATGATTTAGGATGTCCAGATGCTCGAATACCAATCTGAATGAAGCGATCATTCAATATATATGGTAATACATGGTAAACCCAGGAGCCAAAAGTTATTGGCAAGCCTAATCTAGACTCCAGTAAATCAGTATGAGCATCAAAATGAACAATAGCAACATCAGTACTAGCTAATTTTTTATACTGTAAATAACTTTTTACTAATGGATAACTTATAGAATGATCTCCACCAAGAGCTAATATTTTTAAAGAGTTATCATACTCATATAAGAGCTCTTGCACTTTCTCAGTGATTGAGAGGGGACTAACTGGATACTCTGAATTTTCATTTAAATATAAAGATTTTCTACATTGCTTAATTGTGTCAATATTTAGATAGTCATCCAGCAACAACTGAGGGATCACTCTAACATCGCCAAGATCATATAAATCTGTTTGTGAAGAATACAACTCCTGACGTAAATACAAAGGCCCCCAATTAGCACCTCTTAAAATTCCTCCTCCACAATCTGATGAAACTCCTAAGATACAAAGACCAGTCGGTGGGCTAGCTAAATTTTCCTGCCATTTATCTTCAACATGCTTTGGAGGTACTCCATATATTTTACCCTGTAAAGAATTTTTTATTGATGCTTTAGATGTTACAGCATAGACCCCATCTCCAGCCGGACAAAGTAAATCTATAAATTTGTTTTTATATGTTGTCCAATTTTTCATAGCTATAACTAAATTCCTGGAAAACTATGAGTGAATTTATCCATTGTATACATACCAGCAAATGGATATGAACAATAGTCAGCAGCAAAATATGCTCCTGGTCTAAAATTACCACTCTTACCAATACCACCAAAAGGTGCTCTTGATAATGCTCCTGTAGTTGGCATATTCCAATTTACAATTCCTGCATTTATTCTATCCCTAAACTTGATAAATTCATCCTGATCATCAGTCAGGATACTAGATGCTAAACCATATTTTGTATTATTAGCTTCAATAATTGCATCGTCTAGATCAGCCACTCTAATAACTTGTAAGATTGGCCCAAAACATTCATGATCAGGAATATTAATTTTGGAAACATCTACAATACTAGGAGTGATAATTGTCGGATTTTTTTGACTAACATTTCCTGCTAATAACACACTAGCACCAAGACCTACTAACTTATCAAGATAACCAATAACTCCCTTAACTGCCTGCTGATTTATTAATGGCCCCATAAATGGTTCAGGACTCTGATCGTATGTTCCTATCCTGATCTGCTTTATTTTATCAGTTAATATTGAAATAAATTTCGGCTGATCTACGTCACTGGTTAGAATTACTCTTCTTGCACAACTACACCTTTGTCCAGATGAGATAAAAGCTGATATTAAGGTAACATCTGCTGCCATCAATAAGTCTTTTGCTTTACTAATTACCAAAGGATTATTACCTCCCATCTCTAAAGCTAACACCTTCCAAGGTTGACCTGCATTTAACTTATGGATCTTCTTTCCTGTCTCATAACCCCCAGTAAATAAAACACCATTCACTTCGCTACATACTAAACTTTCTCCAATTTTATGATCACCCTGGATCAGGTTAACAACCCCCGCTGGTAATCCTGAATTTGCTAAATATTCAATGAAATATTTAGCAACAAGAGGAGTTAGTTCACTCGGTTTAAATACTACACAGTTACCTGCCAATATTGCAGGAATGATATGTCCAAAAGGAAGGTGAGCAGGAAAGTTAAATGGACCTAGCACCGCAAAAATTCCTATCGGCTTATAGTTAATAACAGATTTGCAATTATTATGAATATTATCTAGTTCTACACATCTTGAAAAATGTGCTTCAATAGAAATATCGATTTTACTGATCACAGAATTTACTTCTGATATAGCTTCCCATAAAGGTTTTCCATTTTCCATGGAAATTGTTAGAGCAAGTTTTTTTAAATTATTTTTTAGTTTATCCTGAAATTTTTTTAGGATCCTGATCCTATCTTTTATATCAAACATACACCAATGTTTGAAAGCCTGTTGACAACTCTTAATAGCATATCCAAGTTCATCAGTGTTAACCATATTGCCTTGCCATAGCTTTTTATTATTTGCAGGGCTATCTGATACCAAAGTTCTACCTGATCCTTGTAACCACTCTCCATTAATTAAATTAGCATATTTTTCTAACATAGATATTTATAAAATTAATATTTGATCACCTATTTTTAACTGCATTGCCTTTAAAATTTTTTTTGGTAATATAACTTCTTTATTATTAATAAAGTCCACATTTGATAACATTGCTTTAAAGTCTAACCGCATGTTAGCAACTAATTTTTTTTTGTCGGTAGTCAATTTATCTTTTTGACCCGTAACATAACATTCTTTTACCTTTTTAATAGTTTTAATTTTATTTTTCTGACATTCAACAATCGGACCAGCATCAAATACATTGACATAATTATAGTAGGTGAACCCTTCAGAACTCAAAATATCTAGTACAGGTTTAGTATTAATATGCGTTTTACCTATCACATTAATAGCCTCTTTCGAAAGAAAATTTAGATATATTGGATGTTTTGGCAATATATCAGCTAATGGATAATAATTAGCTGAAGAAATTTTTTGTATTGCTTCGTTATATTCTATATCAAAAAATTTTTTCCCCAGACTCTGCCAAAATGGAGAACCTCCATCAGCATCAATTACTCCACGAAGATCAGCAACTACCTTATTAAAGAATCTCTCTGGAAATATTCTTATAAATAAAAACCGAATTCTTGATAAATATGATCCCAAGCCAAATTTACGATAATTACGATCTAAAAACAAACTACATAGTTCTGAAACGTTTGTATAGTCGTTTACTAACGATATGGTTTCCCTATCATATGCTAAATTAAGCTGACTATTAAGCACATGTTCCCTATCAATTTTGTATACATAAAAAGGATGTTCACATCCCACAACCGCCTCAATCCCAGATATTCCAATTATTTTACGTAAGTCAAGTTCTTCCAAAACAAACAAATATTTTTCATTCTCAAGAAAATCAGTTTTCTTTTTAAAAGAACTAGTAGATCTTTTTATTTGTCTTTTTATATTTCCTTTTGATGACAATAAGGAGCTCATTCCACCACTATTAGATTTTATCAGTTCAAATACATCATCTAGATCATCCATCTTTACTGTTCTAAACATAAAGTTAGACATTATAATAATTTTCCTTGCTGATAATTAAGCATTAATTCTAGAACTAGTTGAGATCTTGACACAAGACTATCTATTAACATTCTCTCACTACTACTATGAATATTATCTCCCAACACACCAAGCGTATCTATTGTTATACAGCCAAATTCAGCTAAATTATTGCCATCACAACATCCACCAGTATCAACTACATCAATATGTTGATTTAAAGAATTAGCAATTTGTTGTACTTTAGCACTAACTTCTTTTGCTTTATCAGTTAATTTTTTTACTGGTCTAGTAAATTTACCATATAATTGCACAGAATATCCTAAGCTCTGATCAAACTCTTTTATTAAAGAATTAATCTTGTTCTTAAACCAATCTGCTATATCTTTATTTGAAAATCTAACATCAATTTTTGCAACAGCAAGATCTGGAATCTTATTAACAGCATCTCCACCAAAAATTTTTCCTACATTAATAATAATATCTTTTGCTAGACTATTCCAATTATGTATTTTTTGAACTATAGCGGCAAGCATTATAATGGCGTTTTTACCATTATTAAAATCCCGACCAACATGCGCGGATTTACCAACAACCACAATAGTAAATTTACCACTCCCCATTCTATTGCCTGATATATCTCCTCGTAAATTAATTGCCGGCTCAAAAATAAATGCTAACTGATGTTTTTTCGCTAATTTAGTTAACTCTTGCTTTGAACCAATGGAACCAATCTCTTCATCTGAGTCTAAGAAGATTTGCCATCCTATTTTATTTTTGATGTTCAGCTTTTCAAAAGCTTGTAGAGCATATAGCATGACAACAAGCCCACCTTTCATATCGGCGACTCCTGGACCAATTAGATAATCTCCTTCTACTGCTACTTTTTTTTCATTCTTTTCATACACAGTATCTAAATGTCCTCCTAATAATAGAGATCTATCAGATTTTTCTCTTTTAGTAGCAACAATAAAATCATATACCTCAATATTAGACTTTATCCCATGCAGATCTATATCGGTATATCCAGGTAATTTTTGCTGAACAATATCGGCTCCTAGTTCTACTAATTTTTCTTTAATGATATTTGCCACCAAACCCATACCACGAGCATTTTTAGTTCCAGAATTTTGATCAGCAAGCTTGATTAGTAAATCCATCATGCTTTGTTTTTGTTCATTTAACCATCGAAAAGAATTTTTTGAGTCATACATAATAATAAACCGTGTTATATTAGGAAAAATTCTGTAAGATTTTATTTTTTGATCTTAGACTATATAGTAAGTTATGCTGAAAAATCATAATTGTTTTATAAAAACATTCACATATATTGCATTCATAGACGATAATATATACAATTTTTAAAAAAACAAGATAACCCAGATAATACTAATGCCCATAAAAAAATTTATTAGAAAAATTATTAATAAAAAGCAAGCTATGCAAATAAAGCTTCCTATTGTTAATAAACAAGATTATCAAATCTTAGTAGATAATATTCCACAAAATGCTATTAACACATTAGAAAAATTTCATCGTTCAAAATATCAAGCATATCTTGTAGGAGGTAGTGTTCGTGATTTACTGCTGCGTATTTCCCCAAAAGATATTGATATAGCTACCGATGCTACACCAGAGAAAATATATAAATTATTCAGGAACTGTAGATTAATTGGTAAACGTTTTAGATTAGCCCATCTATTATTTAATAGATCAATTATAGAAGTTGCTACTTTCAGAAGTGAAGGACAATACCAAGGGAAACATCATAAAAAAAATAATCATGGTATGATTGTCAGAGATAATATTTATGGCAACATTGAAGAAGATGCTTGGAGAAGAGATTTCAGCATTAATTCGCTTTATTATGATGCAGTCAGAAACAATTTAATTGATTTTACTGGAGGATTTGCTGACATTCAAAAGAAACTGCTAAGAATCATAGGAGTTCCAGACATTCGGTATAGAGAAGATCCCGTCAGAATGATTAGAGCTATTCGTTTTTCTGCAAAACTTGAATTTTCTATTGAGAAAATGACCTCACAAGGGATCCATCATAATAAACACCTTATAACCCATGTATCAACTGTTAGACTATTCGATGAAGTAATAAAATTATTCCACTGTGGTTGTGCTGAAAAAATATATGTATTACTAAATACATACGGATTTTTTAAGATATTATTTCCTTCAACTCAGCAAGTTATCAACCATCATCCCATACAGGAAAGAATCTTGTTATACACATTTAGAAGTACCGATAAAAGAATTAAAGCAAATAAACCTGTAACACCTGCTTTTTTATTTGTAGCTATACTCTGGCCAGTACTACAGAGCGAAGTTAATAAACCAGATACCGAACAAATATCAATAACAAAAAAAATAGACTCGTCTATCCGCAGTATAATTGCTAAACAAATAGAAACCATATCTATCTCAAAAAGATTCATCAGATCTATTAAAGAAATATTTACCTTGCAAAACAGGCTAGAAAGAAGAAGAGGTAAATCACCTTTATCTTTATTGCATCACCCAAGATTTAGAGCCGCTTATGATTTCCTATTAATTCGTGCTGAATCAGGAGAAATAGAACAAAACATTGCAGATTGGTGGACTAAATTTCAAGAGGCAGATGAACCAACACAGCTAGAGATGTTAGATGAATTACATAAATAAACATCAAGTTTATTCTAGATGTATCCTTGGTCTTGGTAGCAATCTAGATAATCCTTTTGAACAGATCAAACTCTCCATAAAGAAAATTAATGAAGAAAAAGCAATCGAGATAATTGCTAAATCCAAGCTTTATTTAAGCAAACCTCACGGTTCTGTTAAACAACCTGATTACACAAATAGTGCAATCTTAATAGATACACAGCTATCACCACACAATTTACTAGCAGCAATGAATAATATAGCAAAAGAGCAAAATAAGTACAGCAAAATTCATTGGGGACCAAGAAATATTGATATAGATATCCTAATATACATTGATAATAGAATTATCAATGACGATAAATTGCAAATTCCACATCCAGAAATATTAAATAGGGATTTTGTATTACTACCTATAGCAGATTTAATTCCTAATATAATATTACCCAATAAAATGACTGTGAACGAATGTTTAGCTATCTGTCAAAATAAGTTTGTATATGAGCAAATTGCAACAGATTATTAAGTTAATTTACTAAATTTTTATATTCTTTATTAACTTCTAACTCAATTTTTTAAAATTCTTCATCTGGCATCTATACTATAATCATAATATTAATTGCATGATTTTAAGATGAACTATCAAAAGTTGAATACATTAGCACTAGCTATAGCACTTGGAGTAACCTGGGGATTAGGGATCTTCATACTTGGGCTTCTCGGATGGAATTATCAGATATGGCTAGATCTCATTGATTTTATTGGTAAAGTGTATATAGGATTTAAACCAACTTTCCTAGGTAGCATAATAGGGTTCATTATCGGCTTTGCGGATGCTTTTATAGGAGGATTTATTTTAGCCACAATTTATAATTTTATA
Organism: Gammaproteobacteria bacterium; assembly: GCA_003353785.1. Taxonomy (GTDB): domain Bacteria; phylum Pseudomonadota; class Gammaproteobacteria; order PIVX01; family PIVX01; genus PIVX01. Next base: position 38,652 of record PIVX01000005.1, on the reverse strand, counting down.
ATTTGTAAATTTAAAAATAAATAACTTCTAAATGTATATCACAGAATTTACCCTACTACTCTTAATTACTTTGTCAATTAGCCTATTTATTTGGAATAAATGGCGTTATGATGTCGTTGCAATAATAACTTTATTAAGCTGTGTTATTCTAAGACTAATACCTACTGAGCAAGCATTTACTGGATTTAGCAATCCCGCTGTAATAACTGTAGCTTGTATAATGATAATATCTCATACTATTACAAACTCAGGAGTTCTACAGCCAGTTGTTATTTTTTTAAAAAAATTCAGCAAAAATACTACTATATATTTAGGCTTATTAGTATCTATAGCTGCTATATTATCAGCATTTATGAACAATGTTGGAGCTCTAGCTTTGATGATGCCTATAGCAATCCAAATATCACGACAGAACGATACTCCTTTATCGACAACACTCATGCCACTAGCATTCGGATCAGTATTAGGAGGCCTGTGTACCGCTATTGGAACCCCTCCAAATTTATTGATTTCATCATTTAGAATGGTAAATACTGGAGAGCCATTTCATTTGTTAGACTTTACTTATCTAGGTATAGTAATAGCTTCCTTAAGTATTATATTTATTGTCTTCTTAGGATGGAGATTAATCCCAATTAGGAAATCAGATTCTTCACCTAATACATTACATCAACTCTTAGACTATTTATCAGAAATTAGAGTCAAAAAAGACTCCTCTCTTATCGGGAGCAATTATAATAATATAGAAATAGAATTTGAACAAAATATTATCTGCATAGGCTTCATCAGAAATAACCGGAAAAGACTTCATATAACTAAGTATGATCGAGTTCATGAAGGAGATATTTTAATAATCGAAACATCTTCAGAAGAATTAAAACAAATTCTCCAAAATAAATATTTTGAAATAATAGGAGATTTACAGCCAACAGAAATCATTAAATCTGATTCAGTATCTATAGTAGAAGCCGTCGTACCTTTAGGATCTAGAATGGAAAAAAGATCCTTTAATAGTATGCGACTAAGAAATCGCTTTCAAATAAATATCCTTGGAATTTCCAGAGAGGGAAAATATATTAAAGATAGGATCCAACAAAACAAACTACATGCAGGAGACGTAATTTTAATTCAGGGAGATAGCGAAAATTTAATTGAAATAACAAATAATCTTGGATTAATCCCGTTGAGTCAACATGTAACTCCTAAAGCAACTTCAAAAAAATTTCTGCCTATTCTAACATTTATTATAGCTATACTATTAACTGCAACTCATATTATGCAAATTCAAATTGCTTTATCATGCGCAGTATTAGCTCTTTTAATAATGAACATATTAACTTTGCGTGAAATGTACGATGCAGTTGAATGGCCAATTATTATCTTATTAGGTTCAATGATCCCTCTAGGATTAGCAATTCAAACAACTGGTACTAGCGCAATGATTGCTAATTTCATGTTAAATATGACCAGTAATGCTCCACCGATACTGATCTTAGGAATAATAATAATTGTAACTATGACTTTATCTGATGTTATGAATAATGCTGCAACAACAGTAATTATGGCTCCAATATCAATTACCATCGCTGACAGTTTAAATTTAAACCCCGATACTTTTCTAATGGCAGTAGCTATAGGAGCATCGTGTTCTTTCTTAACACCAATTAGCCATCAGAATAATACCCTAGTACTAGGTCCAGGAGGCTACCATTTCACTGACTATATGAGGCTGGGGCTTCCACTAGAAATATTAATTTTAATTATAACATTACCTCTACTTCCAATAGTTTGGCCTCTAGAAATAATTACTGTAGCCTCAGCAACTTAAAAAGGATAAAATAATCATTTTTAAGTATTTTAAATTATATGAATAATTGGCAATTAGATTCTTGGGTAACAAAGCCTAATACACAAGAGATCCATTATAAGAATAAGCACTCTTTAATATCATCAATTGAGTATTTGAACAAGAAACCTAGTATAGTAAATGTTATCGATATTCAAAAATTACAAGTTGCTCTAACTGAAGCTGGAAATGGCAAAGTAATAATTATTCAAGGAGGAGATTGTGCTGAAAAATTTAATAACTCTCTTGATAATTCAATAAATACTGTTAACTTATTGAATAAGCTCAGCAACACAATACAGTTAACAGTAGGCAAGCCTGTGATCACTATTGGTAGGATAGCTGGTCAATTTGCTAAACCAAGAACAAATTTATATGATTTAAATAACAATAAAATATTTAGCTATCGAGGAGATCTAATTAATAAATCTAAGTTAAATGAAATAAGTAGGCAACCGGATCCTAATCTACTTATAAAAGGGTACCACAAATCACAAAATATTTACAAATCATTAAAAACATTATCTCGAAAAGAAATTAAAACTCTAAATCTTGAGATCCCACATATATTCACTAGCCATGAAGCTCACAATCTTTACTATGAACAGGCTCTTACTCGAGCAACACCAGAAAAAAAATATTATAATCTGTCTACTCATTTCCCCTGGGTTGGAGTTAGAACCAATAAAATAAATAGTGCCCATATAGAATATTTAAGAGGGATCAGCAATCCCATTGCTATCAAGATAAATACCAAAATGAATACAGATAAACTTATACAAATATTAAACTATCTAAACCCTGATAATATATCTGGTAGAATAAATTTAATTACTAGATTAGGACATAATAAAGTAACAAAGTATCTACCTAAATTAATTCAAGCAGTATCTGCTAATGACAAAAAAATTACCTGGCTATGTGATCCTATGCACGGAAACACTAATACAAATAAACATGGTACAAAAACCAGATTATTAGGGCACATTAAACAAGAAATACTAGACACTGCAAAAATTCATAATAGCCAAAATACTGTTCTTGCTGGTTTACATCTAGAACTTACTCCAGCTAAAATTAAGGAATGCCAAACAAACTTAGATGAAAAAATTGATGTTTCTCTAGTAGATCCTAGGTTAAATGAAGAACAAAGTGAGGAAATAGTCCAAATATTCTGTCAGGCAATTTGCAGTGAATAACAGCAATACCAGTAAAGAATTTGTTTGGGAGTCTTCAGTCAGAGGCTATGAACTAGATAATCAAGGAATCGTTAACAATGCAAATTATTTGCATTATTTTAATAATGCTAGACTATTATGTTTGAATTCTATAGGTATAAACTGGCATACATGGCACAAAAAAGGATATGATCTGGTTTTAGTAAAAGCATCATTAGAATTCAAGAAACCTCTAAAAGAATTTGACAAATTTAAAGTGGTTTCAACTTTTAAGCTAAGCAGTAAACTGAAAATATCTTTCGAACAAAAAATTTATAATTCATCAACAAATACTTTATCTGCTGTAGCAAATACTATTAGTACTTGTATCACAAGTAAAACTGGCAAACCTGTATACCATCAAGAATTATACGCCGCTATCCTCAACCACCTTTAGGTGTATAATTCCTAATATTCACTCATTAGCATAAGTTACTTATCCATAACATACTCAGACAGAACTTAAGAAATCCTCATATTCTTTCTAGCTTCTGTTGCACAATGGTTGATAATACTGCCACTCCTCAAACTTTACCTTCTAATTACCCTACCCTACGGTAGGTTTTTGCTTTATATAAGATAGAAAGTAAGGAGCTCTATAACTTTATCCACGAAAATCATCTTGAATGACTAAACATTCCATGTTAGCCTTTGGAGTAACTGCTTTTAAAATAAATCATACGTCCAATGAAAATAAAAATACTAGTAAATGGTGCTAAAGGGAAAATGGGTGCTATTCTATCCAAGACTTTAAAAAACACCAATGGTTTTGAATTGTCTGGAGAAAGTAACTCTAAAGAACAATTAAAAATTTATTTGCACGAGCAATTACCAGATGTTGTCGTTGACTTAACCACCCCACAATCAGTATTTGATAATAGTCTTGAAATAATTAATGCAGGAGTTAGACCAGTTATAGGTACGTCTGGGCTAACTGAACCACAGATACAACAACTACAAGATTTATGTAAGCAAGCTAATTTAGGAGGGATCATTGCTCCAAATTTTTCATTAGGAGCAATGCTTATGCTCAAATGCTCAAAGATTTTAGCCAGTAACTTTAGTAAAGCTGAAATTATTGAACTGCATCATGAGCAAAAACTAGATATCCCTTCATTTACTTCTAAATACACTGCCGATACTATTTATCAAACACAGACTACGGCAAAAAATTCTATAACAGGTGAACAGTTTAAAGGTAACACTCCCCCACCAATACATTCCATTAGATTACCGGGGTTACTTGCCCATCAACGAGTTATTTTTGGTTCTACAGGTGAAACACTAACCATACAACATGATTCCATTGACAGAGAATGTTTCATGCCAGGAATTTTATTCGCTTGTAAGAAAGCAATTGAACTCGACCATTTAGTATATGGACTTGAAAATCTAGTTTAGCTTAATATTTAAATTTCTAAATTCAACCCCGAGCTATCATATCTTAAAATCAGCCTCTATACCAAGTAAATATTCTATCTAGTATTGTTATGACTTTTGGATTAGTATGAGTTTTCCTCCAATATCCAGCAGCTGCTTTATTCGCCTCATTCATCGTTGGATATACATGAATAGTTTGGAGTATCTTATTTAAACCTAAATTATACTGCATTGCTAAAACAAACTCTGCAATTAATTCACCAGCTCCCTCCCCTACAATTGTAACTCCAAGAATGCGATCTGATTTTTCTTTAGTTATTATCTTAATAAAACCTGTATCGGCGCTATCAACAATGGCTCTATCAAGCTCAGCTAAGGGATAAAACGTTGTCTCATACTTTATTTTCTTTGCTTCTGCTTCTTGTTCATTTAAACCTACCCTAGCAATTTCAGGATCTGTAAAAGTCGTCCAAGGGATAACTCTGTAATTTACCTTGAATCGTTTAAAACCGCCAAATAGGGCGTTTAAACTACAAAGCATTCCTTGATATCCAGCTGTATGAGTAAATTGATAAGGTCCTGTAACATCTCCACATACATAAATATTTGAATAATTTGTCTGTAAATATTCATTCGCCTGAATAGTGTTAAATTGAGTTAGTTCTATTGCAAGCTTTTCTAAACCAAATCCTGCAACATTAGCACGTCTACCTAATGCTACTAAAATTTTATCAAATTCAATTCGAATATCTTCTTGATCTTTTGTACAGATTAAAAAATTTTTACCATTTTCTTGAATTACTTCTTTAGCTAGATGATTAGTTTTTATTCTAATACCTTCCTCCCCTAAAACTCCTAACATATATTCAGATACTTCTTGATCTTCTCTGATCAAAATTTGACTCTGCATTTCAATAACAATAATTTCTATTCCAAGTCGACTAAACGCCTGAGCTAATTCTATGCCAATCGCTCCACCACCTAAAATAATCATCCTACGTGGCTTATATTCAAGTTGCCAAATATTATCACTAGTTAAATAATCAATCTGATCAAGCCCTTTAATTGGTGGTACTAGAGGGCTCGCACCTGTGGCAATCACTAATGCTCTAGCAGAAATAATTGTGTTATTTACTGATACTCGATACGGATCAATTACCTCAGCATCACCATAGATACAGTCAACACCAAGCTCTGTATACCTTGAAACTGAGTCATGTGGCTCAACTTTTTTTATCACATTTTGGATCCTTTGCATTATAGATTTGAAATCCATATTAATTTTTACAAAATTTAAACCATATTTATTATAAGAGTTCTGATAATTCAATATTTTAGCTGTTTTGATCAAAGCTTTACTTGGCACACAACCAGTATTTAAACAATCGCCACCCATTTTATCTTTTTCTATTAAAGCAACTTTAGCCTTCAACTGACTACCCATATAAGCAGCTACTAAACCGGCAGAGCCTCCTCCAATTACAATAATGTTATAATCAAATTTTTTAGGTTTACGAAATTTTCTTAATTTTCTATAAGACTTAAACCAAGTTAAACTTCTTTTAATAACTATTGGGAATAAGCCTAATAGAGTAAATGCCATAAATATTGGCCAAGATAATATATCATTAATAGTATTAATGTCAGCAATTGCCGTACCAACAAAAACGTATAAAATTGTCCCTGGTAACATCCCCAGCTGACTCACAAAAAAGAAAGAACTGGTGCCAATTGGAGTTAAACCCATTAAAATATTTATAACAAAAAAAGGCATAATTGGCACTAACCGTAAAGCAAATAAATAATAAGCTCCTTCCTTTTTAATTCCTTCATTTAAAGTAGATAATTTGTGAGCATATTTGTTTTGTACATAATCATGTAAAATAAATTTAGCGATTAGAAATGCTAAAGTCGCCCCTATTGTACTAGCAAACGATACAATCACAATTCCAGGAATTAAACCAAATATAGTACCAGCAAATATTGTCATGACAGCAGCACCAGGCAAAGACAAACCAGAGACTAGTACATAAATAGTAAAGAATATACCTATTACAAATATAGAGCTCTCAAAATAGTATTGGACAAAATATAACTGTTTTTCTTTAAAATAGGAGAAACTGAAATAATAAGCTAAGTCATAAATAAAGAATACACTTATCAAAACCAAAATTGTTACTATCAGTAATATTTTTTTATACATGAAAGCCTTTGTATACTAACAACTGATGAAATTATAGCCTAAATGCTAACTTTTACATAATTAAAATATAAATAGAAAAGCTATTATTAACTTCTACGATACTTATAGGAATTTATTTGGATCACTAATATTATAACTATCCTAAAAATACTTTTTTTAAAATACTTGATAATGTATTAGTTACTGGACAAACATTAAAAATCATCTCAATGATACCACAAGTCACTCCTCCACATACACCAGCTTTAAAAGTTGCAGTTGGATCACAGCATTTAACATCTTCACGAGTCGTATCAACACTATTAATACAAGATATTGCCGCTCGATAATCAGCAGAATCATCAAAAGTATCATGAAATATATTCATAGTTCCTTGTAACCCACTGGTTCTTTTACAATAATAGCCAATTTCAACTTTGTATACTCTACTGATAGGTCTACGATGACCATGAGGTTTATGGCTTAAAATAAACTCACAATATTTTTCCCCATCACATTGCTCTCGAACACTATGTGCTAATCTCTTTTCAACTTTAGTTTTGCCATCTGCTAAAGTCTTATAATTACCATGCTGTTTAGAACATCCAAGACATCTACCAACTTTATTCGAACCAGCACCTTTTGTAGATATACTAGAAAATTCGCTTGCATTACTACAGTCACAACATGCTACAGCATAACAACCACCAATACATGTTATCCCTGAACAACAGTAATCACAACAAGATGTTCCGTTATCACAGAATTTATAATCACTTAAAGGACCATTAATTTGGACGTAATCAATTTCAATTGTAGAAGCGAAGCAAATTGAAGTAAATAGGCATAGAACATAGATTATTTTCTTCATCATTATCCTAACGATCATCTTCACACTTTGCATTCCATATTGTTTTGACACAACCCACCCATTTACTTAATATTTTCTTCTGCTCCATGGTCGGATTTGCTTTAAATTTTACTCCCAGTAGCATTATCATTCCCCTTTTTTTAACTACTTTATATTAACATTTAGTAGGAAATATTTCTACTAGAAGGTTTATATGTATCAATGGAGAACAGGGAGAAGTTGTGTTTTTAAAAATTTTGTCCGTTTAATTGTTGTAACAGAATATAGAAAAAAATTTTACTTACTCAATGATAACAAGGATCAAAAAATTGTTTATTTAAACATGCTAACAGATGGATGTTAAATTTATAGAATTTGGTTGCTAAAATCAAAGATAAATCATCATGTTTTTGAGACGTGATTTTGCTAAATAACTACAAAAAAAAATTATGCGGAAGGTGTTCGCTTGACTCAGAACGTTCCAACGGTATTGCACTCACAGTTTGTTCAATAATAATTAGAAAAATAATCCATAATCAAATTTAGTTTTTTAACTAAAATACTTATTATAATAATTACTGCTAGTTTTTTCACAACGTTATTAAAATAATATAGAGCCATAACTTGTTTTATAATTACTTATGCTGGCATAAAATCTATAAGTAAAGAATTTGAGTTCTATATCATAAATAGCTATATTTTTTATCAAAATATCCATATTACAAACAGTTTTTACTTTCAATAAAAAGCTATATAGGATAGAATGTTTATAGTTATTAGATTCTACTTAGAGCTAGAAAAGTGAATTATAGAAATTATTTTATTTTTGTCATTACTAGTATATGTATTATGGGAGCAGCCTTGCCTCCTTCCCTGACAGCTAGTAATTCATATTTTTTAACGACTTGCATATCTACAATATAGTTTGCCAAAAGTTATTTGAACTAGTCTAAGTTAAACATTTATAGGAGAGCAGATATGTCTGTCAGTTTATCAAATATTTTTGGACAATCACCAATAGAACCTTTACAAAAACATATGCTAACAGCAACCAACTGCGCTAAAGAATTAATTCCTTTTATTGATAGTGTATTAGAAGAAGACTGGGAGAAAGCCAAAGTTTACCATACTAAAATTTGTAAACTAGAACACGATGCCGATCTCATAAAAAAAGAACTGAAATTGAATTTACCTCGTAGCTTATTCTCACAAATACCAAGAGCAGATATACTAGGGATCTTAGATGCTCAAGATAGGATTGCAAATAAATCTGAAGACATTGCTGGAATAATCATTGGTAGAAAAATTGTTTTGCCTACAGATATTCAGAAATTATATAAATTGTTTATTGAAGAATCTGTTGCCGCATCATTACAGGCTCATACGGCTATACAGGAACTTGGTGAACTATTGGCAACTGGATTTAGTGGAAAGGAAATCAATATTATCTCCGAGATGATTGTAAGGTTAGATGAGATTGAGAGAAATACTGATCATATCCAAGTTTCTACTAGGAATCAGCTATTTAAAATTGAGAAATCCTTACCTCCGATTGAGTGCATGTTTCTATATAAATTAATAGATTGGACCGGCGATTTAGCTGATCGGGCACAAACAGTTGGTGGCAAATTACAATTACTCTTAGCTAAATAAAGTTTTGTTTTACCAGAATCTGAAATAATATTTATTTTTATACAAGCCTTTCAATATATTGCAATAGTTATTATATTTTATCATGATCTAAATTACTCAAAACGATCCCGATCATGAGTAGTGCTATAATCAATTTCGGGTCCTAAAGGAATAATACCATTAGGGTTAATCATAGAATGGCTAGTATAATAATGCTCCTTGATGTGTTGCACATTAACAGTCTCCTTGATCCCTGGCTTTTGATAAAGATCCTTAACGTAATTTGATAAATTAGGATAATCATAAAGCCTCTTTATATTACACTTAAAATGACCTACGTAAACAAGATCAAAACGTACCAACGTAGTAAATAAACGCCAATCTGCCTCAGTTAGTATATTATCAATAAGATAACGCTGGTTATAAAGCCGTTTTTCTAGAATATCCAGAGCAGCAAATAATTCTTTTACTTCTTTATCATAAATACTTTGCTGAGTAGAAAATCCAACTTTGTAGACCCCATTATTAATAGTACTATATATAAATTGATTTATTTCATCTATCTGGGCACGCAATTTAACAGGATAATAGTCTAAAGTATTACCTGTAATACTGTTAAACTCATGATTAAGTATACGAATTATCTCAGCAGACTCATTATTTACTATGGTCTTCATCTTAGTATCCCACAATATTGGAACAGTTACCCGCCCAGTATAACCAGGAACTGCATGAGTATATATTTCATGCAAATATTTTTTATTATTAAATAATTCTATTTGTTCACTTAACTCCCAACCATTTGTCCCAATATAAGGCTTAACAAGGCTCATACCAATAATTTTTTCTAACCCCTTAAGACTTCTGAAAATTATTGTGCGATGAGCCCATGGGCAAGCAAGAGACACAATAAGATGATAGCGATTCTCTGACACAGGAAAATTACTAGTATTTAAAAAATTTCTAAATGAAGATTCTTGTCTAATAAACTTTCCATCTGTACTAGTAGTATCATACCAATTATCAATCCATTTCCCATCTATTAACAATCCCATAAATAATTTTCTTTAAAGTAGATTAATGCTGTTATGACTTTTAGTATATAATAAATTTAGTTAAATAGTTATGCTTAATCTGATTATATTAATTGTATTGTGGTTAAAATTTACCAATACCATCTTGGCATTATCTTACAAAATATTAAAACATCTCCTACTACAATAGAAGACTTTACCATAAACAAAGTTCTATAAATTTAATTATAATTTACAGTATATTTTTTATTTTTATTATGAAAAGATTCAATCTAATTATATATTTTCTAGCATTATTTACCTGCACATATTGTTATGCTAGTAAATTAAACATCAATATTATTGATTCTAATAAGATATTTGAAAAATCGGGGGCGCATAAAGTTACTATCGAGTTTATTGATGATAACTTTAACAATATCAGAGATTATAGTTTTTTTAGTACCGGAATCGCAAGGCCTATTACTATTAATATGATGGGAATAGAGCTAACTAAAAGAATAGTCCATATCAAAATATCAATCCAAACTCTTTATTCTGTAAATTCTCTAGCAAGACATTCTTCTGAACATAGGAAACAACATCCTTGGAATTATCCACTAACTAAAAAATATACTTTTACTACGTACCATATTGAAAAAGAAAACCCCATGATTCTTGATCTAAAGCAAGCAACTATCTTTCTTACAAGAAATCATAGTTATGCTATTTTTAACGGTCAAGAATATAAAGACATTCTGCTAAAACTACATATGCAAAAATCAACTTAAGTTCATCAAAGCAGTTTAAAAATCAGCATGTAACAATTTATCGCTACTTATTATCCTTCGTGCTCTTACTTTCTGCAGCCTCTTGGAGTGTAACAATTCTCCTATATTTATCTAATTCTTGTTGTTCAGACTGAGTATTTTCTGTTAACGAGTTATGTTTAACAAGCATTAAATCAATATCACTAACATAATGCTTTATTCTTTTTTTCATAATAACTTCATCCAATTATTCTTAAGTCTAATATAGTTATCCTTCATCCACTGCAAACAAATGATCGTCGCTGCATTATTCATGTTGCCACTATAGATTTCATTAAAAGCCATTTCTGGAGAAATTTTTTTCAAACAAATATCTTCATTTTCATCAGCTAAACCAGAAAATTCAGGAATATCCCTAGAGTCTACCGCTGCGCAGAATAAATGAAAATATTCATTTGTACAACCTGGGCTGACCCAATACTCTGTAATCTTCTCAAGAGCCAATATCTTAGCACCAGACTCTTCTAAAACCTCTTTATGTACCGTATCATTCACTGTAATATAAGGCTCTATTATTCCAGCTACAACCTCAATCTGCCAGGGACCTCTTTTATCTGATAAAGTTCCAATCCTAAACTGCTCTACGAAAATTAGTAAATCCGCCTTGGGATCAAATAATATAACCCCTACAGCCCCAAGTTTTTTAGCTACTTCTCTCTTAACAACGGAACTCCATGAACCATTGTACATTTTGAATTTTAATTCTACTAATTCTAAATTTATAAATCCTTGGTAAATTATATTAGTATTAATAACCTGAACATCTTGTTTAGTATAAGGCATATTTATCCCAACAATGTAAATAAAAATCAGTTATATCGACTTGTCCTTCTAAGTTTAAAAATTTAATCTTATGCAAATATAATAGTACACGATACTAATAAAAAAATAGACTGATTTAATAAAATATCTTAATTACACAGAGTATTACCAAAACAAGTATTAAAAACACCTAATTTAGATCTAGGAAAAAGCGCAGGACGAGTTGTTAACTTAACAACAAACTTGATATAACCATTATAATCAGATCTTTAATGCATTTACCGTCATATAATAGTAAAATACTGAGTAAAGAAGAACAGAACATTACTATGACAAGTAAAACCGCTTAATATGTACCTCTTTTTATTTCATAAAAACAATAGTGACAAATTTTTGATATGAGTAAGACAATTATAAAATTTTTCTGTATCTACTTAATTACACTACCAATTTTTGCAGTAGAGAAAATTGATTTAATTTCCTTATACAGAGATAGTTTGATGAATGATACTACACTTGCATCACAACAGGCCACTTTCATGGCATTGGGGGAAGTACGCCCACTAGCTATCGCTAATTTGCTTCCTGTAATTGCAACATCAGCAGATTGGAACAGAAATTATAATAATCAGCTGGTAAATAATTCTACTAATTCTACAACTCAAATTACTAATAGTAAATATAGCAGCGCATATACCTTATCAATTGAGCAACCTATCTTTGATCTAGTTAAATGGCAAAATTTAACTAAAGCTAACACTCAAGTTAAACGTAACCTTGCTATCTTACATGACCAATTTCAGGAATTTATCATCAGAGTAGCTAGTTCTTACATTAACGTGCTAAGATCCATGGATAATTTAACCCTTGCTCAATCAGAAGAAAAATCATTCAAAAGACAATTAACTCAAACACAACATAGATTTCAAGTAGGTCTAGAAACAAAAACATCTGTACACTCAGCAAAAGCAGCGCATGATACAGCCATAGCAAAAACAATCGAACAAACAAATATTCTAGAAAATTCTATATCTTTTTTATCTGTACTATCCGGAAAAAATTATAAGGGTATTAAAACATTTAGAAATCATATTCCTCTTGCAAAACCTATTCCATTAAATTATAAAAAATGGATAATTAAGACACTAACACAAAACTATACATTGTTAGCAGCACAGTACGATAAAGAGATATCCAAGAAAAACATCTCAATTGCTCGCTCTAAATATTTACCAACAATCAATGCAACAGCAAATTATATAGACACTAGATTTTCTCAAAATAATGCTAACCCATTTAACAGAAGCGACTCAAAATATAGAACAGCTAATATTAATTTAAAATTTTCTCTGCCAATATTTAACGGCGGAAGTACTCTTGCCAATACCAGAAAATCATCACACAATTATGCGGTTGCATTTGCTAAATATGACGGGATAAGAAGAAATTTAGAAAACCAAACATTACAGACATATAACAAAATTATTTCTAGATTTCATCAAATTAATGCGTTAAAGCAAGCTGTGAAATCTGCCGAAAGTGCTAACACCAGCACTAGTGAATCATATAAACAAGGAGCAAGCACAATTGTTGATTTATTAACTGCTCAAAAAGACGTATTCCTTGCTAAGCAAGCATTATTATCTAATATTTATGATTATCTACTTGATAGCCTAGCACTAAAAAAATTAGCTGGAACTTTGTCTGAGGAAGATTTAATAGCTCTTAATAAATATCTCATCTAGCCTATATTTAAGCTATAATAAATATAGAGTTCAATAGTTTATTTTATAAAAATCAATTAGTTATGTTCAAATCAGTAACCAACAATTCCGCATTTACAATTATTGAACTAGTTATGGTAATAGTAATTATTGCTATTCTTGGAATATTTGCAGTACCCAGAATATTCATATCACTCGATAAGAGCAAAAATACAGCTATTGAAGCTATTCTTGCAAGCACTAGAAGCAGTATATCAACATATATTACCAAGCAAGTAGCCACATCAAATACCAGCTCATATCCAAGTCTCATACAGCTACAAACCCCTGGGATAGTATTAGAAAGTACAATCTTAACTAATCCATATAATAAGCTAAATACTATTAGAAATGCAGACGAAGAGTATGAAGAGAGTACTCCCCCTCCTATATCAATGGAAGATACCTACGGATGGGCATACGATCAAACCAACGGAAAACTCTGGGCTAATACGAATAATAATGGAGAAAATACACTATAAAAATCTTTCTATATACTCTAATTGTCTATCTAAAGCTCCTCCATTATCCTCAAATACTTTCTTAGAGTTTTGCTCTAAATTTTTTCTATAAGTTGTATTCGACAATATATCTTCCAAATGTTGAGATAAAGCATTTTGTTCTGATATTATACATGCCTGATTCCTCTTGAGAATATTATACATCTTAGCGAAATTAAATATATGCGTGCCAGTAACAATAGCCTTACCAAAAATAGCAGCTTCTAAAGGATTATGCCCACCATGTTCTATCAAACTTCCACCTATAAAAACTACCTTTGCAAAACTATAAAATAGTAATAATTCTCCTATAGTATTTCCTAAAATTACATCCGTATTTCCAGATAAAGTTCCCAATTCTGTTCTCAATATTGTATTAAATTTCATCTCACATGCTAGATCATATATTCTGTGAGCCCTAGTAGGATGCCTTGGGACAAGGAATAAAATAAGTTCTGGATATTTTTCTTTAATAGCTTTAAAAATATCCAAGATGATTTCTTCTTCATTATGATGAGTACTACTTACCAAGAAAATTTCTCGATCACCCAGATATTTTTCAAGTTTTTCTCTGCGTTCTACAAAATCATCAGGTAGCCTTAAATCGTATTTAATACTACCAGTAATCGTAATATTATTTACCTTAGCACCTAAAAAGTTGAATCTTTTAGCATCACATTTTGAAATAGCAAGGATCCTTAGTTCCCGAAAGAATGCTCTCGTTACTATAGCAAATTTAGCAAATTTCCTTGCAGATCTCTTAGACATCCTAGCATTACATATGATCACAGGGATATGTTGACTATTAGCTATCTTGATCAAATTAGGCCAAATTTCTGTTTCTATGCAAACCAATAATTTAGGTTTAATTTTTCTTAAAAATAACTTTAAGCAAAAAGGTATATCATAAGGAATATATACATGAAAAACTTTAGCTCCTAGAATTTTCATAACCCTTTCAGAGCCTGATGGAGTTGTTGTTGTAACAATGACCTCTAGATCAGGGTATTTTTTACTTATTTTATTTATTAGTGGAATTACTGCGATTACTTCACCTAGCGATACTGCATGAAACCAAATACCTTGCTGCCTACCTCGGTAACAGAATATACCTAGTCTTTCAAACATTCTTTTACGGTATTCAGGATCAAGCCTAGATTTCCATAACAATCTTATTGAAACAAACGGCAACAATAATATCCAAATGATGGAATAGATAAAATACAATACTATATCAGGAAAAGAGCATTGCAAAATTTTACTTATACTTGATGACATACTAAAATATAATCTGTTTTCTCTATTATCTAATAAAAATGGGCTTTGGTAAACTACTCTTCTCACTATTTGGCTTAATGTATCTTGGACCTATTGGGTTTATTTTAGGACTAATAATAGGACACAAGCTAGACAGTCGTAATATTAACCCTTTTTCATTTGATGATGATTACAAAAATACTACAGAACAATTGGAAAGAACTAAGAGGACATTCTTTAACGTCACTTTTGAGGTTATGGGTCATCTTGCTAAATCCGATGGGCGAGTAACTGAAAAAGAGATAATGGCTGCTCGTAGTATAATGGCTCAAATGCAATTGAATGAGCAACAAATTCAATTAGCCATTGCAAATTTTACCAAAGGTAAGAGTGAAAATTTTTCTTTGCATGAAGCATTAAATAGATTAATTAAAGATTGCCGCAATAATCGTGGACTTTTACATACTTTTGTTGAGGTTCAATATCAAGTAGCAAGAGTCGAAGGTATCCTTAGTAAATCGAAACAAGAGATCTTGCAGATAATTTGCAATAGACTAGGTTTCTCACCTAATTTTTCTTTTGAATATGAAAAAAACTCCTACCAACAAAGAAGATATACTAATGCATCAACAACCACTGGTAACATTAAAGATGCTTATAACATGCTTGAATTACCAACAAACTCAACAGCTGCTGAGATCAAAAAAAAATACCGCCGCCTTATGAACGAACACCATCCTGATAAACTAATATCAAAAGGATTACCTGAAGAAATGATCAAAGTAGCAACAGACAAAACTCAAAGAATAAAGTCAGCCTATGAACTCATTAAAAAACATAAGAATTTTTAAAGACTAAAGATCATTTATATCTGTTCCATTGACAGTACCTGAGTTAGCCCAAAATTTTCCCGCTAATTCATCATAAGCCCAACCTTCATCATCCAATACTGTTGTTCCATCTTCTGGATCATATTCCTCTACCGCATTTCTAACAGCATTACTGTCGTTATAAGGATTATCAGGGAAAGCTTCTTGCATTACTATACCAACAGTAGTAAGTTCTGAAAAAGAAGGATATTCTGCATCCTCTTCTGTAACGGCTTTATTCAAATAATAATTATTTATTGCTGTTCTAACATTGCCAAGAGTGGCTTTAACAGCACTAAGCTGAGCATCTGCTTTATAAGAATAATACCTTGGAATGGCTACAGCAGAAAGAATTCCTAGAATAATGATAATACTAATAAGTTCGATCAGTGTAAAACCTTTAGATTTCATATTGTTGCCTCAAATTTTTATCTATAAGTTAAGTATAGAACATAATGCTAACTATTCAATCAAAAAAATCAGTGATTTACGTTAAAATCAATAAGTTAAAGAACATAATATTTCACTTTGAAAAAAAATTAGCAAAATAAATAATTTTCTTGCAACTATCTTATTGATTTAAATAACAAAATATCAATTTTGAATAAATATGCATATAAATCAGCCACTATGCCATTCTACGCCTATAATTATAGTAAGTAACCCAAATTTTTATATATGAGAGTACCCAAAATAAATGGTTTTAACTTAGTTGAATTAGTAGTAGTTATTATAATTGTAGGAATAATATCAATTTTAGCTATACCAAAATGGTTTAACAACTCAACTATGTTAAATGCTGAAACAGATAGACTTATTAATAATATATATCTAGCACAAAAACTAGCTATTAATAGTGGGTACGATGCCATAATATCTTTTACTAATTGCCAATCTTATAGCATCAAATTACAAACCACTCCTGAGAAAACTATCTTAGATAATGTAAATATTGACGAAAGCATAAGCATAACTACAACTCCATGTGACGATATAGAATTTACCAAAACATATGGTTTACTTTCAGCTACCAACAAAACTATTTCTCTAGTGGCTGAAAATACCGGTAGAGCTAAAGATATTACTATTGATAATTTTGGGGAAATAACAATAACTTCTTATTAACACATTATGTATAAAAAGACATTAAAAAATATTTGTGGATTTACCTTGCTAGAAATGATTCTAGCTATAGTAATAATATCAATTCTGTCAATAGCAGTTCTTGGTGCACTAGTAAAACCATTTAACGAGCAGGCTATTGATTTCAATGATGTAAAATTAATAGTTAATAATGTTGACGATATTTATTATAGTATCTTAAAAAAATATGGACCAGATCCTGTTCCTGGATTTACTTTTGGTATAGATGGATATACTCAAGATTGTTCAGAAACAGTTACTGAACAATCTATAGATTTCTTACTGTGTAAAACTAATGATTTAGGCGATAACGTAAAATATACTATCAATTCTTCTGTAACAAATTCTTCAATATCAGCTCCACCTCTACAAGATATACAAATTTGGAATGTAGATTACAGCATTGTTTTTTACACTAGAATTTCTACAACAGCTACTTGGAATGAATATATAGCTGTTAACCGCACTCTAAAGGTACCACAATGAAACATAGCAACCTTCGTGGATTCTCATTTCTCGAACTTATCATTACAATAGTAATAATAAGCATTATCTTCGGTACAGGAGCTATATTAATTACTAGCTCAACAAAAAATTATTTTGAGCAAAAAAAACTTAATCTTGGACAATCTGTTAAAAACATAAATATCAATCGTTTTAGCAACTACGTAATCCCGATTTTTAAGAACTTGCATCAACCACTTTATTTTTCAGAAATAGATGGTGAAATAATAATTGCTAGCGCAAATATAGAAGACTTTCAAAGTTTAAATGATGACAATACGTATATGAGCCAACTAATAAAATTTAGATTAATTGATACAGACATTGTAATGGAAACTTACCTACCAGCAGAGAATGGTGGAGCAGATCTACTTTATCAAAATTCTTCTACCGATTTTAATGACCTAACAGCTAATACTTTAATAGCAAATAGTACAACTATCGCTAAAAACATTACCTCTATAAGCATCTCATATTTAGATATTGATGCAACACCAACAACTACAGCATCTGAAATAAACTTTATTAAGATTGAAATTTCTATCCTCTCCTCAACAGTAGCCAGAACCAGAACTATAGTTATTTCCCCGTGGAGACTATTACTATGAATAAACTAAAAAATACTAATGGTTTTAGCATGCTTTCAGCTTTATTTATTATTGCCATTACTTCCTTTTTTGTAACTATCATTAATGAGCAAAGAAATACTACTAGTCTAAACGTGTCCATAGTATTACTAGATGCAAACATAGCTAATAAGATAGCAGAATTAGGTATCCAACTAGGCTTAAATGAATTAAAAAATAATCTTAACTACGCTACAGAATATACTAGCGCTGTTCCTATACTAGATACACAAAGCACAACCACCATATTTAGCATAACAGGAGGTACAATAAGTCTAAGTCTTACTGGATCAGAAGGAGACTTAAATAGTGACCAGATATTTATAACTTCAACAGGTACATATAATGACTCTACAAGAACAATCATTCTAACCATTAACAAAATAGAGAATAAAAAAATGCTAATGATAGAACCGGTTACTTCTACTGATTCACAATTTAATTCTAGAAAAACTACATTTGAAAATCTAAACTGGGAAGTCACTACAGTAACTGAGAATTCTATTACCGTAGGTGGAGAAACTTTAGATCCAATTTTATTATTATCGTGGAACGTAATATATATTCCTCAAAATATTTCTATTGATAAAAATGCATTTACTGATGTTGATTCTCCTGTAGCTACTGAAACAATAAGTAATGAAGCAAATTTTGGCATCCTAACTACTGAGGTATTATACCCAGATACTCTTGCATCAACCATTGAAGCTAACATTGCTAGCCAAACCTATGAACCTGGCACAACTATAACGTTCTCCACCACTAACATACAATTTAAAATGTTACTATTAAATGTATTTGTTTCTGGAATAATCCACGAATTTTCTCCGCACGGAACAATTACAGAATTTCCCGCAATAGATCCAAGCACCGTATCAATTATATCATGGCTCCCTAAGGACACGCTCAGATCAGATAGCTCCCCTTCACCAAATGCAAGAATAATTTTAAATATAGTACCAAGTGACATTTACCCTTGGTCTTTATATACATCCGCTGGAATAAGTGCTCTTGATACAGTCTTAGATCACGTTGTCTGCCAATATACTAATTGCTATATTTATGAAATTAGGAATGTTGACTACCAATAATTTTTTTGCTTAGCAAGTATGGACTCACCTTAAATATCAAGGTAAATTATTGGTTAAAACTATTCTATAACTGTTGGAGAAACGATAATCTTGACATTAATGGTAATAACTATCTACATATCTATTACTTTGGTTGTTGCCGCATAACTTGTAATTGTATTTTTTATTGATTCTAATTTTTTTAAGTAGAATGTTTTTGTTCACCAAAAATATATTTTATCTTTTGCAGAATATTACAAATTTTCCTTGGCTCATCATTATGAAGTTGTTTTGAAATTTCTAAATACTAAAATTCTGTTATTTACCTTGTGCTGCAGCACCTAATTCCCATATTGGTAAAAATACCCCAAGAGCTAAAAACAACACCATTATCCCAATAAATATTAATAATATAGGCTCAATGATGTCTCCTATTCTATCTATTTCATAATCTACATCACGTTCATAATATAAAGCAATCTCTTCCATCATGCGATCTAATTCTCCAGAATCTTCTCCTACTATTATCATTTGCAAAGCAATACGAGGGAATAATCCCACATCTTTTGCACTTGTCCCTAAAGACTCTCCTGATTCCATATTCGCTTTTATTTTATTAATAGCATTCTTAAAATAGGTGTTACCAATAGAATTGGCTATCATATCAATACCTTCATTAAGTGGCACACCAGTCTTTAGGATCATAACCATGGTTCTAGCAAATCTAGCTAAAAGAATTTTTTCAAGAATAGGTCCAATAGCAGGTATTTTTAATTGCATTAGATCAAATGCTTGCCTGCCATAGTTAGTAGATATAAAATACCTAATACCAATAGCAGAACAAATAAAAGCGGTTACTAATATCCCCCAATTATTCAGCATGAAATCAGAAAAAGCTATCAAAATTTTAGTAAAAATTGGTAAATCAGCACTAAAAGACTTAAAAAGTTTAGAAAAAGCTGGGACTACAAATATATTAACGATAACTATTGCTATTGTAATAGCAATTATTACAATAATAGGGTATCTCATCACCTTTTTAAGTCTAGCAACTGTTTCTAATTCCAAACTAATATACTCACCAACTCTTTCAAATGCTTCTTCAAGTCTACCAGTTTGCTCCCCAACCCCTATAATATGCCTTAAGATAGGAGGAAAAATTTTGGGGTACTGTTTAAATACTACTGACAGACTTTGTCCTCCTGCAACATTCTCACACATTTGGTAAAGTGTACGTTTTAGAGTTGAGTTCTTTGTAGATTCAGCAAGTCTCTTTAAAGCATTTGTTACCGGAATTCCTGACTTTAACATCGTATACATTTGCCGACAGAATAAATGTAAATCTTTTGGATAAACTTTTGGATCTGTTAATTCAAAATTTAATTTACTGCGCCACCCAGAAGAGCTTGATACTATATCTATAGCTACAGGGATCAAATTGTTTTCTCTCAATCTTTTTGAAACTAAAATTTTATCAGTAATATCTGTGAATTCACCATTGATTAAAACCCCTTGTTGGTTTCTCGCTACATAGACAGTTTTTTTCGCCATAATACTATTTAACCTGATCTGTAAGTTGTCCTAGTACTCTTCTTGCCTCATCTAATGTCGTAACCCCTTGAATTGCTAAATTAAGTGCTGCATTACCAAGAGAGACATAATCTTTTTTATTTCTTACCGCAGCATAATATTCATTAGAATCATTATTATTTAATGCCTCATTCATATGTTTATCCAATATTAGTAATTCAAATACTCCTATCCGACCAAGATATCCAGTACCATTACAATGCGAGCATCCATGACCAATTTTAAAATCATCCTGATATCCTTTGTCATTACAAATATTTTCTAACCAAACTTTATCGTGATCAGATATTTTATATGGTTTAATACATTTGTTACATACTCTCTTAATAAGTCTTTGTGCAAGTACAGCTGTCAATGAAGTAGCGACTAGAAAACTATCAATCCCCATACTAACTAATCTAAGCGGACTCGATGCTGCATCATTTGTATGTAATGTTGCTAAAACTAAATGTCCTGTCATCGATGCTCTAAGAGCTATGTTAGTACTCTCCTCATCACGAATTTCACCAATCATAATTACATCAGGATCATGGCGTAAAGCAGAATGTAAAACTCTAGTAAAAGATAGATCTATTTTTTCATTAATTTGTACTTGATTAATCCTTCCTAAGTGATATTCAATAGGATCTTCTACCGTAATAATTTTCTTTTCTTTTACATTTATCTTTTTTAAAACACTATATAATGTTGTAGTTTTACCGCTACCAGTCGGGCCAGTTACTAAAACCATCCCAAATGGCTGTTGAACTATTCTCTCTAAACTTTCTCTTATATCTCCTAATATCCCTAATTGCTCATAACTTAAAATACCTTTAGATTGATTCAAGATCCGCATAACAACTGATTCACCATACTGAGTTGGCAAAGTAGAAAGCCTAACATCTATACTTTGTTCCTTAACTTTAATATTAAAACGTCCATCTTGTGGAACTCTTTTCTCAGCAATATTTAACCCAGCCATTAGTTTAAGTCTTAATGTAAGTGAGTTTGCAATTTTTTTTTCATTCATTAGTGTCTCTTGCAGATCTCCATCAATTCTAAGTCTTATTCTAAGTACTGACTCATCAGGTTCAATATGAATATCAGAAGCATTCATATGTACAGCATCTGTAAATAATGATTTAAGTAGTTTGACTACAGGAGCATCTTCTGCTCCAACATCGATATCATAGTCATCTATTTTAATGCCACGGGATTTTATTTCATCTGATAATTCTTCAGCGAATTCACTAATTTCTTCACGGTGTCTATATACCAAATCAATTGCATCAGATAAATCATCACTCACAGATATCGCCAATTTTACTGGCTTGTCAAGTTTTGTGGTGATCTCATCATAAGAAAAGATATCTGTGGGATCAGCCATTGTCACAAGATAATAATCTGCTTTCTCTTTTAAAACCATGGCTTGATATTTCCTGGCAAAATTCTCTGGTAGTTTTAAAGTATCTTCCTCTTTAAATTCAAAAGACTGAATATCAATAAAATCTATATTTATTTGTTTTGCTAAAGTTCTTGCTAATTGATACTTATCAATATATCCATGCGAAATTAATGCCTGCCCTATTTTAATCCCTTGTTGCTGCTGAGTTTCTAATCCTTCTTTTAATTGTTCTTGTGTGATTAACTCATCTTCTACTAATAACTCACCAATTTTTTTTCTCATGATGCATACTTCTTATACTACTTTAAATCAGAAACTCTTGTTTCAACATAATTTTGCAACTCAACATCTAACCCACCAACATCTAAAGATTTATTAAAAGCGGTTAGTGCTTGTCGCTCATTACCAATAGAATCATATGAAACACCTAACCCTGCCCACCATTCGCCCTCATGAGGATAAAGTTTTAAAAGACTTGCATATAACTTGATAGCTCTTTTATGATCCCCTAACTTCTGTCTTACCGCAGCTATAAAAGCATAATAATCCCCATCTATAGTAATATCAGGAAGTTGAGATAATAAAGTTTCTAAAGCTTGCTGTGGTCTATTATTACCCAACAACAATTTTGCTTTAATTTTCTTGTAGATCAACATAGTTGGAGCAAGATACATTCCTTTTTCTAAGGCAATTTCAGCATCTTGTCTTTTACCCAACTCCAACGCAGATAAAATAAACATTTTCCTAGCTAAATGATTATCCTGACGATAGACCATAGATTTTTTAGAACTTAGATACGCTCTGGTAATATTTCCCTGATTAGCAAAATCTAAAGATTTTTGATAATGTTCTTCAGATAATTCTCCCAGCGTTTTTTTATTTTTTAATTTTTTTACTTCAAAATTTTGTTTTTCTTGCTCCAAAGCACTATCTCTAATAAATAATTTAATTGCTAATTTAGTAGAATACTCATTTGTAAAAGCAATTTCAGTAATACTAGCATTAGGCTGTAAAGAAAAATTTAATAATAAATCATCCTCTATACTTTGAACAATCAAATTACTTGCTACTTGAGATGATAGCTCTGATTTAAATTTTTGTCCTTTTATCGTATTATATAGAGTTACCTTGTATGTTTTGCCATCAGTGGATCTTACTGCCCCAAATTTTGTTTGAGCTGATAATTCTAAAATTATTATGGTAAATTTATCTTGTTCTAAAACAATCATACTATCAAGACTTCTACTAGGCTCTGCAGACTTGCTACCAATAAATTTTATAGTAGTATTGACCGGCAATTTCTTCACAACATCATCCATAGCTTTCTGCTTAGAATAACTGCCCTTACTACCAGCAAAAAATAGTATATAAACTATAATACAAAGTAGTATCAAAAATAAAAATAGCCATTTTTTTCTACCTTTTTTTGGCTTATTATCTAAGTCTAGATTATCTTCTTCGTTTAATTTAACCATAATACAGTTTTACTCTACCCAGGTTTGTACTCAACAGAAGGTCTAAATATATGCCCCTTACTACCAAAATGGAATCCTCTATTTACATTGTCTAATGATCTTTTTGTTTTGGTTACTTCATTTTTCCAAGTCTTATCTCCTACTACAATTGGTCTTAACATAATTACTAATTCACTTTTCATAGCAACCTGTTTGGTTCTTCTAAATAGGCTTCCTAGAAAAGGAATATCTCCAAGTATAGGTGTCTTATTAATATTCTCTTGTGTTTGTGATTTCATCAGGCCACCAATAATAACTACTTGTCCATTTTTTGCTTTAACAATATTATCTGATTCTCTAATAGAACTAAGCGCTGATGGTAATGTTGATTCCTGACCCTGAATATTAATAGATTTAATTTTATCTGCAACCTCACTGATAGTTGGATGAATATGCAGGATCACATCCCCATTTCTATCTATATGAGGAGTAACATCTAACGAAATTCCAGAGAAGAATGGAGTAAGCTCAATTGATTGGCTTTGAGACGTTGATGACGAAGTAGTCCCTTGTGAAGTATTTCCAGATACATCAGTTACAAAAAATTCATCGCTACCAACTTTTATAATGGCCTTCTGATTATTTACAGTAGATATCCTTGGGCTAGATAATACTTGTACGTTACCTTGAGTCGCTAACAGCTTCATCATCATCTTAAAACGACCAAGATTTGGAGTTAGAGTAAAAACCCCAGTAAAGTCTTGCAAACCATCTATATTGGAAGATAATGCTTTATTGTCTAAACTACCAAGCTTCCTACTTAAGAATCCCCAATCAATACCAGATTGATAACTATCATTTAATGCTACTTCTAAGATTTTAGCTTCAAGGATCACCTGTCTATTTAAGCTTTTCTCTGCTTTATCTAAATACATTTCAACTGTTCTAAGTTCATTAGGCAAGGCTCTAACAATTACAATACCTGTTTGAGGACTAACAACAACCGATCTTCCACCAGATGTACCTATCATCATTTTCACAGTGTTAGTTAGTTCTGGCCAGAAGTCCGTTACTAATTCTGTACCAACACTTGCACTCAATGTTGCATTTCTACTGGAGGCTCCGCCTGACGAACTACTGCTACTGCTACTGCTACTGCTACTAGAGCCACTACTTGATCCACTACTACCAGATGTTAACTGCCCAGCAGAGACATTTGTAGTAGATTTTCCCGTACGCTTAATATTTAAATAATCAACATAGAATGCTTTAGTAATTAACCCGGCTGGCATTATTTTAAAACCATAATTCGTTTCTTCAAATTCATATCCATAAGAATCTCTTGCGGCACTTAAAGACTCTCTTATAGTAACCCCTTTTAAGTTTAATGAGATCGTACCAGATACTTTGGGACTAACAACCATACTATGTTTTGTTCCAGCAACAAGACCCATAAAAAATTCTTTAGCAGGAACATCTTGTACCGCTATATCAAACCTATCTTCTCTTTTCTTACTACTTATAGGATTCAGTGACATATCTAATTCTGGAACTAAAGATTCTGTAATTGTTAAAGGAGGAGTTTTCTTACGAACAGAAGAAATATCTCTATTGTATCTCTCACTATCTTCTAAGAAACTTACCATCTCATCCATAGTATTTGGTTGATATTCCATAGAACTACAACCAAATAGCAATAATTCAATAATTAATAAAAATATTATATTTAATCTATTAACTATCATAACTATCCTTAGTACGATTTTTTAGGATAATCTTTAATATCCTCAAATATCTCTTCATCTATTGTGCTTCCATCCATAAATTTATGTTTTCTCTTAAATAATTTTAGTAAGATCTTTTCTCCCTTTGGACCTTTTAATTCCACATATTCCTCAGTGATATTAACTACTTTTGCGTCTGCATATATACCACCAAGTTTTACAATCTCTCCATTAATATTAGCAGTATGTTTACCATTTTTATTGTCTAGTCTTATCATTTTTAGCTTTAATGGCTCTGTTTCAACGGTGATCCTAGCTGCTATTTTTTTAGGTGGTTTGGTTGGATCTGCTATTTCTGCATATATATTTGTTACAATTAGCAACATAAATAGACAATAAGTCACTTTATTATTCATCAAACACCTTAGATAAAACTAATAAATGTACTCTTATTGAAATTTTAGCGCTCGGATAGTTATCAACTAAATATTCAACACTATCCCAAAATATACGCCAAGAATCTTCCAAAGTGGTAAGAAATTTATAAGTATTTATATAGTCGCCATTAATATCTAATTCAATAGGATGAACAAGAATTTCTGGTAGTTTATCTAATCCTATTTTGGTAGCTCCTAAAGTCAATGGAGTAATCCGATAGGTACTAAGAGATGCTACTCTAAAAAGTTTTAATGATTCATTCTGAGATACTTTTGATTTAATTATTTGCACCATTCTAGGAGTTTCAAGTTGTTTTTTAGTGAATTGCTCTATTTCTCCTACTTGCTGCTGAATTTTTTCTTTTATAGTACCAATATTTTCTTGAATACTTTTATTAGGATTGTCAGAAATATCCGCTAAAAATGTTTTTTCTTCACGGTTTAATGATGCTAATGATCGATTAATACTATTAATTTTTGCCTGATTTAGTTTTAGATTATTATATTCTGGTAAGATATAAAAAATCACTCCTATCAGAAGAAGTACTAGATTGCTAACTATTAAGAATAGAGCCCTTTTAGTATTATTCCAATTATCAAAATAAACAAACCCAAGCAATACAAATTCATTAATTTTATTATCAATAATTTGCATATATGGCTTAATATAATTCTCCCATTTAGGAAGTAACTCTTTATTAGCATAAGGGATAAATTTATCCTGATAAAATGGATTCACATATTTGTTCCAATAAGGAACTAAAATTCTTTTAATAAATGGCAGCCATTTTTTTGTAGACTGTGAAAGTAAATAGTTCCAAACGCGCCATAACATAGCACTTACTTTGGTTGTCAGCTTTTTAGAACTATTATATGCTGGCATTTTGTTCTGCAACATTCGATTTTGTTAATTCTGTATTATCTGTATTAATTTTTGAGAAAAGTTCTAAAGAGAATTCATCACTCCCAGAGCTTAAAGTAGAAGTTTCTATCTTCTTTAATTTTATAGTTTTATCACTGAAAGCTTCGTCGCTTTCTAATCTCTTAATTAAATTTTGCACACTTGATACATTATTCGTAAGACCTTTTAAAACAATATAGGTTCCTCCTTTTTGAATCTTGATCTCCGTTAACCATAGATCATCCATAGTATTCCGAGACAATCCTTCAAAATATTTAGAGAATCCTTCGTCATTAGAAAATTTATGACTCTCTATTTGTTGTTTTAAATCAACATGCAATTCTAATGTATCATTGATTTCATTTAATTTAGTTTGTAATGCTACGCTCTTAGCAATCTTAGGATATTTTTTTCTAAGAACATTGATCGCTTGACGTTTTTCATTTTTAGCTTCAATAGCGTTCTTTAATCCCCTTTCTGAATAGTAATTTCTGAAATTAACATATGACAATCCCATAACTAAAACAATTAGCAATGAAAAAAACATCTTTAAACAAGCATTCCAAGATATTCTATTTTGAAAATCTTTTGGTAAACATTTATATAAATTAATTGGATCTTTTTTCATTCTGATATCTTAATGCGCCCCCTAATGCAACTAAATTTAATTTATGTTTATCAATTAACTCTTGATTTAAATAGTCATTTATCTTGAACTCGTCTACACGCTGAGTTACCAACTCAGTAAATTCTTTTTCAAATTTTTTTATTTCGGGAACATTTGAATATATAATATATTCCGGTTCCTTTAAAGACAAACTATTAGTGCAGTATTCAAAAGACCTTTGAATTTCATCCACTAGGAGCTTGATAACATGAGACGACTGTTTTTTATGTATTTTATTAACGTTATCCCCTGACTCAAACTCACCTAGTTTTTTAATTTTCCCTTTAGTCGTATCTAGTTGCTTAATAGGAGTGTTTTTATGCTTATCCATAATCGACAACCCAATTGGCGATTCAATTTTTTTATCAACTTTTTCTGACTCTTGAGTCGGTTCTTCAATAGATTTTTTCAACCAGGCTAAAGAAAGCTTTCTAGTTAGTAGTAATCTATTATCTTTGCATACTAATAAAGTTAAATTGCCAAATATTTTTATTATGAATGCTACATTCTTATCATGTAACTTTGTTGAACCAAGTAAGTTAGCTAATGCATTTTCAGCTATATCAATAATAGATAATTCTAATCGCGCTGACTCAATTAATGATGATGTCTGAATTATCTGTTGTTTATTCACTACGACAGCATATGCTTTATTAGAATTATCATCTGATAATTTAATAGGGATCTGCATAATATCTATTAATACTTCTTTTTCCTCAACATCTATTTTTTCTAATATTTGCCATTTCAGTGCTTGCATTTGTTCTTCTTCAGGAATTGATGGTATATCAAGAACTAATAATTTGTAGTCTGTAGGGTTTAATACCAAATTACATTTAGTATTGACAAGATTATTTCTGAGAATATAGCTAGATAATTTTTGCTTAAATTCGTTACTATCAGCAAAACACTCGTAATGATCTTGCAATATCCTAAAAGTATTATTTTCAGAAATACTAATACAAGATAAATAAAATTCATTCTTTTGAACTACTATCCCTATATATTTTTGGCTATCAGTAACCTTTTTCTTGCTAAAACCAAACATGCAATCAAATTTCCTTATTTATTAATTAAGTATAGTATGAACTGCTTAGATAAGAGGCTATTATTCAGTAGATTTTCTTATAATTAAAAAATTATTATTTTAATATGATGATCTAGCATTTTCCTAAATAAATCGTAAAAAAACACCATCCATTTTGACAAACGTCAGTACAAAAAAAAACAATCCTGTCAAATTAGTTACAGTATTAATATCAAGCTTTAATATACAAAAAATTTCTAATTTGTAGCTTGTTAAGCTATTCTGCGCAATATTGTACAGAATAATATAACCTATTCATATTACTGTAAGAATATAGTTTTCACTTTGGAAAAACTAAGTGTATTAACCTATAATTTTAGCGATGATTGATAAACTATACATACATGGTTTTAAAACTAAAAATTCCAAGCATCTCCAGCTAGGTTTTACTTTAGTAGAATTAATTATAGTTCTACTGATTTTGGGTGTTTTAGCAGCCATAATAGTACCAAAAATTAGTAACTATGTTGAAGATGCTAAATCAGTGGGTACTCTTGCACAACTCAAGAATATCCGTTCTGCTTTTGAGTTATACAGAACTCAACATAATAATAAATACCCAACACTAGCAGATTTACAATCAAATTGGAGTGTGATGATTAATAATACTAGCATAGATGGCTCCTTAAGCGTCGATGGTAAATACGGACCATACATGCAACAACCTCCCAAAAACCCTTGGACAGAAAGTACCTCTGTAGTTAATATTGTTAGTGCTGGAGATATAGCCGATGGCTGGAGATATAATGAAAACACTGGAGAAATTGTACCAGTAGGATTTGATGAAGGAACTGGTAAATTTGCTGAACCATAATCCTAAAATAATATAGGGAATTGAAATATGATACATATCCTCGGGTTGTTAATTACTATGGTGATAATGTCCGGCTGTGAACTCCATCATCCTCAGACACTCTCAAAAAATGATCTACGAAAACACTTAGGTACTTACGTTAACACCCCAAATTATCTATTTGGTAATGCTCAGTTACCAGGGAATGTAACATATCGTAGTCTAAATAGAGCAGGAGTATCCGTTAAAGAACAGGGAGATGAAATCAAACTTGTTCTTCCAGTAGATTTATTCTTTGAAAATAATTCTTATGAAATAGAATCATCCAAATTTGCAACCCTTAATCTCATTGCAACTATTATAAAAGCTATAGAAGAACCGGTGGTTATAATAGGCAATACCGATAATATTGGTAATAAACAAGATAAGATGATGATGTCAAAAAAATTAGCTGAGTCAATTAAAAACCACTTATGGAAAAATGGGGTAGAACAAAACCGTATTATAACAATAGCAGCAGCTGATTCTAGACCTATTAGCTCACAGTCTGTTAAAGGTAAAGTCTTAAATAGAAGAGTGGAAATACAAATGCGTCGCACATAAAATATTATTTCTGATAGTTTTACTAGCTTCTTTACAGAGTTAGATATTCCCAATACTAGCTTTAACCAAGGTAAGAATTTTTCTTTATTGTTGTTAATTACCTGCTTAAGATTGCTTAATCTAATAAATTTTTTCTTCTTGAGCATCTTCCTAATATCGCCGGGATTACTCCAGGTATTAGCAAGTATTACTAACAAACAAAAAAAGAAAACTTTATTTGCTATTTAGATATTAATTTTAGATAATTACACATGGCCTTATTATTTATAAAAAATTTAAAAGCAAAAACAACTCTTGGAATAAATGGTTTTGAACAAGCAATATTGTCAGACATATTATTAGATATAAATTTTGAGGTAGATATTACTAAAATTGCTCAATTTGATAATTTAAATAAAGCTATCGATTATGATCAATTAGCTCAAGATACTATTCAATGGCTAAGTTCACAAAAAACTAACCTCTTAGAAACCTTAGCTAAAAATTTGCTAGATTTTATTTACAGCAGATACCCGATTAGCAAAATTAAATTATCTATAACAAAACTTAAAGCCATAAATAATAGCACTGATGTTACCATAGTAGTCGAACAAAATTCTAATTTAGCAGTTTCTTAAGAGTGCTTCTATAATGATCTTTTTCTAAATCTAATTTAGCCTGTTTAGCCTCTACATTATTTGGATAAGGACCCATTATTACTGAGTAGTATGTTTTTTTATTTTTTTGTATTGTATTCACGCTTATTGCGTAATTTTTTGACTCCAACCTTCTCTGCAACTTTACTGCTTCAGCCTTATACTTAAATTCTGCAATCCGCAAAATAAATTTTCCATGTTCAATATTTTTCGCATGATCATCACTGTAATTATCTTGTGTTTCTGAAAGCATAGTATAAAATTTAAATCTAGGTTGCTTAACTTCTTTTTCTATTACCTCAGTAATTTGATCGCCTGGAATATTAGTAACATTCTTATGCCGACTATCCCTAATTTTAAATATATAAAAACTTATTACGAATACAACCGTAATTATTCCAACGATTAAATTGGTCTTACTATTAGA
Organism: Gammaproteobacteria bacterium; assembly: GCA_003353785.1. Classification (GTDB taxonomy): domain Bacteria; phylum Pseudomonadota; class Gammaproteobacteria; order PIVX01; family PIVX01; genus PIVX01. The sequence continues at coordinate 7,506 of PIVX01000005.1, read as the reverse complement.
CTTATCTTTTTTATAATTTTGAACTGCGAAATCTTTTGCCATTACATTGTTTCTGGGCTTGTAACCCCTAGTATAGTTAAACCATTCAATAATACTTGCTTAGTAGCACCAATTAAGCACAGTCTTGAATTACGCAAATCCTCTTGCTCAACTAGAAACTTTGCAGCATTATAATAAGTATGGAATTCAGTAGCTAGCTCTTTCAAGTACTGCGCTATCAAATGTGGTGCATATTGAATAGCAGAAATCTCAATGACCTCTGTATACCTAGATAAACTTTTCATAAGATCTGACTCTTCAACAGTATCTAGCAAATGCAAATTTTTCAATCCAATCTCCTTGGAATAATTAAAATTAAGCTCTATTAATTGTCTAAAAACACTGCAAATTCTCGCATGAGCATACTGAATATAATACACAGGATTATCACTAGTTTTACTTTTGGCTAACTCTATATCAAAATCCATATGTTGCTCTGCTTTTCTCATAATATAAAAAAATCTTGCCGCATCTGCACCAACCTCTTCTTGTAGCTCTTTTAAAGTAATAAAAGATCCACTCCTAGTCGACATCTGAATTTGTTCATCACCACGAAATAATGTTGCAAACTGCACTAATCTTACATGGAATTTGTTTACATCTAAACCCATAGCCTGAATAGCGGCTCGCATTCTTGGAATATAGCCATGGTGATCAGCGCCCCAAACATCAATTATTTGTGAGTAATCTGTTAAATATTTATTATAGTGATTTGCAATATCTGTAGCAAAATAGGTATATTGTCCATTAGCTCTTATCAAAACTCTATCTTTCTCATCGCCAAATTTACTAGCACTAAACCATAAAGCATGCTCTTTCTCATAAACACAGTCTTTACGTTTTAGCAAATCAATAACATCTTCAACTGCATTTTGATCTAATAAGCTTTGTTCTGAAAACCATTCCTGATACACACTGAAAGATTCTAAATCTTCTTTAATTCCTTTTAGGACATTATTTAAAGCAAATTGATGGATTTGCCAATAACTATCTTCTCCTAAAATCATTTTACATCTGGTAATTAACGCATCAATATATTTTTCTTTATCTCCATCCTCATCATAATCTAAAGGTAATTTTTCAAATACATTATTAGCTTTATGAAAATGTCCCCGTCCATATTCATTAATAAAATCCTTAGCGATATCAAAAACATATCCTCCCTGATAACCATTAACAGGAAATTTTATGATCTCTCCATATAGTTCTAAATATCTTATAAATACACTAATAGCTAAAATATCCATCTGGCGACCAGAATCATTTATATAATATTCTCTGTGTACAATACAGCCAACAGCCTCTAGACAGTTCGCCAGTACTGAACCATAAACAGCATTACGACCATGACCAACATGTAGAGGTCCTGTAGGATTTACCGAAACGAATTCTAAATGTACTTTTTGTCCCTCATATAAATCTGAAACTCCATATTCATCTTTTTTTTCTAGAATGTTATTAATGAACCTATGATAAATTTCCACTGAGAAGAAAAAATTAATAAATCCTGGATTAGCTACCTCAATTTTTTCTATTAAAGGATTAACTTTAATACAACTTTTAATCTCATTAGCTATATCTACAGGAGATCTCTTAAGCTTTTTTGCTAAAATTAAAGCTATATTTGTTGCAAGATCACCATGCTCATTATTTTTTGAATGACTTATTTGATAAACAATATTTTGAACATCAATTTTATCATCCCATAATTCTCGTATGATATCATCTAAAATGCTTCTGATAACTCTTTTCATTGAATTTTAAAACACTATATTTATTTTGACAAATTGTAAGCTATGTTATACAAACTCTCAAGAATTTTTCATTTATTTAATGATGTTTCAGTTTATTTATCACATAAAAATTTTTCATTTGCCAATCCTTAGATTAACATTAGACAAAATTAAATCGCCATACTTGAATATACAATCTTAATTATTAGATCTCAATAATTGAAATAAACATTTTTATAATAGATTATTGTCAAATAATATATGTTATTGAACCATTCCAAACCAGATAACCAAAATAGATTAACCATATAGAGCTTTTTTAGTACAATATCTAATGAGCTTTTTAATAAAATTTTAGCAATACACTAGCATAGACTAAAGTTAGCTCATGGCTATTGATTTTCTCTTTCTGTTAATTGGTCTCGTGCTTATAACCTGGGCCGCAGATAAATTTGTTGATGGGGCTGCTGCTATTTCTAGGATCATGGGGATCCCACCTCTTTTAGTAGGATTAACTATAGTTGCCATTGGCACCTCCGCACCAGAAATATTTGTTGCAATGACAAGTGCATATAAAGGTAATCTAGGACTCGCAATAGGAAATGCTATTGGATCAAATATTACAAATGTTGCTCTAGTATTAGGACTTTGTGCCATTATTAATCCTATCAAAGTCCGCTCTAGAATACTTAAAAGAGAATATCCTATTTTATTTTTTACTACTTTTCTTCTTTGGATGCTTCTTCGTGATAACCATCTTTCAATATTTGATGGCTCTATTCTATTGATAGGATGTATAATATTAATATTATGGTTTATTAAACAAGGATTAGCTCATCAAAAAGATCCCTTAGCACAAGAGTATTCTACTGAATTTAGCTGCGATATATCTTTAAAAAAATCTATTTACTACCTAGTTATAGGAATAATACTACTACCAATAAGCTCAAATATAATTGTTAATAATGCTATTACTATTGCTAAATATCTAAATATTAGCGATTTGGTAATTGGACTTACCATTGTTGCTTTTGGAACAAGCCTTCCTGAGATAATTACTGCTGTTGTTGCTTCAATCAAAAAAGAAAATGAACTACTGATTGGCAATATCATTGGTTCCAATTTATTTAATATCCTAGCTGTACTACCATTCCCAGCATTTATTTATCCAAGTCAGTTGGACGATAATATCCAAAGAGATATAATGATGGTATGTTTTACCACAATTCTACTTTTTTTATTTGCTTTCGGGCTGAATGGTCGAGGCATAATCTCAAGAATTGAAGGATTATTTTTAGTAACAATTTATATTGGGTACATAATATATTTAGTATTTACATCATCAGCACTATAAGTTTTTAAGCTAAATTATCTAGTTTAAACTACTAATTGATGATTCTAATTCTTCTAAAGCTAATTTCTGACGAATACTAGCTAAAATTTTAGGTAATACAAGCAATAGAACTACACCGATAAATAAACCTAACAAACTTTTTAAGGCTACCAATCTTGGTTCGCCTATAAATAATTCTAAGCCTAAATTACCCAAATATGTATATGTTATTAGTCCAGGCAACATAAAAAACGTACTGAAACATAGATATTGACTGATTTTAATATTGGTGATCCCAAAGGCAAAATTCAAAATGTCAAATGGCACTAAAGGAGTTAGACGAAATATTGCTATAAGTCGCCACCCAAATTTCTCAACATTGGCAATAAAAGCATTGGATTTATTCCCTAAATATCCTTTTATTAGATCTGTAGTTAAATATCTGCCAATAAAAAATGCCATAGATACCCCAAGAGCAGAGCCGATTATATTTAAGACTAATCCATGATAAAACCCAAAAATATACCCACCAATAAACGACATACAGGCTGCGGGTAATAATGAAACTGTTGACAACATATATAACAACAAGAAAACAATCGGTGCCCACAAGCCAAAAGCTTTAATATGATAGTGTAACAAATTAATATCCCAATATTTTTTAAATACTAAACAGCTTGTAATAATAAAAATAACTAGCAGAACAAGTATAAAAAATTTTAAAATGCCATCTATCTTAAGTAAAGATTTAATCATACTAACAAGCTTAGTACACTTTTAGAAAAAGCTAGACTTAACACTTAGATAGTAATACCATGACGGTAATTTAGAGGATAATAAATGTCTAATTCTGTAATTAATGTCAATGATAAAAATTTTACTAAAGAAGTGATCGAAGCTAAAATGCCTGTTTTGGTGGATTTTTGGGCTGAATGGTGTGGACCTTGTCAAGCACTAGGCCCTATATTAGCCGAAGTAGCTAAAGAGTACCATAATAAAGTTAAATTTACTAAAATAAATGTGGATGAAAACCCAGAGGTACCAAGCAAATATTCCATTAAAGGTATTCCAACATTATTATTAATAGAAAAAGGTGAAGTTGTCACAACTAAAATTGGCACCTTATCTAAAAAAGATTTGATTGATTTTATTGATCATCAAATTAACAAATAACTTATTGACAATTATTTGTAGTTATATATACTGGAAACTATCTGAATAAATGTTTTCTGATTCTAAACAAATTTCGAAGATTAACTTCATTAACAAAGAACTTATTATATAAATTTTATCTTTCCTACAATAAAACCCATAAACTGATGTGAGCATTATGAATTTAAGTGAACTGAAAATAAAAGAGCCTGAAGAATTAATCAAAATAGCTGAACAGGCAAATTTAGATAATATTTCAAGAATGCGTAAACAAGACATCATCTTTTCTCTACTAAAACACAAAGCTAAACTTGGTGAAGACATATATGGTAATGGCATACTGGAAATCCTTCCAGATGGATTTGGTTTCCTAAGATCAGCAAGCACTTCTTACATTGCTGGGCCTGATGATATTTATGTTTCTCCTAGCCAAATAAGAAGATTTGGCTTAAGAACAGGAGATACTATCGCTGGGAAAATAAGGCCTCCTAAAGATAATGAACGTTATTTTGCTTTATTAAAAGTCGATACCATTAACGAAGACAAACCAGAACAGACTAAGACTAAAGTATTATTTGAGAATTTGACCCCAATATTTGCTACTGAAAGACTTAGAATGGAATTAGGAAATGGCAGCTCTGAAGATATAACTGCAAGAATTATTGATTTAGCAGCACCTTTTGGCAAAGGTCAACGTGGTCTAATTGTTTCTCCTCCTAAAGCAGGTAAAACTTTGATGATGCAAAATCTAGCACTATCAATAGAAAAATCTTATCCTGAGTGTAAGTTAATAGTTTTATTAATAGACGAGCGCCCAGAAGAAGTAACAGACATGCAACGTACTGTAAGAGGAGAAGTATTAGCAAGCACCTTTGATGAACCCGCTACTAGACATGTCCAGGTTGCTGAAATGGTAATTGAAAAAGCAAAACGTTTAGTAGAGCACAAGCACGATGTTGTAATTTTGCTAGATTCTATTACTCGTCTAGCTAGAGCATACAATACAATTATCCCATCTTCTGGAAAAGTTTTAACAGGTGGCGTCGATGCTCAAGCATTACATAGACCAAAAAGATTTTTTGGTGCAGCTAGAAATGTTGAACATGGTGGGAGCCTAACTATAATTGCTACTGCATTAGTAGACACTGGTTCAAAAATGGATGATGTTATATTTGAAGAATTTAAAAGTACTGGCAATATGGAAATACAATTAGATAGAAGAATTGCTGAAAAACGTATTTACCCTGCTATTAATATTAATCGCTCAGGAACACGTCGTGAAGAGCTCTTAGCTACTGAAGAAGAATTACAAAAAATGTGGATACTAAGAAAAATACTTAGTCAAATGGATGAAATAGCAGCAGTGGAATTCCTTATTGATAGGCTAAAAGATACTAAAACTAACAAAGATTTCTTCAATGCTATGAAACAATAATATATAGCATGCAGTATCAAGATCTCAGGGACTTTATAGAGAAACTAGAAAAAAAACAACTCTTAAAACGCATATCCCATTCTATCTCACCTAATATTGAAATGACTGCTATATGTGATAGGACATTAAAAAAAAATGGTCCCGCATTGTTATTTGAAAACCCCACTGGATTTTCAATTCCTGTGCTTGGGAATCTGTTTGGTAGTCAAGAACGTATTATATTAGGACTTGGTAGAAATTCAGTATCTGAGTTAAGAGAATTTGGTAAATTTTTAGCTCTATTCAAATCCCCTGAGCCTCCAAAAGGATTTAGAGATGCTCTTGCTAATCTCCCGATGTATAAACAGATCTTAAATATGGCACCAAAAATCACCAATAAAGCCCCCGTTTATGAAAATATATTAACCAAAGAAGAAATAGATTTATATAAATTACCAATTCAAAAATGTTGGCCAGAAGATGCCGGACCTCTCATCACCTGGGGATTAGTTACTACTAAATCTCCAAGCCAGCACAGACAAAACCTTGGTATATACCGCCAACAAGTACTAGACAAAAATAAAACTATAATCCGCTGGTTAAAGCACAGAGGTGGTGCTATTGACTATCAAATTTTTCGAAAGACATATCCAGATAAGCCGTTCCCTGTTGCTGTATCTCTAGGGTGCGATCCATCTACCATTTTATCAGCAGTAATGCCAATACCAGATCAAATCTCTGAATATTCTTTCGCAGGATTATTAAGAGGACAGAAGACTTTACTCACTAAATGCCTTACTGTTGACTTACTAGTACCAGCAAAAGCTGAAATTATTCTAGAAGGATTTATCTATCCAAATGATGAAGCATTAGAAGGTCCTTTTGGTGATCATACAGGATACTATAATGATGTAGAAAAATTCCCTGTTTTTACAATTGAAACAATGGCTTTACGCAACTCTCCAATATATCACAGTACATATACTGGTAGACCGCCAGATGAACCTTCTATGTTAGGCTTAACACTCAATGAATTATTTATTCCACTGATCCAGCAACAATTTCCAGAAATCACCGATTTTTACCTACCTCCAGAAGGTTGTAGTTACAGAATAGCCGTCGTTACAATTAAGAAGCAATATCCAGGACATGCCCGCCAAATTATGTTAGGGATATGGTCTTTTCTAAAACAATTCATGTATACGAAGTGGATCATAGTATGTGATGATGATATTAATGCACGTAATTGGCAGGATGTCATGTGGGCTATATCAACCAGAATGGATCCAAAACGTGACACCATGTTATTAGAAAACACTCCCATCGACTACCTAGATTTTGCCTCAGAGAAATCAAATATTGGGTCAAAGATGGGCTTTGATGCAACTAACAAAATTGGGAATGAAACTACCAGAGCCTGGGGGAAAAAGATCCAACAACAAATAGATGTTACTAAAAAAATAGAGCAAATGTGGGAAGAATTAAACATCTGTTAAAATATACTTTATCTAAAATAGCCACATGCTATCTTAGATGTAATTATTGTATAGATATTCTACTTAATAAAATTCAATATTGTAGTTAAGTAAATTTACAAGTTAGCCAACTATTATTTGTTAAATAGATTTGAATATTTTGCGTCAATTATAGCCTAAACCGTTGGAAGCTCTGTCATTTATGACCAAAACTTCCACCATGTAATTCTGTTATCTTTTATAGCAGGAGGAGCAACCCAGCATGGATGCGGCGGTTTTTTTGTATATGAATCCCAATTAAAATTTTCTAACGAACCACAAACCTGATTTTCTCCTAAAAGTTTAAAACAAGATGGAAAA
>PIVX01000487.1 GCA_003353785.1 Gammaproteobacteria bacterium | reverse complement strand
AGTCATACATGTATGATTTTTAATTATTTTTCATAGTCATACATAATTCATTATCTCGGACGAGATCCCCTTTATTTCATAAATCATATCTGAATATATGATTCTGCGTCTTATAGGAGATAACCCTGTAAATGAAATAATGGTGCCGATTGTAATCGGCCATATTTATTCGTTTTCGAAAAATTAAAAACAAAAATCGCACTCTGATCATTCTTATTCGGGATCGATGTACCATTTTGGCAGATAATATTACCAATTTTTAAGCCCGATAAATTCTTACGAATAACCTCATCGCTCCTTCGTAAAGTATTATGGGCCAAGGCGAAAGCAGTTCGAATGACCTGATAATCATAAACACGCTCATCCAAAATATCTCTTTCAAACCATCTCGCAATGGTTTCATTGGTAATGATTCTCGAACCAGAGCCTGGAGGTTTCTCGATCTTTCTCCCATTATAAATACCATGCAAAAAAGGCATGGTCTTCTTATCCACCTTGCATGGGATACCAAAGGCACTAATGGCCATATCTCGAACTGCATATGTGTGATTTCTGACTGTATCCGCCTGGATATCTTCCACCATAAATTTATAAGCAGCATACAATTGGAATTGTTTTTCTGTGAATATAAATGGATCAAAATTGTAAAGATCACAGAAATTTTTCCATTGTAATTTGTGACCAACCCATAATGAAACCGTAGTTGATTCTAATCTTTTTTCATTTAA
>PIVX01000486.1 GCA_003353785.1 Gammaproteobacteria bacterium | reverse complement strand
ATAGGAAACTACCGTGCTATGCGTTTCTAATATCTCACCATCATCAGACACTTGCATAGTCACTGCATAATCATCTTTTTCTACAGGGAGTAATGTTAGTTTTTTCATGTTTTTTTACCGATTAAATATAATTAACTAGTAGACTAACGAGAGTGTCATCCTCAGTGTGTAAATGTCTAAAATATAGTAATAAAAAACCTACTATTTTATTGTTATAATCTCTCACAAATAAAACTATATTGCAACATTAACTTTTTATTTCTGAGAAAAAATGAAGTAATAAAAACCATTAAACATACTGATGGTGTTATCGATCTAACTAAAAATAATTATAGTGATTCAACGATCTATTCCCTAGAATAGGACACTTATTAATTGGAATTTATGAAGAAATCAAGATTAAGTGAAGCGTAGTTTTCTGCATTGCTATAATCTCCATCTATATGCGTTTTTATATAAATTTAATTATCTCTATTGAATTCTTGAAAAATACCATAATAGCCAGAATTTCTACCATTCCTTATATCAACAATTGTATTAATATTAGTTACATTTCCTGGCTTGTAGGTTATTTCAAAAACAGCCCAATCTGTTTTTTATAAAGTAAATTTTCACTCATGTATCTTGTCTAAATCAACAACTATACAGGATTCTGTTCTATCAATAATATATTCACTATCAGACATCTTCCCTGGGAAACTGTCAATAAACAGTAAATTATATCTTTT
>PIVX01000485.1 GCA_003353785.1 Gammaproteobacteria bacterium | reverse complement strand
ATTCTCATTTTTCATGGATTATTGTCATTTTCATGGATTATTCTCGTTTTCATGGATTATTCTCGTTTTCATGGATTATTCTCATTTTCATGGATTATTCCCATTTTCATGGATTATTCACTTTTTCATGGATTATTGGCATTTTCATGGATTATTCTCATTTTTCATGGATTATTGTCATTTTCATGGATTATTCTCGTTTTCATGGATTATTCTCATTTTCATGGATTATTTCCATTTTCATCGATTATTCCCATTTTCATGGATTATTGTCATTTCATGGAGTATCCTAGTTTTCATGGATTATTCTCGTTTTCATGGATAATTCTCATTTTCATGGATTATTGTCATTTTCAGGGGTTGTGCTTTTGTGTGATTAATGTGTGATTATCACACTGTGATTTGTTTGTGTGATTTGTGTGATTGTTAATCTGTTGAGATTTGTGTGATTGAGGTGTGATTCTTATTATTATTGTTGGTATTTGTGTGATTTGATTGGTTTGGTGTGATTCGTGAGATCGTTGGATCTGTGGTGGAAACGCAAATGGTGTGATTTGTGTGATTAGTGTGATTAGTGTGATTAGTGTGATTTGTGTGATTAGTGTGATTAGTGTGATTTGTGTGATTTGTGTGATTTGTGTGATTTGTGTGATTTGTGTGATTAGTGTGATTAGTGTGATTTGTGTGATTTGTGTGATTAGTGTGATTAGTGTGATTAGTGTGATTAGT
>PIVX01000484.1 GCA_003353785.1 Gammaproteobacteria bacterium | reverse complement strand
CAACGCCGTTTTGAGATGGTGAGAAAATAGGGGGCTTTCAGCCCATACATCTTCGTGCTGTACGCAAGCCACGGTGAACAAGAATCTTATATATTCTTCAGGCGAATAATGGTGAGTTTTTGCCAAAAAGCTAATCCAATTGTCCAAATCGGTAAGCTCGGGGGCTTCTAAATCCTCGTAGACCGGTGGAGGTACAATATTGTCCGAATCTGGCGGCGTCATCATCACCGAAGAGCTATCTAACAGAGCGTCGTTACACGTAGCCATACCGTACTGGGGAAGCACTCGCCGGCGTTATGTCTGGAATTTAGTCTGGAAATTGGTTAACAATGGCGGGCGTGAGGGGGCCGAGATAATAGGCCTCTATTCATCGAGGGGTATTGTATAGAGGGATAACCGGTGTGCGAGAGTGCGTCTAGTGATTAATGGCTCTATTGTGCGAGAGGGGTCTAAGACGAGTAGGGGCCAACCGGTATTTGCCCGGCTATATTGCCGATACATCTTACCCCCGTGACAGCTATTGTTACGGCTGCATTGTTACAACTTTGCGTGTACTTTCGATTTTCTTATCGATATGACTAAATATCTGCTTAGAGATTCTATGGACGAAAACGAAGTGGTAATTTAATTAAGTCGTTATTTCTTTATCTAACATCTTATCGTTTAAGCAATTCGTGTTAACAACGCATGCGAATGCGGAAAATGATGCAAAAGTGATTGTTGGTAGTAT
>PIVX01000483.1 GCA_003353785.1 Gammaproteobacteria bacterium | reverse complement strand
CAAAACACCCTCTTTTTTCGACTTTTTAGACGGCCAAAAATGTGTATCGTCTTTAAGTTTGAGCAAAGTTTCTCACGAACATGTAAAATATGGATCGACGAAAACCATATTAGCTCTTTTACCCGATCCTTATCGACCTCGTACGGCCAGCCTTTGACCTCTGAACACGGAACATACACAGATACCTTTTCTCATTAACCGTAAGATTTAGCCCTGTGTGTGACGTCATACATTACGGGAATTTGTCGCAAATATACAAAAACGTGGACAAAAAGCGTCTGTCTTATAACACAGGGACAAAACACCCTCTTTTTTCGACTTTTTAAATGGCCAAACATGTGTATCGTCTTTAGGTTTGAGCAAAGTTTCTCACGAAAATGTAAAATATGGATCAATGAAAACATTATTAGCGCTTTACCCGATCCCAATCGACCTCGTACGGCCAAGCCTTCGACCTCTGAACACGGAACACCTAATTAGCATATTAAGCATAGGATTGGCCCTCTCCAGTGTGACGTCACAGATTACACGCAAAGTATTGGGGGTCTATCTTATAACACAGGGACAAAACACCCTCTTTTTTGACTTTTTAAACGGCCAAAAATGTGTATCGTCTTTAGGTTTTGAGCAAAGTTTCTCACGAAAATGTAAAATATGGATCAATGAACACATTATTAGCACTTTACCCGATCCCAATCGGCCTCGTACGGCCAAACCTTCGACCTCTGAAC
>PIVX01000482.1 GCA_003353785.1 Gammaproteobacteria bacterium | reverse complement strand
GCGCTCCGGACCTACAGTTTTGGTGGAGAACAACGGGCAACGATTTGGTTTTGGACCTACTACTGAACCTCGACGATGACGCGGACAAAGAACATGTTGAAGGAGCTACAATCGAAGAACCATAGTCCGGTCGTAAGCGACGAAGAAGAGGACGAACATGATGAACGCGACTCACAAACTTCCGGCACCTCACGTCATCGACAAGGACACAATAACAATAATGAAATGATGGCATTCATGCGACAAATGGCCGAAGACAGGCGAGAAGACAACTACCGAAGGGACCAAGAAATGGCACTGTTGATTGGACAAATAAACGACCGACAAGGAGTGCAAATGACAGCTCATATCCCGCCGCCAAAGATGTTCTATGCAGATGACGCAAAGGACTCTGAAGAATTCGACGCTTGGTTGGCCACTGTAGTGACATATTCTGGAAAGACTGGTGAACCAGAACTCGATATATTGCGAAGAAGCCTCGAAGGAAATGCGAAAGAAGCATTCATATCGATTCCTGATGATCAAAAGACGACATACCAAGATGCAATCGATCGTATGCGACTACTCGTGAAACCAATGTTGACGCCCATGTTGGCAGCACTCAGACTGTTGGAAATGAACCAAGGACAAGATGAATCAATGGTCAATGCATTACAACGTTATCAGAAGATGTACAATCGAACGACGTTACAGGATATCGAGAAAGCTACATGGTTACGAATGATAAGACG
>PIVX01000481.1 GCA_003353785.1 Gammaproteobacteria bacterium | reverse complement strand
GCAAAGGAGAAATAATATTCCTTTTCCCGTTTGGCCAAAAGGGCAAATATTGTTTGTTTCTTTTCGTTTCTGTTGAAACCAAAATATTTTGGTGAGAAAAAGGGAGGAATATTTTCCTTTTCTATTTTTTTCTTTTTTCTCCTTTGAAACCACCACAAATAATATGCTTTTGCCTGTAGCCAAACGGCAAATATTATATGTTTCTTTCCTTGCAAAATCATAATAATATGCTTTTCCTTTTTGGCTAGAGGGGAAATATGCTTTTCCCTTCTTTCCAAAGGCAAATATTTGCCTTTTTTCCAAATTTTTCAACACCAAAATATCCCTTTTTTTTCCTTAGAAATATTCCATATATTATGCCCCATATCCATTATCTATAGCCCCTTGCATACCATTTATTCGTTGTATACCATATCTCAAGTGAGTGAGTGAGTTATTATCTATATAATTATAATAATACTCAGTTGAGATTTTGGCACTCACTTAATATGTGTAGATAAATTAAAAAACAAAAAACTTTACAATCAACATGCAAGTCAGTTTGAAAGTTAGTTTCTGTATATTATTATAATTATATACATACTGACTCACTCACTCACTTACTTACTTATTATTCAAATGATTATTTTTACATAGTGAAAAATTTTGCAACTGAGTGAGTGAGTATCTATGTATATAATTATAATAGTAGTTTTATAAAATAATATTAAGGTATTAAATATAATAATAATAA
>PIVX01000480.1 GCA_003353785.1 Gammaproteobacteria bacterium | reverse complement strand
TTTGGATCAGGATTACCATTAATATCTATTCCCTCATTTTCCATTAGAGCCTTAATCGCCTCTATCGCAGGTTGTTGATCTTTTAATATTTGATCATCTGAATTTGGAGGTGGCAAATTCTTCCTAATCATATTAAGAATTACTTCAACATATTCTTGTCCATTTCTATACTCTTTTAAGTCATCATCAAAGTCCTTTTTTAAATGTTTAAAATACTCTGTACTAGAAAATATATCATCATCAAGAGTATATTCAATTATCCCATCTAGTTTTATTTCTAATATTTCATCCTTTTTTGCAGCTTCAATCAGTTCCTGAAAGCTATAGCAGTCATGTGCTGCCATTAAATTTTTAATTTCTTTTATCTTTGCATATAAATTATTATCTTCTTCTTCAAAGTCTTCATATTCATCAGAATCAACATCAACCTCATAATTCAAATAGTCATCACATTGCTCATCACTTAAGTAATTAACAAGTAGCTCAAGTATTTCTAGATCTTCATCTCTATCTGGTCCTAAAATTTCTTTTATATTTACACTGCTTGATGGATCATGGATACCCAGTTTACTTCTCAAAGACTGTTGAATACTATTGTTATCGCTGTAGAACTCCAGGGCTAGGGTATCAAAAGCGTTCATGCCATCGTTTAGTACATTATCATCTCTGTCACTAATTTCTGTTAATATTCCCAACGGATATAATTTATCTACCACCATTTTGGGAGTAACGG
>PIVX01000479.1 GCA_003353785.1 Gammaproteobacteria bacterium | reverse complement strand
AAGAAGAAGAAGAGGAGAAACGACGAATGGATAGACAGAAGCGGCAACGAGCCAAGAAGGAACGATCAATCAATCAAGATAGTGTATCATCTGGAGCAGCAATTCGAATGGGACTTTTACCACGCACTGCTCGCACAGAAGCAACTAACTCGATCAGACGGCAGGCTGGAGAGCGGAAACTCAGTGGTCAAATGCAACACTCAATCAAGAAAGAACGATCAGTCAAGGTCCAAGAAGTGCACAGTTCGATGGAAGGAGAAGTAGAAGACAAGAAGGTCAAAGGTCGAGATGAGGTCAAGCCGAGTAAAGAATATGGTCAGCAATCAGAAGGTGGAAGAGAGGCGCACATACGAACAAAGCCCTTACGGGCACATCAACCCATATCAAAGCCTGTTGAGGCATATCATTCACATTGCAAGAATATGAAGAAAGAATATGATAAGAATAAGAAGAAGAAGAAGGAATATGTCAAGTCATTGCACAGAGGAAGAAAGAATACCACGCAAGTCCATACAAAGTCCAAAGTGGCAAATCGTTTGTGTAGCAAGTCGGAAGTGGCAAATCGTTCATGTATGGCAAATCATAGCAAGCCCGGAGTGGCACATCATTCAAATGCAAAGCCCGGAGTGGCACGGCGACAGAAGAAGGTCCATGGAATCAGACGAGTGAAGAGGAAACGGCATCGGACGAATATGGACCAAGTCAGAAGGAGATGGATGGGTGGAAATCCCCAA
>PIVX01000478.1 GCA_003353785.1 Gammaproteobacteria bacterium | reverse complement strand
GCAATCAATTTCTCATTTTCCTGCGTTAAATCGTTTTCAAGTGTTTCTATTTTCTCATCTTTCCGGAATATTTCATTCTGCATTTTTTCCAGAAACTCAATTTGTTTATTGATTTGTTGTTGCGTTTGGCTTACATTTGCTTCATATTTATCCTTGATATCAATCAATTGTTGGTTTAAGACATGTATTTGATTCTGCATTGCATCAAATTTTAAGCTTTGATTTTTAATTTGATGTCGTAAAGAAGTAATGGTTTCGATGTATTTGGATTCATTCTCGTTTTGTACATGTTTATGTTGGCAATATATTTGAAGTTGATCATACTTAAAAGTATATTGTTGACATAAATTTTTAAATATTTCTCCCTTTTGTTTGATTTAATTCTTTTAATAGTTGTTGTTTTCATTCAATATCTTTTCAGCATCGGTGACATTCATGTTTTGTCCAAATTACATGAAAAATGTTTTTACTATTAAGTGGTTTTTACATGAATTAAGGTTTTCACTTTTTCTATTTAGTGCGTGGTATAAACCACCACTTAATCCCCCTTCTCTTTTTCACTTTTTTCATTTTTTTTATTTTCTTTTTCCTTGTTTCAATGGTAGTGGCTATCACCACCAAATTCTCTTTTTTTCTATTCAAATTTCATCCGTTTGGTGGTGTGGGATCACCACAAAATATTTCCTTCTTTTTCTATTCAAATTTCGATCCGTTTGGTGGCGTTGTATCACCAT
>PIVX01000477.1 GCA_003353785.1 Gammaproteobacteria bacterium | reverse complement strand
TTACGATTCTTAATCGATAATTTAATCGTTTTTTTTTTATGGCGATTGATTCACGAGACAATTACCTTTCGAACGATGGAGGTATCGAAGTGTATCAACAACGTTTTGAAAATATCGAAATTTATCGATTTTCAATCGATAATGGATCGATAATTTAATCAATTCTTCATCGCGTTTGACTCGCGAGACAATTCCTTTTGATCCATGTAAGTGTCGAAGTGTATCGAAAAGGTTTCGAAAGTATCGAAATTTAACGATTTTTAATCGATAACCGATCGATAATTTAATCGATTTTTTGATCGCGTTTGATTTGGGACATTATTAGCTTTCGATCGATGTAGCTGTCGAAGTCGATGATTAACGTTTCGAAAGTATCGAAATTTATCGATTTTGAATCGATAATCGATCGATAATTTATTTGATGGCATTTGATTCGGAACATTATTAGCTTTCGATCGATGTAGCTATCGAAGTCAATGATTAACGTTTATAAGTATCGAAATTTATCGATTTTTAATCGATAATCGATCGATAATTTATTTGATTTTTTGATCGAATTTGATTTGGAACATTATTAGCTTTCGATCGATGTAGCTATCGAAGTCAATGATTAGCGTTTCAAAAATATCGAAATTTATCGATTTTTAATCGATAATCGATCGATAATTTATTTGATTTTCTGATCGCGTTTGACTCGCGAGACAATTACCTTTCGAACGATGTAGGTGTGGAAGTG
>PIVX01000476.1 GCA_003353785.1 Gammaproteobacteria bacterium | reverse complement strand
GCTTCAAAGTTAGCTGCTTCAAGCTAACTTGTGTCATAGAGAGATTTTTGTTGTCTTCCTGGTTTAAAACGGTTCCTAATCAGCGTAGAAACGATACCACAATTAGAAAAGGCGATGTAAACTTCTAATCGTCGAGATCTGGATGTGGTTCAGGTGGTTCAAGTGCTAAATTTTACCTGCTTCAGGCTAACTTTTTACTGGAACATCCGGTTACGCTGAAATTTGGCAAGCTTGTTACAAACTAGGTTCGCTACAAAACCTGAAAATGGCGATTTGGAACTCTAACCGGAAGTTCCATTTTTTAAGCTTACAAAATTTCCACTTCGAGCTTCATCGCCAACAGTTACGAATATTGAGTTCGGACCACTCTAGTTAGATGCACCATGAACGAATTACCCTAAAAATGTGAACCACCAAGGATTTCGTTAAAAGCTTCCTAGGTTCTAGTGCTTCAAAGTTAGCTGCTTCAAGCTAACTTTTGCCATAGAGAGATTTTTGTTGTCTTCCTGGTTTTAAGCCTACCCTAATCGGCATAGAAATGGTTCCAAACTTAGAAAAGGCGAATTCGAGTTGTAATCTTCGAGATCTGGATTGCGGTTCAAGTGGTTCAAGTGCTTAATTTTACCTGCTTCAGGCTAACTTTTTACTGGTATACCCGATTACGTTGAAATTTGGTGAGCATGTACTCAAACAGGGTTGCTACAAAACCTGAAAACGGCTATTTGGAAGTTGAAGC
>PIVX01000475.1 GCA_003353785.1 Gammaproteobacteria bacterium | reverse complement strand
GTGATTCAAATGTTCTCGTCATTTGTGTATACTGTTGTATACTGTGAATGTGTGCTTTTTTTTTAACAAAATGACCGTCATTTCTGTTTTTTTTTAACAAAATGACCGTCATTTCGTTTATTTTGTATACAAAATGACCGCCATAATTTTGTATACAATGGTTTTTTTTAACAAAATGACCATCATTTTTTTTTTGTATACCATCATTTTTTGTATACAAAATGTGTTAAATTTAATGAAATAAATTATATTAAATCAAAATGATTCAATATGTTTTAATATAATTTAATTTAATTTAATATAATTTAATAATTTAATTTGATTTAATTGATTTAAAATGTTTTAATTAAATAATTTAATAATTTAATATGTTTTAATACGATTTAATAAAATAATTTAATATGATTTAATAAAATAATTTAATATGATTTAATATGTTTTAATAATTTAATATGTTTTAATCCGATTTAATAAAATAATTTAATATGATTTAATATGTTTTAATAAAATATGTATAATACAATAAAACTAAGTGTTTCTGCTTTGTGTATGTTTGATTGATTGACAGTTTGTCAACCAATAATTTAGGAACATTAAATTGAAATAAAATATTTGTCTCTTGATGAAATTGTACAAAACTATCATATGTTACATTTCCAGGCAATGGAGTCCACCAAGTGAGCGCATCGAATATCAAACCATATGCATCCTGTGAATGGTTATATGATTACCACAC
>PIVX01000474.1 GCA_003353785.1 Gammaproteobacteria bacterium | reverse complement strand
TCTCAGTAACGACTGTCTGTACATGTTGTCTTTATATACACATATATATATATAAATATTGTAAGGCACAATAAATAAAGCAAAATAATATTTACAGTACTCGCGTAAAATATCATAAGAACGCGGAAATTTATCATATTATTTACAGTACTCGCGTAAACTATCATAAGAACGCGGATTTTACTATGCACTATTTACAAAAAGCCACTTTTTGTATTTTTATATAATTTTTAATTGTTTTTGGGTTATTTTTAGTATTTTATATACACAATAAATAACAATTTTTCTGTTGTAAGAGGATTTCTCTCTTAAACAACGCATATAAGGTAAACAATTTTTCTGTTGCAAGAGGATTTCTCTCTTAAACAACGCATATAAGGCAAACAATTTTATAGGGTTAGTCCATGATTTTAAACCCAAGGGGGTTCATCACTGGAGTCTCTGTAGATATTAGGGGTGATATCTACTAGGTCTATACCCTTATCATAGTCATGTTCAGGATCTTGATCTGAACTCATTAGCAATGAATGTGTCTCAAGGGCTTTTTCCAGCGCCTCGGCATTCTTTGCTTGATCTTTCTTGGGAGAATGGTCTCTACACCATCGCTTCCATAATGTTTCACTAAAGTCACAAGTAGTGCCTTTATAGGTGGGTTTTGCAACTCCACCTTGTGTGAATGCATGTAATGATGGAATAATTTGATTATAAGGAATGACCAACTTAATCATTTTATATG
>PIVX01000095.1 GCA_003353785.1 Gammaproteobacteria bacterium | reverse complement strand
ACAGGATATCTCGTTATATTGAAGGCAACTATGAGGATATAGAAATTTTTGAGAATAAATCTAGTAAATGGAGATATGAAAATGAATATAGATTATTTAGAAAACCAGGATTGAAGAATGTTTCAGATGTTGGCGTTGAGCTTAAGACTATATTTTATACTAATAGATTAGAAGACAACAACCTCAAAGCATTAGAAAAGATAAAAGAATCTACCTATAAAGGTGTCGAGCTTAAAGAAATTTATACATCTAATAGCACATACAACTTTAGAATAAAGAAAGATAGCCAATCGACTGATAAAAATATCTATGAGTGGTTAAAAGAAAAATTTAAAATAAAAACCGAACGTCCTTTATTAATGGAAGATGTACGTTTAGGACTATCTGAGTTAATAAATATTCTATTTAACAATAAAATCATATCTCAAGAATGCTTTTGTAAATTAGCTGAAGTAATTAAGTCATATTACATAAATTCTAATGGATCTCTAGATTATGAATACTCAGACTATTACGAAGATATCTGTAAAAAAATAATATCTTTGCAAACAGTGTTGGGCAAAAATAGTGATTTTTCAAAATCTAAAATCAAATTTTATATTAATGGGATAAGATGTGCAGAAATAGATAATCTAAAAATAACTTGTTGCCATGTAGCAGACAAAGATAAATTGAAAAATAAATTTGAAGCAGTAAGAAATGATATTCTTAATAGAATAAAATGCTACAACAATCAAGAAGATAGAATAAAATGGTATAACAACCAAGAAGATTGTTTTCTGCTAATTTTTCCGAACTTTAATGATACTCAATTAGAAGTGACAAAAAAATCCTGTGATGATTTTGTTAGCCATAATATATCAGAGTTCTCCCGATATCTTAAAAACATATACTTTACTGATAATGATAAATTTTATCATTGCATAAACCTTACATCTGAGGAGAATAAATATGAATAGGTTTTTTAGATATGGGTTACATTGTTCTTGGTATTGCTGGGGATTATTAATATTAGCATTGTTGAATTTTGAGCCTGTGGGGAATTTGTTAAGCTCAAAATTTGGTGAAAATCTATTTCTATATACATTGTATATGTCACCAGTCATTTTGATGTGGCTATCCATGTTTTTGCATGGTCTTGGCCTTAGTAGCTCTATTTCCATAATATTAATGATTTCTTATCTTGTATATCATGGTTCATTTATTACTATAGAAGCTTGGGAGTTTTTTAAGCCTATTTTTCAAACTTGTGATGTTTTCTACATTTGGGATGCTATCATCATCCAAAGTGTTAATTCTATGGTGTATTTGCTTTCTGGAATATTTTGTTTAACATCTGCTGTTGGTGGAGTCATCTATCTATTTAAGAATAAAGATTCTTTTACCTTTAGCATAGATACAAGAAAAATTAGAAAAAAATCTCAACATCAAAATCCTTTCGGAAGTGCTACACTTGCAACACGCAAAGATATTGAAAAATTTGCAACTAAAAAAAAGGGTTTAGCCGTAGGATTGATGTTAAAAACTTCTATTGCCACAACTGACTTAGCACTCTCAATCAAAAGACTATCTAAACAAAGCTCGGGAGCTTTAATAAGATTACCTGCCGACCATACTGTTGTGATCGCCCCTACTCGCTCAGGCAAAGGTGTTGGGATCATAATACCTAACATATTAGAGCATGATGGTGGAGTTTTTGTATTAGATCCAAAAGCTGAACTTGTATGTATCACCAAAAGGCATAGAGAATCACAAGGTAAGAAAGTATATGTATTTGATCCAAATGATCGCAGCAAGCTTGCTAATTGCAAAATTAATATATTAGATTTCCTTCCAGATGACAAAGAACAAAAAAGCACGGCGATCCAAGAGTTGAGCAAACTAGTTTGCCCTCAATCATCAAGCGATAATTCAAGTTCAAGACACTTTAGCGATAGTGCTAGAAACTGTATTGAATGGGCATTGCTGTTTTTGTGTTTCAGCAAATGTCCTGACAATGAACGCAATTTAGGTAAGATATATGAAATTTTAACGATGTCTCCAGATGCATTTTTTAAAACGGTGAAAAGATGCTCTAAAAGCAAAGAAGCTGGTGGGGCTTTGGCTCGTTCAGCAAATATCATACTGACTACTGCAAGAGAGGAGTTCTCAGGTGTCATTAATACTGCTAGAAATTACTTAGATTTCATAAGATCGCCAGTAAACTTAAATGCTACTGGTTCTTCTTCCATTGCCAAAAAAGATCTATGTGATGATAATGTGGATTTGTTTTTGTGTGTTGAGCTATCAGATGATGGTACACCTGATAAACTCACTCAGTTAATTACTAGATTTGTTTTCAGAACTATTCGAGAAGATCGCAACGAAACTAGCAAAAAAGATAGATTGATGGTATTGGATGAGCTTCCAGCCTTGGGTTATCTTGGCTTTGTATCGCAAGCACTAGTGTTAGGTGCTGGGTATGGGATGAAAATTTTAGCTGTATTTCAGTCCATAGAAAAACTTCAAACCACCTACCCTAATGATTGGAAAACTTTCTTAGAAAGTTCTCTTGCTGTATTCATGAATTGCAAAGGTGATGCTGCTGAATATGTCTCAAATAGAATCGACAAAACCACTATTAATGTAGAATCTGAGTCCTCTGGCCAATCTCAACAATCAAGGCAAGGACAACTCAGTCAAAATACTTCGCAGCAAAGTGGTAGCACTCAGTCTCTAACCCAAAGAAATTTACTTACTAAAAGTGAAATTTCAAGTTTTGGCTCTGATATTGTTATTGCATTCTATGATAATTGTCCACCTATGTTATGTCGTAGATTAAATTATTTAGAAAATGCCCAGTTCAAAGGTAAGTTTGATGATAATCCTTTGCACCAAAATTAATTTTTAACTGATTGCGACAAAACACCTGCGAATAATTAGTTTTTTACCGAAAAGTGGCGTAAAGCCCCTGTATTTATGCATGGGGATATAAGCCATCTGCCAATCAACTTCATCATGCTAAACAAATAATTCCTTAAACATATTAATTATATAGAGTGGGTG
>PIVX01000473.1 GCA_003353785.1 Gammaproteobacteria bacterium | reverse complement strand
CCAACTGTAGTAGACCATAGATGCCAGAACAACACACTTATAGACTCTCGGATATAACATGAAGTAATAGTTATTACTGAATAATATTGTGTAAATGGTCACTGCGATGGAAAGAACAATGGAAAAATGATTTAGAAAAGCTAAAAACTCGGTAGAATACGTTTTTTAACCACTAAAATGCATATTACGTTTTGACCGTTTCCTTATATGGTAACAGTTACCTTATATGGTAACAGTTACCATATAAGGTAACAGTTACCTTATATGGTAACAGTTACCATATATGGTAACAGTTACCATATATGGTAACAGTTACCTTATATGGTAACAGTTACCTTATTTGGTAACTGTTACCATATATGGTAACTGTTACCATATATGGAAACAGAAGTGGCTCTGTTTCCATATATGGTAACAGTTACCATATATGGTAACAGTTACTATATATGGTAACAGTTACCATATATGGTAACAGTTACTATATATGGTAACTGTTACCATATATGGTAACACAGTGCTGTATGTTACCATATATGGTAACAGTTACCATATATGGTAAATGTACCATATATGGTAACATACCATATATGGTAACAGTAACCATATATGGTAACATTTACCATGTATGGTAACGTTACCATATTCTTTGCAAATTCCCCGACTGACAGTGTACTATGATATGATGGATGGCTTACGCTTTGTAGCTTGTTCCGATCGTAACCCGTCAGAAAACCTATC
>PIVX01000472.1 GCA_003353785.1 Gammaproteobacteria bacterium | reverse complement strand
AGTTTACAAATATTCTTTGTAAAGTTAGTTTACAAATATTGTTTGTAAAGTTACTAAGGATATTTGGCATCCGAGATTCCAAATATTATTTGTAAAGTTACTAAAAACTATTTACAGTGGAGAGAAATATTTTAATATTTTCCCAAAAAATAGGTTTTTATCTGCAAAATACAGTAGGTATCGTTAGGTTCACTAGGTGCTTTCATATTTAGCAAAAATAGATTTAGCTCCATTTTCGCAGTTTTGGGGAAATTGAACTTTCTATAATAGAGAAATATTTTAATATTTTCCCAAAAAATAGGTTTTTATCTGCAAAATAGGTATCGTTAGGTTCACTAGTATCGCAAGTAGAATCGCAAGTAGAAAACAAAGAGTGTTTATACCGGGTCGTTTAGATTCCATGGGAACTTGTTGCGATGGTGTAGTGGTTAACGCGTGTGACTGACAAACGATAGGTAGTGGGATCAAGTCCCACTGGCGCAATTCGTTTTTTCTTTTTTCTTTATTATTTTTCATCAAGTTCGTATGCTTATTATTGCTTTTATATTGCTTCCACTGCATACTAGAGCTCGAAAAAGCGAAAATTCGCGAAATTCCAGTTTACTAATAACATTTGTAAAGTTTACAAATATTCTTTGTAAAGTTAGTTTACAAATATTGTTTGTAAAGTTACTAAGGATATTTGGCATCCGAGATTCCAAATATTATTTGTAAAGTTACTAAAAACTATTTACAGTG
>PIVX01000094.1 GCA_003353785.1 Gammaproteobacteria bacterium | reverse complement strand
AATGCTTTTAAGAATAGCGCTTAGTGGAGCTTAGCGCGCTCAATTCTTTTCCTTCACCTAGTTCTGTTTAATTAACGCACGTGTTATTAGTTTAGGTGAGCTGTAGACGATTTTGATACCGGCTTAGTCGTAGAAACTCTAAACAGTTGGGGGCCTGTATTACTGTTCGATTAATTATCACTTTCTTTTTTCTTTATGGCCTAGGAAGTCTTTTCTCCCTTAGAGTAGTAGGAGCAAGGTTTGATTCTTTTCTTTTTATTTTAGGGTATTTCACTTGAAAAGATGGAGCGAGCCCCCTTTTAAGGCTCTCCTGCGTGATTGGAGGATTGATTTGGGGAGTAATGTGACAAGTCCCCCTGAATCTTATATGCGCACTTGTTCTTTTATTTGGCTTTGTATCTATCTTAAGCTTCTGGAACAGGTGGGTGACTTTAGTATTACTCAATTTCTGGGTGGGGATAATAGCCTCCTGGCTCTGTTTACACCTTTGTATTGGAGTCTTGGACGAGAGAGTCACCTTTTATGAGGTCCTGATAAACTTCTGGAACGGTCGAGACTCAGCAGAAGGGGGGAAAGCTTATGGAGGAGGAAGGCCACTAAGAGGAGACAATCCGTGGGGTAGGCCTTTCCCTGGGTAGAGCTTTGTCCTAACAGGGGATCTTCGGGAATTCTTCATATTCCTTTCAGGCTGGGCCTTCCAAAGCTCCCCCACGTTGTGTTTTCCATGAAGCCAGGGCATTTTTATGAGTCTATAGAGACTCACTTGACCTTGCTAAATTTCTACAGTGCTGGAGGGGAAACAATTTGAAGGGCTCAAATAGAGGTCTCGGGAACTGTTCCTATAGGAAAATATAAAATAGCTCCTATTCCTGGAACTTGAGGACAGAGTTATAGTTTTCAAAAAGAATAGAAGCGGAGGGGACTAACTCAATGTCTTTAAAACGATTCTTGTGACGAGCTAAAGGTAAACTACCAAGAAGATTAATTATCTGTATTGGCGTTCGATTTCTTCTTGGCTTTTCTTTTCTCTATAGTTTAAGAGAGACCCTCTGCTTTAGAATGGTAGGAGCGGGCTTTGATCTCTTACTCTTTGCTTTGGTCTATTACACCTGGAGAGAGTATAAAGATTTTTTTAAAAGGCTCTTCTGTATTGGGGCGAGGTTTGTTTGAGGGGCAGTGTGGCTGGTACCAATCAACTACATGTGCGTGTTTGTTCTGTTGTTATTTTCTCTATCTTTTCTAAGGTTTTGGGAGAGGTGAGTAATAATTGTTGGGAGGAACTTGGGCGTGGGAGTAGCACTGATAGTAGCATGTCTTCGTCTGGGTCTGGGGTCAATAGAGGACAGGTTCACTCTCTCTGATGTGGTAATGAGCTTCTGACAAGATTTTCGTACCTTACAGGGCGAGGCTTTTGGATGGATGTCCAGGGGAGGAGCAGGGGACAGTCCCACTTCTGCTGGTGGAGGGTTACCCGGTCTCCCAGAGAAAGACCTGGGTTGGGACGGGGGCCCTCTTCAGTGGCAGAGACTGACTTATCTTCTATCTGGAGAAACGGTAAGACTTCCGGAGGGGAACTACTGACTTAAGGTGACACCGGCGGGGACAGGCAAGCAGTTAATTTTGTCTAAGTTATTTTCTTCTGATCCTACGGGATGAAAGGTAATTCTCCCTGCGTCTAAAAATCTCGAGTTGGGCACCTATGGGGTACTTGCTAAAGAATACAGGGGCACACTTGAGCTAAGCTGTATTTTCGCTGCTCCTCTTGGGTTTAGAGAGTAAGGCCCTCATTAGAGTAGAACACTGCGTAGCAGGTTCTCTTATCGGAGGATTAAAGGAAGAACAGCACTGTGTTTAGTAGAAACTAGAAGACATAAGTCCCCTTATATTATAAAGAGGTCAACTCTTGACCTACATAATCAACATTCTTAAAGCTAGGCCTGTCCTTCTTCTCTTCTTGTTCTACGGCCAGGTTAAGTTTTTACCCTGCTTATTGTAGCTTGTTTAGATGTCTTAAGAGTAGCATGGGGGCAGTGGTTTTAATTCTTCTGCTTAATGTCTTTTTTAGTCCTTTTACTCACTGCACCCGCCGGTTTAATTTTTATTAATGCGTGAACGAGAGTCTTCCTTATTAAGCTTCTTCTAATTATGGGGTTAAACGGAATAGTCATGGTCTTTCTTTTCGGGGAGGGTAAAGTGTTCCCTATGGGGGTCTTCCTCGGCGAAGGGGGCATGGTTTGGGTAATGGTTCTCTGACTTCTTTTAGGGGGCGGTCTCTTAGGTGCTTTAGTTTTTAAGAGAGCCCTCTATAGCTGTCTTTTTTTAACCCTCCTTGTTCCAGCGAACTTGATACGAGATACTTCTATACGAAATGTATTTCTGTGGGCTTCTTCTATTTGACCAGAAAGAAGGACAGGTTGAGTTCTCTTTATAATCCTCCTGATTATTAGTAGAGCCCTGAACTTAACTTCAGGGCAGAGACCAAAGATATTTTTATTTTTTAGGGGAATTGTAGTTTTTGTAGTTCTTATTCTTTTTTCAGGCACCGAGTTGCCCATTGGAGAAGGAGTAGAAGGAGGAGCAGGTGGTTATTCTAATAATGACCCGAACATAATTTTATGGTGGGTTAAAGGTACCAACGCAGGGGACCCTTCTGTAACGGGAGTTATGTTTCTCCCCCGTAACGCGGTTACGGACGGAATTCCCCTGGGTGCTCAGTGGTTTACTTTTATTGGCGTTGGGGAGGCGAGATGAATGGGGTTTGATATGGGACACGGGGTTCATTTTCAGATTCCTTTAACTTTTGCTCCCATCCCCGATGCTACATATGAAGCTATGGTTGTGTCTACAGCAGCATGGCATGCGGTTGAATTTTCTCGTGCCCCATACTTTAATCTATTCCCTATTTAGTCTAAATTATTCTGTTTAACATTAAATGTCTTTTTTAGCTCTTTTATCCGCTGCTCCAGGGGCTATATTTTTCTTGGGGACTTGAAGAAGTCTTCCATTCATATTAAATATTTTTTTAAGCCTGTTAACTGGCATAATGGTGC
>PIVX01000039.1 GCA_003353785.1 Gammaproteobacteria bacterium | reverse complement strand
GAACTAACAAGGAATAGTTTAAAATAAACTTCTAGACTTATCCACACCAAGAGAGTATGTTGAATCATATAATCAAAAAGTTAGAGGCAATATATTCGCACTTAGAGCCAGATTCCCCACCAAGCCTTATATTTCCAGTAAAATTTAATACTGGAAGTTATATAAATCCACCAAACCTGCATTCAACTCATAACCGCAACAACCAATTAAAAATATATCTATCAGCAATTTGAGAAAATGCTAATTGTTTGTAGCGCACCAACCCCTACAAGAACCCATGTTAACCATTGCATTTTTTTTGAGTTTCTATCTTCTGCTTCAGCCAATAATTTGTTTGATTCTATTGTTCTATCTGTTGACTGCTTTAATTGCTTTGTTAACAGTAATGTGGAAATAACACGCGAATGATTCATTTGTTGTGTAGAAGCAGTATCTGAGTAATTAGCAATTTTTTGTTCAGCGCTACTAAATCCACATTGCTTAAATATTTTTGATAAATCTTCTTTTGTAAGTTTATCCATTCTCTCTCCTTGTTTTTGCATAGAATATTTCATTAGGAGTATTACACCCTAAAGCCTCGTGAATTTAACTAATAACTATAACCCAATTATTTAAAATCATTGTTTTTTAATATTTTCCTTTTTTTAGATATTTTATATAATTTATCTGCATTTATATTTTTTATCACAGGGTCTAGTCGTGTATTTAATTCGGAAATTTTTACTTCCACAAAGCTATATAGTTCTTCTATAATATCTTTATAATATAAAATATCAGGATCAATAGTATTATATAAGTTATTAAATAATCCAGGATGTACTTCTTTATTTCTGATAAATTTATTAAAAGGAGGTAATGTCAATATCATTTTACTGTATTCATAAACACTCTTACCAGCATGTGCCATATACTCATGTCTTATACCCATTAATTCTGTATGTAATTTTATATTTTTTTTGTTTCCTTTAAACACTCTTATAATTAAAATAGATAAAAAATATGGGGGATTACATCCAAGACAACACCCTTACTATTATTTAGAAATCAAAATAGAGAATTAAGATAATATATATTTCACCTCTGAATAGTTACTATAAGTTTATCCATTTCCTCTCCTTGTTTTATAAACTCATAATCTCTTTTATTATCTATTCTTTAAACAAATTTCTCTTATCCTTTATTAAACAATTTGATTATGGCCACCTGTTTTCGCCCTCCTTCAATAAAACGTTGATGTGTAATTTTCCCCTTTAACACATTTGTCTTTGAACAAGCCAGCCACTTATTCCATGTTGCTGAATCTCTTTCGGATACCTAGGCTATTTTATTTTAGTTATTAACAGTAAGATGAATATCCCTATTTTTTGATATACTATTATACTTTTATGTTTAGATAAAAAACATAATATCTATGAATTATATGCAATGCAGTAATATGTATACGGCAATACTGAAAATAAATATATTTAGTGATCACGTTGTTTTTAATTGTGGCATTAAGGTTGAAAATCCTCCGAGCTGCACCACGTAGTGTTTTTTTTTGAGCATCCTTGCTAAACTAATATTGTTCAATATGGATGATACGTTTAGCAAGGATGCTTTTTATCTCTTCCCCTGAGATTTATTAATTGGCCAAAAACTATTGCACTTTTCCATAATATACCGTAGTTTTTGTTATACCCCATGACACCAAATCTTTTAAAAGAGATAATTTATATGTTTTGAGATATAAATACTATTGGTATAAAGTATTAATACTTTTATTAATCCATTATGATTAGAAAAATACTTGCATATACTCAACATTATTTCGGGATATTAATATAATGGAAAAAAATAAATTCACTCAAACTGAAATTAAAGTACTTGCATGCTTTACTTTGGATAATATCAAGCCAAATGTAATAGCAAAAATACTTAATAAATCTATCAGGACTGTTTATGCACATTTAAATCAAATTAAAAGCAAAGCTGATGTACAAACTATAGGTGATATTACATTATTCGTTAGAAAATCTGCTGAGTTCAAAGAACTACAAGAACTATTCAAAAATCAATATATAGATTATTTTTATAGAAAAACAGCTAAAAAAATTGCTCATAAGTTGAAAGAATTAAATATAGTATGCAACATTATTATATCTAATAAATTAACTAATATATCAGTAATAGGCGAAATAGCTAACTTAATTCAATTGGCTGGAATTAATGTAAATAGAATAAACCAAAAAGATATATCTGACAATTTAAAAGAACAAGAAATTTATTTATTTATCAATCAAGATATGGCAGAAATACAAGAGTTATATCAGCAGTCAACGCAGAACTCTTTGTACTTAGTTTTAAATAAATTAAATGATAGACCAATAGTTAAAGATACTAACATATTATTTTATAATACAGATAATAAGAAGAACTTCTATAAGTTTCTGACGGATTATTTAGCAAAAAGCCATCAATACACTATAGACTCAGAAGAAATAGTAAATTTTTCATCCGATGTAGAACATATTACTAATAATATTCAAACTACATGCATTGAAAATATGGCAAATAATAAAACTAATGAAAATGAACATTCTATATACTACTATAAATATTTAATAATAGTTATAACTTTTTTTATATTAACAGGAATTGGATATTTCTATATAAACAAAGTAAATAATGCTTTATATACTCCTGTGAATGCATATAATATCGACGCTAGAAAATCAGGTGAGCAATGGAGTTGGAATTTACCGCTGAGAAACAAGAGCTTTACTGGACGAGAAGATGTCTTTAAGCAAATTAAAGAGAATTTAGATAAATCGAGTATTGGTATAATAACTCAATCCATAGTAGGAACAGGTGGGATAGGTAAAACTCAGGTAACCACTGAATATGTCTATAGAGCGATAGAAAACAAAGAATATGATGTTATTTTATGGATTACCTCAGAAAATCAAAATAGCATTAATAACTCCTATAATATCTTCGCTAACAAGCTTAAAATAAATACTCATGGATTACAGCCAGAGCAATTAAGAAAAATTATTCATAATGTATTATTAGATAAACATAAGGTAAAGAAAATATTATTTGTTTTGGATAATGTTCCTAAAAAAGAAGATATTCAACAATATTTAATAGTAATTCATAAACATTTCCCTATCGACATTAACCCACATATTTTAATCACTTCAAGGAGCCAGCATTGGAATGAGAATGCTCTTATCTTAGATATTTTCACAGAGCAGGAATCTAAGACATTTATTGGCAAACATCTAACAAATGAAAATGAACAGAATACTATTAGATTAGCTAAAGCTCTACATTACTTTCCTCTAGCTTTAGGACAATCTGTGGGATATATAAAACAACATACCAATATTAAAGATTATCTAAAACTATACCAAGCAAAGCAACAACAATATTTAGATATAAAGCCTCAAGATACTAATCAATATAAAGAAACTCTATGGAAAGCATTATCTATTTCACTGAATAAATTAAGTAATTCAGCTAAAGAAATACTTTACATTTCATCTTACCTTGAACCAGATAATATTCAATTAGAGCTATTTAATAATTTGCCACTAGAGAATAAATCACAAGTCATTAAAGAATTGCGTAAGCACTCGTTTATTATACTTAATAATACCACCTCTTTTAAAATTCATAGATTATTACAACAAGTAATTCGATTAACTATCAAAAACAAAAGAGAATGGCTTAATAAAGCCACAGAAATGGCTGATCAGGCTGCAAAAAAATTTGATAAACAAAACAAAAAAACTTGGGATATAGCAAAAACCTGGTTATATCACATTCCCACATTATCACAATATATGCCACAAAATTTAGATAAAGATAATATGCTTCATAATTACGGCAGTATTGCACAGAATTTTGCTTTATATGTTTTGGCCAAATCAGTTTATTTGTCCTCCCTAAAGATAAAAGAATCCTATTACAAAAATCCTAATCATATTGAATTAGCTGATACTTTAAATGATTTAGGTTGGGTTGAACATTTCCTTGGAAATGATAAGGAAGCCAAAAACTTACTTCAGCGAGCTTTAAAAATTAAAGAGTTTCATTATCAAGACCCTATGAATATTGAGTTGACTAATATTTTAAGTAATTTAGGTTGGGTTGAAAAGTACCTGGGGAAATATGAGGAAGCCAAAAATTTACTTCAGCGGGCTTTGAAAATCAAAGAATCTCATTACCAAGACCCTATGAATATTGAATTGGCTGATGTTTTGAAAAATTTAAGCTGGGTTGAAAAGTACCTTGGAAAATATGAAGAATCCAAAAATTTACTTCAGCGAGCTTTGAAAATTAAAGAATTTCATTATCAAGACCCTATGAATATTGAATTTGGTAGCATTTTACATTGCTTAGGTTGGATAGAACATTGCCTTGGAAATGATGAGGAAGCTAAAAATTTGCTTCAGCGAGCTTTAGTAATACGAGAATCCCATTATCAAGATCCTATGAATATTAGGATAGCTAATACTTTAATTTTCCTTGGTAAAATTGAATATTCCCTTGGAAAATATGAGGAAGCCAAAAATTTATTTCAGCGAGCTTTAGTAATACAAGAATCCTACTACAAGAACCCTAATCATATTGAATTGACTTATACTTTAAGTAATTTAGGTAAGATTGAATATAGCTTTGGAAAATATGAGGAAGCCAAAAGTTTACTTCAGCGAACTTTAGTAATACGAGAATCCCATTATCAAAACCCTATGAATATTGATTTAGCTGATACTTTAAGTGATTTAGGTTGGGTTGAACATTGCCTTGGAAATAATGAGGAAGCCGGAAATTTACTTCAGCAGGCTTTAAAAATTAAAGAATTCCACTATAAAGACTCTAATCATATACAGTTAGCTTTTTCTTTACAAAATTTAGGATTAATAAAAGAAAATTTAGGTAATTATTCTACTGTATTAAAATATTTAAATAAATCTTACTATATTTGGAGTAAATATTATCAAAACCGTTTGCATGAGATTATGCTGCATATGTATACTCCCGCAAAAAATTGGCCAAAATTAAGTCAAAATAATTTAGACAAAGCTATAAAACATTATCAAGCAAGTTTAACTATAGCAAAAAAATTATTTGGGAATAAACATGACTTTGTAGCTAGTCATTATTATTTATTAGGGCAAGCTTACGAAATAAACAATAAAATTAGTGAAGCTGTTAAGCAATATAAAATTTCTTTAGATATAGCAAATGAATTTGAAAAAACTATCGGAAACAATGCCATACAAGCAGAATATAGGAAAAACATTATATTAGTTAAAAATAAATTAAAAAATCTCAGCCAAAAAATTTAGGTTATCGAAATAATAAAAAAATTACATAGACTTAAAGTTGGATATGCAACCATTTGTGAAGTTCCGATAGCCTGAACCTAAAACTACATCAGGACTAAATTTAGCCCTGCTCAAAAGATTACATTGCACTAAGCGTATGTATTTTCTAGAAAACTCATCTTTGTTAACTAGGATACTCAAGATTTCGTAAATAAGTATTTTTGTACCCAAGTATTAACAATAGGAGAATCATCTAACCTCTTGACATATCTACTAATTTCTATCAACACAGCTTTCGACCTAAAAAGACATAATCTGTTAGTTGTTTCATTTTTAACAGTTTTTTTCATATCTAAACTAGCTTTTTTTCGCAATCAAATACCTTAATTACCCTTTTAAAATCACCCTTAATCACATTTGTATTTGGCTTAAAATTATAATCATCTTCACTAAGTTTTAGCTTTTCCCCTGTTTGTGGATAATTTATTTGCTGTGCATTGGATTTTGCATATTCTAAAAGGTTCTCATTGACAGACTCAATTACAAGAATAAAATCCCTTATATGGTGTAACTAAAACTCCTCGGATATAATAAAATAGCTAAAAGCATCAATGCATGAATAATAGGAGTAAACATGGCGGTTTTTTCTTGGGTAATGGCACAGTTATATGACAAAGTCATGGAAGGTGCAGAAATAAAATGTTTACGAGACTGGCGGTTTGCTTTATTAAGCAATGTATCTGGTAAAGTTCTAGAAATTGGTTGCGGTACTGGACTCAATTTAGATTATTATTCCAATGCTG
The DNA here is from genome assembly GCA_003353785.1 of Gammaproteobacteria bacterium. Taxonomy (GTDB): domain Bacteria; phylum Pseudomonadota; class Gammaproteobacteria; order PIVX01; family PIVX01; genus PIVX01. The sequence continues at coordinate 6,609 of PIVX01000039.1, read as the reverse complement.
TAACACATCTTATCCTGCTCGAGCCTGATGCTAATATGCGAGAAAAATTGCAAAAGAAGATTGTTCTGAAAAAAAAATCTAATATTAAAATAGAAATACTAGATTGTAATGCAGAATCGATCCCTTTGCTGAATAATTCCTGTGATGTTGTAATAAGTACTCTGGTGTTGTGTTCTGTAGATAATCAAAACAAAGTACTATCTGAGATCTATCGAATTTTGCGTTCAAATGGTAAATTTGTTTTTATTGAACATACTCATGCAAACAATAATCCTAAACGCCTTAAGTGGCAACGACGTTTGGAACCATTGTGGACAATGGTTACTTGTGGATGTCATTTGATACGTCCCACGAAAAAAGCGATCATTAACGCTGGGTTTTTATTTAGTGAAATCACTCACCAAAGCATTCATGGTGTACCATCGATAGTACGCCCAAGCATTAAAGGTGTTGCAATAAAACAATCTAATTAAATGCATGAAACGTTATGTAAAAAAATATAGAATATTATTCTGTTCTATAAGCTTATTTTCCTCATTTAAAAATAGATTTTTTTCTGATACTTAGTCAGTAATAATCTTTAAATTTCTTCTATTTTTTTAGGGTTAAATTTAATCTATAACACATATCATTGGAGTTAAATACCCCGTTCTCAGAATAATATCCCGGTGCTCTTGTTGCTTTATGCTTCCATCTTTTTTTACCATAAAAAGATGCGCCATCTAATAATATACGTACATCAAATTCCAAATATTCTTCACTAGCTTTTCTTTCAAAAAAAGTTGCTGAGATCTGCTCACTCATTCTAGCATGATAAAAAGGCTCAACATCAGACTGATTCTTATTTGATAGATAGTATATATTAATCATACTCACTAAATAAACATTATTAGATATAGTTACCTGTTTGCCTTCTTTCATATCTAAAGGATAACTTTTAAAATAATTGAACACGTCCTCTATTGATGGAGTACTACTATAAACATTTGTCAAAAATAAAAAATATACCAAAAACATTCTTATAAAATACATATCTTTTCCTTAATTTAGTATTGCAAATTTTAAGTCTAACATGCATTATATTAAACATCTAGATCATCTCGTATAGAACAATGTTTTTTGCAAATAAGCGATTATGCTGCATGATTTCATCGTCATAAATATCAAAATGAGAGGCTATCACCACCTCTCATTCTAAGCAGGCTAGTTATACTTTACATTGATGGTAATTTTTTAAATGTATTATACCATTCAAGCCCATCAAATTTCTTAGTAGTTTCAGTTGATACATAATCAGAGAACGTATGTTCATTTCCTTTAACAATCGTAATTGTCAAATCTTTATTTATTATAATATTTATCTCAGGCTTAATATCATCTAAATTTCCGTACAGAACAATATTTAAATATGGAGTAGGCCCTTTACCATTTAATCCAAATTTAATTGAATGTAAACATTTTGGATAAAAATCTAGATCGTAAACAAACTTAGTATAATATTCTTTTGTTGATCGTGGGTTTATTTTTAAATATTTAGCTTCTCCTGTACCAGCTTTGGCTCCAGCATTTTTCATAAGACATTTTTGCGGCATATAGCATTGCCATTTTACATTCATTATATCAGTGAGTAAAATTCCCGTTAATGGCTGTTCACTTCTATTGGTAATGTTTAATTGCACTATCGATGATGTAGCAAACAAACATTGATAGTTAAATAGAATACCGATTAACAAAATCAACATCGATAATTTTTCTAACCTTACTAATTTCATACATATTCTCCTTGAAATATTATAAATATATAAAACATTTTAACATCTTTCTCTTTTGTAAAGCAACTCGGCGTTGTTGCATATCCCAAAAATGGCTAATTCTTACTTTTTATTAAAATTTTATTCATTTCAATTAATTTTAAAGTGTTAGTCCTATTTGCTTTAACGGAAAAAGGAAGCACATTCAAATTAGTAATAGTTACTTTTTTATAGCCAGAATCAGTATCAGAAAACATTTTAATATCTTTGATTTTAGCTTCTAACAATATAAATTGTTGAATTTTCTTTGGCTCTAATTTTAGAGTTCCAAAAGCATATGATAGAATGTTATATCCATTTATATGTTTTTTTAAGGATTTATCTAAATTTATATGCTGATCTTCAAAGCCACAATTTCTATTTCTCCATAATATATTGATACATTTGATTTTTTATCAATATGCTTAATCGAATCAAAAGTAATCCAAACAGCTTGCTTGATAGTATTGTGTAAAACTGTAGCAGCTGACGTTATATGAATAGTTGATATTAAGATAATCATTAACAACAAGGTTAGATTTTTTTTCATTAAATTATAATATTTCATATTTGAATTCCTTATTGGTTCATTAAGCACTCTATTTCAAATCTGTTACCTTATTTACTTATTCTTTTTTGTGTTTAAAATTAATCTTATCTTTTGCATTAAAATATTGAGTACAACCACCATCTGATCATAAGGTGCTTCTGGAACTGACCAAATATCCCAAACACCAGCAGCTATGCTTTTTAAGCATAATGTATCTTTGTCTACCTCATATTCATGTTTTTTTCATTTTTTTGTATCATTATTAACTTTTTATTCATAGTTAATACCTAAACAAGTACGCTCTTACTCTATGATTGTGTCTATTCCCCAATCGCCTATACGTATTGTCTCATTAACAATTTTAGAGCTATCATCACTATTTTAAAAATGGGTGTAAACCTACTAGTCCAATGACGATACTCTAATAACATGACCATCTGGATCTTTAATTAAGAATGTACGACCAAATATTTCCGTCGTAGGTTCTTGAATAATCTCAATATCCGGGTTATCTTTCCATTTTTGAAATAAACTGTCTACATCTTCATTAGAAGGCAACATAATTCCTACTTCAGAAAATCTAGGTATATTAGGCTCAGGAGTTGTGCCGCCACTCCAAATAGCGAATAGCGTCTTTTGCGCACCGTCAGCATCAAATGCGACATAACGCGGACTTGAAAAAACTGGCTCAGAGTTGAAAATCATCTTATAAAAATCACACGAACTATTTATGTCAGAAACATATATAAGTTGTAAATTAGGCTTTATAGATACTGTCATTAATTTGCTCCTATATCTCAGTAGTTATTCTTGTTTTTCAATTGTATTGCTTTGTTAAAGTACACTTGTATTTTATCATAACTAACGCTTGCAAAAAATACTGGTTTGAATCTAATAATTTGACAAAATAAATTGTGCTAGTTATAATATGAAAATGCTTACTAAATCTTATAATAACATTTCATTTCTTATCACAACTACAACCACGACCGCCTAGTGGTGGTTATTTTTAATTAAAATTTTTGCGATTCAATTTCAATTTTTATCTTTAGATTACTTCTATATTGTATTTATATGAGGATTTATTATGCACATTAAAAATAAACATACAAAACTACCAATTATTTTATTATTAACAATAATTATTGCTACAATATTGGGTAAGATACTACCCATAGGTATATTAAGTCTATTCTATACTATAAGTTTAATAATTAAAGAGATCTTATTATTTTTACTGCCATTTATAATTTTTTCTTTGATTTTCAGTAGTATTATTAAGATTAGCCAAGGAGTACTTAAGCTAGTCATTTTATTAATTCCAACAATTATACTATCAAATTTCGTAACAACAATAACAGCGCTATCAATTAATAAAACTATTATAGATAGCTCTATTATATCATTAAGCAACATTAATTTTACAAGCACGTTATTACCATTAATAAACTTTAGCTTACCTACAATACTTGCTAATGAAAAAATTCTGTTTTTAGGTTTATTGTTAGGGATATTCTTTTCTTATAAATTTCAAAATATAGGCAAAAAACTATCTTTTGTTCTAGATAGATATATAAATATATTCTTGCATAATATATTTATACCTATAATTCCCTTATTTATATTTGGCTTTGTTTTAAAGTTACAGTATGATGGAATGCTTTATATCTCAGCAAAAAACTATGCTTCCATCTTTGCTTTAATAGTAATATTCCAAATCATGTATGTAGGTTTATTATATGGAATATCTGCAAATTTCAATGTTTCTTTATGTATAAAATACATAAAAAACATTCTGCCAGCTGGAATGACTGGATTTGTTACTATGTCTAGTATTGCAGCTTTACCACTAAATATTATTGGAAGCGAAAAAAATTTAAAAAACTCTGAATTTCCAAAACTTATTATACCTTCTACTGTTAATATTCATCTTATTGGTGATTGTATTGCTATACCAACTTTTGCTATAGCAATTATAGGGACTTTCGGAAGCCAACTCCCTAACACAGAACATCTTTTAATATTTGCTATATACTTTGTTATTGCTAAATTTGCTGTTGCCTCAGTTCCTGGTGGAGGCATTCTTGTTATGCTCCCTATTTTAGAAAAATATTTAGGATTTACTCCAGCAATGTTATCATTGATTACAGCTCTGTATATAATGTTAGATTGTGTCATTACTTCTATAAATGTGATAGGAAATGGTGCCTTTGTTATTATATTTCATAAAATATATAGCAAGATATTTGTTACCTTTAAGAAAACAGAGATTTTGCAAAAGAACTAACGTAACAATCAGACTCTATATGTAACGGAACCCTTTATGAAAAATAAATCATCCAAACCATTTTTTTAATTTTAATATCTTATTATAAGAATGTACAATTCTCTCTTGCGGGATTGTATTATTTTCAACTAATTTTTTTATGATCTTAATTACTTTCCCTGTAATATTAGGATCATAATCTACTTGATTGCCAAAGATTAATATATCATTCCCAGATAAGATCGCTAATTTCAACGCTTCACTTAAAACAAAATTATCAGAAATAGCTTTCATCTGTAAATCATCAGAAACAACTATCCCTGCATAGTTATAGTTATTTCTAAGCATACTAAGAGTATCTTTTGATAAAGTTGCTGGCAATCCTGACTTATCTAAATTTTTATTAACTACGTGAGATGTCATAACAGTCAACCCAATACTGTCATATCTTAACAAAATATTTCTATAAGGATCCAATTCTTTAGAAACCCAAGTATTGGTTACATCAACAAAGCCTAAATGTGAATCACTATGAGAACTACCATGTCCTGGAAAATGTTTAACAGAACATGCAATATGTTTTTCAAGATAAGCATCTATAAGAAAATTTGAATATTTTGTAACAATTTTTGGTTCATGTGAAAAAGACCTATTTAATTTAGCTATCACTGGATTATCAGCATTAATTTCCAAATCAACTACAGGAGCAAATACATAATTAAATCCGTACTCCTGCAAAGTACTTGCATATTCTTTAGCTAAATTTCTGGCCTGTTTCTCTGAGAGTTTTGCAAACTCTTTTTGTGAAATAGTCTTAGGAAATCCACCAGCAAGAGCAAGTCTATCAACTATACCCCCTTCTCTATCAATAGAAATTATTAAAGGGAGCTGCATATGTTTTAATGAACGTTTTTGTAAATCCCGTGTCAATTTTTTCAGCTGTTTAGGATTCTTTATATTTTTACTAACTCTATTGACTATTTTTCTATTATTTTTTAATGATTTTCTAAAAGCTAAAATACTTAGTTTTTGTTTTTTAGACTCAGCCATAAATTTTTGATAGTCAAGATCATATAAAATAACCCCCCCTATTCTTTTATTTTGAATGTCTGCTAAAATCGCACTACCTTTTTGAATTTCAGTTCCTTTAAATCCAACAATTAGCATCTGCCCAATCATTTCATCAAGAGATACTGCATATATATTAGATATATAGATAAGAAAAAAATAAAGAACAAATATTCTCTTAAGATAAATCATTATAAATTCCTATTAGATCCATTATAGTCACTCAATTTTACTTTCTAAATTAAGACTTTGCAATCAATTTAACAGGTATCAATTTCATTAATAAAACTAATAATTTATTTAAAGCCGCAGATGACGCTAGTTTTTCTTTTTAACATAGCTCTAAGCCCAATTAAAGCAACATCCTCAGCCAACATCATAAACATTTTATTAATTCTAGGAATGGCTTTATTAACATCCCTAAAAAAATCACTCCTAGTAGCACCGAGGGACACAACTACTGCACTTATATTGCTCCATTTAGAACTTAGCTCTATATTTAAAAATTTAACAAATGACACAACAAGTCTTGAATATAGAAATCAACAAAAAACAACAGCAATAATTACTTATTTTTGTACGTTTCGTGATTATTTTGACTAATGCTGGCTCTCAGAAAAACCTCCAATAGCAATCCCAGGAGAGCCTAAAATCCTAATTAACTCTGATTTGCCTATATTGACATCCTCACCCACCTAAAGGAAGGTGAGGATGTCAACAAACCTGCTTAGTTCATTTCAAAGATACAACCCCGGTTACTTCAATCTGTGCGCTGGCATATCAAAATTATCAACCTCACCCGTCTCTTGACGATAGTACTAACCTCATAATTAAAGTACTTAGCAGAAAACTCGAGCATGAAGACTATACAAAATCTAATGCTCATACTAAATTAGGATATACCCCACAAGTAGGATATTTTCTGTCTCGTGGAA
>PIVX01000471.1 GCA_003353785.1 Gammaproteobacteria bacterium | reverse complement strand
AACATAAGTAGTATATGATGAAAGATTATTCCATGCGAAATTTTAGCTTCTGAAACCCCTTGGTTGGTCAGATATGGCCCTGTCAAAATGGAGGTTTCGACCGTAAAATTGACAGACGGTGATTGTTTGAGGGTTCATATCTTGGGCATTAATCAAGGTAACCCCAAACATTAAAAAATCAAATTGAAGGTCTTGAACTGATCTTTCAGTTGCTGTCATTAAAATTATGGGGTATGTGGAAGAAAAATGAAGTTTCGCGCTTTTGAAGATTTCAAAATGATGGTGCAAAAAAACCTATATTTTTTTCGCTTTGAAACTTTTAGACAATATTGCCTAGATAGTGAACTTGTGCTGTACCAAATTTTATGATGTGTATTTGATTTGAACAGAAGTTATGACCATTTTTGTCTAATTTCGTCGGTCGTCGGAAGCATCACGGACACGTCGAAAATCTTAAAATCGTAAAATGTTACAAAAAAGGTCAGAACAACATCACAAATCAATCATATCAATCATTACCTTGATTTGTGATGTCGTTCTGACCTTTTTTGTGACATTTTACGATTTTAAGATTTTTGACGTGTCCGTGATGCTTCCGACGACCGACAAAATTAGACAAAAATGGTCATAACTTCTGTTCAGATCAAATACACATCATAAAATTTGGTACAGCACAAGTTCACTATCTAGGCAATATTGTCTAAAAGTTTCAAAGGGAAAAAAATATAGGTTTTTTTGCAC
>PIVX01000470.1 GCA_003353785.1 Gammaproteobacteria bacterium | reverse complement strand
AAAATCGAATTTACGGTCTTTTAATTTACGGTCCGACCGTAAATTGTAATTTACGGTCTGGAAAAAAAACACCCAAATTTGGATAAATTGAGTTTCAAATTTCAGCCCGATCCGGTTGATATTGACCGAGTTACAGAGATATTCTGGAATTGTACACATTGTGGATACGTCACCTATTGGGCTTAGGTATCGGGCTTCTTTCTAAGGCTTATGGTGAGGCCGCGCATGCGAAGCATGCGGAATGGGGTAATCGTGTATCGCCATTTCATTTATGATAATGTAAATACAGTAATCTCGGGTCCTGGCACGAAAACTAAACTCTTTATAGCTAAGGTATTAAAAGATCATTTATGGGGTAATCGAGTATCCCCATTTCATTTATGATAATGAAAATACAGTAATCTTGGGTCCTGGAACGAAAACTAAACCTTTTATAGCTAAGGTATAAAATTATCATTTAAGGGTAATCGTGTATCGTCATTTCATTTATGATAATGTAAATACAGTAATCTCGGGTCCTGGCACGAAAACTAAATCTTTTATAGATAAGGTCTAAAAATATCATTTATGGGGTTATCGAGTAACGCCATTTCATTTATGATAATGAAAATACAGTAATCTTGGGTCCTGGCACGAAAACTAAACCTTTTATAGCTAAGGTATTAAAAAATCATGTATGGGGTAATCGAGTAACGCCATTTCATTTATGATAATGAAAATACAGTAATCTTGGGTCCTGGCACGA
>PIVX01000469.1 GCA_003353785.1 Gammaproteobacteria bacterium | reverse complement strand
TTTTACCGATCGCTAGATTGTTCTCAATCATTTTCTCTCCTAATGCCCATCTAATCCTTATATAGCGGAGTATATCACCTTGAATTCTTCTAATAACTGCAACTTAAAAATCCCAGTAATTTTCATTGCTGGTAATGTCTTTTGAGGTTATAAAAGGGTTTCTTTGGCGAGCCTTACAGCCTCTAAGAAATCATCTAATGGAATTTTAACAAGGAACTCTTCATCTCCAAAATCATTAAATAATTCAATCTCCATCTTATCCTTGCCTTTGTCTTTGTTTACTTGGGCAATAGGCACTTCCTGAAAATAAATTAGTGAAGAAAGACATTCGTATTGAACATCACTAAATCTACCAATTTCTATATCTTTGTTTTGTTGTAATTTCAAAATACTTTCCTCAATATTGTAAATCTAAAAAACCATGTAGTGAACCATCTTTTTTAAAAACTATACTTTTTCCATCAGGAGCTCTTACTTCCAATTTCCCATCAGGCAATTTTGTAAATTTTGATTTTGGATTATTCAATATTCCATTTCCCGCTTTCCTTGCAATTTCATTTTGCTGTGGAATGCCCCCTTTAAGTTTAGGAAATGTTCCTGCTGGCCTACTCCCTTTAGCTATAACTCTTTGCCCTGTAGCATGCTTAGTTAACGCTCTTGCGGCAACAGTTAACCCTGTTTCATTTACTTCTTTTTCAAATGCTTTAGATAATGCTTTTACATTTACATCACTTCTGCTAATTAA
>PIVX01000468.1 GCA_003353785.1 Gammaproteobacteria bacterium | reverse complement strand
AAATACGTCGTCAGGAGCATTCTCACCATTGAAAGTTCCTGTGAATGGCAAAAAGCTTTCCAATAACTCAAAATCTCCGCCGATTGGGTCAAAACCATCTCCATCATTCCAAGCACTTGGTGTTGCTGCGTCAATGTTATTGTTTAATACATAATGCTTATCTAATAAGTCTGCGCTTGGAGAATCTATTCCCTGTAAGCCATATACATCAACTAATTTATATGGAGAAATTGTAGTACCTAAACCATCAACAAATCGCTTGAATGTACCACCATTTAAAATAAAGTCATCGGCACTAAATGCTGGTAATAATGTAAGTGGGATCTCAGCTATACTCTGCTCCCAAGTACCTTCATTTAAAATAAACTTATCAACCGTAAAGCTATCTTCTGCATAGATGTTACCAGTTACATCAAAAGTTACATCTGCTAAGTTATCATCAACAACTCCTTTAAAAGTAATATCTTTTGCAGCTTCTGTAGTTTTGAATTCAATAAATATTGGCATATCAACAATAGTGCCTGTGTATGTTTGATTGCCTGTGGTATTAACAATAGCTGTGTTTATATCAATTTGTGGAGCTGTTAAACTTAAGTCATTGACACTAGCTGGCAGTATATCTAAACTAATTTCATCGTCCCCAGCTTTAGAATCAACTGTTAAGTTAGCAGAGAATTGAATATCTAAACCATCTAAATCAATACTATCATCTTCATCACCACCATTTATCGTTAAACTTGTAGTT
>PIVX01000467.1 GCA_003353785.1 Gammaproteobacteria bacterium | reverse complement strand
CTTTTTAACACTGGGACCCCGCGAATCGGCGGTTTCCGAATCGCCGCACCAAAATTGACAAATGGTTGTGTTCGCATATGGCCACAGTATCCCCAAAACAATTTTCAACCCAATCCGACCAATATTGAAGGTTTTATAACGATTTCATTTTGAACTCTGGGACCCCGCGAATCGGCGGTTTCCGAATCGCCGCACAAAAATTGACAAATAGTTGTGTTTGCATATGTCCACAGTATCCCAAAAACAATTTTCAGCGCAATCCGACCAGTATTGAAGGTTTTATATCGATTTCCTTTTTAACTCTGGGACCTCGAGATCCGAAAATCGGGAATCGGGTGATCAGCGATCAAAACGGATATCATTTTTGAATTTCCCGACCCATTTTACCTATACTAGTAAAACTTTTAGGCTTCTAGAATGTACCAACAAGCGAAACTAGGAAGGGTCTGGAAAGGCGGCCGGCCGGCCGGCCGGCCACACGCACAGGAACAAGAAATAATTAGGAGAGAAATAAAGTTTTTGGCCGTAACTTTTTAACCAGTTGACCGATCTTGACAAAATTTTGGGTGTTAGTACACATAGGTAAGATACGTTAGGCTGCAAAGTATTAAGTAAATTGGTACAATAGAAAAAAAGTTATAGGGTAGACAATTTTGTAATTGTGCATTAACCCTCCTGGAAATATTAAAGGGGTTGACGCTGACGCGTCAAGCCCGAATATAGGAATAAACTAAAACGTCACCAGCTT
>PIVX01000093.1 GCA_003353785.1 Gammaproteobacteria bacterium | reverse complement strand
AAAAAATTAAAACTTTAACTTTCTCACATTATGACTTAAAATTACACATGTTACTCAATATTAAAAACCTTAAAAACCTTAAAATTAAAACTACCATGACAGATAATACAACATTACAACTAAAAACCATCCTAAATAATTTAGAGAAGAAAGATGCCTTCAATAAGAGATACAACGAGATAGAGAAGGAGCTAAGGAAGATAGAACCCGAGATAAGCTACAATCAATTTATCACAAGAGAAATAGAAGAAGCACACTTCCTCCTCCTAAATAAAAGGCAATACTTAACAGGATGGTGCTTCAACTCTGTATGTCCTACTAATAAAGAAGATTACAAGGAATATAAGCTATTATTAGCAGAAAAGGAATACTTAATAGAAAAGGAATACTTAATAATAAAAGCAGTCAAGAAGCTAAAAGAGAGAGAAGTAAAACTCAGAAGGGAAAAAGATAAAACCTATGAAGAGATAGAGAAGTGTAAAGAGCTACCCAATTCTTCAACTCTTAAAATTAAAGCTACAGACAAAACAATATTAGAAGCTATAGTAAATAATTTAGAAGAGAAGATAAATCAGACAGAATTTTTCGAAGGTCAAGTAGACAGAGAAATAACTTTCATAAAAAAGATAAACATTTTTCATCATCTAAATAACAGAATTGAAACAATTTATGCAAAAAACAATAAAATGGATTATGACTGGGATAAATTAGAGAAATCAAACTATCTTCCTTAATCTCTACACAAAAAATTCGGAATCCCTCCGGGATTCCGTTTCTTTTGATAAATCAAAAGAGCTTTCTTTTAGAAAAAGAGACAAAAATAGAAACAGATTCACATATCTTTTTGGGAGAAAATCTGATGATTCTCCCACAAGATATTTGTGTAAAAACAGAATCGTTAACCTTTAAATTTCAATTATCATGATTTTTTTATATACAGACGGAGCTTGTATAAACAACCCAGGACTAGGCGGCTACGCTGCTCTTTTAAAACACAGACAAGGCTCTAAGACATTTACCGGTGCCTTTAAAAACACTACTAATAACCGCATGGAGCTCATGGGAGTAATCATAGGTCTAGAAGCCATTAAGATAGAGAATCAGCAGGTAGCGATATATACTGACTCACGCTATATAGTAGACTCTATCAACAGAGGTTGGTTAAAAAAATGGCTAGTCTCTTCTAACTTTAAAGGTAAGAAAAACCAGGACTTATGGCACCGCCTCTGGAAAGTCTACAAACAACATCAGATAGAGATACATTGGGTAAAAGGTCATACAGGACACACAGAAAATGAGTACTGCGACACACTTGCGACAAGGAAAGCCAAACAGGGAACCTGGAAACAAGACCACGGCTATAAAAAGACATAAAGTCTACTAACCTCAAAACTAGAACTACTATGAATATCAAAAAGTACATCATAACTATCACAGAAGATTACCTTAAATACAAAGTACCTAAGAATAAGTCCCAAGCAAGCCAGGGTTTAAACCTGTCAGATATTTTTAGGCAGGAAAAAATTCTGCGAATTTCCTACCTAAAAAAAAATTAAAACTTTAACTTTCTCACATTATAACTTAAAATTATATATATTACCTAATCAATTTAACCCCCTTTACTATGAAAAAAGAAAATCAAATGAATACTACTCTTTATTTAGCTATTAAAAACGGAGAAACCGAAGTAATAAAAGAACTTATTAAAGCAGGAGCAGATATTAATTATAAAGATAAATCCAAAAGGACTCTCCTTCATTATGCTGTTGAAAGCCAAAATGTCAAAGTATTAGAAATATTTCTCAAAGCAGGAGCTGAGCTTAATTGTAAAGATAATTCTGGCAATATACCCCTTCATTATGCTGCTGAAAACCAAAATGTCAAAGTATTAGAAATACTTCTTAAAGCAGGAGCTGAGCTTAATTGTAAAAATAATTTCGGCAATATACCCCTTCATCATGCTGCTAGAAACCAAAATGTCAAAGTATTAGAAATACTTCTTAAAGCAGGAGCTGAGCTTAATTGTAAAAATAATTTCGGCAATATACCCCTTCATTATGCTGCTGAAAACCAAAATGTCAAAGTATTAGAAATACTTATCAAAGCAGGAGCAAATGTCAATAGCAGAGATGAAAAAGAATTATAACTAATCTCCTTCATTCAAGTATTAGTCAAACTTAATCATTTTATATAAAGGTAAAGAATCTAACGATTCACCTTTATATAAAATAAATCTTAACTTTTAAACTTCTCACATTATAACTCAAAATTACACATATTACCTAACACTAAAAATTCAAACCTTAAAATTAAAACCATCATGACAAACAAAAAAATACAACAAGAGACAATACTACAGCTAAGGATTATAGCAAATAATCTAAAAGTAAAGATAAACCAGACAGATAACCTCAAATATCAAATAGATAGAGAGACAGGTCACACAAAGAAAGTAATAAGTCTACTAAAGAAAGACACAGCAAATTTCAAGAAAGAAATTAACAAACTATTTGACGAAAAAAAAGAGTTAATAGCTAATTACCCAGACGAGCGAAGTCTTCCAAAACACAATCAAAAAAGATATGATTTCATCTATGAAAGAATAGACATTTTTAAAGAAAGAATCGAAGACATAGACGAGGAAATAAATAACCTAAATCTTGAGATAACCGACTCAAAATGCATGAAAGAAAACTTAAAAACAAGAGCAGACAAGATGACAATTAAGATGAACAACCTAATCAAAAGAATTAAAACAGAAAATGTTTGTTCTTTAGGCTATTTTCTAGACAACCATCAAGATATACTCAACAAGTAAACATATTAACAACCTTCAGATATTTTTAGGCAGGAAAAAGTTCTGCGAATTTTCTACCTAAAAAAAATTAAAACTTTAAAGAGGGCTACGACTAACCTCCTTTACCTAAGTGTTAGTCAAAATTAAATTTTATTTATATGATTTCATTAAACAAGTGCACGCTTATCGGACGCGTGGGTAAAGACCCCGAATGTAAGGAAAGTATCTCCAACGGCAAGGAGGTTACAAGAGCAACCTTTTCTATTGCTACAGACCACTACACAGGTAAGGAGGA
>PIVX01000466.1 GCA_003353785.1 Gammaproteobacteria bacterium | reverse complement strand
ACTTCGTTCATTACCGTACATTACCCTGGATTCTACTCGGGCAGAATATGGCTGCGTAGGAGGAGGGGGCTTAATAGGATTAGCTAATAGTACTGAGCGTTGTTCTGGGGTTAGAATAGCAGGGATTGCACCAAATACAATAGGAGCAAAACTGAGTAAGATGGAGAAATATTTTAACTTGGTTAAATGCTTCATATCTAAATAATCCGGTGTTTATATATTCTTTCATTGATTATGTAGTTTACTATAACCACAAGATTTGTGCAAATAAATTCCACCAAGTAAAAAAAATCGCTTAATTGACTAATATTAAGACATAAAAATAGTATAAACGTGAATGGAATCCTTTTAAAGAACCTTTTATCTTACTTTTTGTGACGATTCATCAGGACTTACTTGCTGCTGTTCGGCTAATGAGACAATTATTTGGTTATAACTAATTACTTTCAAAGCAAGTTCCTTCTTTTCCTGAGCTCCTATTCCATGGGCTATGTATCGAAGTTTACTTGTTTTTAAAGGCATGTATATTAGCTCCTATTCGTTAGAAATAAACACGTTTATTTAACTTTGTCATATACAATTCATCTGATCCAGATTATCCAGATTGGGATCATTGTATAGATTTTAGTAAATATATCAGTTGCTACTAGTGAAACATGGAAAGATAAAGCTACGGGTGAAAAGCAGGAAAGGACAGAATGGCATCGAGTAGTGTTTTTTAATAGGTTAGCTGAGATTGCTGGGGAGTA
>PIVX01000092.1 GCA_003353785.1 Gammaproteobacteria bacterium | reverse complement strand
ACACTTTCCATGGTTAGTAAGATCACTTAAACTGAATTAAATAATCTAAATGGAGTTAAGATATGCCCTACAAATACAATCAATATCAAAGACACCAATTTAAAAAGGGTGAAATATCTAGTTTTGGTAAAAAAATTATTATTGCTTTTATAAATGATGAGTGTCCGCCTATTCTTTGCCGTAGGATTAATTACTTAGAAGACAAACAATATCAAGGTAAATTTGATGATAATCCTTTGCAGAAATAAATATCAAAGGGCATCAATCATATTTTGTGCTACTAAAAGTTGTGCAGCATTTTGAACATAAAAATTTACATCTAAATCATATTCATAAACTTTTTGCGCATTATTAATAGTATTTATAGCAATTCTCATTACTGTATCAGCTGGGTAAGGGGTAGTTCCTGTAGTGAATGAATTTAGATGAAAACTTGCTAAAGATAATTTATTATATCCAGCGAACCGAATACATCTATTAAAGAAATCTGCTGATGTAATTATGTTTAATGTAAGAAAACCTACCTTTTTTAGATGGTCAAAAATATAAGCATCGTGTGAAAAATTTTTTTGTAGAATTTACCTTGTGATAATCTGCTATGTGTTAAATCAAGCTGTTTGTTCTGAATTGATAGTCATCTTATGGTGATTCCTATGGAGTTATTTTGTTCGGGCTCATCAAAAGGAGGCAGAGGATCACCTCCTTTTTCAACCCTCTGTGAGCTAACGCTCTCATGAATTATACGCCTTGCTTCTTCTAGTTTGCTTGGAGGAACATTATCTGGTTTTATATCATTTATATCCCTAATATCATTAGTGTCGACAAATGATTTTATTAATATTTTATAACTTTCTGTATTAAACCCACCTTTTATATGAGCTTTTTGACCGTCTTCTGCCATTCTGATAACTGTTTCAGCACTACCTTTCTTTACTGTTGTTTCATAATAATTTTTATTATTTATATTTTTAATTGCTGGTTCAGTAAAACCATTTATTTCAGACTTTGTCTGCAGTTTCTGCAAAGATGCCTTGAACTTAGCTTTTATATCTGATGTATTGCCGTTATTTAGTGAGACACCAATACCTTGCTCTAAGTTTGATGATTGTGAATTAACTTGTGACATATCATTTGATATAGGCAGATGGCATTTTTGTTTTAAAAATCTTTGCTGAGTTTGCGGCAGTTTTTTATATTCTAAAAAAGAATTCCATATCACATTGGGAGGACCAACTACTCCACTGCTAAAATTAAGATTACCAATAGGTCTCTTTTTTCCAGAATCTAATAATCTTGCCATTATAACTTTAGGATCACTATCTATAGTTAAATCAGGATTAAGATTCAAAAAATTATTTAATTGGTCTATAGACTCTCTATGAGCATTTAAAATCTGATCTTGTGAGTTTGGACCAGGCATTCCTTGTTTACTCATGGCAGCAATAATTTTAATATATTCTTCCATACCTTTATAGTCTTGTAACATAGGCTCCAATACTCTTTCAATAGTATCAGAATAACTCTGCTGCTTACATAGATCCATAATGTCGCTAAGGTATAGCTCCAACTCTTCACCTATTTTTATATCAACATTAGACCTTTTTGAATATTCAATTAAATCTTTTACACTAAAACATTTATGTTCACGCATTAGATCTCTAATACCATCTATTCTCAAATGCAGATCTTTATTCTTATCAGAAAATTCAGGAGTATCTCTTGTTATTGCATTTAAGGCTGCTACTAAATCACTTTCAGTTAAATAGCTAGCTAACATATCAACTATTTCAAGCTTTTTGCTATCATTAGTAATCCTATCAAGACCACTCTGCTTTAAATTTTCTGCATTTGTTATTTTAGATTTTAATAAATTTTTATTTTGAGTATTATACCTAGAATAATTAATATAGCTCTTATTAAAGCTTTCAAGAGATTCTTGCCAATCATCAAAATCACTTTCACTGCTAAGTTCATCACTTACCAAGGTAGAAATTCTTGCCAAAATCTGTTCAGGTGAGCTATTTAAATCTAAATCCTCATTTTCTTCTAATAGTTCTTCTATCACAGTTACAGCATATCTTTGAGCAAGTAATAAATCATCTTGACTATTTGGATCCGGTAGTCCTTTTTTGATCATATCAATAATGATCTTAATATATTCTTTTGCTTCTTTAAAATATGCTAACTCATTAGTAAGTTTACTTTTACAATACTCAAGAGGATTTGCATTATGAGGAGCGTTTTTAAAAAGAATAGTAGTATTAATATGGTTTTCTATCTGGCTTAGTAAGTTTCCATTATCATTTTTTTTCTTAGCATGCTCAATAAATTCTTTAAAACTATGACATCCTGCACCATCCATGGCTTCTCTAATTGACATTAGCATTTTTGAAACATAAAGTTCACCATCTAGCTTCAAAATCCCTTGATAGTCTAGATAACTAACCAATACTTCCATTACCTCAAGATTTGAGGGATTATTTAAAATTGTATCTATTCCTTGAGGCATGTTTCTTAAAAATCAATTATATGAATTTATTATAGCTAAATATATTCCTTATTCTTTGTGACTCCATAGCTTTAACTAGATAGTTTTTTAATTGTTTTTGTAGTTGGTCATCCATCATCCGCCGCTCTCCTTTTCCATTTCCATTAAAATTTCAATAACAAACACCGCTTGTTATTAATTAAACAACTTGAGTTTAAGAATTATCCTGATCAGGTATTAATTGTGTATCCCATACGATCGATAAAGAACAATATCTCCATATAAAGCTTTAATTCGATCTTATAGTGCAACTATTGAATATAAAAATCAACTGCAAAAATCACGTGTGGTTTTAGACATTTTGAAATATTTTTGTGCAACACGTTATCATTATTTACCGAAAAAATGGCGTAAAGCCCCTGACTTTAGACATGGGGAGTATCAGGTATTTATACAGTTTTTTGTTTGTCTGCTATAGTTAATCTACCCCATGGATGATAAATTAAGCAAGGATGCTTTTCGTTAATGTTTTGGCAGTGCCTACAAGAAGTTATCAGTGTATGTGCTGAACTATAATTCTGAGTATTGACTGAGAAACAAGCAATGAATTACTACAGTT
>PIVX01000091.1 GCA_003353785.1 Gammaproteobacteria bacterium | reverse complement strand
CTTGCTCCTAAACAAATTAAACAGAGAAGAAAGGTGACTAAAATCCCAGCTTTAAGAAAAATCACAAGAGAGGTAATGCCTCCTAGAACACAAAGACCAACCTGCCTTGGCCAGGGAGAAAAGTGAATGTTAGCCCTAAGTCGTCCTCATAACATTAACTTGTTAAATTATACGTGTCGAGGCGTACACTTCTGAAAATTAAAAGATTGTCCATAGGTCCCGGGAATAGGAGTTACTTTATAGTTTCCCATCTGAACGGTACCTGATATATTTATTTGGGCCCCTCTTTCGGGCCCCACTCTAAATCCATAAAAATTAAGGTGTGTCCTATAGGTCTCTTCAGTCGTCTTAAGATACCCCGGTCTTAAATAAAACTCGGTGCTGGGAAGCTTAGGAAACCCGATCCCATTAGGAACATAAAAAGTACCAGAAGTCCTATCTTTTGAGGAAAGCTCTAGTCAGGGGAGAGCCTGCCCCCAAGGATTGCCCCCTCTTAGTGGCCTGCCTCTTCCAAGAGAGGGACCACCTCCCAGGGGGACTAACGCGTGTCCAAAATTTATATAAACCTCAGAAAGAGTAAACCTTTCGTTGAAGACACCAATGCAAAGAGGCAGACAACACCAGATTACTACTACACCTACCCTAGGATTAGACAGCATTAGTACCACTCACTCTTCCCAAAACATTGAGATAGAGACAAAGATGAATAAGAGAGTAAGAGCACATATAAAATTCAGGGGTATTTGTCACCTTGACCCCCATACTAAACCTACTACCACACAACCAAGTCTTATAAGAGAGTGAGACCCCTCTTTTCAAGTGAAATACCCTAAAATAAAAAAGAATAAGTCAAACCTTGCTCCTATTACTCTGAGGGAAAAGTGGTCTCTCATCCCATAAAGAAAAATAAAAATAATAACAAATCGAAGTATAGCATAAACAGTTGAATATATTTTATTTCTACGACTAAAACGATACCAAAAGCGTCGTCCATACACTAAACTGTCGGACTTGATTTAACAAAAGGCAGCGTTTGATTACTTTTTTAAAGTATCCAAACAGGTTTAACAAGTGGGGTAGAATCTTGACTCAAGGGAAGAACAGGAAGAGAAGACAGTCTCAGCCTATATAATATAAGGTCCCTCTCGCGAGACGAGAGTTCTGACGTCAAACTTATTCTTTATATCCAAGAGGAGCAAGGTAAATACAGCATAGCTTAAGTCCGCCTCCTAATCTCTTCCTCGCATGGACCCCATAAACCCCCAGGTCTAAGTCCTTTGAGGCCGGAAGAAAAACTTTCCAGCCGCTAGGGACAGAGGAGAGAGTGTTAGTCAAAAGAAAACGCTTGCCTGTTCCATGCTCTACAACCTTGAGTCAGTAATCTCCCTCTGAAAGGCGTACCCTTCCCATGGAGGGGAAGTATGCCAGTCTCTGCAACTTGAGGGCAGCGCCTTGATCGTCCAGGTCTTTTCCAGGAACAAAAGGCAGACAATTTCCACTAGGAGGGCGACCCCCTCCTTGTAGAATCCAGTCCGCAACGTCTGCCTTTAGAGTGGTGAACCTCCTTCATAACCTTACCAATATTTCATATAGGGTAAAATCTTCACACCTAGCTCCAATACTAAATTGAAAGCACACCCAAGCAAGGGCCAGCCCAGCCCTAAAGTTTAAGGTGAGAATAATTATCCACTCTTCTCAAAACTTGAGAAAAGCCAGAGAAAATAGGAGGAGGACAGATATACACATCAACCTAATAGGAATTTGTCAGATTGACCCCCAAATAAACCCCGCAACGATGCAGAGGTTCCTCTTATAGAAATCCTTCTTTCTACCTAAAGTAAAATGGCCCAAGGCTAAGAGAAAAAGATCAGCTCTCACTACTACTACGCTAAGGTAAAGAGACCCCCTCAACCTATAGACAGAGATGAAAGTAATTATGACCCGTGCTCTTAAACAAATAATTATCCCCACCATGCCGCTGTCTTTAGCCCACTGTAAAGGTCGTCCTCATATCATTACTCAAGCTCTGCTGTGTATAAACAAAGAAGAAGAACGAAAACATACACCTGAATTACTACAACTATACTCTCTAATACTGAAAGGCCTAGTATTCCCCACCTTCTTATTCTCTCTCCAACTACACTGTGAAGGATTCCTCCCATTATAATATTAACACTAATCCGAGCTCCAAGAGTAACAGCGCGGGCGGTGCGACTTATTCTTTCAATTAAGAGAGACATTATTACTCACCCTATACTAAGGGTATTATCTCCAAAATATTCTTTCTTGTATTGTAAAGCACGGGATTGTCTTCCTATAAAAGTAATAATAACTCACAGGGAGAATCTGAGGCCAACGCCGAAGATAGGAAAATGAAAGTTTACGACACTAAAAGGTAGAAGACTAATTCTTACTCTCCTCAGGAGTCTTCCTAGAAAAAGAAGACCCCCGCCCACACCTGGGATGGGGCAGATTACTAGAGAAGTATCAGATACTAGTGTGGACCTTCTCCCGACGGGGATCCCCGTCGTATTGGGGTTATATGGGAGCAGTACTCCCCCTTCTTCAGGTTGTTCGTCTCTCCCAAAGGCTCAGGCTCAACATCCATAAATGTTGGGATCTCCTCCCGGAGGGCCCATCCCTAAAGCTCCTCCAGTTCTTAGAATCACACATGCCGGGTTATCTCACGGTCAGAGGAGAACTGTAAAAAGCACAGCACTCATTAAAATTAAAACTATACATGTATAAGAAGAAGCCTTGAGCCTATTTCTCTGTTCACCTCTCTCCCACTATAAAGAAAAAGAACAGGTAGAATTAGAGCAACCGTCCTTATAAAAGGAAGAAGATAGTGAGGTATTAAGAAACAGGATCAGGTTGGGCTATTAACTACGAGTCTCACTCAAACTACACTGGCTCCCTCTACTCAGGACAGGATTTTTAGTAAGAATCAAGAGAAGTACGCCCATCAAATTGGTAAATGTCTTCAAGAAGAAATGGAGCCAAAAAAGATTTTCCTTATAAGAAGGAAAAACAGAATTGTCCTTTTACTCTCCACTTTTCAGAGAGGTGGTCTCTTCGAAGCCAATCCTCAAAACAGGAAAATATATA
>PIVX01000465.1 GCA_003353785.1 Gammaproteobacteria bacterium | reverse complement strand
TCGGTACCTTGCCGGGGGGTGTGGGGGCGGGATCCCCCCAAAAGAATAAAAAATGATTTGTTGTAAGGGACGCCGGACGCCTGTACCTTGCCGGGGGTGTGGGGGGCGGGAGCCCCCAAAAGAGTAAAAAAAAATCAATAAATAAATAAAATCAATAAATAAATCAATTTGCGTTCTCTATATCTAGCGTTTGCGTTTTAAATGGCCTTTTAACATATTTTGGTAAAGTTAGAAACCTTAACATATCTTTGGCGGATTCCCTATAATATCGGTCGGGGTCACTGTAGGGTCTAGACCCTTTTTTCGATAATTCAATCTTTTTACTTTTGACATAATTTGATGTATTCAGTTTTTTGTTCATTTCTCACTGAGTTTTAAAGCTTTGTTTAGTTTCATTTTGTTTATATATTGTCCTACTATTACCCAGAAATGTGATGCATTCCCTTGCTTTCTCTAGCTTTCCACATCTTTCTGTATATACATGTATATTTTTTCAATCTTTTTACTTTTGCCAGTCATTTGATGTATTCAGTTTTTTGCTTTTTTCTTTGTGAGTTGAAAAGCTTCTTCTAGTTTCTTTATCTTTTTGTATTGCCCTACTATTACCCAGAAATGTGATGCATTCCCTTGCTTTCTCTAGCTTTCTACATCTTTCTGTATATACATGTATATTTTTTCAATCTTTTTACTTTTGCCAGTCATTTGATGTATTCAGTTTTTTGCTTTTTTCTTTGTGAGTTGAAAAGCTTCTT
>PIVX01000464.1 GCA_003353785.1 Gammaproteobacteria bacterium | reverse complement strand
GCATAGTTTTAAAACGTTTTAAACTAATTTTAATGGATTAAAAGTCGATTTTCGGCGATCCGGTCGATATTCCGAAATTCGAAGATTTGGCAGCTCACGGCCGAAACGGCCAACGATTTTGGTTATTTTATGATCCGTACATATCGTATACATAGTTCTAAAACGTTTTAAACTAATTTTAATGGATTAAAAGTCGATTTTCGGCGATCGGGTCGATATTCCGAAGTTCGAAGATTTGGCAGCCCACGGCCAAATCGACCGACGATTTTGGTGTTTTTATGGTCCGTATATGTCGTACATATAGTTGTAAAACGTTTCTAACTAGTTTTGATGGATTAAAAGTCGATTTCCGGCGATCGGATCGATATTCGGAAATTCGAAGATCTGGCAGCCCACGGCCGATCCCGTGATCGTTGAGAAAAAACCGAGAGATATTTTATTTGCCTGTGTGTCGCCTAACTCCCACAAAATTTTCAGCCCGATCGGCCTACTCAGTAAAAACTTATGGTGATTTCCCTCTGTTTTCGGGCGATTCACGATTTCCCACGATTCGGGGGTCGAATCGAAAAACAAAAAAAAGTCCTCCTGGGGAATTCGGTCTAGTATCCATGTTCCAAATTTCAGCTCGATCGGTCCAGTAGATAATTAGCTATGGCTTGCACAAGGGGAGTTGTAAAAAAAAACACGGGACAGCAGTGACGACAATAGTGGCCCCTCCGAAGGTCGGGGTCACAAAAAGAAGGGTTAGTTGAT
>PIVX01000463.1 GCA_003353785.1 Gammaproteobacteria bacterium | reverse complement strand
ATGCTAATTATGCTAATTAAATATGCAAATTTCGATTCGTAATAATATATAACGATATATACATCAAATGAAAGCTAATAATGTCCCGAATTATATGCGAGCAAAATAAAAGTTTAAAAGTTCATAATTAATGCTAATTATGCTAATTAATTATGCAAATTTCGATTCGTAATAATATATAACGATATATACATCAAATGAGACCTAATAATGTACCTAATATAATGACGTATAAATATATGATTTATCCTTGATGTAACGACGGGCGTCGTTTGTACTTTAAAAATACAAACGGCGCCCAGGCTATTTACAGAGAGATAATGACATATGGCATTGAAATAAGTGACTATAATGTTGAGGTAACGGCGGGCGCTGTTTGTATTTTCAAAATACAAACGGCGCCCACTCTGTTTAGAGAGAGATATTGACCTAAAACATTGAAATAACTGACTGTAAAGTTGATATAATGAAATATAAATTATATAAACGGCGCTGCAGTTGATATAATTATCTAAATGCTATAACATTGGTATAATTTGATATGAAGATAAAATATCGATACAATTTATGCAATATAAATAAAACAAATATAAAATTATCGGGCTAAATGGTTCAGCGAAGCTGAACGGGTTGGCTAGTTCCTGAAATGGCTATGTTAGTGGTGTAGCCTAAGGCAGGTTTGTAGTAATTATGTTTCTGAGTTTTTAATGGGCAGGTATATCGAAGACAACCGCCTTTGAACTTAAACAAACG
>PIVX01000090.1 GCA_003353785.1 Gammaproteobacteria bacterium | reverse complement strand
AGTTTCAGTCTTTTTTTTTTTTTTTTTTTTTTTTTTTTTTTTTTTTTTTTTTTTTTTTTTTTTTTTTTGTTTTTTTTTTTTTTTGTCTTTTTTTTCTTCTTTGATGGCGAAATTCTGGCTTTGTTTGATGACGATGACGATGACGATGACGAAGATGCTGATCCTGACCCTGATCCTGATAATGTTGATTTTGACTGAGAACGTCTATGTGAGCGTCTTCTTGATGTTGCTGGAGATGGTTTGCGTGAGCGTGAGCGTGAGCGTGAGCGTGAGCGTGAGCGTGATCGCGATGGCGATGGAACACTGTGTGGCAATGGATTAATTTGCAGAGCAAGGAATGATGATGGTGCTGATGCTGATGCTGATCCTGGTGATGATCCATCCAATGTGATATGTTTAGCCTTTGGTGTTTGATCAATTTTAGGTAATTTACCATGCTTCCTGGATGGATTGCTTTTTCCTAATGATGCGATTTGTTTTTGTAGGGTCTCTCTTTCCAATAAATATTTTAATTCAAATGAATCACTGTATATCCATTGCCTCTCATACCAAATCCATGGCTCATTTTCACCAACAAAAAATAATTTGGATTCTGATGTTTTATTAACAGCAGTCTCCCAATACTTCGTCATCTTGTTAGTATCGACTGCAGCGTCTGTTTAATTTAAAGAAAAACATGCTCAACAAAAAATATGTAGGTATATTATCATCAACTATAACGCAAAAGATTTATACGCATAATTTATGAAAATAATATAATCGAATCTATGAGAAAAACAATAATTCAAATTTATGATATGAAACATCATATAAAATTTAACATGACAACAATAATGAGACTCAACGCACTGATAATTTAACATGACAAAAATACAAAACAACATACACCTTTATGAGAAGATACCAAAAAAGCATCATTGAAATCATCGTGGATACACACCACTGCAGCACCACTAGGATGACTACTTCGGAAGAAACATTTGAGGATCTTGTGGCGCCCTTTCCACATTGTTCTAAGAGACTAAGGGCAATCTCAACCCAAAAACTAAAGACCAAAGATAGTTCCGATCAGCAATGTTTCAATTTCTGCTATTTCTTTTTCCAGAGTCAACCAGAGTCATGGAGGTACTTATCAAAATATAATGGAATTTTGCATTTACAAAACTATGGTTTGCATCACAAAACCACGGTGGGAACCATAAAGTAATGTAACTATTCATCATTATCTACAGAATGTGGAATTTTTCCTCACTGATCATGACTAAGTGGAATTCCATCACAAACTGGGTAATAATACTAAACGTTATATGCATATAAATGTTATCACAAATGTAAAATACTGAGTGTAATGCGCCCAATGGCCTACATTATCATTGAATTCACTGTCGATAATAAATTACAGTGGCATTAGTCATCAATGTACAATGGAAAATAGACATTACCTTCAATTCTGCGGAATATGTCGTCATTTTTCATGAAAAAATGGCATTTTCTCCTCACAAAACTGGGAAAAAAAAAGGATGAATAAGATGAAGAAGAAGAAGAAGATGAAGAAGATGAACATGAGTACAAACTTATATCGATGATGATTATGAGTGATAGAGGATGCTAACATACGTTGTCGTGGTGTAAGTTTATATGGTAATATCATTGGTATGGTAATGTTCTTCAAATTAACTCCAGATACTGTAAATCTTTGCATTTGATGTGCCGTTTTCTTCGTATGAGCAATATCATCATCACCATGACTATCCTTCACAATATCTGCTTGCTCATCATTCATCCCATCGCCAACAACGTTCACTAAAATGTTGACTGCTTCAGTCTTTGCTTGATTGTTTGCCTCATTCTTTTTATATGTAGTATGATGATGATGATGATGATGTTTTTGAGGAGCAGTAACTGATGGAGCATTTTTTTTGGATTTATTTCCCTTCAAATTAGTCCGCTGGTAATGAGTTTGGTCATCATCATCATCATCATCTTCATTATCTCGAAAATCTCGATCGTATTCTGGATGTCTCTCATCATAATATGGATGGTCATTGAAATTAGAGGCATACCGATTCCCTCTCTGCTGACGACGTCTTCTTTTAATTTGCCGATTAGTTACTAATAACTGAGAGAGCAACTTTGCGATCACTGGTGTACCTCCCCTCTTTTGTAAATATCGGAGGCTACGTTTTGTTCTTTTCGTTTTCTTCCTCTTCTTCGGTTTCTTCTCAACTCTGGGACTGCTGTCTCTGGGACTGCTCATGGTTGGTGGGTGTGAGAGTTCTGATGGACGACGTGTAGTTTTGTGGTGATGTGATGAGCTTACTTGTTGAGTGTTATTGCTGTTGCTGTTGTTGTTGTTGTTGTTGTTGATGCTGTTGCTGTTGCTGTTGCTGTTGTTGTTGTTGTTGTTGTTGTTGTTGACTGGATGTACAGTCTGAAACACACGTGGGAGGAATGGAGATGGCTGAGCTGGTTGTTGCTGTTGTTGTTCTTGTTGTCGTTGTTGATGTTGATGTGGATGTTGATGTGGTTGTTGCTGTACTTGTCGCGGTGGAACAAAATGTGGAACAAAATGTGGCTGCAAATGTCGTGGTGTGGGTTGTTGATGTTGTTGTTGAACAAAAGGTGGGTGCGAATAAAAATGCGGTTGATGTTGTTTTGGTTGATGTTGTTGTTGATGGCGAGGTTGATGTCGCGGTGGATATGATGGGGGTGTTCGAGGTTGATGTCGCGGTGGATATGATGGCGGTGTTCGAGGTTGATGTCGCGTTTGATGTCGCGGTTGATTTGGCGCTGGATGTTGAAATGGCTGACGAATTTGCTCGCTCTGGGAACGAGGATGATAATAACGTTGTTGTGGTGGATGTTGTTGTGGACGTTGATGTAGTGGGTGGCATACTGGCTGCAGTTGTTGATACTGCTGATGGTGATTGTCATTGGCGCGATTTAGTGATCTTGATGCACCGTGATTTTGGTGTTGCTGGGGATGGTCCATGCGACTGTGTAGTCAAATGCAGGCGTCCGTTTGATGGTCGAGGTTTGCCTATTGCCGTTGGACGCACCAATAAATCTAATCAGCTACCTCCTCAGCACAACGTAAGATGACGAAAGGATGCTT
>PIVX01000462.1 GCA_003353785.1 Gammaproteobacteria bacterium | reverse complement strand
AGCTGAGTAAAATGAAATCTGATCTTTTGAGAAATGCGAAAGATCATAAGGTTAGAACTGATGAACTTAATAAAATGATGAAAAAGGAGGATCCTGATGCTACTACAGTGAGGTATAGTTTGGTGGATAGAATAATTGGTAAAAGTGTTAAATAGGATGTTTTATAGTAGAAAAGTTTTTGTTTTTTTGTTGCCTTTGTGTTTGATTGGTGAGGTTAGTGGGACAGGTAAGAATAATGGTAGTGTAATTGCAGATGATCTTACTAATGGTGTAATGGAGAGAGTTAGGGCTGAGCGTAAGTTGTCTGATGAAGTAGCTGAGAGAAATGCTGAGAAAATAGAAAAAATGAAAATGGCTGGTATCGATACTAGTGATATTGAAAGGAGTTTAAAAAAGGGTAGAGTACATAGAGCATTGTTGAGAGGTGTGAGTTGTTTGCCTAGGATAGGTAGTGTTGATAGTGGGAAAGAAACTATTATAAAGAATAATAATGTTGACCCAAATATAGTTAATACTGCCCCTTTTGTACCTATTGTTGAGCCTCCTTTATCTGATATTGATAATAGAAATATGCTTGTATCTGGAAGTAATATGAATTCTAATTCTAATAGCAATAATATTGGCTCAGGTGTGAATGGTAATGAAGAGGAACTTATAAAGGAAAATTTGGAGATTCTTAATAGGGAGCGTGAGGATTCTGATGAGAGATGGAAAGATAATAGTAATATTTTAAGAACTTTTGAAAGGGCTGGAGAG
>PIVX01000461.1 GCA_003353785.1 Gammaproteobacteria bacterium | reverse complement strand
TAGTTATTATAAAATAACATTATCTTTGTTTTACGTTTAATAGACAGCCGCATTCTGTTGTTCGTCAACCACATTTCGATATATTTCAATTGTTTATTGATATTACGTCGGGAGTGTTGAATGTGGAAGCGATTAATCATAGCTGAAAATACCAAGTCGTCCACATATAACTCACTGTATAATATATCGGATCAATATATAACAAACTGAATAATGGACTCATAGGTCTCCCTTTATCCAATTCCGAACGAACACCGTTAACAATAACCACTTTCCACACATTACTGAACAAATCACGAATAACATTAATAACGTTATCAGGAAACCGATAATATTTCTTTAATCTCCGCAATAATATATCATATGGAATGCTCGGGAAACACTGCCCACCGTGAATAAATAAAATCAACAATATAATTATAAGCATCACTGGTGGATTTGCCAGGCAGTGATGCACAATTGTTTGGATGTATGATATCCGCTTTAACAACATGATCAATTATCTTCAAATTCCAACAAATTTCATATAATTTCTTCGTAAATCCCATTAATGTTAATTCACGTGCATTTTTCACGTCATGTGGGTCGCGACCCTTTTTTAATATCGGCTTTACATAACCCAATTTATGCAGCACAGGAAAGTATTCTTTGCGGAAACATAAATTGAAATAATCCTTCAAAAATGAAAATTTAAAGGAGCCCAAATAATCAAATAATTTAATATGCAGCCCCGGTCCATGGTTGCACTCACGATTCAT
>PIVX01000460.1 GCA_003353785.1 Gammaproteobacteria bacterium | reverse complement strand
CTGAAGTAGGGCTTCTGTATGTTTCCATGACAACGTTGTTCTTATGTATGCATCGTTCGTGCACATTTGATACCTAAGGTAGATAATAGATGCATATGACTCAGAGAAAAGTTTGTAGAGCTTCGCGGTAAATGCCATAGCCATGGTGTATTAAAACTTATGGAATCTATATCTGAACAACTATTCCTAACTTAAGTTAAGCTATTAAATCTACTTATACATTTGTAGACAATCTGTCTGTGTGTGAGGTTAATGTTTGAGAAAACTGTCAGACGGATCGCGGAGATTGATGGCTCATTCGATAGCTAACAAAAAATGATTGGTGCTAGCGCTCTCGGTTTTTTAAAAAATGTCTCTATAATTTATTATTTAAATAATTAATTTTCGACGTATTCAAAACATAAACAAAAATCGTTCAAACCTTTTTCGATCGACAGCTAATAACGTTCCGAGTCAAACGCAAACAAAATTTTATTTAAATTATTGTTCGATTATCGTTAAAATCGATTAAAAATCGATAATTTTAGTTATTTTCGAAATGTTAACGAAAATCGTTCAAACCTTTTTCGATCGATAGCTAATAAGGTTTCGAGTCAAACGCGATGAAAATTTGAATTAAATTATTGTTCGATTATCGATAAAAATCGATAATTTTAGATATTTTCGAAGCGTTAACGAATATCGTTCAATCTTTTTTCGATCGATAGCTAATAAGGTTCCGAGTCAAACGCGATCAAAATAAGAATTAAATTATTGTT
>PIVX01000459.1 GCA_003353785.1 Gammaproteobacteria bacterium | reverse complement strand
TGTAATAATAAATAGTTGTTTTTACCTCAAAATCGGTAGAAATGTAAGAGTAAATAAGTAAGACTTTGAGAGCGAAAAAAGCTGATATTATTGAAAATAAAGATGGTGTCCCTAATTCCAGATTTTAAAAACAAACCAAGGCACGATGGTTTGGCCGAAAACCAGGTTTTCGAAATTAAAACGGTTACTACGCTTCTAGTTATTGATGAAATAAGTGCATTTATAGGTCAAAAGAAAGCCAAAAGTTTGTAGTTGTACTTAGTATATCCAAATACTCGCTAACTATAAACTAAAGCTGCTTGTTTTTCATGCCGAAAAGAAAAAACTTGAATGCAAAAACAAAGTGTGCAAAATGTGCGGTGGGGAAAAAACTGTGCACAATTATTCGCTTTACGCTTTAATGAAACATTTATTCAAAAAACAAAAAACACCAGGTACTAGAACCGCCTTTGGCGCGTATTTTGGTGCTTTTTTCATGAAAATTGGTTAGAAATTGACTGAGAAAAATGCGTAATACGACGGCACCTTTTCGTAAAAAAACGGAAAAAGACCGCACAATTTTTCGATTTACGCCTTAATGAAACATTTATTCTAAAAACAAAAAACACCAGGTACTAGAACCTCCTTTGGCACGTATTTTGGTGCTTTTTTCATGAAAATTGGTTCAAAATTGACTGAGAAAAGTGCGTAATACGACGGCACCTATTCGACATCGATCGCAGCGACAACTAGCGAAAAAATAGTTTTCTGCCAATATCTC
>PIVX01000458.1 GCA_003353785.1 Gammaproteobacteria bacterium | reverse complement strand
CAAATACGAACAACTTTCATGGGATAATACTGCATTATTCACAGCCACAACAAACAGTACAAATGATAAACAATCTACGATTGCATATTGCTATTGCTTATTACTTAAAAATGTAGCAAACGTCAAGCAAATATATTGGTAAAAATGTCAGAATCTATTTGTTTGGTACATTTTCAATTAGAATAATTGCTTTTGTTTTTTATATGTGCCACATTAATATTCGGTTGATTGATTTATAAGTTGTTAATTGAATTGGATTTTTATTGGCGGTGTTGATTTTTGTTTTCAGAATTAGATCAATAATTAAATATATTGTACGTTAACAATATAAATTTATAATACGCAGTGTTATCTATAACAATAAATAATTATAACAAGCAATTTGTAATTGTTGTGGCTGTGAATAATGCAGTGTTATCCCATGAAAGTTGTTCGTGGTTGTTGTTTGTGTATGATTGGACGAAAAAACGTTGCCGAATTTCATCATTTTTTGCTCGGAGCTTTTAATCCTCTGTCGGAAGGAAAGATTTATTTAAGCTGGTTTTCATCTAAGATGAAAATCTGTTGAATAAATCTTTTCATTAGCATGCAAGTTCGTAGTTTAAATAACAACGTTTTTCTGTTCGTTTTTATTTAATTCCGAACACTTTTACAAGTACCGATATCGAAGTAATCGAACCAAAAAATTACAAAAAATTTTATGCTAAAACAATGAAATCTTATTTTGTTTATATGTGTGTACCATAATGGGGCTGAAATG
>PIVX01000457.1 GCA_003353785.1 Gammaproteobacteria bacterium | reverse complement strand
GACCCAGAGGTTTTCGACAAAGAACTTCAAAGTTTTTTGCGTAGTTATTTTTTAATTTTTAAATGATAATTTTGATGACTAATCAAAATATTTTTTGTTGGAAAAAGGTGGTTTGAGATGAACCAAGTTATCATATTTTTTTGTCATGAAATTATTTTGCTGACTAATCAAAATATTTTTTAATTTCTGGAATTTTCTTACAAAATCATGTACAAAATTGATGTCTGAAATTCGTGTACAAAACTCAGAAGTTTTTTGGACCTAGAGGTTTTTGAGTAACTCAGAAGTTTTTGAATGAACCAAGCTGACTAATCAAAATATTTTTTCTTTTCCGTAATTTTCTTAAAAAAAAATCAGAATTTTCCGGAAATTTCAGAACTTTCCAGAATTTTCCTGAAAAACTTTTCTGAAATGTTCTTGAAAAACTTTTCTGAAAATGTCCTAAAAACGTTTCTGAAAATTTGTCAGAAAACGTTTCTCTAATTCTCAGATTTATTTCGTCAGAAAACGTTTCTATAATTCTCGGATTTATATTGCCCGAAAACGTTTCTATAATTCTCTGATTTATTTTGCCGGAAAACGTTTCTATAATTCTCGGATTTATTTTGTCGGGAAACGTTTCTATAATTCTCGGATTTATATTGCCCGAAAACGTTTCTATAATTCTCTGATTTATTTTGTCGGGAAACGTTTCTATAATTTTCGGATTTATTTTGTCGGAAAACGTTTCTATAATTCTCGGATTTATGAAATTCATGTAC
>PIVX01000038.1 GCA_003353785.1 Gammaproteobacteria bacterium | reverse complement strand
ATCCAGACATCTACTGAGGCTGGTTTGATTGGTTGTATTTTAAAGAATAATAGTTTTTCCAGGAACACAGTTATTGTAAGTGACGATGCTGGTCAATTTAATATATTTCAACATGCTTTTGCTTGTTCTTTTTCTATTTGAGACTGGTACATACAAAAAGAATTAGCTGATATTACAATCAATAAAATATACATTACACTAGTATAATATTTTTTCATTAAAAACATTTTTTCTCCTTATTAAAAACTGTTCACCCTTATTTTGAGATAACACAAAATATTATTACGTATTAAATAGTATAATAAATATATAGATGTTGAATTAAAAGAACAAGCTAAATCAGCTAAAAAGAAAAAAAACATAGAAATTAAATAATACAGTTGTAATTTAACGCTTTTATCGAAAAATATTTGCTTTAGATTAACCCTAGGAAAATTAGCCGTAGTTAATTTCCCAGGGTTACCTATATATAAAAATATACAATTTAGTCTATGTCGAATGTCCCGCTATCTGTCTTGCTATCATCATTCTCTTGAAACAAATTTTGAGTTTCTTTAAATACTAGTTTCATGCCTGAGCCAAATGTAACATTACCTGTTTTCATGTTAAGATTAAAAAGTGGCATATCTTTTTGTATTACTGTCTGCATAGTTTTAAACACTTGTTGTGATTCTTTATCTTCTTTTAAGTCTATTTTTCTATAATATTCTTCACGTTGTTTCTGTTCTTTTTGCTGAATTTCTCGCTCATTACCAGCAACTGATATCTCATAATTGCAATTTGCTTCGTCTGGATTAACAAGATCAAAAGTAATTATATGAGGTGATTGCAATACTTGTATTTCAGGAAAGATAATCTGCAATAATGAAGAGCTAATAGGATTCACTTTAAATAATTTTTCTGAAATATTCAATAGTATTTTATTAGGATTATGTTCAAACTCTTTGGTTTTATTGGTTATCTGTACTTTATAAGTTCTACCAGGCTTTAATCCCATTATGATAACTGGTTCTTGTTTTCCTGCATTTATTGTTAAAGGTCTATAACTACATTCTCCAAAACCTTCATGATTTACAAAAATACTGGCACAGTATGCCGCATTTACAAGAACAAGTAAAAATGTAAGTAATATATTCCTCGCTGAAAAATAATTCATTTTTTATCTCCTTTGTTTGGTTAATTATTAATAAGTCAGATCAAAATTTATTTTATAAAAGGCAATCCAAAATATATTTAGTAAATCTGCTAAAACCATAAGTGCTATTTTCTCTACGGTCACAATGATGATGATAAGTGGTGTTATGGTGGTGAAATCCAGCAAAACTAGCTATTATATCTGCCATTTGTTCATGAACACCGTACTTTCCAAATACAGTGTCTTTGAGAATTTCATATCTAAATTTATCATGATCTTCCTCTGTCTGAGAAGGTTTTAGGCAAGATAATATGTAAGTTATGTCATTATTATTAGTGTTGTTTATCGAAAAAGTAATTGTTTTTCTCCAGGTAAATCTAAAACTTAGAATTTTTCCTTTATCCACTATGCCCCATAAACCGGATATATCAAATTCTGGTTTAACAACGTTATTAAACTCCCCAAGATCTTCTGATAATTCTATTGTACAAAGATATGATATTTTGTCTTTCCCATCATTTATAGAAATTTTAGTTTCATTATTATGAGGTAGACTGCCGTAGATCTGTTGATAATCATTAATTAGTGATATTTCATCGGCATTGCTGTTATTGTTATACCACAATAGTAAAATTAATAAATTAATTCCCATGATCAGATTTGTAGTTTTATTTTGCAGCATAATTTTTATTAATAAAATTTTTATTTATATAAAGTTAACAAATTTTATTAAATAAATAAACTGTTTACACCACATTGATATTTTTTTGTAAACAACATTTGCTCCAGTAGAATAAATTTATTACATTTAGTTTGTATTTTATTGACATCCTCACCCACCTAAAGGAAGGTGATTTCTGAATTTTACTTCAAGCTGCTACTAGATCACTCGTTTGCAAAAGTTTCTGATTCACAGAAGTTGCCAATGCAACGTCGAAGCAGGCTAATATGGCATGTCCTGCCACTAAAACATTTTTTGCTGCAAACGCTCAACTCGATATCCTTTCTTAACATTAGTCTCTAAAGGATAGCCTTTACGTCGCTTACTTATAACTTTAAAAGGAATGTTGGTGTTTTTTATAGAATTTCATAAATCACCTCATATTTTATTAAAATATCGAAGGATATTCTAACAACTTAAATTATCTAAGCAGTTAGAAGTAGAGCAAGAACATGAATTTGATAATGAAATAGAGTTTTAATAATATCAATAAGTTAGAGTTTAAAAAATAAAAACCAGTAAGAATTTTTTGTTCTAGTAATCTATAATTACTATATATTAATAAATAATTATCTATATGTTAGAACTAGAAGAGCTAGAGGCATTGGAAAAAGCAGTTGTTAAATCTAAAAAATATATTAAAAGAATAAACAGAGTTTTTGATGCACACATTGATTCTGAAAATGATGATGAAATTAACTTGCGAGAGCCTTTCTTTTCTAATTTAGAGCAAATGCTGGGGAAGTTGAGGCTTTTTGAAAAAAAGTTATCAAATCTAAAATCTTTACATGATATGGAAAAATTGGATTCGCAAGAATTCAAGCGCCTATATGAAGATGATGATAATTACATGTCTTTGCCTTTTATACAAGATATTGTGAAACAACATAAAAACGATGTTGTCAATGGAGATGAAATTGAAAGCATGACATTAGCAATCGAAGATATATCTAAAAAATTTAATTCACTTGCTGTAAAAAATCCTGGATTATTATCTGGATATGAAACAATAGATAATAGTTATGAGGGGATGTATTTTGAAAAAACATCACCTCTAAATATATCAGACAGTACTAAAAAAAAACCATCCGCTCTTAGTAAATTGCTTAAAAGTAGTAAAAAACATGTAGAATTTAGCGAAGCTGTGAAAAGTAGGGAAGCAAAAATACTTGATGTGTATGATCATTTTAATAAACACCACGATAAATATATAGGTGGAAGTATTCCATTAACAAAATTAGAGCTAACTAGTCTTAAAAAATCTGGGATAGACGACAAAATTTTTAGCCAAATATATATAAAAATAGTAGATTCTTTTGAAGAACTGTTAGAAGAAATGGCTAATGATTCTTTCCCTCCACCAGAGAATGTTGATGAGGTATCGTCTTTATTGCGTACTGCATGTGATGATTTAATATCTATATCAAAGGAGCATGCAGAGTCTCTTGAAGTAAAACTTAATGAAATAGCTTGGTTAAAACAATCTCAAGATTTACAAATAGAAAGTGATGAAATTATGGATGAATCTTTTGAGGTTAACCCGATTGCTGAATCTAAGGAATATAAAAAATTATGGAAATATTCAGAAAAACTTAAAAAAAAATGGGGTAAACAAGCCCAAGCTAAAGGAACAGCTATTCAGGAATATCTAAATAAAATGTCTAGTACAAAAGATATAGATGACGTTGTCACAATTCTAAATGATATGTTGTCAGATGATGTTATTACGGTAAATCGTGGTATGGGTATAAGAAAGCCAACAAGTGTAAAATTAATTAATGCCTTAGATGATAAAGTTAATGATATTAATATATCAAGGGGTTTTCAGCTATAACTAGAAGGGGAAATGGACATTAAAGAGTTAAAAAAGGACAATTGCTTTTAGTATTATAATTCCCAGAATTGCCATTGCATAAATCCTAAAGGACTCCTTTTGGCAAATATTTTCTTATTTCCTTATTTGCTATTGAGGGTTTGTGAATTTTCTAATTCTGGAGATGGATTAACTTCTGGAGCAACGATCTTATCTACTTTATTTAAGAGTTTTTCTAATGAACTCTCTCCTAATTTATAAGATCCAGATTTTAAAGGTGCTTTAAAAAAACTGTCCTGTTTTAACTCTGCAATGTCCTTTCTCCCTTTTTCAATAGCTCCCTGTAACGCAAATAGAGTGAACATATTACTATCCATAAGAAAATCGTTTAATGCTCGGCTCACATTTTTTGCAGTATCTCTATGTGATTTTCTTCCGCTGGTATGTTTCTTCCAGAAACGCGTCCAGTGGTTAGAGGATTTTTGTCTGTCCTTTTGGTACAAATCATTAAAATTACCACAGTCACCCAATACTTCTTTAAGATTACTAGAAAGCTCATCATAAGGAATTTTAATCTTGTTGCCGTCCCTAATAAAAACATGGGATGGAATCTCTCGCTGCATTTCTTCTCTTAGATTTGCAAAAAAATCTATATGCTTTGAAGAATTATCAACCTTGTTTTGGGCTTGTTCCATTTTATTTGCAAAAAAATCTATCTCCTTAAAAAGAGTACCCACCTCGTTTTCTGCTTTTTCTATTAATTGGATGGCTTTGTTTATTTCAGCGGCACTTGATATTTTGGGACGATTCTTTAAATTAATACTTTCATTTAGCTTTTTCTTTGTTTGCAATGCTTTATTAGAAGCAGGTTCATATTTGAGCTGACTACTTTTTTGATGTGCTAGATCAAGTTGTTGTAGAACAGCTTCCTTTCTATTCTGAATCTCTTCAATCGTCTGAAGTCTTAATTTTTCAGCTTCTTGCAGAAGAAAAACAAATTTTACATTTTCTTTTTGAAGGTTAGAGTAAATAACATCTAAAGGAACTGCATTCGATTCCGTTCTTTCATCTGTATAAGCTTCTAATTGTTTAATACGTTTTCCTACATTTTCCTGAAGCTTGATTATATCATTTAACATCGACTGAGGAAGATAAATATCATATTTATTACGCTCAATAAGAAGGCCATTAGACTCCATTAACTTAGAAATTTTTTCATTAAGAGTAAATGCAAACTCTGCTGTCTGTTCAAAGTTCATAAATAATCATCCATATTACTAGAGAGAAGTTGGTTTTTAACTATTCTAATTAAAGTATAGAACTTTAATTTAAGAACTGTGTATCTTATAAAATGCTTTATGTATAAAAAAGGGTTCTGTCAAAATTCAGTACAAATACTAGCACAACAAGTATAAATATTATATTTTGGAGTGATATATTAATCAATTGCTAGGATAAATATGTATTGTCCCTATTGTGAATCAAAAAATAGTTATGAGTGTTCGACTAAAACCCAATTAGGCTATAAGCAATATCGCTGTAGAGCATGCTCTAGACAATACAATGAAAGAACAGGAACGAAATTTAATTATATAAAATACCCAACTGAAATAATTATGTTGGTAGTTCATCATTTTAACTATTATTAGAGTTTTGCTCTTTGAAGTAACTCTCCTGTATATACAGGAGAGTTACTATCATCTACTTAAATAATTGAAATTTTAACTGATGAGTAAATAGCCTGTAGTTGCATCTCCTACATCAATATTAACTGTAGTCCTCTCACCTATGTTGAGCGAAACCCCTGTCAACGCTTCAGGACTCTTTAGCATATCACGCACAGTTATATTCAGTATATTCAGAGAACCATCATTGTTGAACAGATCCCTAAGCAGGAAACGCCTTCTATCTACGGACATAAATTTAGCTGTGCCTGAAAAGTCTACTACTCTGCCATAAGACTTTAGTGTTTGTACTATACCAAGATCTTGAATCATATGGTTATACCGAATAGTTTCACGTGGTGCTGCATTTGCTAACTTGTAGCTTCTTACGCTGGTAGCACCAACACCTATACGGTTTGGACAATCATTATCTGAGTATGTCTTTGTTTTTGACCTTCCTGGCTCAATAGCAACAACAGTCTTAGAATTATCAGAATCATACACTCCTACATTAAGCCTCATATTAGTATTATTATTTACTGTTAGCTCTGTTGTAGCAGCCGCAAATTTAGAAAATAATAACGCGCTCGTTAAAATTATTTTGAGATGTTTGTTCATTTATTTCTCCGAATAGTTATAATTTGTATTATCATAAAGCTTTTAAAGCTTTATTGTCAATTCCTAGGCAAATTATATACAATAAAGCCAATTGAGTCAATATTTCTGCAGTTTTATTTTAAAGAAAGTATTTTGCTTTATTTTTCAATGTGTTGTATGGACAAAACATTTTCCAAGAACTAACATTTTTCTGGTATTCGTTTTGGTGGAAATTAAGCAATAAGCTCTAATGGACGAATTTAAGGTTCTGTCAAAATTCAGTACAAATATTAGTTCAACAAGTATAAATACTATATTTTGGAGTGATATATTAATCAATTGCTAGGATATATATGAATTGTCCCCATTGTGTAACAAAAAATAGTTATGAATGTTCAACAAAAACTCAACTAGGCCTACAAGCAATATCGTTGTCGATCATGTTGTAGTCAATATAATGAAAGAACCGGGACTAAATTTAATTATATAGAATATCCCACTGAAATAATTATGTTGGTAATTCATCATTATTATAGATTTAAATTAAGCCTTACTGATGTTGGTGAACTAATGTCTATTAGAGGAATAAGCTTGAGTCATCAGACAGTACATAATTGGACTCACTCTTTTGGAGTAGAATTAAGATTAAAATTACGAACAAATCGTAAAGGTAAATCTGGCAAAAAATGGCATATTGATGCTACCTATATCAAGGTTGAAGGTAGATGGTGTTATCTTTATAGGGCCTTGTTGCATTGAAAACGGAACCCAAATTAAGCAACCCTAGCTACATCGTGTTTTTTGTTAATTATTTATTGATTTTCAATAAATAATTATTGATTTACGTTTGATGGATATGTATTATCTAACAATTGTTGGTAACAAATAAAGGTAATACTATGAACCGTTTTAGAGCTTTAAATAGAATTCTTTTGATAATTATCAATGGATTGCTAATAATAATACCATTTGTAACAGTACTTCCTTGGTTATTAATTAATACTTATGATTCTTTTGGTTTGGCTTATACTACAGATGGAGGATTTATATTTGAAAGCTTCATAAAATTTCTACCATTAGACTTGCGTGATTTACCCCAAATTAATTGGACATTAACATCTAGAACAATGGCATTACTCGCAAGTACTATTGCAATATTACCCTTCTTTTTAAGTCTTATTTTTCTTAAAAAAATATTCAAAAATTATGGGGAAGGATATATTTTTACCGACGAGAATTCTATTTTATATAGAAGACTAGGAGTATTGTTATTTGTAGATGCACTTCTTGCTAAACCTATTAGTAAAATGTTAGACGTTTTAATTGCTGGTGCTTTTAATTCTACAAATCCTTCTTATTCTTTACATCTAGAATTTGGAACGCCTAATTTACCAAATATTTTTTATGGTATTATTATAATTGTTATTTCTTGGGTAATGCTAGAAGCTAGTAAAATTAATGAAGAAATCAATTATACAGTTTGAGGCTTGTTATGACTATTATTGTAAATTTAGATGTAATGCTTGCTAAAAGAAAAATGAAATTACAAGATTTAGCTAACGATATAGGAATTACAGTTCAGAATTTATCTATTTTAAAAACAGGTAAAGCAAAAGCTATTCGGTTCTCGACTCTTAAAAATATATGTCATCATCTCAATTGTCAGCCAGGAGACCTTTTGGAATTTAAGAAAGATGGTGATCAATAGTACTATATTTAGTTATATGAATGTAGTTTTTCGGACGATATGCAGTTGTACCCATAAGTGAACTGTCCTGGTGGTACGCGTTGTATTAATTTTTAGGATGTATAATCCAATATTGTTCTCTATTAATTGTTGTACAAGCTGCACCAAATTCTTTAACGATCGTCCCAATCGATCTAATTTCCAAATGGTCAACACATCGCCTGATCGGAGCTGATTGATTAAATTATTTAAAATTGGTCGCTCTGCTTTAACTCCACTGACTACCTCTTCATAAATTCGTTCACAACCGGCTTCTTCCAATGCAATCACTTGCATATCTAAGTTTTACTCTCGTGTACTCACTCTAGCATAGCCAATTTTCATCTTAAAAACTCCTGTAAAATTACTGATAGTTCGCATTACTTAAAATTTCAATCATTAAGCAGACTTTGATTTTGAATACCAGTATATTGAACCATAAGTGAGGTGTTTAAGATAGCTTAAAATTAAATACAGGAGGTTCGAAATAACCCTCGTTTTTTTGGACTCTAGTACATGTGTTACTTTTACTCAAAGCACTGAATAAACACGATACAATTTTTACCTGATTTGTTTGGGAAATAAGATGAATCAAAATTTTGTAACTGATATGACACATTTTATTAATAAAATCGGAGATAGTGATAAGCCTGCAGAACTATTTTCTAAGTTAAGAATAATTCTATCAAGTATAATTATAAATTAATTTGTATAAATATCTCAAATTTTGCTAATAACATCTACAAAAATGTCAATAAAGTGCATTGAAAAAATTAGATATATTTAGATATTTAGTAGTTGCATTAATTCGTTCACTTTATAAGAAATATCTTATATAATACAAAAATATTAATTATATCATTGAGAGAATATGAAATATAAAAAACCCTTTATTTATTCGTTAATAGGACTATGTTTCCTATATACTAATGTATTTGCTCAACAATTTAATATATACACCATAACCACACAAAATTTATCTGAAAGTGAAACAATAGAATTGTGGTACACTGTAAATGTTATGCATAAAGCCAAAGGTTGTATAGCCCATTTAGATGGGACATATACGCTTACACAACAAACAAGCTTTACACAAATAATTACTAGTTTAACTGAAGATAATATATTTATCGCCACGAACACTTCAAAGCAACCATTAGTTGCTGAAAAATACCCTAATTCAATACAAGATATTGATAATTTATATACTGAATTAGAATTTGGTAGCATCCTCTTACTAATTTCTCAACAACCACAAGTGGATGCTGATATTTATTTAAATAGTAAAATATACAATATGTCTGATATTCATAAATTCCTAGGCATGAGTAAAAATATAGTAACTATTAATATCACAAAAAATAGTACGGTATTAAAATCATCACAAGAGGCTACAAAAAATAATAATAATACAATAGAGCAGCCATTGGTTACCGAAAAAGCCTCTGATGTAGTAGAAGATATTGCAGAATCAAAAGATGAAAACTAAACTCTATTCGAGGAAATTGTTACAAATTTATTACCCAAAGTTTGACAGTTTTTTACTAAATCAAGAATTTTAAAACTCATCCTCAGCCATCATGCATCCAATTGATATGATTTTAACATCAATCTTCTTGAATATATGTTATGCGAAGGAGTAATGATATTACCTTCCATTAAATTTGAGATCTCACAAGTTGAAACTGTGATTATAGTTAATATTTGAGCAATTTAAAAACCGGAGCGATTTGTCGGTTCTTCCATAAAACCCCTACTATACAAGTCTGAACCTTATACAGTTATTTGGGAAAAAATAGTTAGACTAGATATAAATCTATCTCTAATTTTTCATACAAAAATGTATGAAATTCATTCATATTATCTATGAAACGATTTTATCTTACACTTTTAGTAATATATTTCATTTTAATATAGTTAAAATTTATACTAAAATCTATTATATCTGCTTTAATCTAAATTTTATGAATAATTTAAGTAAATTATTACTTCTATGTTTGTCAATATTGTTGTTCAATAATGTTGTTGCAAGTAATCAATTAAAAATATCTACGCACATATTAGATTTTTATGCTTCAAAACAATATCTTCATTTCACCATTTATAACCAAGAAGATAGTGTTGTTAATATAAGAACTGTTGCCTACAACATTAATAAAAATAATACAATTTCTACTAAAAAATCAATGGATTTAATTTCAGTCCCTAAGAAATTTAAACTAAAACCAGGTAATTCTAGAAAAATAAAAATCATTAAAAGAATACATCCTAAGGAAATCGAGCAATCTTATATTATTTATGTAATTAATGGCTCTGAAATATTACAATCCTCCTTGATAGATAAGCCCATTAATAAAACATTATATTTTGACAAACATGCAGAAATTCTTGCAATTATTAGACCTCAATTTATTCATGATAGCATACAAACAAAAAAATCAGGTCAAAAATTAACTGTCAAAAATACTGGTAACACAACTATCTATTTAACAGAAATTAAACAATGCGATGACGCTTGTGTTAATTATGCTAATTTAATACTATCTCCACAATCTGAGAAAGCTATTTTGCTTAAAAAACCTGGTGTCTCCTTAGATTTAGTCGAAAATATTTTAGATAATAAGAAAAATATCCACTTGAGCTAAAATTATTTTTCATATTCAAACGCCTAAGATAAAACCGATAATCCTAAACTAAATGAATGCTCATAAATAGGGTTGTATGACATAAGGCGATAATATGGTTCCTCCTTTTGTCATGCAACCCGTGGAGTAAGCCTAGTAGTATGGTTAGGGCTGCATAATAACTGTAACCCATTGAACAATAAGGTAAATTTGCTTGACGGCACGGTATTGTTTTGGCATTATACAAAGAATAAAGAAGGATTAAACAATGCAAGAAACAGAGATTTTTTTATATAAAGCAACAGACGGGCAAGTCAAGATAGATGTATTATTCGAAGGTGAAACTTTATGGTTGTCTCAAAAACAGATGGCTGAACTTTTTGCTGTTAGTGTTAAAACTATAAATGAGCATCTTCATAATGTGTTCAAAAATAATGAACTTGATCAAAATTCAGTTATCCGGAATTTCCGGATAACTGCTTCTGATGGTAAAAATTATAATACAAATTTTTATAATCTCGATGCTGTGATCGCTGTTGGTTATCGGGTTAATTCCAGTAAGGCTACTGAATTTAGGATCTGGGCAACTAAAATATTAAAAGAATTCATAATAAAGGGTTTTGTTTTAGATTCTGACAGATTAAAAAATGGCTCAAAATTTGGTCAAGATTACTTTGACGAATTACTAGAAAAAATCAGAGAAATCAGGGCTTCTGAGCGTCGTCTTTATCAAAAAATAACGGATATTTATTCTCAGTGTTCCGTTGATTATGATGGGAATAGTGATATTAGCAAACAGTTTTATAGTGAAGTACAAAATAAATTACATTGGGCTATTCATGGTAATACAGCTGCGGAGTTAATTCATAGTAGGGCAGATCATAAGAAGCAACATATGGGCTTAACAACTTGGAAGAATTCCCCAGATGGTAAAATTTTAAAATCCGATGTTAGTGTCGCAAAAAATTATCTAACCGAAACGGAGCTTAAAGAACTCAACCATACTGTAGTTATGTTTTTAGATTATGCTGAGTTACAAGCGAAGAAAAGAAAATTGATGAGAATGCAAGAATGGGTTAAAAAATTAAATGGTTTTCTGGAATTTAATGATTATGGTGTGCTACAAAATGCGCGCTGAAATTGCTAAATCTCTTGCTGAAAGTGAGTATGAAAAATATCGTGTAGAGCAGGATAGATTGCATGAATCTGATTTTGATAAATTGGTTGAAGCAACTAAAATCGACCAAAACAAAGAAAAATAATCTAGAAGTGTTAACGCTAGCACTTAATTTGTAGCAAGAATTCTCTAGAAATTTTTGACAAAGGCCATCAGGAACATTCCCTAAACTAAAGGGAAATCCTTCTGAAATAAATGAAATGGTTCAGAAATTGGTAGATGGGATGTTAAATAATCCAAAATCTGCTTTTAAGAGGTTGCCGGATGGAAAAATTGTTGTTAGAGATGATAAAAAAAGAGGTATGATATTTAACAAAGATGGGAGTTTGCAAGGGTTTCTTGATCCTTGATAGAGAGTATAGACATGAAAGTAAATGATAATGATAGTTTAGAGGTTTGT
Organism: Gammaproteobacteria bacterium; assembly: GCA_003353785.1. Classification (GTDB taxonomy): domain Bacteria; phylum Pseudomonadota; class Gammaproteobacteria; order PIVX01; family PIVX01; genus PIVX01. The sequence continues at coordinate 1,271 of PIVX01000038.1, read as the reverse complement.
AGATTCAGCGATGAAAAATATGAAAAATTATCCTCTATAATATTTTACATGGAAGTGCCAATTGCTCAAGTAAACAAAGACAAAGGTAAGGATAAGAGGAAGATAAAATAAAAATTCAAGAGATTTTTCCTAAGCGCAACTCTAAAGATGAACATGGTAAATATCATTTTACAGTGGGGGATGAAAATGCATATGAGTGGATAATGAAATCATTGGACTCAGATAAAATATAATCCAGTAAATGCTATTATAGGAATTGATTTTTTTAGGAAATAAGGAGCAAAATAAAATATGAATAGATTTTTCAGATATGGGTTACATTGTTCTTGGTATTGCTGGGGATTATTAGTATTAGCTTTATTGAATGTTGAACCCGTAGCTGATTTGTTAAGCTCAAAATTTGGTGAAAATCTATTTCTATATACATTGTATATGTCACCAGTCATTTTGATGTGGTTATCCATGTTCTTGCATCGCCTTGGTCTTAGTAGCTCTATCTCGATTATATTAATGATTGCTTATCTTGTATATCATGGCTCATTTATCACTATAGAAGCTTGGGAGTTTTTTAAGCCAATTATTAATACTCATGATATCTTCTATATCTGGAATGCTATTATTATCCAAAGCGTTAATTCTATGGTGTATTTGCTTTCTGGAATATTTTGTTTAACATCTGCTGTTGGTGGAGTCATCTATCTATTTAAGAATAAAGACTCATTTATCTTTAGCATAGATACAAGGAGAATTAGAAAGAAACCTCAACATCAAAACCCTTTCGGTAACGCCAAACTTGCAACTCCTAAAGAAATCAGCAAAGTTATGTCTGCTAATGGATTTACTCTAGGAATAATGCCCAAAGCCCCTATTGATACCTGTGATGTTGAAAGTTCCATTAAAAAACTATCTAAGCAAAAAAGTGGTAAATTAATTAAATTACCAATAGTGCATGTCATTCTAATAGCCCCCAGTCGTACAGGAAAAGGAGTTGGTGTTATTGTTCCTAACATCATAGAGCATGATGGTGGTGTATTTGTTTTAGATCCAAAACCTGAGCTTATCTGTATTACTAAACGTCATCGAAAGTCAATAGGACAAAAAATATATGTATTCGATCCTAATAATAGGAGTGGTCATGCTAATTGCTATATTAATGTTCTAGATTTCCTGGATGAAAGTGAGCCTGAGAGGTTACGTTATGAAATAGGTAAATTAGCTGAAATGTTATGCCCTACCCCTGCTAATGCTAGTCCTTCGGTAACACACTTTAT
>PIVX01000456.1 GCA_003353785.1 Gammaproteobacteria bacterium | reverse complement strand
GTCCCACTTTATTCAACCGGCTGAACCTGAACTAGACCCGGAGGTGTCGGCGACTGAACTTTCGGAACAAACTATTCCTTCAACAGTCAGCAACCCTGCCTCGACGAGTGTCTGGAGCAAATTCAGAGATTTTGGACGAAAGGTTATAGGAAAGGCCAAAAGTAGTCAATCCTTAACCCCTGAGTCAAAACCTAGTGAAAAGCGACCAAGAACTCAAATTAGCCCCATGAACCGAAACGACGACAATAAACCGTTTATGGCCGAGGTCATATTGGAAAATAGACGGAGACCAAAAAGACGACGCGGTAACCGTCATAAGGACAAGAGGATGCAAACACGAACATCGACTGTCTCGTCTACTATTTTTGGTCATGGTTCTCAGGAGTCACAGGAATCGGAGTTTAAGGCTCCTTTACCACCTAGAGATAATCGTGACTCATCCAGATTGCGCAGACCCGTCGTAACGGAGGTAACTCAAGGGCTAAACCAGCCCAATTTTCCTCGTTACCAACGAAATGCTCTGTTGCCGTCGCCTATAACAACTACAGAGGAAGAAGTTACAACTGATGAATTTTGTGAAATTATTGAGGACGTTTCTCCACCTCGTCACCATTATGATCGATCACCAAGTCGATCGGACCCAAGATATGCCCCCTATCCTGCCCCCGATTCGACTGGAAGTCAGGCGGACGTTTGGCGCCAACGTCCCCCTACACCAGAGTATCCGGGTCAGTCTATGCTTACTCGCACAATCCGAACCTA
>PIVX01000455.1 GCA_003353785.1 Gammaproteobacteria bacterium | reverse complement strand
GTCCCACTTTATTCAACCGGCTGAACCTGAACTAGACCCGGAGGTGTCGGCGACTGAACTTTCGGAACAAACTATTCCTTCAACAGTCAGCAACCCTGCCTCGACGAGTGTCTGGAGCAGATTCAGAGATTTTGGACGAAAGGTTATAGGAAAGGCCAAAAGTAGTCAATCCTTAACCCCTGAGTCGAAACCTAGTGAAAAGCGACCAAGAACCCAAATTAGCCCCCTGAACCGAAACGACGACAATGAACCGTTTATGGCCGGGGTCATATCGGAAAATAGGCAGAGACCAAAACGACGACGCGGTAACCGTCGTAAGGACAAGAAGATGCAAACACGAACATCGACTGTCTCGTCTATTATTTCTGGTCATAGTTCTCAGGAGTCACAGGAATCGGAGTTTAAGGCTCCTTTACCACCTAGAGATAATCGTGACTCATCCAGATTACGGAGATCCGTCGTAACGGAGGTAACTCAAGGGTTAAATCAGCCCAATTTTCCTCGTTACCAACGGAATGCTCTGTTACCATCGCCTATAACAACTACAGAGGAAGAAGTTACGACTGATGAATTTTGTGAAATTATTGAGGACGTTTCTCCACCTCGTCACCATTATGATCGATCACCAAGTCGATCGGACCCCAGATATGCCCCCTATCCTGCCCCCGATTCGACTGGAAGTCAGGCGGACGTTTGGCGCCAACGTCCCCCTACACCAGAGTATCCGGGTCAGTCTATGCTTACTCGCACAATCCGAACCTA
>PIVX01000454.1 GCA_003353785.1 Gammaproteobacteria bacterium | reverse complement strand
CGGAATCGCCGAGCAAAAACCGTAAGATATGTTGTTCCCCTATGTGTGTTCTAACTCCCACCAAAATTTCAGCCCGATCGGCCCACTCAGTAAAAACTTACAGCAATTCGCGTAAATTGGGTCGTTTCCCACACTTCGGATACCGTATCTCGCGATCCGGAGGTCGGATCGAAAAACAAAAAAAAGCTCATCGGCTCCGGTCGGTCTAGTATCTATGTTCCAAATTTCAGCCCGATCGGCCCAGTAGAAAAAAAGTTATGGCCTTGGAAATAAAAACACCGGACAGTCGTGACGACCAAGTGGCCCCTCCCGAAGGTCGGGGTCACAAAAATACCTATGAGCTTTCTACGAGACCCAGATTTCGAAGTCCTTGCTCATCCTCATCTCTTCCCCACAGGAAATTTTGGATATAACATCAAAGAGCAGAGAGTGGGAAAGCTAAACCCAGGAGAATATGTCCAAGCTCAACTATTTTCCACTGATCCTAGATTTTCCCATTCAACAGAATACATTTTCAACATGCAGTACTACCTAGAATACAAACGTTTGTGGGAAAGCCTATCCATGTCTATGCGCAAAGGAAAGGCAATCGGACCTGATGGCCAGCCATTTCTCCGCCGCCGATGTCCTGCTCATGCCCTACTGGCAGGGTTATGGTTCGGCCAGCGGCATTTTCCATCATTCCATCGGCGCGCGAAAACCCATCCTCTTCGCCCGGGGACCCAAGTTCGAGGAAGGAATCAAGATCGAGCGTCGGCACAC
>PIVX01000453.1 GCA_003353785.1 Gammaproteobacteria bacterium | reverse complement strand
AACTCATTGCTAAGTTGGTAATAAAGAATCAAGGCTGGTGGAAGCTTACTCTTGACAGGCCATTGTTTGTTTATGACATTTCTCAGCTGTTCATGCAGTTTGTCCTTTGCACTAGCATCTTGAAACTTTTTGAATGACAAACCCTGTTCAGTAATGGCTTTGACCACTCTGTCGATTTGTGGGTCTGCAACTCCCAGCTCTTTGGCTTTGGTAGTCAGACGAGACAGAAAATCAGGAACTTGATTTTCACTGCCTTTGCGATACTCAATTGTGTAATCGAAAACAGACAATCTTTCAAACCAGCGCAGAAATTTGCTTGACTTTCGACCATTGGTATACTGTCGCAGAAGTGTAGTTAATGGCTGGTGATCTGTTCTCAGTGTGAACTTGCGTCCCAGCAAAAACTTTTCCCAGTATTCACAGAAATGGACTGCACCTAGGCCTTCTACCTCTGGTGTGGAATATTTTCTCTGTCTGACATCTAATGTATGATGTCCGAACGCGACAGGAACTTCTCTACCATTCTGAACTTGAGATAATACCCCACCAATGCCTACATCCGAAGCGTCCGTCGAGACGATGGTGTGACATTCTGGGTCGAACAGTGCTAATTTCAGTTTTGTGTAGACCAACTTTTTAAGTGTCTCAAATGAAATTCGGCACTCAGGTGTCCATTCAAACTTGACATTACCACGGGTCAGCTTGCGCAGCGGTTCAACAAGCGCTGTGAAGTCAGGCAAAAAATCATGGTGATAATTCAAC
>PIVX01000452.1 GCA_003353785.1 Gammaproteobacteria bacterium | reverse complement strand
GCAATGGAGCTATATTACTGTCATGCCAATATGAGTGTTACACAACTATTGCAATGGAGCTATATTACTGTCATGAAAATATGAGTGTAACACAACTATTGCAATGGAGCTATATTACTGACATGCCAATAAGAGTGTAACACAACTATTGCAATGGAGCTATATTACTGACATGCCAATAAGAGAGTAACACAACTATTGCAATGGAGCTGTATTACTGACTTGCCAATAAGATTGTAACATAACTATTATAATGGAGCTGTATTACTGACATGCCAATAAGATTGTAACATAACTATTGCAATGGAGCTATATTACTTACATGCCAATATGAGTGTAACACAACTATTGCAATGGAGCTATATTACTGTCATGCCAATAAGAGTGTTACATAACTATTGCAATGGAGCTATATTACTGTCATGCCAATAAGAGTGTTACATAACTATTGCAATGGAGCTATATTACTGTCATGAAAATATGAGTGTAACACAACTATTGCAATGGAGCTATATTACTTACATGCCAATATGAGTGTTACATAACTATTGCAATGGAGCTATGTTATTGTCATGCCAATAAGAGTGTTACATAACTATTGCAATGGAGCTATATTACTGTCATGCCAATAAGAGTGTTACATAACTATTGCAATGGAGCTATATGTCATGCCAATATGAGTGTTACATAACTATTGCAATGGAGCTATATTACTGTCATGCCAATAAGAGTGTTACATAACTATTGCAATGGAGCTATATTA
>PIVX01000451.1 GCA_003353785.1 Gammaproteobacteria bacterium | reverse complement strand
ATGGGACGCGGCCTTTAATATTTCTGCGCGCACTTATCTCTTTTTTTGTTGCGAGCGAACATTCTTCTAGTAGCTTTAATATCCCAACTTTTCCATGTTTCAACTACATTTGAGTGAAAGTTATGCTTCTTACGTTTTATATCCCTCGTTTTCCAAACTTTCACTGTGCTTAGTTTATGCCACATACACTTAATATCCCTACTTTTACAAACTTTCACTATGCTGGGTTAATGATAAAGTCATTTCGAGGCTTATTAATATCCCGACTTTTACATGCTCGAACTAAACTAAGGGTATATTCAATCAAAGCCAAAAAATATTAAAGGGCAACCTGTCATGCGCGCGCAAGCGCATTTTGCAAGGAATATCCTATCTTTTTATGCTCGCCGCCTCTTGATAGAAAAATTATCAATGCTTGTGGGGCGCGCAGAATAAGCTACTGTCTTATACTACTAGTACACTGAAAACTTTTAAAACATTTCACTGAAATATCAAAACTGATAGCGCAATGAATTCCCCGACCTTGATAACCTATTACGATCACTCAATGTTCACTCGCTACAAAAAAAGAGATAAGTGCGCGCAGAAATATTAAAGGCCGCGTCCCATCAAATTCAAGTTTTGAATAAACCCTGACCTACACGGCTTATTATGTAGCTATTATAGTACTATGTATAAACTAGAAGGGTTGTCATTTAAAAACCTTACTAGTGGTCGAGTGAGAGAGAAACGGAATTAATAAACATACGCGTTGTGTTGTGTA
>PIVX01000450.1 GCA_003353785.1 Gammaproteobacteria bacterium | reverse complement strand
ATTGATGGCATTGGCACATTTTTCTGTTGTTTCCTTTGCAAACCGCCGTATGGCATTTGCATTGGTATCATATTAAGGTATATCTGTACAAAAAATCGCAAACACAAAACACATTGCACGTAATGTAAGGTACCCATTTGCCATCACAATGATGCTTTATTCCTATTTTATGCACAATATACTCTTATTTTAATGACAGAGACTGTATATTGGCTCATCCATTGACAATGTGAGCGAATTGACACATATAATGGGCGAAATAGAGTCATTTTTATACAGATTGTGTATGTATTCAAGCATTATCATACTATGTATGGTACCAACCTTATTATTGATATATTACATATTTTTCTCACTGTTTCGCGTATTATTTTGTATGATAAATGCGTGCAAAACACAGTCGCGACCATTAGAATTAAAGAGATTACAAAACACATGGAATTGCACAGAAAATACAGCAACTCACTTTTGGGTTATTTTGCTGGTAAAACATCAGGTATGCGGGAAATGTATGGTGGTAAGACATCAGGAAATAAATGGAATTCTGGGGGAATAACATAAATTTGATGGCCTTTTTCATGCCCACACAAACAAATAAATGATGGCATAGTGCATCATTATAAATTAACAAATTTTGATGATAATATATTTTTGTTTGTTTTTTATGTGTTTTTATTATTGATCTGACAGTTAACAGTCAGATATTACTCACTATCCTTGCACAATGCAACGTTAATGGCATAAACGCATAAAAAACAAAAAT
>PIVX01000449.1 GCA_003353785.1 Gammaproteobacteria bacterium | reverse complement strand
CTAGCTCTCGATCGATACAGGTATCGATAATTATTCGAAACGTCGAAATTTGCATAATTAATTATCATAATTAGCATCAATTATGAACTTCTAAATTTTTATTTTGCTCGCATTTATAAGTAGACTAGCCAACCCGTTCAGCTTAGCTGAACCATTTATCCCGAAAATTTTATATTTGTTTTATTTATATTTCTTAAATAACCTTCGACTCCATCTCATACGAACCCGTTCCTATAAGATTAAGTCTCTAATGAACCCGTCCCATTTCCTTTCTTTCTCAAAAATATAAAGATTTAAATAATTAATATCGAAATTTGCATAATTAGCATCAATTATGATATTTTAAATGTTTATTTTGATCGCATATAAATCGGTACATTATTAGTTATCATTTGATGTATATATCGTTCTTTATTATTAGTATATTCGAAAAATCGAAATTTGCATAATTAATTAACATAATTAGCATCAATTATGGATTTTTAACATTTAATTTCGCTCGCATATTAATCGGGACATTATTAGCTCTCGATCGATGTGGGTATGAAGGTCCATCGAAAACGGTTCGAAAATATCGAAATTTATCGATTTGTAATCGATTTCTCTCGATAACAGGTCGATAATTTAATTGATTTTCTGATCGCGTTTGATTCGCGACATTGTTAGCTCTCGATCGATGTAGGTTTCAATGTCTGTCGACAATTATTCGAAAAATCGAAATTTGCATATTTGATTAGCATAATTAGCATTAATTATGAATTTTTAA
>PIVX01000448.1 GCA_003353785.1 Gammaproteobacteria bacterium | reverse complement strand
ATAAACTAAAAAATGATGATAATAAAAATGGAAATGTTTGAGAACCATTCCAATTATCAGTTGTATAAAATAAGATTGTTTCTAAGTTTGTAAACAATGATAATATGACTGGTTTAAATATTTTATTATTTGACACTTTATTTTCACTCCAATCCAATGGATACATCAATAAACCTAATATTTCTGAGGGAAAACCAGCCAAAACTAAATTATCCGTATTTATAATAATATTTTTTTTATTTTGTGTAAATATTTGCCATGTTGTAATAATATTTTTTAAATGTTGTAATGATATTTCTTGTCCTTTTTTTATGCCATAATGAGAGGCTTGACACTTCCAACTAAAGTTTGCTTTGATTTTTTTGACTGCGTTGGTTTGCATATATTGCGTTGCTTTGATCACTTTCTCTTTAAACTCTGTCCAAATGCAATAATCAGAATTTATGACTTCTTCTCTTAAATTGCGGTATTTAGCGGATGGAATAAATAATTTATCTCTGTTATAACCGGAATAATCATTGACATTATCAAAACGTTGTTGTTGTTTTTTTTCTTGTTTTTGGGCATTTTCTTTTGGTTTAAAATGCGGCCAATAATAAAAAATGAGGCCAGTGCTAAATGTGCCAGCCATTGCTTTTGTAAATTTTATATATTTATTCATTGCTGAAATGCATTTAATTTGCTTTGTATGTAAATAAATATTCGACTCATTCATATCATAAATATCTTGTTTAAGTGCATCAGAATCATATTGTTGCTCACATAA
>PIVX01000447.1 GCA_003353785.1 Gammaproteobacteria bacterium | reverse complement strand
CCGGTTTCCCCCATTCCGGTTTCCCCCAATTCCGGTTTCCCCCATTCCGGTTTCCCCCAAAAATTTATTTTTAAAAAATATGTCTTATGAAAGTTTGTCGAAAAATATTCGATTTATTTACTCAAAGTATGCATTCTTCATTTTGTAAATAAAAGTGTTTCACACAGATCCTTCACTTTCAGTATTCCATGGTAATAGATACAAGAGCCGCTGAATGGTCGGTTCCACTTACCAAATAGTGAGTAACAGATTACTTTACTTCCAAAACCTCCAAAAGCGTGTGTCCCGAGGGGATTTCCTGTGTTGAGTTGGTTGCTTAGGCTTAGCTTCGGACTTCTGGCTTAGGTTTTTGTCTAATCTCTCGGGTTTCTGGCTTAGCCTTTGGCATGATGGGCGAGCGATGCGAGGCCACACCAGAGGCTAAGCCTAGTCCCAGATTAGGCTAAACCTAAGCCTAAGTCCGGATGGGTGCCCTTGCTGTACTATCGTAGCTTTTGGAAGTAAAGTTACCTTATGTAAAATATTAAGTGGCGCTAGGTAGTGTGAATCTGCAGCAAGCGGCCAGGCTTTTACCATGGAACACTGAAAGGGAACAGTCAGGGAAACACGTTTATTTTCAAAAAATGTAAAGGGTATTCCAAAACATGTGAAATAAATCGAATATTTTTCGACTAACTTTCATAAGACATATTTTTTAAAAATAAATTTTTGGGGGAAACCGGAATGGGGGAAACCGGAATTGGGGGAAACCGGAATGGGGGAATCCG
>PIVX01000037.1 GCA_003353785.1 Gammaproteobacteria bacterium | reverse complement strand
CTGTTTTGCTTTTAATAATCCTAATGATTTTTCTAAATCTGCAATATTCTTACTAAGCACCTTAATGGTTGATGCTAGTTTTTTCTTTGAAGCAGCATCTTTTGCTAACTTTAAGTTTTTATTATCTTTCTTCAGGTTTTCCTTGGCCTTTTTAAGTTCTTTATTGTTTTTACCTATAGCTGATTTTACCTTCTTCTGCCCTGCTGCAATATTTTTAGTAATTTGAGTTTTAATTTTAGCTACATTGTTTGTAGTGTCTTTTAAATAATTTGACATTTTAAATTCCTGCATATTGTTAATGTTGGAATGTAATGGATTCGTGTAGATATGTCAAGTTTTGGTTAGGTGCCCCATTCTTGGATAGGTTTTTTAATTTTTAACCATGCACGGTATTTTATAAAAATGTATCTTCTCCTCTCCATAAATAGAAAATCTTCTTAACTTCTTCCCCATGATTTAATGCTAAATTTATTTAATATTTTCTAACCACTCCCTAACAGTTATATGGCTATGCTCAGTAGCATAATCTAGGGCTGTTGCCCCATTCTTGTCTTTAGACATGCAGGATATCAGGCTTTTAGATTAAGTCGGTGAGGATGTCAATTTTCTATTGGATAAGCATGATCTTTCCATGCCTTGAATCCACCTTTAACTTCTTTCACAGGATAACCGAAGATAGCAAATTTTTTGGCTGCTTTTTGAGATAGACTACAAAGCAGTTCATAGCAATATAAATAGTTGATTTTGTTTTTTGATAATCCAGGAAATTCACTTTGACTTCCTTCAAAACCATCATATTTATCAAATGGCAAATTTATTGCACCTGGTATATGACCTTTGTCAAAATGTTTTTTTCTTCTCAAATCCACAATAATACCGTCTAACTTTCCTTCAGAAATTTTTCTTACAGTCCCGGGATTTGCAGTAAAATTTAGCTCATTTTCAAAATATTTAACTGCTGCTGTCGTATCTTGAACTTGCTGAGCATTTTTTATAGCAAACGAAACATTACCCACAAATATTAATAAAATAGTTACAAAAAAATATCTTCTCATAAATTAAACCTACCCGAGCATATTACTATATTATTATTTCTTTTCACTATCAAAATCAGCTTGATTCTGAGCTTCCAATTCTCTAATTTGATCAACTGGTTTGTAAATTTTGTTAAAAACCATTAAGACGCCCAGCTTTTTATTAGAGGGAAAAGTGTAGGCAAATTATCAATAAATTTTCTTATATACCTCTACAGTCCTGATCATGATATTTACTAGAGATTTATCATATCGATTTCTTTATGTGAAATTTAAATACCATAATTTGAATGCTTATCTAAAAAAGGGTCGAGCCTTTTTCAACAGCCCTGACCCTTTTCTAAACGTAATTACTAAGACATGTACTAGTTGCAACCTTTATAAATATCAAGTCTAAACTTCTACAGCTTGTACACTTGCAATCGGACTCTCGTCCAAATTTAGGTTAATATTTCCATTTACTATTTCTCTTGGATTCTAGATATTTCTATTTTTATATCTGCTCCATAAATATTTTTGAAAAATATCTGATGATCTTCTCTATATGAAGATCTTCGATTTGCTGTAAATGAATAATTACCTTCTGCGAAATAATACTTTTTCCCATTATGTGTATAACTTCCAAAATTGTTAAATTGTAATTGTGTATTTCCATACAAAGATTGTCTTGTGTTGCAGTTATGTTCTACAACTATACAATTATTGCTAAACACAGATTGTAAATTAGTTATATTAGGTTTTTTATCACTCACAATTTTAAATTTAAGACTATAGCTCTTCCCTGATTTCGCTTTAATTATTACGGCCCTTTTAGTACTCTTATTTATCTAGTTATATTTGCCGTAACCAACATGAATGTTTTGAGCAAAACCTATACTCATGAATCCAGTAAAAATTAAAACGCTTCCTAATTATAAAACTATCTTGAATAATTTATTCATATACATTCTCCTGTCAGATGGTTCAAAAAACACTTTTTATTCTACAGCAAACCAAATGGTTCTGTCAAAACTGAGTTCGGCTATAGCTGTTTATAGGGGATTTCAGAATCTTTAAATATTTTCTACTGCTAGATTATTAAATTGTTGGAATTTAGACACAAATAATCTACGACATTCAGCACGAGTCTTATGAGTCATTCTGCAAAATTGTCTAATTTCTTCAAAGGCGGCACAAAATATTAAGGCACAGAAAATATTCTTAAAGCCTTTCATAACTTTGTAACGAGATTTAATTCCTCTATGATTTTGTTCTATTATGTTGTTCTTGTATTTACTATCTTGATGTTTAGTTTTATTACCAAATATATCTTTGATAGCAGGATATAAAGCTTTCTCTTTGTCAGTAGTAATTTGTGATGGCGTAACACCAGCAGTTTTATGAGATTGCTTAAAAAAATTCTCAGCCGCTTGTTGGTCTCGAACATCACTTAAATATACATCAGCCAGATTGCCTTCTTTATCAATAGCCCTGTAAAGATAACACTATCTACCTTCAACCTTGATATAGGTAGCATCAATATGCCATTTTTTACCAGACTTACCTTATGGAAAATAAGTAATGCTGATTACAACGTAGTTACTCATAAAGGCAAACCTAAAGGTCGCAATGGACGGAAAAAATTAAGATTTATCAAGAAATGGGGTTAGAATGCTCGTACGTATCCTCTTCAAGATAAAAAACGGTCGTTTTCTTTACATTGCTAGCGATTACATGAAACGTCCGATTTTATAGTAAATTAATGCATAGGAACTCATCTAGTTATTAATATTAAGTTTTATTTTTAGTTAGATGAGTTTTTATACTTAGCGCAACACCGTAGTTAATTCAGACTTAGAGCTAACATTTAATTTTGTCTTGATATTGTTAAAATGGGTTTCCACCGTTCTTCTGGTTCTGTCAAAATTGAGTCCAAATATGTTTATTTCCAGGAGATTTTAAAATTTTTAAATATTCTGTATTGCTAGATTATTTGCGTCTAAATTCCAACAATTTAATAATCTAGCAATTCAAATATAGTTAAAGATTCTCTTATAAAACCAAAATATTAAATTTTTTGTATTTGCCAACACAATTATGTTATGCTGATTGATAAATACAGACAGGTTAAATAAGTATTTATTAACGGAATAAAATGAGACTTTTTATAGCGTTCTTGCTGCCTTTTTTAAGCTTCTTTACAATCAGAAAACCAATTTCAGCAATATATTTGATTATGCTAATAGTCACCCTTTCTTCTGGAATAACCTCTAACGCAATTGCTAAGGTACATAACAATAGCTCAAGTAAAAAATATTTTGCTTTTAAAGTTGGAACCGCTGTTCCACAGAAAATGTCTGATACTAGAAATCTTGTTAACAATAACGGAGGGTCATTGACCACTGAAGCAGATTTTAAAATACATTATAATTGGGGATTTGTAATGGGTACACTCATTGAACCTATAAATGTTATCACTGAATGTGAGATTAATTATATTTCTCTTAAAGCTAAAAGCCTTAATCTAGAAACTACCCCAGAAATACAAAATGGGAAACGTAATATAGAAATAACTGAAGCTGGGCGATACTTTTCTGTTTTTATTAACCTTGCTTATTATTTCCCTGCCCCTCCTAGCGTCAAGTTGTCTTTTTATACTGGAGGTGGTTTATCTGCATGGAGCGGTTCGTATCAATTTGAATATCAGAAATCTATAGATGGCCCTCATAAGGATTTCGTAGTTGGATATCAAGCACTCATAGGTATTAATTTTGATATTTCAAAAAGAATTGTGCCATTTATAGAATACAAATTTTTATTTGTTCCTGGTAGCTTATTCTTACATAAAGATACAACAGGAGAGGATTTTCTAAAAGCTGAAAACAATTTCAAGGATAATATGAAGTTACATCTATTAAATTTTGGCGTTAAAATACTTTACTAAAATTTTAATGAAACTTTAAAAACATTTGAAATTTTTATTGCTCGTCAAACCCACTACTCTTTGGGTATTTCTACGATTATCTCCTAGCAAACTGAAATATGGTTCTGTCAAAAATCAGCACAAACATTAGCTCAATAAATATAAATATTATATTCTAGAGTGGTATATTAATCAATTGCTAGGATAAATATGAATTGCCCCTATTGTGAATCAAAAAATATTTATGAATGTTCCACTAAAACTCAACTAGGTTATAAGCAATATCGCTGTCATTCATGTTGTAGACAGTATAATGAAAGAACAGGAGCTAAATTTAATTATATAGAATATCCAACCGAAATAATTATGTTGGTAGCTCATCACTACTATAGATTTAAATTAAACCTTACTGATGTTAGTGAACTTATGACTATTAGAGGAATAAGCTGAGTCTCAGACAGTACATAATTGGACTCAATCTTTTGGAGTAGAATTAGGATTAAAATTACGTGAAAGTCGCAAGAACCAGTCTGGTAAAAAATGGCATATAGATGCTACATATATTAAGGTTGAAGGTAGATGGTGTTATCTTTACAAGGCTATTGATAAACAAGGCAATCTGGTTGATGTATATTTAAGTGATGTTCGTGACCAATAAGCTACTGAGATTTTTTTTAAGCAAGTACAAAAAACTGCTGGCGTTACTCCAGAACAAATCACTACTGACAAAGAGAAAGTTTTATATCCTGCTATCAAAAATATATTTGGCAATAAAACTAAACATCGAGATAGTAAATACAAGAACAAAATCATATAGGTATTAAATCTCGTTACAAAATTATGAAAGGCTTTAAGAATGTTTTCTGTGCCTTAATATTTTGTGCCGCCTTTGAAGAAATTAGACAATTTTGTAGAATGGTTCATAAGACTCGTGCAGAAAGACGTAGATTATTTGCGTCTAAATTCCAACAATTTAATAATCTAGCAATTCAAAATAGTTAAAGATTCTGAAATAGTGTAGCTGGAGCAAGATTCGAACTCAATTTTGACAGAACCAAAATGTATAACAACTCATTAACTGGAGATAGAATCTTAACATTGACGATTATATGGATTATTATACATTAACGCGGTTGTAAATAAAGCTTTTGATGTAATCATGTTTAGTGTTAAGAAAAACCTCGCTTTTAGAACAGTCTTAATAGTTTGTTATTTCTGAAATACTTATTTTGACAATACTTGGGTATTTATGCTCATAAGTTATTTTTAAAATAAGTGGATGGCCGTTACAATCTAATTTTCCGATAACTTCTGTTTTTGAAGTGCCGTGCGGCTGCTGAACACCGTAACTCACTGGAAATTCTAACAGCTTCCTTTCTTTCCCATTTTGCTTTTCAATTATTCTTTGTACGTCATCAGATAGCATTTCGCTACATAAAGATTTTGTCCAATTTTTTAAAACTGCACCCGTCACATTGACCGCATTGTGTTCTGAGACATCTATTTTTAACAAATTCAAGTAAACACCAACAAACTCCTTGTTTTCATCTGACTCAAATGCAGAATGTAGCTTAAGCAAAATGTTTTTTTCGACGGTCTTTACAAAAAATCCTCCTTTTTTGTAAGGGTTGTTAGAAGTATGGGTAGAACATTTTTCTTCGTCATTCAAATTAATCCCAATGGGGTAATCCGTATTGTTCGTAATAACATAGCTATTGCTTGCAAATACGTTGGTTATTAATATTGTGCTGGTAAACAGACATGATATTAATGTTATATTTTTCATAATTGCTCCTAAAATGTTAACAGCTTGAGTTGCTGGTTGAGTACAAATAATACTCTGCTTGAAGAGAAAACGCTACAATTGTTGAAAGCTCGGGGTAATCCTAAATCATTACCAGAGGAAATTACTATTAGATTAGTAACGGTAATGTTATCTACAGGAGAAATAGAGGTTCTTGCAACATCTTTGTTGAATGAATTTACTCCATTAAATTTTAAAGAGTTATATGGGCTTAGATGGGGAGTTGAAACATTTTTTGGTAAACTAAAAGGTAGATTATCCCTAGATAATTTTACAGGGAAAAGCGTAGAATCTATCAAACAAGATTTATATTCAACTATTTTAATTAGCAATACAGAAACTGTTATTATAAAAGATATTGAGCAGACAATAAATAGTGATTTGTCTGAAAATCACCTAAATAAAAAATTAACAAAGCTGTTTCTTTAATTATTGTGCAGTAGGAAGGTTATTGCTTCTAGTAAAATGTTGTATGTTTTTACATCATGGTTTTATTTCTTATAAAATTCAACTTCCCATACGATTTTACGATCCTTGCCTGGACAAATTGCTCGTACAACAGTGGTAGGAATCATTTCTCCAAATGTTCCAGTATTTGCCCAGCCAAGAATTGGATTTTTTTGTCCTCGAGCCATAGATAATTGACAGTTCTCAGAAAGTACTTTTGCATGTAAAGAACCATTCCCAAAATCGGCATATGCATTATTTTTATATAATACTACGTTTATATCTGGAGCAAAATGTAAACTAGACACATAGTTATGCTCACTTGTGGATGATAAAGTATCTTCTATCCACAGCATTTTTCCAGGAATATAATATATATATCTTTCTTGGCTAAAAAGATTTTTCCTATCTACTTTCCCATGAACTTGAAATTTGTTATCCATAGCTTTAACAGATTTTAAAAATGATCCAACCATTTCTACGGTATTAACTTCACTTACTATTTCTTTCCAACTTACTGCTTCATATTTAGACTCATTTTTTATATCATTCACAGGATTCGTTTTATTATTTTGAATTGAGATAGTATTATGAGCAGCAGTACTCATTGTATACTTTCTCATAGTATCATACTCATAAGAATAGAATCCTGTGTCAATCAAAATAAGTCTACCAAACTCAAAAAGCTGGAAACTAAGATCATCTGCATGCTTATGGGCAATATTATGCGCCATCCCAGTGACAAATAGCATTGATTCATCTTTAGTCTCAGGGATACTCCTAATAATTGCATAACCAGATTTAGTGAAATCTCCAACTAAGTAACATTTATCCTTATTAATGCAGGTAGGCTCAATAAATTTAAGAGGATCAAAAGAAATATAATATTTTCTACCGGAGCTATCACCAACCCTTGATACTTCTCTGTTTGGAAATAACAGCCATGGTTTTACATTTTCTATCTTATTGAAAAGATCACTCATTTCACTTAATATTTCTTGTGTTGGTGCTTTTAGTTTTTTAGCTAATGTATCCGAAACATAGAAGTGGTACTGTGGATTTCCTTCAGTATGTACTCCTTCTTCAGTATATTGAGCATCAATGATTTTTTTAAATCTTCTCTTTACATAATTTTTAGTATCAACATTACATGTCGGATTTTCAAAATCCTCTCTACATAATAGATGAAGACCCGCTAAGGCAAATATCCCATGATTGTTATTATAAAAAAAATATTCTTGTTTTAATTTGTTAATATGCTCGCTAGCTAAAAAATAAACCTTATCTTTAAGATTCTCATCAATACTAATTAAATTTTTTCTTATTGCCTTTATATAAAAAGCAAGACGCATGGCACGAATTCCTGTTGACATATTTTCCCATGTAAAATCGGCCTTCTTATTTTTAACAAAGTGATAATCATGCCAATCTTCAACAAATTTTAAGGATTCCTCGATTAAAGCCTTATCTTTTGTTTTAGAATATTCAATGAAATATTGATCTATCATTCTCCATGCATGGAGCTGGAATTGCCAATCTCTGTCCTTAAAAGGATTAGCTCCCCAGTCTATCGGCAAATCTAATGGCCAAGGGGGATGATTACTTGTCGCAAATCCTTCTGTATGTAATTTTTTTAACCCTCCTTCAAGATCGACTAGGTAAATATCTTTTATTACTTCAGCAGGTATTTTTTGTATGCAAACAAAAAATAATGAAGTAAATACGATTATAAATATTCTATTAGTCATTAATGATATTAATAGTATGTTAACTTTAACATTTCAATATACCAATTCTACACACTTAATTCTTAGTTGAGAAGAAGTTTATGTCTTTTTTCTAAATACTATTCACAGTTATACCGGGTTAAGCCATTATCATTGCCATTAAGTTAAGAGAACCCATGTTTAAAAACATGCTTCCTTTTCCTTTTTTGAAAATTTAATGATTGAGTATCAGATACATTAGTTCGTACTACTTTACGATTAATCCTTTGTGCTACCGTATTTTGTGTAAACAAATTAGTTAACTGCTCTAATAACTCTTCTTGCAAGCCTTGATTATAGAATAATTCAAAGACCATATTTTTAATTGCATTGAAAGAAACAGCTTTGTTAATTTTTTTATTTAGGTGATTTTCAGACAAATCACTATTTATTGTCTGCTCAACATCTTCTGTAATAACAGTTTCTGTATTACTAATTAAAATAGTTGAATATAAATCTTGTTTGATAGATTCTACGCTTTTCCCCTGTTTGTAGATGGGTTTCCAAATAATGCGTCTTCCCTAGTTTCAAAGGCTGCAAATTGGGTTGCTAATTTTTGTGTAACATCTACATCTAGCTAATCAAACTCTAAACCAGCAATTGGCTAATATATTTTTCTTTAGTCTAGTAATGTATGCACATTCAAATTCTTCACTAAAATCCCCAATTGAAACTTGACCTCTTGTAAGAAATTTATCTGGAGATTTGACTAGAGTTCTTTTTTTCATTTTAACTCCTTAATTATTAATGCCAAAATACTGCCCAGTACTTGTCTGAACCAAATATCCAACTATTTTGCTCCATTTTTTATGTTTTCATGAAAATTTTTTTTTCAAATCAAAAAACCATCTATACTTAATGTTATAAAAATAATTTTTTGTAAGGGACTAATTTATGCCAACTCTAGATATAAAAAAACTTAATTTAATCAAAGAAGTTAGTGATGTAGAAAGACAGTTAAATGGCACTATGAAACTAGCTAAAAAGCTTTGGAAAATTCAACGTGACACGACGGCATCTCTTGTTAGGGAACAAAGAAAATTCAAAGAGTTTGAAAGGCTGTTAAAGAAAAAACAGTTACAACAACAATCCTTAACATCTGACGATGTAAATATCTTAAATCTTCAAAGAAATGCCAAAGATATGTTCGCTGAAATGGGTGTTAATTCAGAATACGGACTAAACCAAAAAGCACAACGAACACAAAGAGAGCTAAAGAACTGTCAAAGTCATTTGAAAAGCATTACTCGTAACCTAGAACATTGTAATTCAAGTCTAGAGGAAATAGAAAAAGATATGAGCAAAATGTCCAAAGAAATTTCTAATTTTCAAACTAAAAAATCAGTTATGGATTTAGTATTTTGTCTTGAAAATGACATATATAGAGAGTCAATAGCGCTTGAAAGAAATGTTGGTGATACTAAAAAACAATTTAGCATAATACAACAAATAGCAAACGCACTAAATAAATTTTTCCGAAAAAGTGGTTATGCTAAAGCAAGACAATCTTTTTTGAAAGAATCGGGATTAAACCATAAATCACAAAAAAGTGAAATATTAGATAAAATAGAAGAAGATATACGGACAGTTAAACTTGAACAAGAAGAAAGTATTGAAGATCATAATGAAGTTTTAGACTCTTTAAGTGAAGATATCAAAGACATTGAACAAGAGCAGAAATCTAGGAGTAATTTTAAACCAAGCGTATAAATTAACTTAAAAAACTACTTAGCAACAAATTAACACCACACAAATATAATATATAATATTATATCGTGTTTTGAATATGTTAAGGATTTTAAATTTTAGTAATATGTACTAATAGATGGAACGCCATTTTTAATCTTTATACCAACAGAGCCAACACTATCAATAATTTCTTTCATATCTTCTATGCTAAGAGCTAATTCACAAACTCCAGTAACTGTTGAATCATTTATTTTTTCAATATTAAAAATAATTTTTTGTGTATCACCTGGAAGATGTTTTCGTAATAGAGCATGGGAATATTTTTTATATGCAGACCCATTTTCATTAGACTTATGGTTAGTTATAACTGTATAAGTCCACTTAAATACCACAACCAGAAGGGTTAGGAAACAAAGCCGAAATCCAGTACGAATTTTTGAAGGCGACAAATTTAGGAATCTAAAGATATGAGAAACAACAAGACTTTCTTGTCTAATGAAAAAAAATATGATGAAAAATCATTTTTTACCTATAAACCAAGTTATGTTTTCTCCACTAATCTCGTCATAAATATCATAGTATTTACCGGTAAAACCAGCATTATTCATAGCATTCACATACCATTTTTTACCTACGGTAATCGTTGTTATTTTGACATCTCTAGGGATATAGGACATATAATTATCTTTGGATTTTGTGAAAGATTTAAAAGAAGGTGGGCTATTATCTTGTTTTAGTCGTCTAGTCATTATTTGAGTAATTAAAACCGCTCCAGGTGCAAGAACTCTATATGCTTCACTTATAGCTTTCTCATGCTCTAAGAAATAGTCATAAACACACATTGAATAAACCGCACTAAAAGATTTTTCCTCGTATTTAGATAGATCTCTTAAATCAATATTATCCTTACCATCTTTTCCATATTTTCCATACAAAGAAACAGATGTAATTTTAGCAAAATATTTTTTTAGATAATCAATCTCAGTATTACTAGCAGAAAAAGCTAATATAGGTTTTTCTTGCGCTAACTTAATATTTAAATTATCTTTTAGTATTTTTGAAATTAGATATGGCAGTGTTCTTGCTCTTGGCCTTGAATCACAGTTACAGCAATCTCTTGTGCCAGGATGCTTGGATGGATTATGAATTTTCCCGCATATACTGCAAGTGAAAGCTGGTTTCCCTTCTGGCCTAGTAGTATGTTTATGCCTAATTTCATGTTGAGACGAATAAACTATTGAATAATTACATAAAATAAAAATTGAACAAATCAATAAATATCCTGCATTAATTTTATATAATTTTTCCATATCTTAATCCTACCTTTATCGCTTCTAGTGTTTATGACATGAGCAAACAAATTTCATTAAGGTTAAATATTAGCATGTTATAAATAAAAATCAAGCTATTTGTTAGAAATTGCGTACTTAATATTATTCTATATTTTAACTGGTGAATATATTGTATGTTATTTATACATACAATAACAAGGGCAGTTTGAGACTATGAAATTGGGATTACCCATGAATAGCTCAAATGAAAGCAACCCAAGCAACAACAAGTAAAACGGCAAGAGATGTAAGAGGAATTTAATGATTGGAAAAGTGGAATAATTATCGAAGAGAAAGAAAAAATATTTGCCAATGCGCATCATCAAAAGTAACAAAAAAAAACTCTTTAATTATATCAATATGCTCTATTGCTATATCTCTTAACTGTGAAAATTTTTTTCTGTAGTAATAAATTTCATTTGGATACGGTGTTTTGCATTGCGAATATTTTTGTATTAATTTTTTTTTCAAATCAAAAATAACAATTACTATTACTATTTCTTCTCACCATCAAAATCAGCTTGATTCTCAGCTTGAAGAACTTCTAGTTGATCAACTGGAATGTCTATAACTTCACTGATATATCAATATCTATTTTTTTCTTAAGCATCTTTAAAGCTGTTTTTTTAACACCTTCTTCACGCCATTGTTCAGCTACTGTCATAATTGCCCCCTCATCATCTGTCAAATTCTGTTTGCTCCACTCTACCAGCTTATCTTTGTCTGTCTCGCCTACATCAACTAGATAGTTAAGTGTCGCAAAAAACACTTTAGGATTATCTTGGTAAGCCACCATTAACAATGGGTTAAACCTCTCTAATAATAATATTATATCACGAGCTTTTGCCCATTTCAGACTTAATTCAAGCAGACTAGCCCAATTATGCCATATACTTTCATCGTCAGTAATGTCATTTAAATTAACAAGTTTGAAATCGTCCGTTATAATTTTTTTGGCTAATTCCTGCTGTTCTTCATCAAACATAGAAACCACCCCTGTTGGATAACTCCAGAGAAACGCAGGCTATTTGCGTCTAGATTTCAACAATTTAATAATTTAGCAATACAGAATATTTAAAAACTCTAAAATAGCGTAGCTATAGTAAAATTCGGACTCAATTTCGACAGAACCCAAAAAATAGTGAAAAGTATGGTTTTTGTGCAAATTTGTCTGGCTTTCGTGTATTTCTTATTTATACAAAAGGACTTTCAAATCTTTTGACCACTATTATCTGCTTCATCTTCTATAATTATTTATAACATTAAAAAAAGAGTGATGAGCAATGGTAAATAATAAACCTATTATAGAAGGTGTTGTAACAGGAATAGCAGGAGACCCTAATCCTACTTATTATATTATTGAAGCTTCAGATGAAAATGGTGAAGCGGCTTCATGTTTTGCGCATGTAGGAAACATTGCAGAAAATGAAAAACTCCTATATACGATTTCAGAAGGCTATATACTAGCTAAGGATTGTAAGATTACTAAGTTTAACCAAGGGGATAAAGTTAAATTTATTCCTGATGAAAGCAAGCAAGCTATTAATGTCCAAAGTGAAAAATAATAATTCATTTACTGTACATTAGATATAAGCTGCCCCATACAGGGTATTTAATTTTTATAACTCAGCCTATCAATGAGATAGTCCCAAAAATTGATTTTGTATTTCTTAGCAGTTTTTTCAGGATAGCGAAAGTATCTCGAATAGTAAAAAAGAAAAAGATATAGAGATTCTTATTAATTCGTTGAAAGCAGCTCGACGCTTTAATTTAACAAAAGAAGAAATGAAAAAAATATATGGTAAAGATCTATATTTCTACTTGGGTTTTACTGATGAATACAAGCAAAATTATGATGATAATAAAAATGATGAGGAATAAAAAATATAAAAAAGCTAAAGTCAAATTAAATGCTGATGGTTTTGGTATAAGCTGGTATGAACACAGTATTAGTAATAAACCAGCATTATTTAAATCCATTTTTATTTATTGGCATTAACTATGGCATACGATATAGATTATATTATTAATGACAATCGAGCTGATGAGCTGGAAATGCTTGAGCTATTTGTTAATTATTGTGATAATGATGAACTAAAAAACAAATTAAACTATGCTGCGGGTGATTATAATAATCAGGTTCTTAAATATGGAGAAGAAGACCAGATAATATATAATAATGTAACTAAAATAAGACAGCTAATGGAAACTCATAAATGTAACAGTTTTCAGGATCTCATTAACCTTTCCGGCACTATCAAAGACAA
>PIVX01000446.1 GCA_003353785.1 Gammaproteobacteria bacterium | reverse complement strand
GCAACGTATGACGCCAGAGGACATCCACGAATGGATAAGTCTGGGATGAGAAAAGATGGATTAGACACCGGGTCCGAGGTCGTACAATTTTTCTCTCGGGCCGGTGGACGCATTCGATATTCCTCTGTTAAGGGATATATAACGGCTGCCTGATAGACTAACCATCGAGATGCGTTCAATGTCTGATTATCCATAGGATATTCTAATCCAATATTATACAGAGGTGTAGACAACATCTGTAAACATGCTTCCCATGTTTCAATTGGAAACTCTCCCTCTAATTGAATATAGGGAGGAAGGCAATAGCGGAATTCCAAGTCATAGAGTCCATCTGCTTCTCGTTGTATATTATGATTCAGATACTGAGGTTCTCTATCCGGCGGTAGCTCGGAGAGTCGGTATCCGTCATCACGAAGTTTATTTCTATAGGCTTCCCATACAGACATCCAATGTTGGAATTCTGCTATTGCCTTCCTCCCCATATTCAACAAGAGGGAGAGTTTCCAATTGAAACATGGGAAGCATGTTTACAGATGTTGTCTATACCTCTGTATAATATTGGATTAGAATATCCTATAGACAATCAGGCATTGAACGCATCTCGATGGTTAGTCTATCAGGCAGCCGTTATATATCCCTTAACAGAGGATTATCGAATGCGTCCACCGGCCCGAGAGAAAAATTGTACGACCTCGGACCCGGTGTCTAATCCATCTTTTCTCATCCCAGACTTATCCATTCGTGGATGTCCTCTGGCGTCATACGTTGC
>PIVX01000445.1 GCA_003353785.1 Gammaproteobacteria bacterium | reverse complement strand
TAATTACAAAACTCATTATTGGCGCGATCTCAATCAACATCGCGATAAACCAATCAACTCAACTCATTCTCAACTCATTTTAATTCAATTTACGACGAACACAATTGCGAATTTGCGAGATCTCATTGTGCCCAATTCGATCGATTCTAATTCATTTCGGACGAGGCTTCAATGCCAATTCATGTGATCACCCAACACAATGAATTGCATTACTATGATCAACGTGAGACAGTGGCTGCAATTAGATACAATTGCCAATGATGATCAACATCAAAAGCAACCGTAGATAGGACACAATCCAATCGCGGAGTACCAAGTCCACGAAAGCATTGAAAGTGAGCAGAGAAGTAAAAAAAAGATTTTTATTTTCTTTTTTTTTATCAACAACTTTACTTCGACTTCCAGTTTCTTGTTACAACCATGGAAGTTGAAGTATAAGTATTAGTTTATTTCTATTACCATTTTTATAAAGTAAGTAGAGTTTATTTTTTGTTTTTTTCTATTGATATATTACTATTTTTTGCAACCAATTTATTATTTGCAATTTTATAATATCTTTTATTTCTATTATTATGTTATGATGAAAAGTATATGTTTTGTTTTATTTTTTATGTTTTTATTCTTTTATGGGTGCTTTTATTTGTTGGTTTGATAACATTATATGATATGGGAGGCTCCCTCTAAATTACTGCAATTTAGAATTTTGTGGCGTTGTGACGAAAGTCTCGTCTCCATATTATCATATAATAATAACTGATGGATTTAAGCATC
>PIVX01000444.1 GCA_003353785.1 Gammaproteobacteria bacterium | reverse complement strand
CTCGCTCGCTTCGCGAGCTCGATGGCCAAAGGCTAAGCCAGAAGCCCGTCTCTAGGGGTTGACCTAAAACTAAGCACTAAGCAAAACACCTAAACATAAAGAAATCGAAAAGGGCAAAAGATGGTTTTTCACGATTAACTTTTTTGTTGGCATTGGCGTAACCGTTGGCGATGAAGCCCGAAGTGGAAATTTTGAAAGCTTAAAAAATGGAACTTCCGCTTCAACTTCCAAATCGCCGTTTTCAGCTTTTGTAGCAACCCTGTTTGAGTGCATGCTCACCAAATTTCAACGTAATCGGGTATACCAGTAAAAAGTTAGCCTGAAGCAGGTAAAATTAAGCACTTGAACCACAATCCAGGTCTCGAAGATTACAAGTCGAATTAGCCTTTTCTAAGTTTGGAACCATTTCTATGCCGATTAGGGTAGGTTTAAAACTAGGAAGACATCAAAGATCTCTCTATGGCACAAGTTAGCTTGAACCAGCTAAGTTTGAAGCACTAGAACCTAGGAAGCTTTTAGCGAAAACCTTGGTGGTTCACGTTTTCGGGGTAATTCGGCCATGGCGCATCTAACTAGAGTGGTCCGAACTCAAAATTCCTAACCGTTGACGATGAAGCTCGAAGTGGAAATTTTGTAAGCTTAAAAATGGAACTCCCGCTTCAACTTCCAAATAGCCGTTTTCAGGTTTTGTAGCAACCCTGTTTGAGTACATGCTCACCAAATTTCAACGTAATCGGGTATACCAGTAAAAAGTTAGCCTGAAGCAGGTAAAA
>PIVX01000443.1 GCA_003353785.1 Gammaproteobacteria bacterium | reverse complement strand
GATGAATTTAATGTTTGACTGTTTTGTTTTTGAGTAAAAAATAAATGATTCCCTAAATCTTGCTGAAATGTGCACAAACACAAATTAAAATTTACACGTACTGATTGGGTGCAGCTGTGAGCTGATATATGTCTGCAAATTGTTGATGCTTTTTAAAAACAAAAAAAATAAACTTTAATTGTGTTGAATTGACTCAGATAGGATTTAAACCTATATCTATGTGGATTATTCCAACAACATTTGGTTGTGTATTATATTTAAGGTGTTGGTAAACAAACAGTTATTTTAGCGTTTAATAGCAAATCATTAAGAGAAGGTTGGTTGTTGGGGGGACACAGCCGAAGCTGCAGACACACGCTCTATCAAATATTATATTGAGCTACTGAGTCTTGCATTTCTTGTCTTGTCTTGTTCTTGTGCATAACAGACATTATTGAGGAGCTATATATGTTGCTATTGAATGGCACACAAATATTTATGGTATGCTATATTATGCAACAGCAACAAATCAAAATATAATATCATATGTATTGTCCATTGTCGATCCATTGGATTATATTATTATTCGGTGTTTGCAATTGATTCATTATAAAATATTAATGTATTATAAATTGCAATTGGATGATATCGATATCGAATATTTGATTGGTATTGAAATCATTGTTATTGTTTACTATCAATAGTACTAAATTGAGAGGCAGCAATATATGATATCGATATCACTGATATGAATGCGTACGTTGTGTAACAACAATAAAATGATTATATGTACT
>PIVX01000442.1 GCA_003353785.1 Gammaproteobacteria bacterium | reverse complement strand
AAGAAACTTGTCCATTCCAACTTGCAGTCCCTAACGAACCCTGTCTGTTTAAACTTGCAGTCCCTTAAGAACCATGTCCATTTCAACTTGTAGTCCCTTAAGAACCCAGTCTGTTTCTGTTTCAACTTACAATCCCTTAAGAACCAAGTCCATTCCAACTTGGGTCTAAACTTGCAGTCCCTTAAGAAATCTGTCCATTTCAACTTACAGTCCCTTCTTAAGAGACTGCAAGTAGAAACGGACACAGTTCATTAGGGACTGCAAGTTTAAATGGACAGGTTTCTTAAGGGACTGCAAGTTGAAATGGCATGTTTCTTATGCGACTGCAAGTAGAAACAGACAGGGTTCTTAAGGGACTGCAAGTTGAAATGGACAGATTTCTTAAGGGACTGCAAGTTGAAATGCACAGGTTTCTTATGGGACTGCAAGCTGAAAAGGGCAGAGATCGTTAGGGGCTGCAAGTTGAAATGGGCACATTTCTTATGGGACTGCAAGTTGAAACAGAGAGGGTTCTTAAGGGACTGCAAGTTGAAATGGACAGATTTCTTAAGGGACTGCAAGTTGAAACAGATAGGTTTCTTTTGGGACTGCAAGTAAAACGGGCACGGTTCATTAGGGACTGCAAGTTGAAATGGACAGGTTTCTTAAGGGACTGAAAGTTGAAACAGACAGGGTTATAAAGGACTGCAAGTTGAAACAGACAAGTTTCTTAAGGGACTGTAAGTTGAAATGGACAGATTTATTAAGGGACTGCAAGTTGAAACAGGCAGATTTC
>PIVX01000441.1 GCA_003353785.1 Gammaproteobacteria bacterium | reverse complement strand
AATCAACAAAACGAAACATAATAAACACAAATTCTTGGAAGCTGTACAGACAGTGCTCACAAATACAGGAGAATATACATTGTCGATCCGAAATATGTCAGATATCCTTCAGACTTGAATATTTCATTCGTATTGCAAACAGTACTCATTACACATCCAAATAAACTACATATTAAATGTATTTTGCCATTGTATCATTGCGGGATTAGTAAATGTGTCATTGGTGTACGTGCTATTGTTTGCGTGTGAGAGGAATGTGTCGTATTCATTTCAGTTCTTTTATTTAATTCCGATCTAGCTGTGTACAGCTCTATTTCCGACAGCAAAACTGTTTCAATATCGCTCCAGCGTGGCAGCATTCCATGTGTCTGCCTGTACAAACTGGTTCTCTGAATGCAGAATATAATTGAATATTAATAGTTTCGTCTTTTTTTTATCTGTATTGCTCATTATTTTGCATAAATAATTTTTAATGCCAACATCAATACTTTTCTTTTGATTATAGAATTTATAATTTTAGATATGATAACGCTTTCCAAACGAATTTATTAATATCCAGACAGTGAGCAGTATCTGACTTTCGAAGGACGCAACCAGGATTAAATCTGATTGCATATATATGCATTTTAGAATAATATATGACCACCTATTTGTCTATAGATCGTTTGCGCTTGATTTAGTAGTAGATCGCTGTGTGTTTGTCGTTTCTAGTAAAAGCTAAGTTAAAAACTCCGATACAGCTTCATGGCAAGATGTTCAACTTTCAAGTCGATGTG
>PIVX01000440.1 GCA_003353785.1 Gammaproteobacteria bacterium | reverse complement strand
ATATATACAAAATTATCAGTAAATTTTAATTAGATTTCGTTGTCTTTTTCTTTGTGCTAGGAGCTTTCTTTTTGCTAGCTACCTTCTTCTTAGATGGTGCTGCTTTTACTGCTTTTTTTAAAATCTGTTTCAGATAGCAAGAAAGAATTAAGTATCTTCAGATGAGTTCTTTAACTTCTGATATTGCAGCCATTCCTGCATTTCAAAAACATTAGTTTGCCATTCAGATATTTCTCGACCATCTTCATTTACTATTTCTCTATCATCAATATAGCTATATAAATTTTCTTCTAGAAAAGGCGAAGATAGATGCTCCATAAAAAGAAATTGATTCTGTACATATATATTATTGTCTTCACGATACATAATCCACCAAACTATAAAATTAGCTTTTTCAGGATCATTCATTGATGTTACAAGGGCAGATTTGGAATCTTTACATATTTTATTACATCCTTCCACCCATTGGTTAATATATCTTTCTTTATCCCAGTAATGTATTGCACATTCAAATTCTTCACTAAAATCACCAATTGAGATTTGCCCCCTTGTAAGAAATTTATCTGGAGATTTGTAATCTATAAAATCAATTGAAAACCCCATATTAATTACCCTTTAAGCTTAGTTTTTAAATCTAATGAATATGTTCCTAATCTCTTTCCCTTTAAACTCAACATTAGTGATAACTCCATTCTCATCTACAGCAATGTTAATATTCTTGCGCTCTTCAGCTGTAGGTTTTCTGAAATTACCATCTTCATCCCAATCAAGCTCAAG
>PIVX01000439.1 GCA_003353785.1 Gammaproteobacteria bacterium | reverse complement strand
CAATTTACGCGAATTGCTGTAAGTTTTTACTGAGTGGGCCGATCGGGCTGAAATTTTGGTGGGAGTTAGAACACACATAGGGGAACAACATATCTTACGGTTTTTGCTCGGCGATTCCGGAATCGGCCGTAAACTGCCCAATCTCCGAATTTCCAAAACCCGACCCGATCGACTGAAATCGACTTTTAATCGATCAAAAGTAGTTCAAGACGATTTATAACCATCCCTGCGATATATCCGGATCATAAAATCAGCAAAATCGTCACCGTTTCGGCCGTGGGATGCCAAATCTTCGAATTTCCGAAAACCGACCCGATCGACGAAAGTCGACTTTTAAACAAACAAAACCAGTTCAAAAGGATTTATAAACCCAACAAGCATATTTCAAAATGATTCTGCGACAAAACGCTGGAGGTTAACGGCTAACCGGGGGGTGCGGGGGCGGAGCCCCCCGATTAAGAAAATTTTAAATGAATACATATTACTGTAGTCTTCTACTAAACTAGGCAAACCGTATAATAGAGTATTCCATCTATTAAAACTAGTTCAAAAGGATTCTGCGACAAAACGCTGGAGGTTAATGGCTAACCGGGGGGTGCGGGGGCCGAGCCCCCCGATTAAGAAATTTTTATTATTTGCGGCAAAAAATGAGAGAACAGTTCGGGGTCACACCGGGGTTTAGACCCCATATGTAATTTTAACAGTATTTAATTTCGAAATCGTATGGTTTGTGATATAGGTGTGACAAAAAATTGTTGTTAAGGCTAAAAGAAACAA
>PIVX01000438.1 GCA_003353785.1 Gammaproteobacteria bacterium | reverse complement strand
ATTGGTGGCTTTGCAGTTGTTTTTGTGTGATATTATTGGTCGCTTTGCAGTTGTTTTTGTGTGATATTATTGGTCGCTTTGCAGTGGTTTTTGTGTGATATTATTGGTGGCTTTGCAGTACTTTTGGCTTTTCATTGTTGATAAGACTGCGTCATGGAAAAATGTGACATGATAAAATGTTTGAATTGTTACTGCTGAAAACTTTGCCAAATCAACAATGAGCGATGAACAATTAATCAACAACGAAGCGCAAAAACTAGCGTTGAATCCCACCAATAATGCGACACAAAAACAACTACAAATCCACCAATAATATCACACAAAAACAACTGCAAAGCGACCAATAATTTCACATAAAAACAACTGCAAAGCCACCAATAATTTCACACAAAAACCACTGCAAAGCCACCAATAATTTCACACTACAAAGCGACCAATAATAAAACACAAAAACAACTGCAAAGCCACCAATAATATCACACAAAAACCACTGCAAATCCACCAATAATATCACACAAAAACAACTGCAAAGCCACCAATAATTTCACACAAAAACAACTACAAAGCGACCAATAATTTCACACAAAAACAACTGCAAAGCGACCAATAATATCACAACAATGAGAAGCCAAAAGAACTGCAAATATCACAACAATGAGACCCCAAAACCACTGCAAATCCACCAATAATATCACACAAAAACAACTGCAAAGCCACCAATAATTTCACACAAAAACCACTGCAAAGCCACCAATAATTTCACACTACAAAGCGACCAAA
>PIVX01000437.1 GCA_003353785.1 Gammaproteobacteria bacterium | reverse complement strand
TTTAAGCTAATATACCATCATTTTAAACAAAGAAGACAGCAAAATTCACTAAATCAACGAAAATAGCTTGAAGCAGCTAACTTCCAAGCACTAGAACCTAAGAAGCTTCGAAACAAATCCTTGCTCTAGATATTTCGGAGTATTTTACGACAGCTTGGTACGAAACCGATATTTTCCCTCCTCTGCGATGAATGCCGAAGTAGAAACTATGATGTTAGCTTTAAAAATAATTCGATCAAAACTAACAACTACATTGTGTGTCCCAAGCATAATAAAACAAATTTCAGCTGAATCCGACCAGTATTGAACGTTTTATAATGATTTCTGTTTCACTCCGCGACCCCGCGAATCGGCGTTTACGAAATGGCCCAACCGAATTTGACATGTATTTTGTGTTCGTCAATGTATCCAATACCCACAAAACAAATTTCAGCTGAATCCAACCAATATTGAATGTTTTATAACCATTCCCATTTCACTCCGCGACCCCGCGAATCGCCGAACCAAAATTCACATCCATTTTATGTTCGTCCATGTACCCAATACCCAAAAAACAAATTACAGCCGAATCCGACCAATATTGAAGGTTCTATAACATTCATATTTCAGTCTGCGACCCCGCGAATATCCGGTTCCGGAATCGCCGGGCCGAAATTGACATGTATTTTGTGTTCGTCAATGTACCCAATACCCACAAAACAAATTTCAGCCGAATCCGACCAATATTGAAGATTCTATACGCATTCCCATTTAACTTGGAGACCCCGCGAATCTACGGTT
>PIVX01000436.1 GCA_003353785.1 Gammaproteobacteria bacterium | reverse complement strand
AAGCGCATTTTGCACTAGTATCCTATCTTTTTTTGCTCGCCTCCTTAATCGTTTCTTCATGTGATACAAGACATGTGTATACAACAATACTATCATGATTATTAGTAGACGGTTAGCACGCAGTAAAAGCTGTCAGAAAAAGACTTACTCCGGGACCCCGCGAATCCCCGGTTCGGAATCGCCGCACCAAACCCGACAAGTACTTGTGTTCGCGTATGTCCCCAGTATCCCCCAAAAACGTTTCAGCTCAATCCGACCAATATTGAAGGTTTTATAGCGATTTCCTTTTTACTCTGGGAACCCGCGAATCGGCAGTTTCGGAATCGCCACACAAAATCCGACATGTACGTTTGGTTTGCATATGTTTCCAGTATCCCCCAAAAAAAATTCGGCTAAATCCGACTACTATTGAAGGTTCACAAGGACCCCGCGAATCGGTGGTTCCGGAATCGCCGCACCAAAATCGACAAGCATTTGTGTTCGCATATGTCTCCAGTATCCCAAAAAAAATTTTCAGCGCAATCCGACCAATATTGAAGGTTTTATAACGATTTCCTTTTTACTAAAGGACCCCGCGAATCGGCGGTTTAGGAATCGCCGCACCAAAATCGACAAGCGTTTGTGTTCGCATATGTCTCCAGTATCCCCAAAAAAAAATTCAGCGCAATCCGACCAATATTGAAGGTTTTATAACGATTTCCTTTTAACTCTGGGACCTCGCGATCCGAAAATCGGGAATCGGATGATCGTCGATGAAAACGGATATCATTTTTGAATTTC
>PIVX01000435.1 GCA_003353785.1 Gammaproteobacteria bacterium | reverse complement strand
ATTTAGTGCTGATGGTTATCCCATGCTATTTAGTGTTGATGGTTATCCCGATGCAATTTAGTGCTGATGGTTATCCCGATACTATTTAGTGCTGATGGTTATCCCGCTACTATTTAGTGTTGATGGCTATCCCGATGCAATTTAGTGCTGATAGCTATCCAGAAGCAATTTAGTGCTGATGGTTATCCCGATGCTATTTAGTGCTGATGGTTATCCCGATGCTATTTAGTGCTGATGGCTATCCCGATACTATTTAGTGCTGATGGTTATCCCGATGCTATTTAGTGCTGATGGTTATCCCGATGCTATTTAGTGCTGATGGTTATCCCGATACTATTTAGTGCTGATGGTTATCCCGATACTATTTAGTGCTGATGGTTATCCCGATGCAATTTAGTGTTGATGGTTATCCCGATGCTATTTAGTGCTGATGGTTATCCCGATGCTATTTAGTGCTGATGGTTATCCCGATATTATTTAGTGCTGATGGTTATCCCGATACTATTTAGTGCTGATGTACCACAATATCAATATATTGGTAAATGATTTTGTAAGTTTCTCCTGCTCATTGTCAAAATTTTGAACATATATATTATATAAAAATGAACCAGTAAGAGTTTACGATAAAGGGTTTAATTTAATTCCGACGTTCGTCATAATGAGTTGTTCTTACAATGTAAATATAAAATGAGTTGTTCTTCGTCATAATGAGTTGCGTAATAATGCTGCAATATACTTTACAATAGGACCTGTTTGAAACACATTGTTTTTAAAATTACAGTT
>PIVX01000089.1 GCA_003353785.1 Gammaproteobacteria bacterium | reverse complement strand
GTAATTTACCTGGATTTATTCTTTGATTTTTAATTGGCTTATTATTGGTACTATAAATATAATAAATCTTCCCACCAAAAACTGGTTGGAATATGTATAAAGTTAAAATTAGTTTTAAAAAGATATTTGATATTTTACTCACATTGCGCTCCAAATAAACATTGACCGCAAATTATTGCATATATGGTCTAAATTTGCAAACAAATGGGTTCCGATTATAGGTGTTTTTACTCCTATTCAACAATCGTTGATAAAACAAACCCGTTAATAAGTATCAACACAATTTGTTTTATTAGAGTTTTTGAATGCCCTATAAGAATCTATGTCTGAATTAACATATTTATCCATTATTGCGCCTTCCGGAGCAACTCGATTTATTTTATTTTAAATTAAACTCTGTGCAAAAAGGTATAGCCCCGACTATATCTTTTTTTGACCACACCAGGTTTTGCTAAAATTCTCTAGGATTGTTTAATCGAAGTGTGGTTGTCGGGGGGATGTTGAAGAAATTAAAAGGGGGGAGAGACCTAGCCAAATAAAAGCTCTATTATTATCAAAACATTACATATTAATTTAAAGTAATCTATATTTATTATATGATGTTTTAGGTACTAGAATGACAAGACTGGAGATAACTCAAAAAATACATCTTGAAGCACAACCATTATTTAAAGTTTCTGATGCTAGGCAGAAAGAACTATCCTCAGTATCACAAGCATTCATAGAATCCTGTAGTAATGAAATGAGAAAGGGCATAGTAAATTTAATTGAAAAATATTGTGTTGAACAAAAATCTGAGAATGAATTTACATTTACTAATATAAAAGAACTTAATAAAAAGCAACAAGCACAATTTAGGCTTGAAATTTTAAATTTACAAGCTGTTTTATACTTAATGGTATATAACAGTTCTAGAACTGGTTGGAACTTAGAAGATGAAGATGGGAAAATAAGGCGTTATTCATTTAATAATGAGAATGTATTTATTATGTTAAAGCTTGTAGGAGATCTCTTAAAAGAATCATTAAAGGAACTCGAAGATATAAATGAACCTACATTAGCAAATGGTGTACTCGGAATTTCTAATGTAGTAAAAGAGTTAAGCACGCTACCAGGAAAACAAATTAAAAATATTAACACGTCTATACCTGAACCCAGATATCATTATGTAGATGATGGTTATAGTGAAGGAACTAATGCACCGGCTATAATTTTAGGTGTTGGTGTTACTCTTATGACAGGTATTATTCTTGTGGCTACAGGAGGAACGGCAGCAGTTGTTATTGGCGCTGTTATTCTTGGTGGGCTTGGATTAGCGGGGCTAGTAACTGGAGTAACGAAATTAGTTAATGAGATACATAATTCAAATCTTGAGTCAGAAAATCATGCTAAAAAAGATAAGTGGAGAAATGAAGTAGATGAATTAGAGAGTGAGTTTGTAGATAATCTTGACAACATGAAAGAAAACGTAATGTCATTGCAAACAAAAGCAGCCAATCTTAGTGAAGAATGTCAACCTCTTAATAAAGATATGTCTAAAATGAGACGTGTTTTAAGTGAGTCGCAAGAATCTGAAATCGAAAATGTGGATCAACATAAAGTCTATAGTACAATCAGGAAAAAGCATATTGAGAAACAAAATAATATTGAAAGCTCTCCAACATATGATGTTGAGAATCAAGATGGTAAAAGACATGAACCCAAATAGGATATTCAGTATTAAGGAATTTTAAAACCGCCTATTGGGTATATTTAGTCGCTGGCGCGAAATTAAAAGTCAGGGTATCGGAACTTTACAAATGTTGCATAACCAATTGCAAGTAAGTGATAAATAAAGCAAAAACCGCACACCCCAATAAAACCACCAACCAGAATTCTCGAAGAACGCGCTTATACGTTGCTTCGCAACGTGCCTCTTTAACAAGGATGAATAGAATTTGCTCCCAATAGAAAAAAAGCGTACAATGTTTGTTTAGTATTTTGAGATGGATGATTATTATGTTTTTTAAAAAAATGATTTTAGTATTTAGCGCCATATTTGGCTTGTTTTTAGCGCCAGCAGTATTTTCCTTTAAAGGTGTATTAATAAATACAACTAACAATATCGTTAAAATGAACTTTAATGATGATAAAATACACGGGGTTGTATTGAATCCTGGTGAAGAAAACACTGTTGAATTTGGGATGAAGCCATATACGAAGGATATACTTGCCAGCAGAAAAGCAATTGAATTGTTCCAAACCCCATTTATTTCTTCTATTAGTTTTTTAGAAATGCCGTCACTTCATGAGTTGGAAAGCAAAAAGCTAATAAGAAACAAGAACTTTAACAAAGAAATCTGGTTTAAAATACGTAGTAGTACCCTTGATATCAGCATGATAAAAGTAAACGCGTGGGCAAATGCTGGGACAACAGTAACTTTCAAAATAAAGAGCTCCACCTTTTGTTCTTGTTCCTATTGCTCTTCACGTGTAGTAGGTTATGAAGCTTGGTTTTTGCCTGAGGCTGTTTTTCCTCCAGCGAAACTATTGAAAAGCCCTGAGAGTATCACTTTAAGTCATGATACAATAGAAATAGATTTGAAGGAACCTCAGCCATGTGGGGCGGATTATGATTCCGAGTAGCTTTGTTTCTTAGCTCAATAAAAATAAGGTATATGGGTTAGCTATATCTAAAATTATTAACACGCACAAGGGACAATAAAGACAACTTACTTTAAAATATCCTGGTCTTTCAGATGCTATGCTGAATTTATGGTCTTTGTGATAATTAATAATATCTTTACTTTCGTCTTTAAAGAATTGAAGAAGCTTTTTAATAGACGCCGCATTATTTGCTAGAGCAAGAGGGTGTTAGGCGGTAGACTAATTCTCGCCAGATAAAAAAGATCATTGAATTATATGACGAGCAAAAAAGCACTATTAATAAAATTAATAAAAGCTTTAGTATTCGTAGACCATTTTTTTATAATTATTTGAATAAAGCAAAGAAAAAGAAATTGGCTATTAAAAACAAAATGACTATTCTTTAATTTAGGGTACACCATCATTTGATGGTATTTAAGCTTTTAAGAGCTATATCGGTAAATTTATTATGTGTGACAATCAACCAACATCTATTAACAACACTTAAAAATAAATCTATTAATATTACTTTGGTATTCAATAAAAATGATCTAACTAATGTTGAACTAGAGCAAATTAAAATTACTAAATTTCATAAAATTTCTATT
>PIVX01000088.1 GCA_003353785.1 Gammaproteobacteria bacterium | reverse complement strand
TTAGCAAAAATACTTTTGTTAGCCTCATTGTGTGAAACAGCTTTTCTATTCGCCTCTAGAAGACCAATAAGTAATGTTACCTTATCTGATGATTTCAAATTTTTATCATTTGCAATAATTTTTGCATGACTCTCAACAAGCTTCATAGTCTTTTTTCTGCTTTTATTTATTGCAAATTTACTAGCCTCAGCTTCTATTTCATATTTAGTATGCTCACCGGCTACTGCATTCATAACACTCTTGAAGAGCATTGCATTATGTTTATCCGGCTCCTTTTTATACTCTTGTTGTTGCTGATTGTTTTTTATCTTTTGTGTTACTGGTAGGTTGTAATCTTTCACTCTTTGCTCAAATAGGTTAACATCGGAGGTAAGTTGTTTGATTACTTCATTTGCTTGATTATTCTCCCATAAATTTTTTTGCTCGTTTTTTAGTATTTCCTGCACTGTATTACCATTGCTAATAATACTCGTTAGCTCTTTATCATTTTTTATTCCTTGTGGAATGTTCTTGGAAATATTTACCATCCTCACAAGTAAAGATTCAATTGTTTTTTGTATTTCTTTATACTTATTTATCTCTAATTCTGTCTGCACAAACTTACTAGACAAATCTTGAATTATTAAGGAAATTTTTTCTGCGGCCTCTATATCCAAACTATCTGAGGACTGTAGATTTTCTAATTCTTCCCTATTTCCTATAAGTATATTTTTTAGTTCATAAAGTACCTCAAATTTATCAGGTAAATCTAATTCTTCAACAGGATTGCTGTTTCCTGAACTAAATTGAAAGACAGTATTCAAATTAATAATTAAATCTACTTGTTTTGCAAGAGCTTTATTTTTTTGTAGAGATTTTTGAATGATGTGTAACCTGTGTTGCTCTACTTCTTTACGTGATGCATTAAACATGTTGGACATTTGTTTAATTTCTTCGGAAATATTTGTTATTATTTTTTCATCGAAATTGTCTAAGAGTAGTAAGTTATCTAGTTCTCTTTGATTGTCTAACAGTATATCCCTAATATCCTGTAAATCATGATAAGATTTATCAGGTAAATAAGATTCTTCCGTTTGAATTTCATCTAATATGTCATAAGATACTAAGTCTGAATTTGAATCAATAATGTTATCTATTTGAATTTTCAAATTTTTTATTTGAGTTAGGAATTTATTAATATTTTTTTTTTGTAAATTTGTTAATGGCATAAATGTATACTGATAATTATTTAATTAAAGTATAGTGAATATTGATTATAATGTTTGATAAACAAGCTCATCTTCGGTTGGAAACTTAGTTTATTAGCACGAGCATGCAAAAATCTTAGACTTAGTTGTGACCATATATTTATCACAATGGTTTATTTAATGGTTAAATTAGATTTTTATTTATTTACAGGCTCGAATATTATTCTATGGTCAATGATTCTGTTCTAGTTAAATCCGGTGTTATTTTTTTATCTATTTCTTCAACTATTTCTAGTAATTTACTCTTGCCAAGCCGATATGGATTAGATTTAGATTCTTCCTTGATTTTATCTTTTATGTTACTAATAATATCTTTAAGAATGTTATATGATTCTTCATCTTGTTTAATTCTAAAATAATCAAGACTATTGCCTAATTGCTCAAGCATAGCTACTCTTGATTCCTTGCCTTTGGGAGAAAGCACTTTTTTAAGAATGTTACGCTCCTTTCTATAGTATTTACTTATATTTGAATATTTATCTAATGATTTTGCTAATTTAACACATTCTTTTTTTTCAATACTGGGTCTAACTTTTTTATATGGAAAATTTATAATACCTTCTGTACTATTTCTTAATTTTATCTCCGCACGTTTACAAAATATCATAAACCTTATTTTTTTTTCGTTAATATTAAGAGGTGAACAACCTCTTCTTGTACGAGGCATTGATAATTGAGCTTCTTTTCCTATCTTAACTATAAAATCAAGGTGTGAATCACCTCTATGTTAAGGGAATAACTTTGCCTCTCTTCCTCGGTTAACTATAAAATCAATTTGTTCCTTGGCAAGAGAATAGTCTTCTAAAAGTACCTCTACTATTTTAGGATCTTGATGCCTTATTGCAAACTCCAGTGGAGTATCTTCGTCTATTGGAGTACCTTCGTCTATTATAGTATTAATTTGTGCTCTTACTGCTTTATAATCTTTTAAAAGCATCTTTATCATTTCTGCCTTTTCTGCATCTTCTGTGTTACCTGAAATCAGAATACTTCTGAAGAGGGGCTTTAATAAGTTAATATTCTTCATTTCTTCTGGAACATATTCCAGAAGCTCCCTTACTATATTTACCTGACCTGCTGCTCCAAAGAATAATAGTCCCTTTTTAACCATATTAAAATCCTTCTGTACACTTTCTTGTTTATATAACAATATAGCTACTTCATAGTTTTTATTCTTTAAGGCAATTTCAAAAGGAGTCGTTTTGTATGTATATGATTCTTGAGTTGGTGGAATATTTATTACATGGGGATATCTCTCTATAAACATTTCAATAATTTCAAGATTATTAGTAGCTGCAGCATGATAAAAAATTTCTGCCAGTACACTATCGTTAATTATCTGATCTGATGGAGCATTTTTATCATATTCTAAAAAATAATTCAGTACCTTAGAATCATATTTTTTGTCCTCTACCATAGATATCAGAAAATTCCTGTAAAATCTTATTTCATCTTTCCCTATTGGATGCTTTAAAAATTCTTTTAACATTGCTGAATTACCTTGCGCTATAGCAATCATTAAAGGGGTTACTCGATCAAAATTCCTGTTGCGTAGAATTTGATGGGGATTAGCTTGGTAATATAGAAGTTTTTTTACAATTTCTATCCTATTACATTTTACAGCCGTTACTAAAGGAAAGCTTGTTGATTTAGGTAAAACAGCCCAATTGCTAGTAGGTACATTAGGGTCAGCTCCGTTTTTCAGTAATATTTCTATTAACTCTATATTATTGTTATTTACAGCAATATCTAGGGGGCTTTTTTTCTTACTATTCGGAATATTTATATCAGCTTTAAAATCTAACAGCTCTTGTATTATTTCGTTATTGCCTTTATCTATAGCAAGAGTTAGAAGTGTTTCACCTGAAGAGTGACATTTATTCAAAACACTTTTGCTTTTCTTTAGAAGAATTTGAAAAATTTTATTATTATTTTGTTTTATGGCTTGAATAAGTTCATCTAGTAATGGCATTTCAGAGAATTAGTAATTGT
>PIVX01000434.1 GCA_003353785.1 Gammaproteobacteria bacterium | reverse complement strand
ATTAAACCAAACACAAAACAAAAAAAGCAAACAAAAATGTATAATAAATAGCATATAATTATGTTTTATGATTTCACACAGATTCAAATGTTAAGATATCATTATAATCTCCCCAATTATCAGTAGCACTCTTTAATGAGGATGTAAATGATGATGATTTAGTGTGTGATCCTGAATATTGATAATAAATCCAACTTTGTTTACCATCTTTTTTATTCTTTCTGTCTGTCCAAACTCCATTTATTGTGCATTTCAACTTATTTTTATTTTTCAATGATGATAAATCACTCAACAACGCGGAAAATGAAAATGAATATGATTCTGAACCATATCCCTCCGTCGCATAAATAATAACATGTTGTAAATTTATAAACATATTCAAAATGGATTTTTTTAATAAATTTGTATTTGATTTATTATTAATATCTTCCTCGCCTTTTTTAACTGAATCAAACAATATATTTTGTAAAACCTTTGGAGTATAAATATCAATATAATATAAATTAATGGTAATTGTTTTTTTGTGTAAACAAAACATATGAAATGTATCTAAAACATAAGAATCACAATTAATATTTTTACAATTTATTCCCATTTCATATTCAATCAATGATGATATTATCCCATAATCTGTTTTATTTAATGACTGCTTCAAACCACTTAAGGACACTCCGGATAATACCGCATCGAACCAATGAAGTGCTTTGTAAAATATTTCAAAATTTTGTGTGGTTTTTGTATTTCGAATTGATACAATTTGTAAAGGATAACTTCCGCCGAATGTA
>PIVX01000433.1 GCA_003353785.1 Gammaproteobacteria bacterium | reverse complement strand
TTTGTGGCTGAGCCATGTTTGACGGAAAACAAGCAGGTTCTACAAAAATAGTCTTATATGTGTGCTTATATTTTGATTTCTCAATTCTGATTGTAATCATTAGCTTAATATTCAATTGATGCGGACTTGTAATTACAATTTTAATTTTAGTTTTAAAAAATCGAAGTTATTCATTGTTATTTTCAATCTTTTTCATAATCGTCATATCATGTTCGTTTGTTTGTTTGTTTGTTATCCTTTCCTTATCAAATATTTTTTATTAAAAATTAGACCCGTGCGGGTTTTACTGGTTTTATTAAATATATTTTTATCAAATATTAGACCCGCGCTGGTTTTAATGAATTTTAGGAAAAAATCTGAGTCAAACTGCAAAGAAACCCATTCTAAATATAAATCCCAACACAAAACAAACTATAATGATTACTTTTTGAAAGCTTCACCACTCAAATTTGCAAATCAATTGTGACTCCGAGTACTGACTAACGTTTACATCATTTAAGAACAACTGCTCGATGGCTCAGTCGGTTGTCGTTGCACGTAGTAACCCAGAGGTCGCGGGTTCAAAACCCTCGGTCGTCAAATTTTTTATCTTATTTTCCAATCATCGTACTTTTGTTGGACATTGCGTCGCGTTGCGTGATTGAGATAGAAGACGCAAGAAGACGCCAGATTGAATGATGGAAGGGGGACACGAACCTACCTACCTACCTACCTACCTACCCATCTACCTACCTACCAAGCTCTGCAATGATAAAGGATTTTAACTAACATTATACCGCGCGCGT
>PIVX01000432.1 GCA_003353785.1 Gammaproteobacteria bacterium | reverse complement strand
AAATATTAATTTTTTTTTATTTTATTATTTTATAAAAAATTATAAATTAATATAAAATTATTTTTATTTTTTTTTTTTTTTTTCAAATTGCTGATTTAATTTAAAAAAATATTTTTTTATTAAATATAATGTAAAATTACATTAAAATATTTTTTTTTAATATTTTTAATTAATAATTATATTATATATGATTATTTTTAATTTTAATGAAAATTATAATTTTTTTTATATTATTAAATTTTTTTATAATATAAATATTTATTATAAAAATAATAATTATAATTTTTTTTTAATTATAAAAAAAGCAAAAAAAAAAGCAATTTTTTAAAATATAACGCTGGTAAATCATCATAATTTTATAAATTAAATCTGATGTTCGATTCTCAAAATGACATAATGATTTTATTTTTTTGAAAATTTATTTTATTAAAAAAAACTAATAAAATGATAAGTGAGAGGAAATTACAGAAGAAAATTATAAGGGATTCACTGTATCTACAGAGAGGAAATTACAGAAGAAATATAGAGAGAAATTATAGAAGAAAATTAAGGGATTCACTGTATCTACAGAGAGGAAATTACAGAAGGGGTTGGGGTTGGGGTTGTAAAATTTAAAATTGAGTTTTTAATAATATTTATATAAAAAAATTTTAATAAAAAAATATTGATTAATGTAATATTATTGTGATCTTTTTTTCTTTTTTTTTTAATAGCTGATTAAATTAAAAAAAATATTTTTTTATTAAATATAATGTAAAATAACATAAAATATTTTTTTTTAATACT
>PIVX01000431.1 GCA_003353785.1 Gammaproteobacteria bacterium | reverse complement strand
TATTATGCTTATTGCATTAATGTGCAAAACAAATGATACTTGGTGATATAAGATAACTTTTAGCCACCATTCACGTGGTAAACTTTATTTTTGCTCATTCCTTCAGGATGTTGAGATACAAAGTTTTTTAGTCTCAGTCAACTAGAAAATCTAAATGCTAGCATGACGATCATGGCGAACCCAATTTTTTGGATGATTATGGTATTTTGGATTATTGCAACATCGTATAGTGACACGAAATGGCCACCAATGGATTTATCCAAGCTACAACAACACCGCAATATGGACATCAATATCAAGTACCTATTAAAGATCGATTTATTTAGAGACATCCACGACAGATATAAAAATTGTGAATATCAGAAAAGGGACATTATTATGCAATTCGTAAAAGCTATAGACAGATTTTTGATTGAATGCGTATTTATGGCGCTAGAGACTCATTTATATGCGCAAATATCATCGTTTTTACATCGCAAATTCGCACAAAAAATGGATACATTGGACTTAGATGAGATTAAAGATAGAATACCCCGCAAATATCAAATTTATTTAAATAATATTAACAAATATAACAATTATTACACTGAAACCAATGAATTATGGCATCTGAGTATTCAAAATAGCATTGGGATTGTGAGAAATAACTCAATTCACTCAAAGAAAAAAACTTATTCTAAGATTCATTTATGTATTTACTGAATCATAATATTATGACAATTTATATTGAAGATTGTCTTAATGTAAACTTGTCTTAATGTAAACTTGCCTGTTATCAATTACTTC
>PIVX01000430.1 GCA_003353785.1 Gammaproteobacteria bacterium | reverse complement strand
AATTTGTCTCCTCTGCTTACTTAGACTTTAGGTAATCTGAATTACTGCAAGTTAGATGCTTTGGCTACTCAGGTTGAAGATCAGTTGAATTACTGCAATTTGTCTCCTCTGCTTACTTAGACTTTAGGTAACTGAATTACTGCAAGTTGGATGTTTTAGCTACTCAGGTTGAAGATCAGCTGGATTACTGAAATTTGTCTCCTCTGCTTACTTAGGACTTTAGGTAACCTGAATTACTTCAAGTTGGATGCTTTGGCTTCTCAGGTTGAAGATCAGTTGGATTACTGCAATTTGTCTCCTCTGCTTACTTAGACTTTAGGTAACCTGAATTACTGCAAGTTGGGTGCTCTGGCTACTGTTGAAAAACAGTTGGATTACTGCAATTTGTCTCCTCTGTTTACTTAGACTTTAGGTAACCGAATTACTGCAAGTTGGGTGCCCTGGCTTCTCAGGTTAAAGATCAGTTGGATTACTGCAATTTGTCTCCTCTGCTTACTTAGACTTTAGGTAACCTGAATTATTGCAAGTTGGATGCTTTGGCTACTCAGGTTGAAGATCAGTTGGATTACTGCAATTTGTCTCCTCTGCTTACTTAGACTTTAGGTAACCTGAATTACTGCAAGTTCGGTGCTCTGGCTACTCAGGTTGAAGATCAGTTGGATTACTGCAAATTTGTCTCCTCTGCTTACTTAGACTTTAGGTAATCTGAATTACTGCAAGTTAGATGCTTTGGCTACTCAGGTTGAAGATCAGTTGAATTACTGCAATTTGTCTCCTCTGCTTACTTA
>PIVX01000429.1 GCA_003353785.1 Gammaproteobacteria bacterium | reverse complement strand
CATGGCCGAATTACCCCGAAAATACAAACCACCAAGGATTTCATCGAAAGCTTCCTAGGTTCTAGTGCTTCAAAGTTAGCTGGTTCAAGCTAACTTGTGTCATAGAGAGATTTTTGTTGTCTTCCTGGTTTAAAACGGTTCCTAATCAGCGTAGAAACGATACCACAATTAGAAAAGGCGATGTAAACTTCTAATCGTCAAGATCTGGATGTGGTTCAGGTGGTTCAAGCGCTAAATTTTACCTGCTTCAGGCTAACTTTTTACTGGAACACCCGGTTACGCTGAAATTTGGCAAGCTTGTTACCAACTAGGTTCGCTACAAAACCTGAAAATGGCGATTTGGAACTCTAATCGGAAGTTCCATTTTTAAGCTTACAAAATTTCCACTTCGAGCTTCATCGCCAACAT
This sequence comes from Gammaproteobacteria bacterium, assembly GCA_003353785.1. Taxonomy (GTDB): domain Bacteria; phylum Pseudomonadota; class Gammaproteobacteria; order PIVX01; family PIVX01; genus PIVX01. The sequence continues at coordinate 384 of PIVX01000429.1, read as the reverse complement.
TAATGAATATTGAGTTCGGACCGCCTTAGATGGATGCGTCATGGCCGAATTACCCCGAAAATACAAACCACCAAGGATTTCATCGAAAGCTTCCTAGGTTCTAGTGCTTCAAAGTTAGCTGGTTCAAGCTAACTTGTGCCATAGAGAGATCCTTGACGTCTTCCTAGTTTTAAGCCTACCCTAATCGGCATAGAAATGGTTCCAAACTTAGAAAAGGCTAATTCGACTTGTAATCTTCGAGATCTGGATTGTGGTTCAAGTGCTAAATTTTACCTGCTTCAGGCTAACTTTTTACTGGTATACCCGATTACGTTGAAATTTGGTGAGCATGTACTCAAACAGGGTTGCTACAAAACCTGAAAACGGCTATTTGGAAGTTGAAGC
>PIVX01000011.1 GCA_003353785.1 Gammaproteobacteria bacterium | reverse complement strand
GATTTTCATCCGTGTACACATGCTGAAATGGCAGCTATTCTTGATGCGGCAAAAATGGGGATATCGATTAGAAATGCTATTTTATATTCAACAACATTCCCTTGCCATTTATGTGCAAAAGACATAATAAATGCGGGCATTAAACGTGTAGTATACCTTGAGGCATATCCCAAAAGTAAAAATAAGGAATTATATCCTGATTTAATAGATTTTGACTCATCTGAAAAACGAAAAAAAATCCCTTTTGATTTTTTCACTGGAGTTGCACCAAAAAGATTTCGCAATGTTTATTCTAGAAATAACAAGCCTAACTCCTCTGAAAAGATACCACCTCTATTAAAATATGAGCACATAGATTATTATGAGAAAAAGGAGGATGATATAATCTCCTATCTTCGCAGTGATAAGCCTCCCGAAAACAAACAGTTCCTTGAAGAGTTGTTAGGCAAATCAAGGAGAGTTTTTTAGACACTCCCCTTTAATATTTATTTATACATTACTAAAACTTTTTGAAAGCCATCATATATTAATTGAACTGTCAGCCCCACATCTTTTGCAAATGCCCGTAAAGCATCTTCAGAAATTAGCTCTATGTACATTTCATCTTGCCATTTATCATTTCTTGCTAGAGCTTTCCAAACATGAAAATTTTCTGGAGAGCTAAATGTAAGATAACTAGCTATAACTTTCCCACCCTTTTTTAGAACTCGTTTTGCCTCTTTTAAATATTGGTATATTTCAATATGGGGTATATGTGTAAAAACTGAGAAGAAAATTACAAAATCAGCTTGTTCATCAGGAGCTGGAATTTTTGTTCCAGAAACTTTTATAAATTTCCAGTCAGGACGATTTGATTTCTTTTTTGCATAATTAAGTAACTCAGTAGATAAGTCCGTGCCAATATATTTTATTCCCGGATAATCTTTTAACTGATAAGCTAACCTGCCACTTCCACAACCTACATCAATAACAAAAGCATTATTTGTATCAAGTCCGTTTTTCAAAAGAACATTTTTCTCTTGTTTACCTTTAAGTTCATAGTCGCCACCATCACCCACAGCTTGACCCATCTTGTAATGTAAGTCATCTTTATCTTTTGGATTTGAGACCGTCTTTACAGAGTGTTTTCGATAACTATCTTCCCATTTAGAACTTTGTACAGGTATTACAAAAATTAGGCACAAAATAGTCGAATAAAAAGTTAATTTTTTTATTATCATTCATTCTCCGTATAAATTAATCTGTATTTACTTCAAATTTAGTGTTCTTAACCTTCACAACCATAAGGCTCCGCCCTATTATAGTCTTTGATTTTCAATTGTTGCATATATGTCAAAATTCAATAATGTAACCCTATCATCATTTGATAGATACTTAACTTTGATTAGTAGATAAGTTGTTAGGCATTATATCTCTATCAATAAACCAATTCCATGTTAGCAATAAAAATGTAAAAAAACCAGGGTTTTCCTTACGCTTGCAGCAGTTGTAATCTTACACAAATAGAGATTATATTAACATTAATCAAAATAACTATCTTGCTAGCGTAAAGATAAAAATTTTCTGTTGTAATATAAATTTCAGTTCAAACGATAAAGCAAATTTATTGACAGGATACGGATTTTAAACTAGTTCTTATAAAATCATTCTTAATTTTATAATTCTCATATTATGCGTAATATATTGATAGCTACTATTCTGGTATTTAACAAATATGAGTTTTAATCTCTCGGCACAAAAAATAGCTATCAGCTTCTTCCAGCCCAAATGCTGTTCAATATTTTCTTTAATGCTATCTATTTTTTTGTCAAGTTCTAGATCTGGAAAATCAAATACTGCGTACCCTTTCTCTCTTAATTCTAAGGCAATTTTTAGCTGATAATTATCCAAAAGTTCTCGGGCATCATGTTCAAAAAAGGGGCTATCTACTAGTGGAACCCCTGGCAAATATTTTTGTGTTTTGAGTATTTTCTTCATAATTATCACTTCATATGATATTTTACATGAAGACAAGTAAATAATATAGCGAATGTAGTTTTTTGGCCGATATGTCGTTGTATGGTTCTGTCAAAAATGACTCCGATTATAGCTATTTCTACTTGAATAGAGCAATACCAATATTTACCACAACGAGAAATTGTTATATTCTTTGGAGTTCCTAGGATATCTTGGGACTTAAAAATCCTATCCAGCTAAATCTTAGGTAAATATATTCTTCTATTGTTAATCTTGAAACTTTGAGGATATCTAAATGAATCATGTATGCCTTTCTTTCTAAATTTAGGTATACGCTTTAATGGTTGCTTTTCATCAAATCCATCTTCTTCTAATTCAGATAGATAACTTAATATAGAGTTACATATATCCCTCTAATTTAATTCATCAGAAGTTTTATTTGGAACTAAATTGATGTCTAATTATACATATGGTTATCAATATTAAGGTTCTGATTTTAATTTAACAAGTTATTGCACACACTTTAAAATATTAAAAGTGGTATCCATAATATCGTATAATTGATATACTATTGTTATGAAGCACCATATTAGCTCAAAATATTTATTGAATTATACGATAAAAAAAGAGAATACTTTATGTAACTCTGTAAAAAATTTAATATAAACCAACTTTCTTTTTTAATTGCCTAAATAAAACCAAGAAGAATAGAAAAATTTTATTTTATAATTAATATGTACTTTAATACTACCGCTACAAATATAGAGAACAAGAAAGGTTATTACCCTTATATTGATGGCTTAAGAGCAATAGCTATATCGATGGTTCTACTATATCATCTAGATATATCGCCATTGTTTCAAGGTTTTTTCCTAGGAGTAGACGTCTTTTTTGTTATTTCAGGATTTGTTATAACATCAAGTATATTAAATGAAATAGAAAGAACTGGCAGATTTTCTATTAAGAGATTTTACCGTAGAAGAATATGGAGATTATTCCCTGCCTTAATGCTAATGCTATCTATTTTTGTGTTAGTTTGTATATTCATTTATCCTGCTTTTATAAAAGAGTACGTTGTTACTCTGTCAAAGAGTGCTATTAGTGCTTGTTTAGGTTTTTCAAATATTTTTTTTCTAATAGAGAAGTCTAAATATTTTCAAGCAGGGGAGGAATCTAGATTATTTATACATGCATGGACATTGTCTGTAGAAGAACAATTTTATATGGCTGTTGCATTTTTATTTTTATCTAGATTTATACGTAAAAGAATTGCTGTGGTTTTATCTGTGTTGATGATTTTCTCGATATTACTCAACCTTCTTTCAACACAACAACTTGCAAAATTTTATTTAATCCATTATAGAGCTTATGAGTTGATAATAGGTATGCTTCTATGTTTATTCACTAGAAAATATAAAACTAAGATAATATCAACTAAAAATACTGAAGGTTTTATTCTAAATAATTTCTTATCTGTCATCGGATTATTATTAATAATGTTAAGTAGCATTTCTGTTTATATTTCACAAAAAATCACTCCTAACTTAATCCCTGTAGCATTTTTTACATGTATAGGTGCATCGATGATAATTTATAGTGGGTTATTTTATAATAAATCTGTAATAAATAAAATTTTATCTTTGAGGCCAATTGTTTTCATTGGCAAAATTTCATACTCTATATACTTATATCATTTGCCAATAATTGTATTAACTAAACCCACATTTTCACACTTAATGCAGGTTATTTTCATATTGTTTTGTGGAGCTCTTTCTTATTATTTAATAGAGAATCCATTTAGGGAAAGGAAGGGCTTTTTTGGTAAAAAAACAACTATGATTGTGCTAGTAAGTATTAACCTTGTGTGGCTTATATCTGTATGCTTCAAATATGATTATATAGCAAGCGTCTTGTCACCGTATGAAGAGGAAATACCTCATCATGGAATATGTTTTAGTATGGTAGGAGATAAATCAGATCCAAAGAAATTTGAAAAATGTCTTACTAGTACAGTAAAATCAAAGAAAAAAATTTTGTTATTTGGTGATTCTCATGCTGAACACTATCTAAATATTATCCGAGAATATTCAGGAAAATATAATATAGAGATATTGTCTTTAACTGGCTCTTTATGCACGCCGATATTCGGCTTGAATGTTGATAATGATTATTATAAAAAGCTTGATAGAGAATTTTGTCCGTCAATGAGGCAGTATATAAAAAGCAATATAGAAAATGGTAATTTATCATTTGACGGAGTGATTATCAGTGCTACATGGCGTTCTCTAGATTTGGAAAATTTCAAAGAGACACTTGATTTTTTTGACAGTCACAAAATACCTATTTTCGTCATTGGGAAAGGCTTCCATTTTACAGTACATGTACTTAGCTACTTAAATAAAAACTTGAATGGCAAACACATTGGCAGCAATATGTTTGTCCCTATACGAAATATGAGTTCAATAGATAAAATAAATCATACTTTAGAAGAAATATTATCACAATACCCTAATGCAATGTTTTATACTTCAACAAGAGACCCTAAATTGTACGATGCTGCAAACAAAACAGCTAGAATTATGGATGCAGGATTCCCTTTATATAGAGACAAATCCCACTTAACCAAAAAAGGAGCTAGGCTGAATCTTCCTTTAGATATAATCGATGTTTTTTTTAAAATATCAAAGTAATTGGTTCCGTCAAAACTCAGTACAAATACCTCTGAATCTCTGGTATTTAAGGGTTTTTAGATATTTGCTGTTGCTAGATTATTAAATTGTTGGAATTTAGACGTAAATAATCTACGTCTCTCTGCACGAGTCTTATTGAGCCATTCTGAAAAATTGTCTAATTTCTTCAAAGACGGTACAAAATATCAAAGCACAGAAAATATTCTTGAACCCCTTCATAGGTTTATATCTAGTCTTAATTCCTCTAATAGACATAAGTTCACCAACATCAGTAAGGCTTAATTTAAATCTATAATAATGATGAACCGCTAACATAACTATCTCAGTTGGATATTCTATGTAGTTAAATTGAGTCCCTGTTCTTTCATTATATTGTCTAGAGCATGATCTACAGCGATATTGTGGGTAGCCTAATTGAGTTTTTGATTTAATTATGGATGAAGTTTAGTCAAAAAAATTTAATAGAAGACATATATGTTTTTTATATACAATTTTAGCAAAAAATAATCAACAAAAGTAATATAATTGACAACTTTAACGATGTTGGGTATATTTCTGTCCATAGATTTCAGCGTTTTTTGTCTGAATAAAACTTAATATTAAATTATTAGAGAGGATTTCTCATGTTAAAAAAGAATATTTATAGCAAATTTTTATGTTGTATAGCTTTGATAAGTGCAACAAGCTTTGCTAGTGCTGCCGGGTATGATATTTATGTTACTGGTAAAGGTGGCTACAGCCACGTGGGGGATTTAAGCAAGACCCAAAATTTAAAAGATGGGAATACAAAAGTAGTTGTACTTAGCGGATATAAGTTTGATCCAGCATTTAACTTTGGTATTGCCATTGGTAAACATTGTAGATCTCTTAACATGCGGGTGGAACTAGATATTCATCACACAAGAGTTCAAGCAAAGGACATGAATTCTAGTTTAAAAGAAGATGGGACTGAATATTTTCATAAAAATGCTTTAACGCTGAAGTCTAAAGGGGAATTAGATGTTACTTTTTATGGTGCAAATGTTTATTATGATTTGACCATGTTACCAATGCCGGCATTAGTGCCATATATAGGTATAGGGGCAGGGATATCAAATATAAATTTTAAGGATAAAAAATTAACAGGCCCTAAACCAGAGAATGATGTGATCTTAGAAAAAGATACTAAAATAAATGAAACTCAATTTACCTTCCAATTGATGCTCGGAGCTCAGTATTATTTCAATAAGACTATGAGTGTATTGCTAGAGTATAACTTCTCGCATGTAAATACATTTAAGTATAATACTGATTTTGCAAAAACTACTTATGGTAAACAAATAAAAGCTAAAAACTTTGAAGATGCTCTAATGATGCATTCAGTAAATGTTGGCTTTAAAGCAATCATTGCTTAATTAAGTTTTAGTTAATCAGCTACCCACCGGTAGCTGATTAACCTTCGTTAATAATTCCTATAAATTCCTACTAGCAAAGCTCCAATATCCTGCTACTAACAAGATCAAAGAGTATATCCCGCAGTAAATTGTCCCAGGAACTAGTAATTCCGTGGATATCGAAGCACTACTGACGATAAAATGTGAGGTAGAAAAAATACTAAAATTAGGTACGAGATAGAAGATAAATTTAGCCAATTGTTTTACTATATTAAGATCAGTTATTTGCTCCAAATTAATTAAAATATCTGAAAAATGGCCAACAATATACAATGCAGCTGTACTATAAAAGCAAACAATGCTTCTAGTAAAGGTATTTAGCCAAAGCACAATAGAGCTAAGCAAGATAAGTTCAATAAAAATAATATAGATAGCAATCCAATATTGATAAATAAATTCACTGCTGAATAGAATGAATATGGTAAATAAGATAAACATTAACAGAATATTAAAAATATTCATAAGTAGAATGGCAAGAAATTTTGCCAATAAGATTTGTCCACGCGCGAACTTTTTGCTTATTAAAGTAGAGATGGTATTATTGGTTAAATCATCACAAATAGTATGGCTGCCAACATAAATAGTAATAAATGCTAAAAATAGGTTAATTACCAATAAACCAAAGCTTGAGGTGAATTGGATATGTTGAGAATTAACATTGTCTCCTAAAATATGACCGACTAGGATACTAAGCAGAGCAAAAATAATAGCTGTACGCATGACCGTGTCATGAACAAAAATTCGCAAGTTTAATATGATAACAAGGTAGATATTATATATATTAATCATCTGGTATTAACCTTAAAAAATAGTCTTCTAGAGATTGGCGAATAGTTTTTATTGCTCTAACTTCAATGGAGTTAGTATGCATAAAATAAAGGACTTTATGTAGTTCTTGAAGCTCTGGAACAAATAATGTCAACTGGTCTTTGGAAATATCTAAGATAGAAATCATTAGTTCTATTTCCTTTAATTTTTTGTTTTTTGGGATCTCAATAACTAGTTCTATTCCTGCAATTGTATTTGGCATTACTTCTTGAATAGTTCCTTGTTTGATAATTTTTCCTTGCTCAATAATACCAATTTCATCACACAATGCTTGAATATCATTTAAGTTATGGCTGCAAAAAAGAATAGTTGTACCTACTTGCTTAAGCTCAGTAAGGATTTTAAAAATATGATTTCTACCAACTGGATCTAGTGAATACATTGGTTCGTCAAGAAGTAAAATCTTGGGAGAATGTAAAATAGCTTGGGCAATACCTAAGCGTCGGATAATTCCCATGGAGCATTCCTTAACTAAGAGTGTTTTAGAGTGAGTCAAATAGACTTTCTCTAAGATATTATTTAACAATTTTTCACGATTATCGCAGTTAAATTTAAGTAGTTTAGAATAGAATGTTAAAACTTCAAGAACTGTCATATAACTAGGATAAGAAGGTTGTTTAGGTAAATAACCAATATGGTTATACTTGATGAATTTTTTGGGAGATTTTTGATCTAATAAAATTTCACCAAATTTTGGTTTTATTAGTCCAAGTAGACATTTTAAAATAAAGGATTTTCCAGATCCTGAGCGACCAACTAATCCGAATGTATGGCCTTGCTCAATGTTAAATGATACACCATCTAGTATTCTAGTTTTGGCTAATAAAGATTGTGCTTTACCGCAGGTTACGGTAAGATTTTTTATAGAAATCATATTTTCTAATAATTTATTACAATAATTAAGTTATAGCAAATACTGAGTATTTAGTATGATAAAATAATCAGTAGAGTAAGATAAAAAAGGAGAAGTTTTTTATAGATAAATTTGACCAATTTCAAATCCACATGCTATTGTGTAGTACACAAAGATAACAAAAAAACAGCAGATCTGTAAAAAAATGTATAAATAGTCGTTTATCAACGTAGATAAAGAAAATAAAGTTAGTTATGATACGCAAAAAAATATAACAAGATAAAGTCACTAAAAAAATAGGAATTTATAATGCTTGGACTTAGTAAACATGCGACTGAACTAACAGTAATTGCAAGTCTATTTATGGATGCTTGTACACTAATTATCATCTACTTTAATTTAAATCAAATGAAATTGAATAGAAAGTCTTTATTCGTGGATATAAATTTTAGAGTCTTTGAGATAAGAAAAAGTCTGTATAAACATCTATTAGCATTAATGGAAAATATTAGTTCAAAGAAAAAGTTTACTGAATTACACCATAAAAGTAATGGCGAATATACCCAGCTATTTTCTGTTATCAAGGGTGAAGTAGAAAATAGTAAACATTTTTTTGCTGACTCGTTGACTTTAGATCTAGAAAGACTAATTTTATTTTGTGAGCAGGGAGTATCATTAGAGAAGAAGAGCAATGAGCTGTTAAAGCATGATGTTAAAACATTATCATTAATTGATCAAAAAACATTGGAAGAAAATTCTCAAAGAATTGATGAACTAGTAAAATATGTTGGAAAATTTAATACAAAAGCATTTTCGAAATACTTAGATATTATGAACTTTGATAAAAATCTAATGCTGGATAACTAACGACTTCCGCCATTGTTTGATAATCTAAATATACAATAAAAAATTCACTAACTAGCTTAATGTTTGCTGAGATCTAACTAGTTGATAAATCCATCTAGCTAATGAATCTAGATATAACTTATCGGTTATATCCTTGGAGCTTGTTGCGCCCACAGTTTCTACTTCGAACTCTTTAGGTAATAGATATTGTAGAACAGCGTGTTGACGACCTATATATGGTTGATTAGAGATCGCTAAAATCGTGCCTGATTTGGGGTTTTGTTTTAACCATGCTTTAACTGTATCGCCAGTATTTGGTCTAGAGCCAGTGTATTTGATAGCACTTATTATATTAATATTAGCTTGATTAATTACATTAGTTTTGACGAATATCTGTTCACTAAGAAATATTGCTACTTCTGTTTCAGTTTTAAAAGAAGATATTTTTTTAAGATAGAAAGCATTATTGATCTTCTTTTTATCTGCAAGAGGATTTAATTTTCTAGTACCAGTTAATATTACCAATTGCTCAAAAGAGATAAATTTTTTCTCTATCAAAAATTTTAAAAAATCCATTCTAGTTATCATCGTTGGTGCTGTTGCCCCGAGTATTGCTACGTAAGTATATTTTTTTGTAGTTGGATACAAGGGATTGACCATACCAAGCTCTTTAAAATATTTGTCGTATTTATGAGTTTTGCTATCTTTTATATCCCATCTTTCTGTATTAGCTTGTCTTAACCACTTTGATTGGGTTTGCTTCAAGATATCAGTATAATCATTGAACTGGATGTTTTCTTGTTTTAATAGTGATAATAATATAGGCGATGGAGTTAATGTTTTTGAAAAAACCGTTTCACCTAAATTGACTCTAGTTGTAATGTCTTGGATGGGAGTTATATAGTTTACAATTGCTGCAGAGACAACAATTGTTAAAAAAATAACTAGGAGATTTCTTCTAGATCTAAATAAATTTAACAAAAATTTCATAAAATTTTACAAGAAGTAATAGGTAGAAGAGCTTCTGCTGAAATTTTTACACCTATTTTACTAATAATATATTTTTCAACAGGATACATAGAATAAGATTGGCAAAAGTTAATAAAATTAACCAGGAAATTAGTTTTTTCTTACTTAAATATAAAATACTAATATGCATATTTTTTTACTCCTTGGTTTGTACCTATAAGGGCTATATCAGCGCCTCTTGCGCCAAATATACCATTACTAACTATGCCATTAATATTATTAAGTTTATATTCCAAGCTGATAGGTTCATTTATAATACCAAAAGCAACATCTAAAATAACATTACCATTATCGGTAGTATAATTTTCACGTAATTTAGGAGTTCCACCTAGTTTAATACATTCTCTAGCTACATAACTTCTTGCTATTTTTATTACTTCTATGGGTATCGGGAATGTCCCAAAAGCTTTAGTATTCTTAGTTTCATCTACAATGCAAATAAATGTTTTAGCGACACTAGCAATTATTTTTTCTTTGGTTAAAGCTCCTCCTCCTCCTTTAATCATTTGACCTAAATGATTAATCTGATCTGCTCCATCAACATATATAGATAACTCACCTACATCATTTAAATCAGCTAAAGGAATATTAATGTTTTTTAGGGCATTTGCAGAAACAGTTGAACTTGGGATCGCTGCTCTAATTTTTGAGCTTACCATTGCTAGTTCTTCAATAAAATACTTAATTGTTGAGCCTGTGCCGACGCCAATAATGCTGTCTGGTTCAATGTAATCTATAGCAGATATGGCAGCTATTTTCTTTAGTTCACAAACTTGATCTAACATTTTTATTTAATTAACTAATAATAAGATGATATTATACTCTTTGTTATGAAGAAAAACCTAATAATAAAAGTTGCTTTATCTTTGCCGGTATATTCACTATTTGATTATAAATGGTCTAAAGATACTGAGCCTCCTCCAGTAGGAGCTAGAGTATCAGTTTTAGTCAGAGATAGAGTATGTGTAGGAGTAGTTTTGGGTTTTGCCAGTCAATCTAAGGTGGCTAATCTAAAGAGCATTACTAGAAAAATTGATACTAGTTCTATTATTTCGAACGAAATTATCTATTTATGTAAATGGGCAAGTAGTTATTACCATCAACCTGTTGGAAATACAGTCATATCAATTTTACCTAAACTGCTAAAACAAGGCCAAGCTATGGTACGTTCAAAGGAAAAAATATATGAGCTATCTGAGTATGGCAAACTTATTCATGATGCTGAATTAAAAGGATTGAAGCAAAAACAGTTACTTCAATTGCTGAAAAAAGAAAAATCATTAACTAAATCTCAAATAGTTGAGCAGAAAATCTCTTCCGCCACGTTAAATAAATTAATTGAACTTAATTTAATTACTATAGAAGAGGAAGAGATCACTTACATTAAGAAAAGTTGTTCTTTAGAACAACCGTTAATACTAAATTTAGAACAACAACAAGCACTAGAGTTCATTTCTAACGGTCTAAATGAATTTTATCCGCATTTATTATATGGTGTAACAGGTAGCGGGAAGACAGAGATCTATATGCAGATCATAAAAAAAGTGCTAGACAATAACAAACAGATCTTAGTATTAATTCCTGAGATTGGTTTAACTCCACAAATGCTACTTAGGTTTCAACAAAGATTTGATGTGCATATTAGTATTATGCATTCAAGCTTATCTGAAAAGCAAAAGCTAGATGCTTGGATAGATGCAAAAAATGGCAAGACTAGACTACTCATTGGCACAAGATCTGCATTATTTACTCCAATGCCTAAACTTGGATTAATAATAATTGATGAAGAACACGACTCTTCGTATAAACAGACTGAGAGATTCCGCTATCATGCTCGTGATCTTAGTATAATACGAGCCAAAAATTTAAAGATCCCTATTATTTTAGGTTCTGCAACTCCTTCTTTAGAGTCAATGCATAATGCTATATCTAATAAATATCACTTCATAAAACTCTCAAAAAGAGCAAATTTATCGTCAATGCCTAAATGTAAAATTATAGATATGAGAAATACCTACCATGATATCTCTGATGAATTGGTACAAAATATTAGTTTACATTTAGAGCAAAAGTCACAGATCCTTTTATTTTTAAATAGAAGAGGGTTTGCAACGGTAATGTTGTGTCCAGCTTGTGGTTGGTCTGCTAAATGTAATTTTTGTAATTCTAATTTTACTTATCATAAAGAATCTGACATGTTGCTATGTCACACATGCTTATTTAAACAAAAATTACCTCCTCAATGCCCGGAATGCAAATTGGCAAACTTAAAGCCGATAGGGATTGGTACAGAAAAACTTGCTGAAATAATACAAGATAAGTTCCCAACAGCAGCTATTATTAGAATTGATCAGGATACTACTCGCAAAAAAAACAGCTTTATTAAATACTTAGATGATATTAATTCTGATAAGCCTATGATCTTAATTGGTACTCAAATGATTGCAAAAGGACATCATTTTAATAATGTAACTATGGTTGGTATTTTGGGAGCTGATAGTGGTCTTTATAGTAGTGATTTCCATGCAATTGAAAAATTAGGACAAACTATTACTCAAGTATCAGGAAGAGCGGGTAGAGAGAGTAAATCAGGAGTTGTTTTTATTCAAACGCATAATCCTGAACATGCAATGTTAAAATGCTTAACGCAGAATGATTATTTGAGTTTTCTTGATAATTTATTAATAGAGAGAAAAGCTACAGATCTTCCTCCTTTCAGCGCTCATGCACTATTACTTGCCGAAGCTGACTCGCGAACTAGAGCTATAGAGATCCTAAATAATGTTAATAAAATTTTGCAAAAAAAAATACAAAATGATATCCAAGTTTTCGGGCCATTTCCTGCTATTAATGAAAAAAGTAAAGGAAAATATAGATATCATTTACTGCTCCAGGCATCACGTAAAAAAGACTTGCAAAAGATGTTAACGAATTCTATATTGTCAATTACAAAAATAAAATTAACTTATAAAAGTAGGTGGATTATTGATGTGGATCCTATCGATATTATATAAAAACATATGCTCCCATAATTAATTTTGTTTTCTAATTTCCAGGTATCCCAATCGAAAGCTTAAATTTCTATTATCTTTTTTCAGCCAGAACTAGCAATTAGCTTGTCAAGATAAGATTCATGTAGCCTATCTTAAAAATATAGTATTTCACATACCTATTTCAGTAAGATATTTAATAAGATTATTCATACTATAAGTTAGAAAATTCTCCGGTTTTGCTGCACGCTCTTTTATAAATATTTTCTTCTTTGCTTGCAGCTCTACAAAATCTAACTTGATTACTTCTATTAACATAATTATATTCAGTGACAATATTTGTTTTAAGATGTGCACATTTCACATTTAAACGTATTATGGTCAACTTCTTGAGCTATGTATGTCACGTTCTCTTTCTTAAGATTTGCCTCATGACATCGTATTATCTCTTCTTCTTTTTCACCATTATTATTTGTAAAATAGTGTTTGAAAAACCCACTAATATTATTGCTTTGGAGTTTATCTAGATAGTAGTTTAAATACTGGGTTGGAATAGGTGTTCCTAACGTATTATTTGGGTTTACTGTATTTCCATCTGATACCTGTATATCTTTTACTATAGTGATAAATTCAAAAGAGTGATATTGTTTTTCTTTCGATGGGTTTTCTATCAAAATTGCTTTAGCTACAAGATTATTATCTTCTGATATACGTTGATATTCCAGTTGAGACTGCTTATTACGATAATGAGAAGTAATTGCTGCAGCACCAAGAACACCCCCTACAGTAAGTATCGTAACAATAATAGTAATAACAACTCCTTTATTCTTGCTAGGGCTTATCATGATTTAATCCTTTTTAAAAATGTTTTCATATTTAACAATAGAAAAATTCAAGAAAATATCATAGAGACAACCTGTTAACTAGGATGTAATATAATTGCTCTGTATTGGCACTAATAGCAAATAGATAAGCTCTATGCTTTTTAGTGTTAGAGATATTTTTAAAGGTAATGAAAATTGCATTTATGATGGTTCTATTTGACTATATCTAGAGCGCCAAGTTTTTTTGACTTGCTAAAAAAATTAAATAGATTTTCTATTGGCTAAAGAAAACATAACAATTTGATGTTCACAATATATTTTCGCTGTATTAGAAAATTTTCTGAGGGTTAATTTGTTTTGAAAGCTCTTAGGTACTAAATGTATTAATTTTGAGCTATAAAATCAAGCCCATTTTGCTTTTATTTTATCCAACATTAAAAAAATATTGAATAGTTGCTTAAAAATCAAGACTGGTAAATTACCGCTAAGGTGTTTTTTTGAACATTTATTTGGGTTTATTTTAGCTCTTCATTTTATTAAGACTAATAAGAATGAAAAATGAGTAAATAATGTAATAGTTCATGTGTATGTTATAGACAAGTTGTATAAAAAAATTAGAGCAGCTAAAATATAAAGTCTAAATGTAAATTTTTTGGATAAGTTAATATAAGAGTGTTTATAATTTCTTAAAGTGGAACTGTAATATATAATTATATTAAGAAATTAAAAAACTTAGTATTATGAAACTAATATTATGAGTGTTGATATTTGAAATTCCCATTGAGTAGTCTTAATGCATTATAAAATAATTACAGGTAAAAGAAAATTATCTATTGTTGCTTTATTGCTGTTTCCTTGTTTTTCTACAATTGTAGCTGAGCAGAAGATGGCAGAAGAATTATCTATGGCTGAGGCTGTTACTTTGTCTCTTAGTAAAAATATATCTATTCAATTTGCTGGGATGGATAGAGTATTAGAAAAATTTGCGATTAAAAAAGCAGAAAATGCTTTTGATCTACAATATAGTTTATCAGCATCAAGTACTATTTTGTCGAAAAACAGTTTAACAGATGATGGAGATATAATTAAACCAAATATAAATGTTAGTCCAGGAATTGGTTTAAAAACTTCAATAGGAACTGGGCTGCAATTTAATATGCCACAATCAATCAGTAATTCAGGAAAACATAACTCAAAAACGATTATAACGGTTTCACAGCCATTATTAAAAGGATTTGGGAGAGATGTTACTCTAAATAGTCTTTGGAATGTTCATGATAAAGAGGTTATCAACAAATTAAAATTTCGCAATAACATTAGTAAAACAATAGTTGGGATCGCAAAAAAATATCGCAGCTTAATATCAAATAACTATCAAATAGAAGCTAGTCGTAGATCGTTAGAAGAATCAAAAAAAGAAGTAGTTAACACACGTGCTAGAATTAAGGCAGGTAGACTTGCTTCTACTGAAATTATTCAAGCGGAGGCACAGTATGAGTCTTTACAACTCCAATATCTAAAGCAGAAAAATTCTGCAAATATATCTAAGCAAGATTTATTAACAGAAATAGGTTTAAATCCTGAACTCAATATAATTGTTCCAGGAGACTTAGTTGTTGTAACCGATTCTGTTCCTGATCTTAATGAAGCTACGAAGCTAGCATTAAAGAATAACTTTGAATACCGTAGCAAATTAAATGGAATGACGGTAGCAAGAAGAAGTTTAACAACAGCTAAAAATAATATGCTCTGGGATTTGAAGTTAGTGTATCAAGCAGGGGCTGGTAGTGGCTCTATTAAGGATAATTTCAAAGGTAAAAATTTCAATCAAAACGTAAGTGCCAATTTATCGATTCCTATTAATTCATACAGCAATAAAGAAGGATTAATGAGTGCTCAGATAACTATGAAAAAAGAAGAGTTAGGGCTAGCGCAGTCTAGAAGAACTTTAATTGCAGGTGTCAAAAAACAAATTTTTGATTTAAATAATTTAAAAACTCAAATTAAATTTGCGGTTCGATCATTGATGCTAGCGGAAAAATCTTATTCGATAGAAAAGAAGAAGTTACAAATAGGTAAATCTAGTTCATTAAATGTATCTACGGCTCAGGACAAGGTTCTTAAAGCTCAAGAGTCTTTGATTAAAGCAAAAATATCTTTTGAGGATTCATTAGATGATTTACATATATTATTGGGCACTGCTTTAGACAAGTGGAATATTGAATTAGAATATTGAGGAATGTTATTATGAAAAAAATTATAGTCTTTTCCATGCTGATGATGTTATTTGCTTCATCGTTTTCAAAGCTTGCTGAGAATGAAAAAACGATAAAAATAAGCAAAAGGACATCAATAAAACCTTTATTTTTTTCTAGCATTGTTCAGCCTATTAAGACTATAACAGTATCAAGTCCATCAGATGGAATGATTACTAAACAAGATTTTATTTATGGAGAGCCAGTAAAAAAAGGACAAAAATTATTAATCCTTGATTCTGCATCTGTCGAAAAAGATTATCATGCTGCATTAGCAGATTACCTAAGATCAAAAGAAAAATTTTTTCTTGATGAGTCAAAATATAAAGAAACTAAGGTTCTTTTTGATCTTGGTATAGTTCCTAGGAATGAATTTGAATCTTCACAAAGTTCTTTTAATCATTCCAATGTGTCTTTTTTACAATCATCTTATAAATTAAATTCTATAATGAAAGCTGCACAAATAGAAGCTGGTTCTATTACTGATCTTGATATTTCTGATATTAAAGCTATTGATGAAGTTTTAAAGGTACGTCATAACTGTATAAAAATTACCGCATTAGAAAAAGGGGTAGCGTTAGCTCCTCCTAAAAACGATGATTCAGATACTTTTGGTGTAGGTTCTAGAATCAAAGCTGGCGAGGCTTTAGTTTTAGTTGGTGATATGTCAGGATTATCTTTATCTATATCGGTAACCGAGATTGATGTTCGAGAAGTTAAGATTGGCCAGAAAGCTATTATTTCTGGAGTTGCATTTCCTGAAGTAAAGCTTCTTGGGGAAGTTACTCATGTTGATGCACAAGCTTTATCTAGCCATAGATCAGGGATGCCTTTATTTCCAGTAAAAATAGAAGTAAAAAATCTCACTAAACAACAAAAAGAAATAATCAAAGTTGGAATGAGTGCAAAAATTAAATTGAATATAACTTTACCAGGAGTTTTAGAAGTACCGATAAAAGCTGTTTTCAGAAAAGGAGATCAAATCGCGATTTTTAAATATATAAATAATGAAAAAGTTGAAACTCTTGTTAGAACAGGGAGAACTTCTATTGATAGTGTCGAAATTTTAGAAGGACTAGATGAAGGAGATGAGATTGTCATTGCTAATTAAATTAGAAAAAATTGACAAAATATACAAAATGGGTAGTAATACTCAACAAGTGCTATTTAGTCTTGATATGGAAATAAATGCAGGGGAACTTATTGCTATAATGGGAGCATCAGGTTCTGGTAAATCTACAGTAATGAATATTATCGGATTGTTAGATAGGCCTACCAATGGGATTTGTAGCGTACATAATAAAGTAATAAATGATATATCAGATGATGAGCTTGCCGTACTACGTAATAAAACAATAGGATTTGTATTTCAACAATTTTATTTGCTTTCTAAGTTTACTGCTGAAAAAAACGTTTCTTTACCTTTGTTATATAGAGGATTAAGTGAAAAAGAAAGTTCTATTAAAGCAAAACAAATACTTGAAAGGGTAGGTATGGGTGATAGAACGCATCATAAGCCTAATGAACTATCTGGGGGGCAGCAACAGCGAGTTGCAATTGCGAGAGCTCTAATTGGTGATCCAGAAATTATTCTAGCAGATGAGCCTACCGGTGCCTTAGATAGCAAAACTGGGAAAGAAGTTATGAATTTATTTTTAGAGCTTAATAGAAAAGAAAAAAGAACAGTAATTATTGTGACCCATGATCCAGGGATAGGGGATATGTGTCATCGAATAATAAAACTTCAAGATGGTAAAGTTATAGCTTCTTAATCAAGATATTATTTTATGGATTTAAAACAACATTTTCAACAAGCTTTAATGAATATACTTTCATCAAAGCTAAGATCGTTTCTAGCAGTGCTTGGGATATTAGTCGGTACTGGTTCAGTTGTTGCATTAGTTTCAGGCGGTCAATTAGCCACAAAGAAAGCTCTAGATCATATTAGATCTTTAGGCTCAGATCTGATGTCAGTTAATATATATAGTAGTGGAGGGGGAAACAAAGATGCTGGCGTAGAGCCGTTTGATATCTCTCATGTTGGTTCAATGAAAAAAATTATTGAAGAAATAAAAATGGTATCTCCTTATACTTCTTCATATTCTCCTATATTGTTTGATGGAAAAAAATTAGGTTCTAATATAATTGGTGTTACAGAAGAGCTTAAAACTACAATAAAAATAAAAATAAAACAAGGGAGATTTATTTCATTTCTAGATAAATATGAATATTTCTGTGTATTGGGGCATAAACTGTATAAGCAAATTAGTGCAATCCATAAAGGAAGCTTAATAGGTAAGCAAATAAAATTAGGACATTTTTACTATACTATAGTTGGCATCGCTGATTTTTGGCCAGAGAATTCATTTTTTAATTCAGATATAAACTCTGCTGTGTTGATCCCGATCCAATCATCAAAAATAATAAGTAAATATGCCATAATAAGAGATCTAGTAATTCAATTAGAAGAAAAAGCAGATCTAAATGAAGTCCAAGAAGAAATTACAGAATTTGTTTATGGTGTTTCATCTAATTACAAATTATTTTTTAGAAGTGCGAGCCAGATAATTCAGAGTATGCAAAGTCAGAGTCAAATATTTACTTTGCTATTGGGGATGATTGGTGGAATTTCTCTAGTTGTAGGAGGGATTGGGGTAATGAATGTTATGTTAGTTTCTGTTGTTGAAAGAAAAAGGGAAATTGGGATCAGGATGGCAGTGGGAGCCAAAAGAAAAGATATCAGAATGCTTTTTTTAATTGAATCTATAACATTAGCATTTTTGGGAGGATTAATGGGAATTGTTCTTGGAGTTTTTACCAGTTATCTGATAGCTTTGTTTTCAGGTTGGGGTTTTGCTTTTTTTGTTTTACCGCCATTATTAGGGTTCATAGTGTCTGTTGCCACAGGGGTGTTTTTTGGTTTTTATCCCGCATATAGCGCATCTAAACTTGATCCAATTCAAACTTTAAGATATGAATGATATAAAAAAATTCATTGTAATGGGAGATCCTATTCAACATAGCTTATCCCCTAGAATACATAGTTTATTCGCAAGACAATTTGATCTTGATCTTGAATATACTAAACTATTAACGACTAAACAAGATTTAGTTAACCATTTAAATAAATTCAAGTTATCAGGTGGGACAGGAATAAACTTAACATCACCACTGAAAGAAGAAGCAATTAAATATGTAGATCATCTGTCTCCAAGAGCCAAATATGCTAAGTCAATAAACACTATCTATATTAGAGATAATAAGTTATTTGGAGATAATACGGATGGTATAGGTTTTATTAGATCGCTTAAAAATATTATTGCACTAAAAGATAAGAATTTACTAATTTTAGGAGCAGGGGGAGCATTAAAAGGGATATTCTTGCATATAATCCAAGAACAAGTAGCGAGGATCCATGTTGCAAATAGAACGGTAGCAAAAGCATCCTTCTTTGCCAAACAATATAGTAATATAACGGTTAGTTGCTACGCACAAATTCCTAAAATTAAATTTGATGTTGTTATAAATACCACAAGTATACTAAAAAATTGTTTTGAGGTATTTGAGCTTTTAGATATATCTGCCGATTTTTTCTTTGATCTACAATATAGCAATGATTCTGCATTTCTAAAATGGTGTCTTGATAGAAAAAAAGAGCGTTATACTTCTGGATTATCAATGCTTATTGAGCAGGCAGCGGAAGGCTTCTATTTATGGCATGGGGTTAAGCCAAAGACTGATATTGTTTTTAATAAGTTAATCCAGGATGAAAATGAAAAATAAGATAATTGAAAATTTCCCTGTTTTTTCTAAACTAGATATCAAAAAATGTACTGAAGAGCTTAGAAATAAACTTGGTAAAAATAAAAAATTAATAAATAAATTATTGAACGACAATAATGATACCTGGGATAAATTAATTAATCCTCTTGAAAAGATGCAGTATGAGCTAGATTGTCTTTGGTCAACAATATCTCATTTACATTCTGTTTGTATTAATGATGATTTGCGTGCTGTCTATAAAGATATTTTGCCAGAAATATCTGAATATTATTCTGAGCTAGGTCAGAATAAAAAATTATATGAGGCGTTTAAATATATATTAGGTAATAAGGAACAAGAGATCCTTAGTCAAGAGAAGACTCAATATTTAAAGAATGAAATTCGTGACTTTAAGTTAGCAGGGGTTGATTTACCAGAACAACAAAAAAACGAATTCACAAGAATACAAATTAAATTATCGGAACTTTCAAATAAGTTTAAAGAAAATGTTCTAGATGCTACCCAAAAATGGAACATACTAATTGACAATAAGGAACAGCTTGCTGGGCTTCCTGAACGAACATTACAGGAAGCACAACAATTTGCCAAAGAAGATAATAAAAAAGGGTATCTATTTAATCTAGACTATTCTAGCTACATTCCAATTATAAGATTTGCTAAAGATAGAAATCTTCGTGAGAAAATATATCATGCTTACTCTACCAGAGCTTCATCGCTTAGTTATTTTGAAAATAAATATGATAATAGCAAAATAATTGAAGAAATTTTAATAAACCGTCAGGAGATAGCAAAATTATTAGAATTTAATAATTATGCAGAATATTCCCTTCAAACTAAAATGTGTCCATCGACACAAGCCGTCTTACATTTTTTAAATAAACTCTTAGATAAATCAAAAAACCAAGCTAAGCAAGAATTTCAAGAATTAGTCGAATTTGCTAAGACTGATGGTATAGAAGATTTTAGCCCGTGGGATATTGAATATTATCGAGAAAAATATAAATTAACATATTTCAATATTTCTCAAGAACAGATCCGAGAATATTTTCCAATACAACAAGTAATACAAGGATTATTCCAAATTGTTAATAAGCTATTTGGTCTTACTATTGTAGAGCTCAAAAAAGATATTTGGCATGATGATGTAAAGGTATTTGCTATAAATGATTTTGAGAAAAATAGAGGATATATATATTTTGATTTATACACTCGTAAAAACAAGCAAGGTGGTGCTTGGATGGATGAGTGTAGAACAAGGTTTCAAATATCCAATGATACTTTAACAAGTCCCATAGCTTACTTAACATGTAACTTCACTCCTCCAATTAATGAAATAGGTTCGTTATTAACTCATGATGAAGTCATTACTTTATTTCATGAGTTTGGCCATTGTCTACATCATATTTTAACAAAATCTACAGTACTTGGAGTCTCTGGAGTCAATGGTGTCCCATGGGATGCAGTTGAGTTGCCTAGCCAATTACTAGAAAATTGGTGTTGGAATTATGATTCCTTAAGTATATGTAGTAAACACTACCAGACAGGGGATAAATTACCGAAGCAAGTATTTGATAAATTGTTGTTAACAAAAAACTATCATTCAGCAATAAAAATGTTACGACAATTAGAATTTGCTTTGTTTGATTTTGAAATACACCTGGTAAGTCAACCTATGATAAGTGATTATGTACAAGATATCTTAGATAAGATAAGATCGAGGACATCGATGTATTCAATTCCACCATATAATAAATTTCAAAATAGTTTTAGCCACATTTTTGCTGGAGGATATGCAGCTGGTTATTATAGTTACAAGTGGGCGGAAGTATTATCATGCGATGCTTTTAGCAAGTTTGATCAGGAAGGGATCTTGAATGCGGAGGTGGGTTTATTATTCATGGAAAATATTTTAGAAAAAGGAGGTACTGAGGATATAGGAAAATTATTTAAAATTTTTAGAGGTAGAGATCCAATAGTAGAGCCTTTACTTAAACAATCAGGGATCTGTTCAGTTTCTGAATGAAAAGCCAAGATAAGATCTAGAATATAAAATATAATAAAAAAGAAGGCATTAATTAACACAAATCCTTATTTACGTGATCCAAAGCGCAGAAAAAAAGTAAATGAAAGGGCTGCTATATCTTCATCTGGTGTTGAAGGTATCAAAGTGAGTCCAGAAGATATCTAAAAGATTGCAAAGACCATAGAAAAAATAAAGAGTAAAAGGCACAATAGTTAAATATCTTGTTCCAAAATATTTCTAAAAATTAATTGCATTGGTTTATAGTTTTTATCAACACCTGCATGAATAGCTTCTATGTATTTACTATAACCACCTAAATTTATATTACGATCTATGTAAGTCTAATTATAAATTTGGGTATTCAATATTCACTTGCTCAAATTATTAAGCTGATAGATCAACTATACTTTCAATTAAAGGAAAATCTACATGGTGTTGTATTAATGGATTCAGTATAGTAAAAATACATTTAACCAGTAGTTAAATTATTGAAAACAAAATTGATTTAACCATTGATGCTGCTAGTTAGATGTTCAAAATATTGACAAAACACTAAAATAGTAATATAATCTAATATAAAGTAACTAGAGGTTTTAGCGTATCATGAACAATATTTCTTAAAATTTTCCCAAATATTTTTGGGTATAGACGATATGGTGTTGTGAATTTAGTCACATTCCCCAAATTTTTAAGAGATGTAAAGATGCATAAACAAATTTCAATTAAAGACCTTTGCTTTACTTATTCTAAAGATATAATTTTTGAAGATTTTACTACTCAGATCAATTTGAATGATCGGATCGCTATTATTGGTAGCAATGGATGCGGAAAATCAACATTAATCAAGATACTCCAACAAAAAATTAACCTTAGTTCAGGCACTATTACTTTTGATGCTGATCTTAAGTTTGGCTATGTTCCACAGCTTATTGATGATTTTAATAATTTAAGTGGAGGTGAGCGTTTTAATAAAGTCATAACTAGAGAATTAAGTAGTAGTCCTGATGTTTTATTACTAGATGAGCCCACTAACCATTTAGATCTACACAATCGTAAGTCGTTAATGAGAATGTTAAATTCATATTTTGGCACTCTTATTATTGTGTCACATGATCAAGAATTACTATCTTCATGTGTCAATGTCTTATGGCATATAACTGAAAAAAAAATTAATATCTTTAAGGGTAATTATAATGATTATATTCAAGCAAATGACGCGAAACGTAATCTCATTGAAAAAGAGCTTTATGAATTAGATAAACAAAAGCGAGATATTCATCTAAGTTTGATGAAAGAACAACAGCGTGCATCAAAGAGCAAAAGAAAAGGACAGAAAAGCATCCGCAATAAAAAATGGCCAACTGTAGTAAGCAAAGCAAAATTTTCAAGAGCACAAAAAACTTCTGGAGATAAAAAAGCTACTATCAATAGTAAAAAAAATAAAATAAAAGATAAACTGGATAGCATATATTTGCCAGAGATCATTGCCCCAACATTTGCGATAGCATCTACAAAAATAACTGATAATCAATTAGTATATATTAATGATGGTGCTGTTTGCTATTTAGAGAATAAAATTATTATTCAATCAATAAATCTATCCATCAGCGGAAAAGATAGAATTGCGATCAAAGGTGATAATGGAAGCGGCAAGACTATTTTTATTAAAGCTATCTTAAATATGCCAGATGTCATTAAAAGTGGTAATTGGCATATGCCTAAACAAGAATGCATTGGTTACTTAGATCAACATTATAACTCTCTTATTTTTGAACAAACAGTATTTGATTCAATATCAAAACTTATGCCAGAATGGTCTTGTGATCAGAGCAGAAATCATTTAAATTCATTTTTGTTTCGAAATAATGAAGAAGTTAATATGAAAGTAACTAATCTTTCTGGAGGGGAGAAAGCACGATTATCATTAGCTTTAATAGCAGCAAAAACACCATCAATGCTTATTCTAGATGAAATAACTAATAATCTTGATATTGAAACTACTAATCATGTTATACAGGTATTAAAAAATTATCCAGGAGCAATTTTAGCAATATCTCATGATGACAATTTTCTCCGAGAAATTAATATTAAAAATAGTTATGAAATAGTAAATAAGGAACTAATAAATTCATACTTAGAAATCACATAATACAAGAATGTACTATTTCCCAGTATGAAAAGAATATGCTATATATCAAAATAGGTTATGCAAGAGTATCTACTGATGATTAATCTTTAGGGATGCAAGAAGATACTATGGAGCAAGGCGGCTATAAGTGATTTAGAAGTATTTGTACAATCCGTA
Organism: Gammaproteobacteria bacterium; assembly: GCA_003353785.1. GTDB lineage: Bacteria > Pseudomonadota > Gammaproteobacteria > PIVX01 > PIVX01 > PIVX01. The sequence goes on along the minus strand of PIVX01000011.1, from coordinate 29,203 downwards.
TTATAGCCACTTAGTTGTTTGCAAACTGAAATACTTACAACACCAGCATAGTAAATTCATCGCGTAACAGAAAAATCCTGACAAATTATTAAATGGAAGAAAACATTTTGTTGCAGTGCTTCTAAAACATCCATGCTTTGAAGCTATTGTGTCTGAAATTTTCCCATAAAAATCTGATTTTTCTTCACTCATATTTATTGTATACAAAGACATAAAAGTGCCTTCCCAAACTTCAACTTCATTCCATTTTTTTATTTTAATCTTATAATACGATTATCTTTTAGTTATATTCATCCATGAAATGTTTAATAACGTCATCTTTCTTGAATATTAATGCTTTATACTATCTGTCTATTACTTGAATAACACATCTGTGACTTTTTTATCCCTTGCTTGCTATATTTACATAAAAAAATTGGTATATACATAGGTTATGTATATACCGCGCTTTAATATATAAAAAACACCATGCAAGGTTAAATAATGAAGAATTTAATTGGATAAATTTTGGTTTTGGGCTAAAACAGGACGATTGCTTTGGTGACAATCATATTCTAAACAGTGTTGCTAATATTACTGGTTACTCTGTTATGTAATATTTTTATGCTATAGCCATGGAAGGCTTCGTAGATCACAGTACTCTGTTTCCATTGCTATTAAGTTAGGCTCTATCAAGCTCTAGTGCGAATACTGTATAGATAATAGTTTATTCTTGGAAATTTCATGCCAAAAAAATTATTTCTTGAGCCTGTTGAAATCCAAAATTTCAGCAGTAATTTGTCAAGAAATCACTATTTGCCTATAGATAGAATGATTTCATTCTAGATTTTATAATTCAAGCAGATACTATTTAAAATATATTTTTTAATACAAATGTGTATGTAGATATAGTGTTTAGTAATTAATAAATCACTGTAAGATAATGAATTATTTTTCTGTAATATTGCAATATTTTAGCTCCCTGGTTATGAGTTAGGATTGACTATTTCTGATAATTTACTATAAATAGTTTATATGGATAAAATTTTTAGTAATTAATAATTTTATTATCTTATTGAAAAGGAATTTGATATGAGTAGAGATATTTTAAAAAAACTTGTCCTTATATTTTTATGTTTTTTTAACAGCAGCAATTTTGTTTATGCTTCAAGCATGTCTATAGGTAATTTAAGTGGTCGTCCTGTAACTTTATTTAAATTTGCCAATGAGAACGAAATTAAGGACATTGAATTTGACAACAAAAAAGATTTTTATATGAAATTCTTAACAATGCACCCAAATTTTTTTCATCTCAATGGAGGAGATGTTGTAAATTTAGATGTAGAGGATAATAGCACTATAAAAATCTTAGCTATGCCAGAAAACATTGCTTTCGATAAAAAGCCATGTTGTAACTGTTGTAACTGTTGCTGGTTTAAGTGTTTTTCCTGTTTTAATTGTTTTTCAAAAAATGCAAATACGGAAGCTAGTTTTTTGGTAAGCTATATTACTCTTGCTGTTGGCAAAACTAAAAAAACTAAAAAGAAGGGTGACACAAATATCAAAATAGCTGCTATCGTGGGTGAAAGAATCGTGTGTGCAAATGACAGTCAGGGAGTGCTGGAGATGCAAGAAAATAATATAACATGCAGAGAAACAATAGAAAATCTTAGTATGACTAATATTAATTCTGCAGAATATGCTATGTCCCAAGTCGTTAACCATAATGATTCTACTAAAAATAACTTATCAATAACTTTTTCTTTGGTAACAACAGAGTCATCAAATAGTCCAACAGTTACTAATAGCTCTAACAATTCGACAGATATTCCTCAAAAATCATCGAATGAAACTCTACAAATAGTAAGACCTAAGCTAATCAATGATGACAGTCTAAATCAATCATGGAAAAAAAGAATATCAAATATAAAAAATAATGATCTAGTGTAATATAGATTAAATGGTCAAAATGTATATAGATGTTCTTCTAAGCTAGGTAGATAGATTCTTTTGGTTAAAAAAATTATTGAACATACTAAAACAGATAAAATTTGTTAATAAGCATTGATGTTTTTAAGTTTTTTAGTGATCTCTAAATCGATAGGATATTCAACTTCTTTTTGATGAAAATCAAAATGCCAGAATTCTTTTTCGTAAGGGATAAAACCATATTTTTGCATGGCTGAGGATAAAAATTCTCTGTGGTTATAAGCTTCTTCGCCGATCTGAACAGTAGTTACATTCGTATGGGAGAGCTGGTCAAAATAATCAAAACATGCTCCCATCGGTAATAATTTATTGGTATGAGTGCTTATTAATCCTAAATCAACTGCATAGCCAAAATTGTGTCTGGAGGTATCTCCTAATACATATCCTAATTTTGCTAACTCATTTTTATGGATGTTGGGATAATGTATTTTTTTGCGTTCTAATTCGAAATTATCTATTACAGGAGAAACAAACCATTTTGCGAAATATTTCACTGAACGCAATGGTCGATAACTATCATAGATATATAAGCTTAGGTTTTTTTTAAGCAAGTAATTTTGAATTTCACATAAAGCTAATGCTGGCAGTTTTGTCATCAGACAGATATCAAAAGCTTCTTTATTATAACCATCAATAATCTTGCCAACAAAATTTTCATGGGTGGCATAAGCTAAATTGGTAATAATTGGCCATTCACATAATCGTTTACTAAGAGCAGTAACATCTACTAGAATTTCTAAAGCTTGTTTATCATCAGTGATCATTTTTTGGCATCCTCATTTTACGAATGATAAAATCTTGGTTTTAATCTGGATTTTCTAGGCTCAGAGTTCCGGTATTATAATCATAAGCGAATATCTCAGCATAACGTCCCCAATCAATGACTGTTCTTAGTACTCTTTCTGATTCTTTCTCACTTAAATAATGTTCAAGTTTGCTTAAAAACCTTTCTTCAGATGCTTGATGATTTCTTTTTTCATCGAGGACTCTTCTAATTTCGCTAGCAAGTGGTAAATTGGCGACTAGCTGTTTGGCAAATAGCCCTTTACGATCTAGTAAATCGGCAGAAAAGAATTTTTTACCTATATCTGAAAGTTTAATATCACCAAATGATACTTCGGCAAAGCTAAGAATTTCTAAAGCCTCTGTAATGGGTAATAAATCGTCTAGATCCATCGCAAGGTGATCAGCAAGCTCTGGTAAATCAACAGTTTCTTTATTAGCAAAATCTGAATATAGAGTTTCAATAAGTCCCATTATTTCATCTGTTGAAACATCGGGTAACCTATAGCCAATACCATATTTTTGAGTTTTTATTATGGATGGATCTTTAGATTTTTGGGTTGTGGTAATAAGTGTGTAAATCAGATCAACAAGTTCTAGAAAATCTTTTGACTGATTATTTCTAGGATATGGTAATTTTACATTTACTGATGCAGCTACTTTTCCTGGATTGCTAGAAAAAATCAATATTCTATTAGCAAGCATTGCTGCTTCCTCAATATTATGAGTGACAAGTAACATTCCGCTTGTTTTAGTTTTATTATTTTTCCAAAGATCTAAAAGATCTGTTTTTAAATTTTCAGCAGTTAAAACATCTAAGGCAGAAAAAGGTTCATCCATAATTAAAATATCTGGGTTTACTACTAATGCTCTAGCAAATCCTACACGCTGTCTCATACCACCTGATAATTCTTTGGGAAATGCTGATTCAAATCCATCCATCCCTATGGTATCGATAGCATTAATTGCTCTTGTTCTTCTTTCTTCTCTTGGCACTCCAAGGGCTTCTAAACCCAATTCAACATTTTGTAAAACTGTTAACCACGGCATAAGGGCAAAATGCTGAAAAACCATGCCTATTCCTTTTACCGGCTCAGTAACTATAGTACTTCTATATAGCACTTCACCAGATGTTGGCGAAGTTAATCCTGCTAGTATTCTAAGAAAGGTTGATTTGCCTGAGCCGGATTTTCCTAAGATCGCGACAATCTCTCCATCATTTAAATCTAAGTTAACATTATCTAAAATTAAACTTTGATTGGGATCATAGCTTTTAAAAGTTTTACTAATATTTTTTGCTTGTAGTAGTTTTGTACTCATTTAAAGTGGTTGCATCCTATCTTTTGCAATTTTATACAAAGGTTGCCAACAAATTTTATTTAATAATAACACATAAGCACACATAACGGAGGTGCCAAGTGCTATACGTTGAAAGTCACCAACAACGGTAAATTTTGCTATATATGCACCAAGTCCGGATGCTTCTAAAGTCGTGCTGCCCCAAGATACAAGCTCTGCGACTATACTAGCATTCCAAGCTCCTCCAGCTGCAGTAATAGCCCCTGTAATATAAAAAGGAAAGATCCCGGGTAGCATAAATTTAGTCCACCAGCTTAATCCTTTTAACCCAAGATTATCAGTTGCATAGTGTAGTTCTTTAGGAATTTCTAAAGTTCCAGCAATAACATTAAAAAGGATATACCATTGACTACCTAAGATCATTAAGGGAGTTGTCCATATTTCTACGTTTAATTTATATTTAACTATTCCAAGTACAACCAAAGGGAATAATAAATTTGCTGGGAAAGAAGCTAAAAACTGAATAAATGGTTGGAGTTTATAGGCTAATTTTGGTCTTTTTCCTATCCAAACTCCAACAGGAACCCAAATTATGGAGCTTATGATTATTAACACAAATACTCTAGTAGCTGTATAAAGACCTAATTTACACACTTTTCCTACTTCATCTATAGGGAGACTCGTAATAATAAACATTGTTAGTATATATAAACTACCAAAGACCATGCTGCTAGTGAATAACATCCAGAGCCAACTAGATTTTATTGGAAATTTAAAATTTGTTTTTGGAAATAGTGGTTTATTGAGGATAGAAATATTTAGTAACTTGGTTGTTATTATAGAGAATAAGTAAGATGAATATATTAATAGACGTGTTTTTTGAATTATAAAAATAAACCATGATTTTGTACCTTTTTCGTCACCATCTTTTTTTTCTTGAAATTTCTCAGACCAATATAAAAATGGTCTAAAAAATAACTGGTCATATAAAATAATAACAATAAGCATACAAATAATAGCAAAGCAAACAGCTTGGAAATTTTGTTGATCAATGGCTAGTTTTATATATGATCCAACACCTGGTAAGCGGATATCTTGATTGGCAACGGAAATTGCCTCAGATGCTACTACAAAAAACCAACTTGCAGACATAGACATCATCATATTCCATAAGAGGCTTGGGGTAGCATGTGGAACTTCGATACGCCAAAATTTCTGCCATGCTGATAAATGATACATTCTTGCTACTTCTATTAGATCATTTGGAATAGTTTTTAATGACTGGTAGAATCCGAAAGTCATATTCCATGCTTGAGCGGTAAAAATAGCAAAAATAGACGCGCACTCAGGACCTAATAAACTACCTGGAAATAGTGAAATAAATCCAACAACGGTTATAGATAAAAAGCTTAATACCGGAATAGCTTGTAATACATCGATGCTTGGTATAATAATATTTTCAGCTCTTTTACTTTTTGCTGCTAGAGTTCCTATAGTGAAAGTGAAAAGCAGTGAAAGAGCGAGGGCTAAGATCATTCTTAGAACAGTTCTAAGAGCATAACCTGGTAATTTAGTAGGTAATAAAGAAATAGGAATTTGTTGACCAATATTATATGGTTGTGCCATTTGCAGAGCAGCCCAAGAAAATGTTACTAGAATAGCTATGATGATTATTAGCGCGATTAGATCCCAGGGGTTTGGGCGAATATGTTCCTTAAATCTGGAATGAGTATCATAGCTTTTATCAAACATGTTTGTCTCATATCCTTAGCTATATTAATTAATTTGACATCCTGCCTTGCCAAAGAAAGGTAGATCTTAACGAGACCTCCTTGTACTTGTTTAATTTCTGTTTTTCAGGAGGTGCTAATGCTGCCACTCCACAGACTTTACATCCCGATTGCTAGGCGGTAGGTTCTTTCTAGAACAGAAGCCATGTTAATGTAGATGGTTTTGATTGTCAAAGATATGCCTTATATCTTCTGTCATCAGTGCGAGGTTTTACGTCATATTTTGGTATTGTTAAAATTACAAGCAGGAAATGTTAAAGATAGAGCAAAAAGAATAGTTTTAAAAATTTGTTAGCCGATAGGTAGATTAGCGCTAAGTGTTGCATAATTGCGATGAGTTCCTCTAGTACCTTTAACCAAAGTATAGCCAGCGGAAAAATTCATCGCATTTTTTCTAATTGGTGCGTAGGATATACTGGTTTCAAATTTGAAGAATGCCTCATTTGGATTAATATCAAAACTAGCTCTAGTGCCTGAGGCTGTAGAAGGGTTGTAGTCTACAGAAGTTACATGCCTATCTAAAGTAAAGAAGTTAGCAAGATTAGCATTGATGAAATAGTTAGCCATCCCATATTGAAGTTGGTAAACTATTTTTGTTCCGATCCCACCTAGAGCCATATGAGTTTTTTGTCGATGAATATCAAGGCTAAGAGCTGTAATTTTACCAGTAGATTCACTTTCGGTATAAGGAGAAATTCGCATTTGAGAATTTTGTAGTTCTAGGTAAGGCGAAATTCTAAATTTTTTGATGATAAAAATTATTCCTGTTTGGATAACACTGCTAAAATACCTCCCGGTGGTTTTTCCTCGCATTAAAATGTCAGCTTCACTTAATTTAAATCTTCTCTCAATATCTTTAAAGCTTTCTCGGCCAACCTGTAATATCGTTGTTAAAAACATCAAGTTATTTTGATAACCAATAAAACCACTGAAGGTTTGGCCGGTGGTCCAAAAACTACTATTTTCATTTAGCTTTTTCACATGTTGTTGATGTTGTGAGAAGGCTAAACCAAATGCTAAATTAGAATTAACAATATGCTTTACCCCAATAGAGATATTCGATGGGATGCTTTTGGCTCTATTATCAGCTATTCTAGCTGATTTTTTATAACCTAGTTGACCAAACATAAAAGCTTCAGTTTTTGAACTGCTATCTAAATAATTTTCGGCCTGTTGCAAGATCCCTTGATTAATATTTTTAATAATATCAGAAGTCGTGGTATACATTGAATTTACCGTTTTAATCGGTGAGAGATGATTTAACGATAGCATTTGCCCTAAAATAGTATGGCTTCTAGCGCTTGGATGGAATTCATCAGAACTTAATAATACATCGCTTTGGTTAGCAAAACCAAACTGATCATAATTATTACGAACATTATTAAATAGGGTTTCGATATCAACAAATAATATAGGGTAATTAGCTTCTCTTGCTCTTTTTAATAGCTCGGCATTATGAGTTGTACTGATCTTTTGAGCATCCTTTTTATTTTGGTCTGTAATTAAATTATTAGTAAGGATCCCATAGAGAAGTTTAATTGCTCCGTTTGAAGTACTAAAATCAGGCAAGTTGAAAATAGCAATGTTTTTTGCGCCTGCAGCGCGTAATAAGTTTACAGAATTTAAAATTCTACTTACTACAAGCTGAGGATTATTCCTGTTAGCAGCTTTAACCGTAGCATTTTGTTCAGTAATGTAATCATTCCCGCCAACCCAAAAAGTATAAAAAGCATTACTGTCAAGACGGGTAGATGATTCTAGTATGTTTTTTGTTAGTTCATCTTTCCCTTGGTCTATTAAATTTGAGTTATTGGTTGCAGTTCCTGTTGTGAATTTAGTTCCTATAGAAATATACTGAGCATTAGAAAGGACCTTTTTGTCTAAAAAATTTGTCATTAGTTGGAATAGTATTGAAGAACTAGTATTTCCTGCTACTGCATAGTTAGTAGAATTGTCCGGAGAATTAGTTGGTAAGGCTATAGGTGTTGTGGTAAAACCACTCAAGTAATAGTTTACTCCTCTTATATTCGAATTTGTCCCGATATTTTTAGCAAATGTAGTAGTCCAAACAGAACCGGATATTGGAGATATAGCTGTGCTTGTTGTTATTAAATTTGATAGAAGATTACCATTAAAATTTCCTTGATCAGTAAGGCTATCTCCAAAAAAATAACTTTCAGAAAAATTCTGGTAAGGAACAGCATGAGCAGAAAGGCAGGCAACAATGCTAAAAAAAAGAATAATTATGATTCTAGAAAAATTCTGCATGCTTAAGAGTGGATCCTATGCGTAAAAATTCCATCAATCCTAGCAACTATTATGAAGCTTTTCAATAAAAAAATGTTTTTAGTTACATACTTAGTTAAATTTAGGCTTGAATTTAAGTCAAAGTTGCTATGGAATGTGAATAGATGTTTTTTTATTATACTTAAAGTTCAAATATTTTTCTTTAAAACAATGTAGTAAAATGTTCATCGATGAATAATTATTATAATTCTAACCAATTAATTAGGATTTTACGTAGATCTTCAACACCAATATTTTTTAAGGTTGAGTAGATCTGGAGAGTAATTGGATTTTGGTATGTTCTAAGTTGATCAGTTGTATTTTTTAAGGTATTAAGTCTGGCGTTTTTGGATAGTTTATCTGCTTTGTTAAGTAAAATATGAGTAGGAATATTGTAGGTACTACAAAATTCTAGCATTTGTTGATCTGTTTCTTTTAATGGGTGTCTTATATCCATTATTAGAATAATACCAGCGAGTGCTTGTCTGTTAGCAAAATATTCTTCTAAAACAATTTTCCATTGTTTTTGTATTGACTTTGCTACTTTAGCATACCCAAAACCTGGTAGATCTACTAAATTTTTATGTTCAGCTACCGAAAAGAAATTCACCAATCTAGTGCGGCCAGGAGTTTTGCTAACTTTAGCGATATTAGAGCCAACAATGGAGTTAATTACAGTTGATTTACCCGCATTTGATCTACCAGAAAATGCTATTTCAATTCCGGTATCTTCTGGGAAGTGAACTGGCATAGCAGCACTTTTTAGAAAATAAGTTTTTTCAAATTCTGAAAATGACATAGTAGTTGCTGGTTCTGTTAAAATTCGATAAGTTTTGAACTAAAAAATGATACCTTATTCTTACAATATGAGCAAAAATTTATTTTTTAGCGGAATTTAGTATATAATTATACTATTATTTTCATGGACGTTAATTTAAATTTTAGAAAAAGGAACAACTTATGAGGAGAATTATTTCTGCCATATATGTAGCTATGTTATTTATAGTATTAAGCGCTAATGGGTTATCTATTAAAGAGGGTAAACATTATCAAAAATTGGTATCTCCATGTGAAAAAAAATGTCAAGGTAAGGTCGATATTGCCGAATATTTCACTTTTGGGTGTCCTAGTTGTTATAAATTAGAGCAAGATCTTGTAAGCTGGTTAAAGAATAAGCCTAAGAATGTTATATTCACTAAGGTGCCTCTAACCTTAGGATCTAAAATATTAAGAAAGCAGGCTGAAGGGTATTATATAGCAAAAATTTACGGTAAAGAACGCAAATATATTGATCATATGTTTAAAAAAATTCATCGAGATAATAAAGCCATGAGTTCTGAAGGAACTATTTTGGAGCTATTGGGGTCAATTGGCATTGAAAAAGCAAAAGCTCTAGAAACCATGAATTCATTTTCTCTTAAGATGAAGATCGAAGAAAACGAAGAAAAAATGATCAAAAGTAAAATTTTTGCAATGCCTACTTTTGTAATTGGTGGGAAATATAAAACGGATCCTAATATTGCTGGCGGTTTTGACAGATACTGGGATGTAGTCGAACATATTGTTGCCAAGGTTGAGAAAGAAAATAAAGTTAGTAAGGGCTAGTGTATGAGTTCCAATTTGTTACTTAATGATTTAAACGAACACCAATCCATAGCTGTATCAGCAAAACCAGGTAACATGTTAGTATTAGCTGGTGCTGGTAGTGGTAAAACTAAAGTTTTGGTACACAGAATTGCTTGGTTAATTCATCAAGAAAATTATTCGCCATATAGTATTTTAGCTGTCACTTTTACTAATAAAGCAGCAGGAGAAATTAGAGGTAGAATTGAATCTTTACTGCGGATGTCTACAGCAGGAATGTGGGTTGGTACGTTTCATAGTATTGCTCATAGATTACTTAGAGCGCATTATCTTGAAGCAGGTTTAGAACAAAATTTTCAAATTTTAGACTCTGAAGATCAAAAAAGGCTGATTAAAAGAGCAATTCAGTCGTTAAATTTAGATGATAATACTTGGGCACCAAAGGAAGCTCAATGGTTTATTAATAATAAAAAAGATAAAGGGATAAGACCAGAAAAAATAGCTACGAATGCAGATTTTCATACCCAAACTATGGCAAATATTTATAATGCTTATGAAGGTTTATGTCGCCAAAGTAATTTAATAGACTTTGCTGAGATATTATTGCGTGCTTACGAACTTTTGTTAAAAAACCCAGAAACTTTGCAGCATTATCAAACTAGATTTAAAAGTATTTTAGTAGATGAATTTCAAGATACTAATACAATACAATATCGGTGGTTAAAACTATTAGCTCATGAACAAAATCATATGGTTATAGTTGGGGATGATGATCAATCGATTTATGGATGGCGTGGAGCTAAAATTGAAAATATCAAGAAATTTTCTAAAGATTTTCCTAATGCATCAACGATTAGGTTAGAGCAGAATTATCGTTCAACTGGAGCAATTTTGAATGCGGCGAATAATCTTATTTGTCATAATGGCGAAAGGCTAGGAAAAAAATTATGGAGTGCAGGAGCAACAGGCTCTCCTATTGCTTTATATTCAGCTTTTAATGAGATTGATGAAGCTAAATTTGTTGCAGATCAAGTATTGGAATGGGTATCTAAAGGGTATTCTAGATCTGATATGGCAGTGCTTTATCGATCTAATATGCAATCAAGAGTTATTGAAGAACAGCTGTTACAAGCTGGTATTACGTACCGGGTTTATGGAGGCATGCGATTCTTTGAAAGAGCTGAAATCAAAGATGCGCTTGGTTATTTACGATTGATTGCTAATCAGCATGATGATGCTGCTTTTGAACGAGTTGTTAATCAGCCTAATCGCGGGATTGGTGATAGAACCTTATCGATAATTCGTCAGGCTGCCAAAGAAAATTTTTGTTCTTTATGGAATGCTGCTGTATCTAGTATTCAGCAGAATATTTTAACTCCAAGAGCTAAAAATTCATTAGCTGGGTTTATTAACATGATCCAACAGATGCAGCAATACTCTGTTGAAATAGAATTATATGAGATAACTGAGCGTATGTTTCAATGCACAGGACTAGTAGAATTTTATTCTTTGCAAAAAGGAGAGAAAGCTCGTTCTAAAGTTGAAAACTTAGAGGAATTAGTATCTGCAACAAAAAACTATAGTATTGAAGAAGACACTGAAGCTACCGTATTACAGTCATTTTTATCTCACGCTTCTCTTGAAGCAGGAGAAACCCAAGGTTCAGAGCAGCAAGATTGTGTGCAGCTGATGACTTTGCATAGTGCTAAAGGGTTAGAATTTCCAATTGTATTTATGGTTGGTGTTGAAGAAGGTGTATTTCCTCATCAGATGTCGGCAGATGAACCTGGAAGACTAGAAGAAGAACGTAGATTATGCTATGTGGGGATGACTAGGGCAATGGAGCAATTATACCTTACTTACTCTGAATTGAGACGTCAATATGGTAGAGAACAGTATCATAGGGTGTCTAGATTTGTGCAAGAAATGGGAAATGATTCATTAGTAGAGATCAGAAAAAAAATCAGAGTACAACGGCCTATAAGTTCACAGAACAAAAAATTTCCATCTAATTTTAATCATGAGAGTGGGTTAAAATTAGGTCAGAATGTTCGACACAAAAAATTTGGCGAAGGAACATTGTTAAATTTAGAGGGTAGTGGTTCAAACACTAGGGTAGAGATTAATTTTAAAGACTTCGGTATTAAAAGATTAGTATTGTCATATGCTAATCTTGAAGGGTTTAGTTAAGTTTAACTAAATTAGCTTGACAATAAATAATGAAAAGGGGATAGTTTTAAGATCTGTACTGAATGATAAGGATAAGGATAACGTGATGAAATTAAAACAAATTATTTTTTTATTAAGCATACTATTTAGTATGCAAATAGTTATGGCGGCAAATAATTTTACAAAGGGGCAGAGAAAAGAAATTCAATCAATAATTCATGATTATTTATTGACTAGTCCTGAAGTACTTATTGAAGCATCAAAATCACTGCAAGAAAAACAAAAAAAGGAAATGTTAGCAAAGATCCAAGCAGAGATCCCAAAGTATAAAAAAGAGATTTTTACTTCTACGACAAGTCCAGTAATTGGTAATACTAAAGGGACAGTATACTTAGTAGAATTTCTTGATTATGCATGCGGTTATTGTCGAAGAATGCACAAGGTTGTTAGTAAATTAGTAAGTTCGAATAAATCGGTTAAAGTTATTCTAAAGGAATTTCCAATATTTGGTGGCTCATCTGATCGTGCTGCACGGATGGCTTTAGCTGCTAATAAGTATGGAAAATATGCTAGTTTTCATAAAGAATTATTGCAAACTGAACCTCCATTAGATGATGATAAGATTGATAGTATTACAAGAAAACTCAAACTTGATTTAGGTAAGATGAATAGAATGGCGGATTCAGCAGAAATTACCAGAGAATTAAAAAATACTCTAGAATTGGCCAAGAGTGTTGGTATAATGGGCACTCCTGCATTTATAATTGGTGGGGGAGATATTAATACCCCTGGATTTAAATCATTTTTTGTCCCTGGTTCTTTGACTTATGAAGAGTTAAACAAGTTACTAAATAAAGTTACTAAATAGTCTATTAACTTTGTAACACGGAACTTTATTTAAAGTTCCGTGTTAATCTTATATATAATTAAGTTAGTTTCGTACTTGATATTATTATCACACTGTTTTAATCTTGCTTGATCGCTGATAAAAGGTAAAAAGTGTCTCAAAAATTAACTTTCCAAGAATTGATTTTCAAATTACAAGAATTTTGGGCAAAGAGAAATTGTTTGATTCTGCAACCATATGATATGGAAGTTGGAGCTGGAACTTTTCATCCGGCTACTTTCTTAAGAGCTATTGGTCCAGAGCCGTGGAATGCGGCTTATGTTCAGTCTTCAAGAAGGCCTACTGATGGAAGATATGGTGAAAATCCAAATAGGACTCAACATTTCTTTCAATTTCAGGTTGTGATGAAGCCTTCACCACTTGAAATCCAGCAACTATATTTAGATTCATTAAAGGAAGTAGGTATAAACCAGAATGAACATGATATTAGATTTGTTGAAGATAATTGGGAATCTCCAACTCTTGGAGCTAGTGGTTTAGGATGGGAAGTTTGGGTCGATGGGATGGAGGTAACGCAATTTACTTATTTTCAGCAGGCAGGTGGAATGATATGCAAGCCGGTGATGGGAGAGATAACCTATGGATTGGAAAGATTAGCTTTATTTTTACAAGGCAAAGACAAATTCTTTGATATTTGTTGGGCCAACTGTAATGGGAAAGATATTTTATACGGAGATTTGTATTTACAAAATGAGCAAGAAATGTCAGCATACAATTTTAAGCATGCTGATGTTGCTGAATATTTCCGTCAATTTGATTTTTATGAAAAGTCTTGCAATGATTTATTAGCAAAAAATTTAGTACTACCTGCCTATGAAATGGTATTAAAAGCATCGCATAGTTTTAATATTCTAGATGCTAGACATGCAGTATCGGTAACGGAAAGACAGCGTTTTATTTTACGAGTAAGCAAATTATCCAGAGCTATTACCAAGAAATATTTTAATATTCGCGAAGAGTTAGGTTTTCCATTGTGTAAGGCTAGTTAAGATGACAAATACTGCAGAATTATTAATTGAAATAGGAACAGCAGAGATCCCAGCAATTATTCTGCCTAAGTTAGCAGAGCAATTGAATAATAAGTTAGCAGAGCAGTTGCTTATGGAAGATATTACTGTTAAAGCAATACAAGTTATATATACGCCAAGAAGAATTGCTTTAATTGCTAGCGATGTGTTAAAAGAGCTTCCAAGTAAAGCTATGAAAAAAAAAGGTCCTGCGTTAAATATCGCATTTGATCAAAATGGTGAGCCTACCAAAGCATGTCTTGGTTTTGCAAAGTCAGTTAATGCCAAAGTAGCTGATTTACACCGTGGAGATAAATATGTATCTTTTTCTCAAGTACTCCCAAGCCAGCAAACGATGCAAGTCTTTCCTAAAATAATTCAGCAACTGTTTAGTAAAATTCATGGCATAAAAGGGATGCGTTGGGGAGAACTTGATGATGAGTTTATTAGGCCAGTATATTGGTTGATGGCTATTTTTGATCAAAAAATTATTCCGGTGGAGGTATTTAGGCTAAAAAGTAATAATTTAACTTATGGGCATAGGGTGCATGGAAAAGGAGCACTTACTGTTAAGAATAGCGATGAATATATTAAAAAACTAGAAGATAATTTTGTAATTGTAGATCAAAAAGCGAGATTAGCATTAATTCAAGCTGGAATTAACAAAATAGAACAACTAACTGGAAGCATTTGTCATAAAAATACAAATTTGCTAGCAGAGGTAAATAATTTAATTGAATATCCAATAATTCTTCAAGGAGTGTTTGATCAAAAATTTCTTAGCCTCCCCAAAGAAGTTTTAGAGACTACGATAATTTCTCATCAGAAATGTTTTCCACTAGAAGGGCAAACGGGTGCTATTTATCCAGGGTTTATCATTGTTAGTAATATTGATTCTACGAATAGTGATATTGTTATTGAAGGTAATCAAAAAGTGATGCAAGCACGCTTAGCAGACGCTGAATTTTTCTATAATAGTGATATAGCTAAACCAATAGATTTCTATTTAAATACCCTTAATGATATTCAAATGCATAATAAGTTAGGTAGTGTCTATGAGCAGTCAGTGAGAATAAGTAAGCTTATTAAAGAACTTGTTAACCCAGAAGATGCACTATTAGCAGAAAGAGCAGGGTTTTTAGCTAAATTTGATTTAGCTACTGAAATGGTAGGAGAGTTTCCGGAGTTGCAGGGAATAGTAGGTTATTATTACGCAAAATTTTATCAAGAAAATGAAAATGTTGCTATTGCGATAAAAGAGCAATATTTACCAAATATGTTGAAAAGAGAGTTGCCGGTAACGAAGCTAGGTTCAGCTTTAGCATTAAGTTATCGACTCGATCATCTTGTTGGATATTTTGGTGTAGGGATAATACCAACAGGGGATAATGATCCTTTTGCGTTAAGAAGAGCAGCAATAAATATTATAAAGATCATTCTAGCAAATAATCTAGATCTACCATTGGCAAATATTATCGAGAATGCTTTTAAGAATTATAAAATACAATTACTAGGTAATGCAGAACAAATTTTATCATATATATTAGAGCGCCTTAAAGGATACTATATCGAGCAAGGCATTGAACATGGGGTAATTGATTCAGTAATACTATTAAAAATAGATAACTTAACTGAAATTGATCAAAGAATTAAAGCAGTCCAAGAATTTTTGCAAGATGATTTTGCAAGAGACTTGGCTGCAAGTAATAAAAGAGTTAGAAGGATATTATTAAAAGCTGGAAAAAAATCATTTGACAATATAGAACAAAAATTAATGATTGAAGAGCCAGAGAAACTATTATATCGTGATATCACAAATATTGATGATAAAACAATGGCATTAGTTAAGAGAGGTAATTTTAAAGAAGCTTTATCTTTGTGTGCTACATTAAGGAAATCCGTAGACAATTTTTTTGATAATACTTTGGTAATGGATAAAAATGAAAAAATCAGAAATAACCGGATAAATTTGTTATTTAAATTACATGAAGTATTTATGAGGGTAGCAGATTTGTCTCTCATAAATATAGAAGAGTATAGTGATGGAAAAATACATAATTTTAGATAGAGACGGGGTAATTAACATTGACTCTGATGATTATATAAAGTCTCCAGATGAATGGGAGCCTATTGAAGGAAGTTTATCTGGAATAGCTAAGTTAAATCGTGCAGGATATCAGGTAGTGATAGTTACAAACCAAGCAGGGATAGCTAGAGGTCTTTTTTCTATTAATATATTAGATGCAATTCATAGAAAAATGCACAAAGAGCTTAAAAAATGCGGTGGAGAGATTTTAGATATTTTCTATTGTCCTCATCATCCAAATGATGACTGTGAATGCCGTAAGCCTAGACCAGGGTTATTATTGCAATTTGCCAAAAAATATAATGTGGATCTAACTAAACTATCCATGGTTGGTGATAATATAAAAGATATATTAGCAGCAC
Organism: Gammaproteobacteria bacterium; assembly: GCA_003353785.1. GTDB lineage: Bacteria > Pseudomonadota > Gammaproteobacteria > PIVX01 > PIVX01 > PIVX01. The sequence continues at coordinate 12,962 of PIVX01000011.1, read as the reverse complement.
AATCCGTTGGAGTTAAACCTCATTTTGTTATGACAAATCCAAATGTCGATAGTAATTCTACCGATTTAGTAGGGGTGACAAAATATAAAAATTTAGCAGATTTTGTTAACAAATTTTTAGCAACATAATTATTCTAATTCCGGTAACATTGGTACAAACCTTACATATTCGTAATAACTCTTAGTAAAGTTTGTCTTGTCTTTATAAAGAGTAGTTAATTTTTCATGTTGGTCAGTTTTTTCAGGATATACTATAATGCTTTTGTCGCTCATTTGCATTATAAGTGTTTTGGGGAGCTGTTCAAGGGCTGCAGTAATTATTATACCATCAAAAGGTGCTTGTTCTATGAGGCCGTTAAAACCATCAGCATGATAGCAGTAAACATTTTTATAATTGGCAAGAGCTCTTTTTGAGTTTAAATATAATTTTTTAAATCTTTCTAGGGTATAAACTTTATTAACTAATCTGGATAGTATTGCTGCTTGATATCCTGAGCCAGTTCCTATTTCTAAAATTTTATCCATATTACTAGAGTGCAATAATAATTCAGTCATTCTTGCAACTATATAAGGCTGGGAAATTGTTTGCATACAATCAATACTTAAAGGGGAATTTTTATACGCAAAGTCTTTATTTGACTCACTAACAAATTCTTCTCGTGGTATTTTATACATAACATCTAAAATTAGCTGAGCAATTTTATTTTTTTTTAGTTGCTCAAATAGATATTCTTTATTGTGAGTCATAATCATATCCAAAATATAATCTATCGTGTCTAAATTTAATATTAGAAATTTCTTAAAATACTTGTTATCTTTAATTGTAAATATTATAGTAGATATTATATACTAATAGTAGTTTAGGAAGTCGACGATTCAAGGGGGATTAAATGTTGTATCGTAGTATAGTCAATTTATGTTTAATGGTATTGTTTACCAGTACCGCTAGTATTGCAACGGCAAAAACTTCAGGTAATTATAGCTATGCGTTAGCAACAGGTAAAGAAGATCTTAGACGATTACAATATTTAAATGAAGCTGTTAATCCTTATTCTCTAGAGTTTTTAAAAAAATACATAAAAAAAGGAGACCGTGTTTTAGATTTGGGTTGCGGTCCTGGGATTATGAGTCAAAAAATTGCAAGTTTAGTTGGAGTAGATGGTAGTGTATTAGGCGTTGATTTTTCAAAGAAGCAACTAGCACTTGCTAAAAAAATAGCGAGTAGTGAGCAATTTGGTAATTTGTCTTTTGAGCGAGCATCTGCTGATGATTTGTCAAAGATAAAAGGAAAATTCGATGTTGTTTATATACGTTTTTTGCTAATACATATGCGTAATCCATATGAAGTTGCAGAGCAAGTAAAAACGGTATTAAAGCCTGGAGGGCATTTGTTAGTGGAGGAATTATACGGGAATAATACTATTAAAAGTAGGCCATATGACTACAGAATAGAACTAATAAAGAAAGTAGATAATCTGCAGGAAGAAATTCAAAAGAGTGATTTTACTATAGCAAAAACATACGGCAAGTTTCTTGCCAAAAATGGCTATAAGGTAATAGCTAATAAAACATCTCAGCCAAAGCTGGATACACCGTCTAAAAGAAGGAATTTTTCAATGGGGATGCGCTCACTTGAAAAGACTTTGATAGAGCATAATAAAATTAGTAAAAGAAAATTACGCTCGATGATCCAGCGTGTTGAAAAAATGGAAGGTAATAAAAAAATAGAATTGCATTTTTATAAAATGGGTCAGATTGCTGCTGTGCTAACTTAGAGTGTGATAAGAATATCTTAGATATAAAGAGAGAATTTTTTAGTTATTTCGCTAACGATATTCCATGAACCAAAAAAAATAGCGCCATAGTAAGTAAGCTCTTCTTCAGTAGTTTCCAATGTTTTATCAAGTTGTTGTTGATATGTTCCGCCGGTCATTGTATCAGTGAATATTGAATACTGAATATTTTCTTGTTTAGCTTTTTGGATAGACTTTCTTATTTCTCCTGATTTACCTTTTAGAATAATAAAAGGCATTTGTGATATATTAGGATAAATATTTAAATCTTTATCTTGATAATTATTTAATTTCAGAATGGTATTATCAAGTTGAGCGCCGAGACCAATGGCCATATGAGCAAGTGCATTCATAGCAATTCCAGCATCAACTTTTTTATTTATAATGGCAACTAATTTACTATCGAAAGTCATAAATCATAATTAATAGCTATTTATAGAGTTTATTATCTTAATAATACATGATTAAGAAAGTTTTTAAAACAGTATTTGCTAAGGTTATATTAGTAGTAATGTGTTTTGTTGACTTAATCATTTGAACATGTTACAAAAATATGGCGTAAAATCTGTGTATTTACCCATGAGGATATAAGACATTTGCCAAACAAAGCGGCTATATAAAAAGAGAGCATTTCTTAGTATATTGATTATGTAGGCTACGAGCTATATAATTGTTTTATTCGCTAATAATGGACAAAAAATGTATTTTCATCTTTCTAAACAAATAGAATTTTATGCGCTACAAAAGCAACAATGGCATTGTTGTGATAGTTGTAACGTTTCAGCACAAAGAGATTTATTTAGTGTTAATTTGGCAAGGTATGTAAATCTTAGATACAACTCAAACTCAAAAAATTTGGTAGGTGAGGTGGTATCTAAGTTAAAAGAAACTAGAAGTAGTCAATCTAAAAGCTTAGCTAGCTTTGGGTTAAACCAGAGACATGGATGTTTGTCTGTGAAAGAGAGATCAACCATTAGTAAGACTTTAGATGTTATCGGCATTAGTCGAGAGCTAAAGAAAATTAATAATTTTTTTGTTAGAACCACCTGACTTTAGGCATGGGGAATATCAATAAAGTTACTTACAGAAATAATGCCTATCAATTAGCTAAAAATATTGCTGATAATTATAATTTGGAATTATTAGAAGATTCTTTGGCTAATAATAATATTCTTATTGTTTCTGAAGATAAAATATCTCTAAAGGTTGATGATTATTCTAAAGAGTTTTTCATCGATTTTTTAAATGACAGTCTATTATTTAGAACTTCAAACATTAGCCAGGAAGCTATATTAAAGGCTTGTGGGGTTAGACAAGATAATAAACCATCAATATTAGATTTAACTGGAGGATGGGGGATAGATGGTTATATTCTGGCAAGAGCAGGATGCGAAGTATTACTTTTAGAACGGGATCCTATTGTTCATTTATTACTAGAAGATGGAATTAGGCGTTTAAGAGAAAAAATAGATTGTAAGATAAGTGCTAAAAACATAAATGCTATTCAATATTTAGCAGAGAATGATATTAATCATGAAGTAATTTACCTTGATCCAATACGTCCTCAAGATAATAAAAGAGTAAAGAACAAGAAGGAAATAGAGATATTAAGAAAAATCATTCAAGAAGATCAGACCTATGATGATCTGCTAAGTACAGCTTTACATAAAATTCGTGAAAGACTGGTAATTAAAAGTGGTAGATACGATAGTCTAAATATTGTTGGCAATAGCCCGAATTTTACGATTTTTGGGAGAAATACTAAATTTGATATATTCAAATAGTTGATATTTATCAGGATATAAATAATATAGTCTTAAAGGGATAGATAATTAATTAGTATATTGTATATTCCTAATTTAAAATAACTTATGAGAGCAAATGCTTTTGTTAGAATTAATTTGAAAAAATTATCTGTTTAGGACAGAAAAATGTTAAAGATAGTATCTATAGTTATATTCTTCTTAATTCTAGTTTTGATAATTAGCTCAAATATTAATTATTATCATGGAGAAATTTCTGATCATTTTAATGGTAAGAGATTTTATGATCCAGAATTGCGTATGGATAGAAGCTCAAGTGCTTTTTTTTACTGGATATTGACTAGAAGATCAAAACCATGGCCTGAACATGTAGAAGTAAACTCCTACGATGTTCCTCCTTCACATATCGATGGTGACGAGTTACGAATTACCAATGTTGGACATGTAACTTTTTTGATTCAAACTCAAGGATTAAATATTTTAACGGATCCTATTTGGTCTGAGCGTGCAAGTCCAGTAACTTTTATAGGTCCTAAGCGAGTTATCGATCCTGGAATTAAATTTAAAGATCTACCTCCTATTGATATAGTTTGGATTAGTCATAATCATTATGATCATTTAGATCTTGCCACCATTCAGGATCTTTGGAAAAAATTTAAACCTAGAATAATAACTCCTCTTGGGAATGATGCGATAATACAGGCTTATAATAAAGAGATAGTAGTTGAAGCTTATGATTGGGGAGATTCTATAATCGTTAGTAATGAGGTTAAATTATATTTAAGTCCTATGCAGCATTGGTCTAGAAGAGGACTTTTTGATAGGAATAAAGCGTTATGGGCGGCTCTGACAATTGTTACTAAAGGAGGGAATATCTATTTTATAGGGGATTCAGGTTATGGAGGAGGAAGATATTTCAAAAGAGATAAAGAGAAGTTTGGTGGATTTAGGCTAGCTTTGCTTCCAATGGGAGCATATGAGCCGCGTTGGTTTATGAAATATTATCATATGGATCCTGAAGAGTTTGTGCAAGCTCATCTTGAACTTGGCTCTGCTTTATCAGTACCTTCTCATTATGATGTGTTTAAGTTAACCGATGAAGGGAGAGGAGAAGCATCAATTGAATTAAAAAAAGCAATGCAAAAATATAAAATAGGTAAAAATATTCGTGAATTGAGAATTGGAGAAGCTTTGATGATCCCAAAAACAGTAGAGACTATTTCTGAGCTAAAGTCATAAAATAACTTTAGAATATCTTTTAGTTTAGCTGATTTTTTTGTTAACCTTAGTATTACTGAGTTAATTGTGCTTATGTGTACATAAAAAATAGGTTATCAAATATTCTATTTATTAACTTAGGTAATAAATGGATCATAATAAAATCTTATTTATCAGATAACACTAATTCTTTTTTTCCAGGCATGTCCTGATGATGAATTATTATGTCCCGATAAAATAAGGTGATGATCAGATGTTGTGTTGTTAGACATTCCGATTAAGTTGCTTTTAATTATTGGCTTATTAGTAGTTGATTTTGTGATTGTAGATATTTCTAAACTCTGAGAAGTATTAATATATTTTGATAATTGTTCTTCAGAAAGACTAAGATTGCTTTTATCTATAGTGATTTCTTTTTCTATGCACTCGACTGTACTTTCTGTTTGTTGTGTTAAGCAGGAACAGCTATTATCTGCTAATATTGCAGCGGGTATTATTAACTGTTCTTTATTATCATCCATAGTTATATTTTTTTTCAAATTAATAACACAGTATTTTAGCTGAAAAGATGTTTCATGGTTGATAGTTGTACTACAGCATCCTTTGCAACAAGTAAAAAAACAGTAGAATGCACACAGACAAGATGTACATTTTGGTTCCTCAGTTATTTCAGCTTCTAATAGTGCACTAAATATTACAGCGGTGTTAGATATATTTAATATTGCTTGGCTATTAGAGCTTGTTGGGTAGGTGGAGAATCTATTAAGTATTTCTCTATAAAATGCTGATTTACTGTCATAATTAAAATATAAATTTTCTATTTTATCAGTGCATGCAATCATAGCGGTTCTGGATTTTTGATTGCTAATAGCAATATTTTTTGCAGATATATTCAAACTAATACTTAGCAAAAACATAGTCATTATTGTCAATACATTATGCATGATGAAGCACTATAAAATAAAGGCTGTTGTATAATAACTAGTAAATAAATTATATTTTGTCAATATAATCGGTTATCAATAATATTTATTCTTAAAATGATCAATAAAAACACTATGACAATGAGAGCATTGTCTTATTTGAATTAGTTAAATTATTATTTTGCTAGTATGAGCATTGTATTATTTAACAGAGTATCTTCTTCAAAATTCATAAAATCTTTGAAATTAGGTAACTCTCGCAAAACATTAATATGCTGGTTAAGTCCCATTCCAACAGCCATTCTTAACATTCTTCTAAGCTCTTTAGTACTAGGGCCCAAAAGGATAGATTTTTTAAAATTATCAAAATCGTTTTTTACCGAATTAATAAATTGTGGAGGATAGTTCATTGATTTTTTATTTTGTTCCTCAGTTATTGCAACATATGTTCCTGTACTATCAGGGATAAATTGGTTGCATCCTTTGGCTATCAGTAGCTTGGTAATTTTTTTATATTTCTTTGCAGATGACCAATGTAGCGCTGTTTTTCCACTTGTTGGGCTTTGATAATCTCTAAAAATGTTAAAATTAGCTAAATCTGTTAGGAGCCTTACATATTTTATTATAGCAAGCAGATTTACGTAACATGACTCCAAGTTCAACAGGATTATTGCTATGTTTGGTGAGTTCTTTTTGAAACTCTTCTCTATTGTTTTGAAAATAGATTATTTGATCTTTCAGCTTTTTAATTTTCTTTAGATGCTTATTAAAAATTTCTTGTATATTTTCGTTAGAGATATTATTTTGATTTGGTTTGATATAAATATTACAAGATGGCTTTTTATTTTCTAGTGTTCTTTTAGTGATCATTGAAATATTTATTTTAAATAGTTTTTCAATGGCAGGATAATTTTTTTCTTTTGCAATATATGCTGGACAGTTTCCAGCAAAATTGTCAACGAACTGATCACAATCTTTATCTAAGAGGATTTTAACTATATGGAAATGATTTGCTGATGTTGCTCCATGTAGTGCTGTATTACCATCAAAATCTAAATTTCTATAATCTTTAAAATAGCTAAAATTAACTAGTTGGGTCAAAAATACAATGTGTCCTTTTAACCCTCTATAGGATGTAACATATAATGCTAATCCAAGTTCATTATGATATTCTAAATTTTTTAGGATGGTTTTTTTAAAAACAGAAATATCAATATAGTTATTACGGTCAATCATTTTTTTAATATCATACTTGGCAGCATAGCATGATATGAAAAATATGATTCCTAGGAGACATATAGTTTTTTCAAGTAACTTTCTCATACAATAACTTGTATTTAAAATAATTATAAAAAACTCTGTTCACAACTATGTGAATTTTTTAGAGATATATAAACTAAGCAAGACTTGCAAATTCTTGGCTATTTGGGATCAAGTATGTCTATTGACAGTAAGCCGTATAAGTCAAATAGTATTTCACATTGCTAATAGAATTGCTTAAATTAGAACCCCCATAACAGATCTCTCTGCCCTAAAAAACAAACTTTTTATCTTTAATATAAAAGGGTGAGTTCCACTAAAGATAATCTTAATATTGTACAAAAACATTATAAAGAATGAGAAAAAATTGACTTTTTTAATGGCATGTACATTTATAGTTAGCAAAGATATATAATGGATTGAATAAAAGCGTTGTATGTGTCATATAACTTCTTTTATTAAAGATAAATCAGCGAGATTATAGCATTAAGTATTATTGCAAACAAGATCAGGAAATTATATCTTATATAGTGTGGATTTTTATAGTTAGAAAAAGTAATGAAACCCGACAGATAATTTCATCTCAATTGTAAATTTGTCTTCAGTAAAGAGTTAGTAATTTTATATCCCAAATAGATTATTATTACACAGTGTTAGATATTAATGTACAGAAAAAGTTAGGAGCTTCCTTGCTCAGTACATCATCCATGGGGTAGATTTAATAATAACAAAAGTAAAATCATAAGTAAAATATACTGAACTTTTAATTACCTAAATAATTAAAATGAGTATTTAAAATTGCGAAGAGATTATATTTCTATAACAATTGTAAATAATTGTTCTATTTTGTGCGTTTTTTGACTGAATAAATATATGATGGATTCAGAGTATATTAATTTTAAATTCTATATTTTGTGCTAATTCTAGCTCATCGCTCCAATTAATAGTATTTGTTTGTCTACGCATATATCCTTTCCAACAATCTGAGCCTGATTCACGGCCTCCGCCAGTTTGTTTTTCTCCACCAAATGCTCCTCCTATTTCAGCCCCTGAAGTTCCAATATTTACATTGGCTATACCACAATCAGAGCCTGTTGTTGAGAGAAATTTTTCAGCAGACTGCAAATTATCAGTAAAAATAGCCGAAGATAATCCTTGTGTCACATCATTTTGCATATAAATGGCATGCTCCAATGTCTTGAATGGGATTATATAAACTATTGGAACAAAATGTTCTTCTTGAAGTAGTGCTGAAGTTGTTTTCAGTCCTGTTATGATAGTAGGCTCAACATAAAAACCATCTCTTTTTATAGTATTACCACCAAATTCAATGACCCCATTGTCGTTTTTAATTAAGGAAATAGTTTTAGTAAATATATCAATTGCACTTTGATCAATTAAGGGACCCATATGATTATTGATATCCATGGGATCACCGATTTTGATATTTTTGTAAGCTTGGATCAATGATGATAAAAACTGATCGTAGTGTTTTGTATGAACAAACACCCTTCTAGTGGTTGTGCATCTTTGTCCTGCTGTTCCTATAGCACCAAATAGAACAGCCAGAATGGCCTTTTCTAAATGAGCTTTCTCATCTACTATAACAGCATTGTTGCCGCCAAGCTCTAATATACTTTTTCCCAGTCTTTTAGCAACTATCTCACTAACAGATTTTCCTGTGTTGATGGAGCCGGTAAAAGAAACAAGAGGGATATTTTGATCTTGTAAGAATTCTTTACTAATATCATGTGACTCTGGTAGAAACAATCCAAATATTGGTGGGATCTGGTTTGCTTGCAAGACTTCGTTGCAAATATTATACATACCAATTGCTGATAAGGGTGTTTTTTCCGATGGTTTCCAAATAGAAACATTACCACAAATTGCTGCTATAAAGGCATTCCATGCCCATACTGCTACGGGAAAATTAAAAGCAGAAATTATGCCTACTAACCCGTATGGGTGCCATTGTTCATACATTCTATGTTGTTTGCGTTCGGAATGCATGGTTAAACCATATAGCATTCTAGCTTGCCCCACTGCGAGATCAGCTATATCAATAGCTTCTTGGATCTCTCCAAGTCCTTCTTGTAATGATTTACCTGTTTCAAGTGTAACTAGCATTCCTAGAGATTGTTTATTGTCACGTAAAGCATTACCTATTTGGCGAATTATTTCTCCTCTTTTCGGTGCTGGAATGTTTCTCCAAATTTCAAATGACTCTTTTGCTTTTAAAATCAAATTTCTATAATGATCAATATTACAAACTATAACTTTGGCTAGTTCTTTTTCATTTGCAGGATTAATAGAAGATATAGTCTTACTATTGTCAAGTTCAAAATTACAATCTCCAATCATTATTCCTGGATTAGTAGTTTTAATGCCAATTTTTTGTAAGATATCGTTCATGTTTAATCCTTGATACTAATTAAAAAATCTACCAAATTCACTATATATCAAACTTGGAAATGAAAGGGTTTCCTGATGGACAAAACCTTTGAGGTTGGAGTCTTGCAAAACTGCATGGATACTTCCACAAACTCCAGCAGCAGTTGCTACCTGGATCGCTCTTGCATTAACATTTCCAACTTTTGAAGGGTAGACTTTCGTTGTGAAAATTTCCTCTTTTAAAACATTGTCTAAATAGCCAATTACACTGACATAGATAATAACAACATCTTGAAAGGTTGTAGGAATAGTATTCTCTAGATATTCTTTTAATTGTTGAGGATTTTTTTTTGCTTCATATTTTTCAATTAACTTAACAATCTCTTGTCGATGTTTTTTATATCGAATGGACTTATAATTCATATTCTCCACTTTTCCTAAATTAAGCTTAGCTAAATTTCCAAGTCCTCCTGAAGTATTGAATGCTTCATATTCATCGCCATCCATAATAATAGTTTCGTAGTCATCTAGTGGATCACAGGTAGTTAATTTTCCATCTTTTATGATGGTGCATGGATTTAGATACTCATTTATCAAGCCATCGGTAGACCAGGTCATCGAGTATTTTAGTTTATTATTAGTATATTGCGGTAAAGCACCGACTCTTAATTTAACATCAATTATCTTATCAAATTTTTTCATTAAATGATTTGCGATTATGCCAACTATTCCAGGGGCTAGTCCACATTGTGGAACAAAAGCTTTTTCGGAGTTTTGTGCTAATTGATATATTTTATTAGTAGTTGCAACATCTTCAGTTAGATCGAAATAATGGACTCCAGCATTTTTGGCAATTTTTGCTACATTTAATGTTAAATAAAATGGTAATGCTGAAATAAGAGCTAAAATATTGTATTCAACAATGTTTTTTTCAACTTCATTAGCATTTAATACATCTTGTGTCACCAAAGTTATATTTTTAGTATTGTTATTAACAGAACTATTAAATAATTTGAAATTTGTATCTGACAAAAAAATATTATAGTTTTCGGAATTACTTAGCATGACTGATAAAATAGAGCCTATCTTACCAGCTCCAAGGATCATAATATTATGCATTTTTTGCTCTATAATCTAAATTTTTAAATAGTTTGAATAAATACAAAAAGTTAATTCACTGTAATTTATTGCAAGATTGTATATCTAGTGTAGAAAATATAATTGGATAAAGCAAAAATTAAAAATATAGATATAACTTTTAATTATGAATGAATATTTAGATGATTTAATATTATCGGCGAAGGAATTTCTGAGCTAATTTTGACCTGATGATGTAATTAGGGAAGACATATTGTAATATTCAATACAATAAGAATATGGGCAAAAAATCATGCAATTTATCCTTTATTTGCTTTAATGTAAAGATATTCAAATATAAAACTTAACTACAGATCCTGGGTAAATGAGCGACCGAGAGCCAGGTGATGGTACCAAGCTGAGCCAAGAGGTTTTGGCACAAATAATAGCTAGGCGCTAGTTGTAATATTTTATGACATGTAGTATGACACATTAAATACTAATAATTAAAACAAAGCAGAAGTAACTAATAGACAAGTAATATGTAACATTTTACAATGGTTAAACAGATTAAAAGAGTTAAAATAAAAATCAGCACTTATTGAAGATTAGTTAATGAAACATTTTAGTAATAGCAAACTATTTATATTATTTCAAATAAGGATATAATTTTGATTACATTACTATTACTAAATGGTGGAATAGGAGAAAGATTAGGGATGGAGAAGCCTAAAGCTATTATGCGTTTAAATGGTGTTCCTCTTATGATCTATAGCTTACACGAGGCAGATAAAATGCTTGAGATCTCTAAAATAATTCTAAATTACCCTGATGGGTACAAAGATGAAGTAGAGTCTCTGATTAAACAATATGCTATAGAAAAGGAGGTAATTTATGTAGAGGCAGGAAAAACTAGGCAAGAGTCAGTATATAAAATGTTAGAATACGTTGATACAAAAACTGTTCTTATTCATGAATCAGCTAGGCCAAATATTACAATAGATGACTTCAAGCAATTATTAGAGCATGAATATCATAATGTAACACAATCATTACCTATTTATTCTACTGTATTAGAGAAAAAAGAGCATACAGATTATATAGGTAAAATACATGATAGAACTAGGCTAGTGGATATTCAATTACCACAAAAATTTCTATTAGAGGAATTAAAAGAAGCGCACAATAAAGCTAAAGAAAACTATTCTGAATATACTGAGGATGCATCACTGATGTTCGATAATGGTTTTGATGTAGCATTTACGTTCGGGAAAGTAATAAATTTTAAAATAACAACCAAAGATCATTTTTATATGGCTAGGTATTTAAATAGTATAAGGTAAAATTATTATGAAATGTAAAACTTGTTGTATAACAGGTGGTTCAAAAGGAATTGGTGCGGCAATTGCTGAAAAATTGTTAGATTCTGGAGTTCAAAATCTTATTTTAGTTGCACGTGACAGTGAAAAATTTAATAAAACACTAAATAAACTCACAGACAAAAAATCTACAAAACAAAAAATAATAGCAATAAGAAAAGATATTTCAGTGCATTCAAATGTTATAGATTTATATAAAGAAATATTATCTACGGGACATAATGTTGATGTCCTTGTGAATAATGCTGGTTATGCTTCTCCTCAATCAATATTTGAAGTTGACTTTGATGATTTTCAAAGGACTATTAATATCAATTTATACGCGCCATTTTTATTAATACAGAAATTGTTACAGAATAAGAATAGATTTTCTCACATTATAAATATAGCATCGACTGCTGGATTAAAGGGCAGGTCTGGATGGTTAACATACTCTGCTTCTAAAGCAGCATTAGTTAACATGAGTGAATCATTGAAAGAAGAGCTGCTTCCTTTAGGTATAAGAGTTATTGCAGTCTGCCCAGCTAGGTGTGCAACAGATCTTAGAAAAATACTATCCCCAATAGAAGAAGATCCTACTACTATAATGCAACCACTAGATGTTGCAGAAGTGGTGTACATGCTAATGTCTAATGTGGGTGATTTTATTAGCGATAACCACTTGCTTGTTAGAAAAACTTAGTGAAGAATTTAGCGGGTAAATTGTGATGACTAGAAGGGTAACTTTGATCAAATGGGAAGATATATAATATTATATATTTGCCAAGAGTTTAGTATTTGAGATAACGGTATAATATCGATATTTTAAAAATGCATAAAGACAAGTATTCTCTAATATGATAGAACTGAATAATAAGATAAAAATAAATAAATTTGTTTTGCGTTGTTCTGAAAAAATTTTTTTTGAGAGCGAAAAAATCATTGTAAGTAAAGATGTAGAGCCAGGAGCTATTTTATATGGCCCTTATGAATATCTAGAAGCAGGAAGTTACCAGCTAGAGTACCATATAGAAGGTCTTCCAAAAAATGATTTATCTGAATGGATATCATTCGATTGTCCTGAAGCAAAAAAAACAGGCTCGAGTATAATCGAAAAAGGTAACACAGTAATTTTGAAATTTGAAATTATTTTGGAATATACATCTCCAAAAACTCAATT
>PIVX01000428.1 GCA_003353785.1 Gammaproteobacteria bacterium | reverse complement strand
GGATACTTTAAAAAGCACTATTGGGGTACCGACCTCATTCTTTACGAAAAAATCCTCAAACTTCAATGCGTCTAGGCCGTGACAGATTTTATATACTTGTACCAGGTCCGCTATGAGCCGCCTTTCTTCTAAGGTTTGTAGTTTGAGTCTTTGTAACCGTTGTGGATAAGTTAGGCCCCACAGTGCTGGCATGTTTCGTGTATATCGTCTTTGCACTTTCTCAATAAGGTCTATATCGTTCATATATTGTGGGGACCAAACTGGACTAGCATATTCTAGGTGGGGACGGACATAAGTTTGGTACAAATTTGAAAGTAGATCAGTTTCTTTACGGTGTCCCAGTGTTCTCTTGTAAGCAATAAGCATCTACAAAATTAACATATTACAATATCGATTTCTGAGTTTACTTTCATGTCATGTCAAAAATGAAGAAAGTATAGGGTGATGTTTTTTGATTACTTGAAGATATTTGTCATAATTAAACAATTTCTGTAAAACATTATTCGTCATTTCAACTTAACTGTTACTTAAAAATTATCTATGGACGCAAAAGCGTCCGGTGCCCAGCGTCGTATTTTCATAAACTTCATTCTTAGACAGTACACATAAGAGTTTGGGTTTAGGCGTAGCTTTTAGCTATCGAGCTCGCAAAGCCTAAGCCAGAAGCCCGTCTTTAGGGGTTGACCTAAAACTAAGCACTAAGCAAAACACCTAAACATAAAGAAATCTAAAAGGGCAAAAAGAGGGTTTTTCGCGATTAACTTCTTTGTCTAACTTTGAGTGACCCAGTTCG
>PIVX01000427.1 GCA_003353785.1 Gammaproteobacteria bacterium | reverse complement strand
CCAAATCTCGTCGACATATCGATAGAACCAGCCGATGACACCACCCACCGAGCCCAAATCCACCCCGATCCCGACGAAAGCCTCCCATATCCCACCCACGCCGAAGCCGCCCAAATATTCAATCGACTCGTCAGCCCATTCGATACACGAACTCAGGAAAGCGCCGTATAGGCATACATATATATATATAACCCCTGTTATTGTTATGTTTTGTTTTGTTAATAAAAATAGTTAATAAATGTTCAGTTCACATCTTGACAACGTCGGCATACGTGACAGTATCATTACTCGTCACAGGTGTCCTATCTCGTTTTATATTGGCAATTGTCATCTGTAAAAATAACATGTATGTACTAGATATCGGGCAGGAAGGCCGAGAAAAACAGGTTTGTGAGAGAGACTTACATTAAATTTAAGTAATTTAACCAAAATAGAACATAAACGATGATGCAACGGGCCGATCAAAGGAACTGTCGATTTGGCGGACATATCTTTGATGTATTTTGCCGCATTCATAGCCGATTCTCGAGGGTTTACCCAGGTGCAACTTTCAATCGTTTTCATTCTAATATACAACCAACGGAGAAGCGTTTGACCGAGATAGGAGAATTTAAAAAATTGAATCGCCTGACGGCTCCGTTCCTCGTTTGGATAATTTGTAATATCGCCATTGCACTGATAACCATTATTAAGATCGTCGCGAGTGTCTACCACTTCTATACCGTTATGACCGTCATCGAATGAGAATACGATAAAACCGTGTTTTTGACATTCGTGAAGTAAACCGATTCCA
>PIVX01000036.1 GCA_003353785.1 Gammaproteobacteria bacterium | reverse complement strand
TATTGACACAGGCATCCCTAATTGTACCATAGCTTATAACCTAGTAGATAAAGGAATTCTTTTTTTCCATGAATTTGAATCTCTACTAGATACTGGAAGATCAGTTTTTACATTCAAGCAAGATTGGATTTTGATTCTATCAAGTTTGAAGAAGATACAATAATAGAAGCATTAGACTCAACTGAAAAAACTAGTTCTATGGTTGAAAATTTAAATAGTCGGATCTCTAAATATTTTTTCTTGTGCCAAGAAATAGGATATGATTTTTTAGAACTATTGAGATTCTATCTTAAGCATTCTAAATTTTTAAGAAGTGAGAAAGAAGAACGTCGTGGGAAAACACCTGCTGAAATTCTGTATGGAAAAGAGCATCCGCCATGGCTAGAGATGCTTGGATATCAGACTTTTAAACAAGCTGCTTAAGATCAACTAGCAAATATTAGGGATAATTTTATATGTTGATGTACGGTAGAATTTATTGTGCCGATCTGTAAGGCAAAGCCCCCCTTTTTTGAACCGTGCCCAATTTACTAGGAGTAGTAACCTTCCTGCAGCAAAATAATTCAAATTAAGCTAGAAACTCATTACAAAAATGTAAAACGTGGAGACTGTCACTTACACAGTTAAGATAGCAGGCTCTATTTTTATAGATACATTTTAGGTGTTTACATAGTTAGGATTACACTTCCTTGTAACCATATTTTTGTAATGCCTTAGCAGCCTCTTTTACACCAAGTTCATAAGCCTTTTGAAGCAATTCTATCCCTTTATTCATATTATAATCATGATAACTTTTATCCAAAAATACCAACCCTCTATAATATATAGCATACTTGTAATTATCTAGTTCAGGTATAAACAAGTATGTTGCAGCAATGTTCGCATTCTTTTTTACTCCATAGCCATTGATATATGCTATTCCACATCTACAGGCTGAATATGCTTCTTTATAAGCAGTATATATTTTTTGATGCATTAACACAGCTTCTTTGTAATTCTTTTTCTTCCATAATTCTTGAGCAGCCTTATATTTATCATTAACAGACAAACTTTCATCTTCAATATCTATTAAATTGACTTTTCTTTGTAAATTTTCCGATGTATTTTCCTTCACTTGAACATTACTGTAATAATACTTATTTCTATGCTTATCTATACGGTATGATAATTCAGTATAATGCCCCCAAAATAATTCAAGTATTGCAGCAGTAATTAGAACCCTTTCGTCAGGAGCTAAGCCTTCACCATTTATACATTTATTGTATGTCCTTAAGACGCCTTGTGGGTTTAAGTAACCTTTATAAAATTTCCCATCAAATACTATACTCTTAATAAAATCAGGATCAGTGTGCCATACTGTCCATTTATTCTCTCTATGGGCTGTTGTCTCAGCATCAGTACCACTATAATAAGGAATACCTTTCCATTGCGGCAATAACTCATTAGTAAGCTGTTGAGATATTTTACTTGAACGTTTATCTTCTGGGGATGCATTATAACATTCTCTAATCATAGCAGGGGAAGCAAATAAATGAAAAGCCTCAGGTCGCATAGTTACACTACCCCATCTGCGAAATCTTTCGATATAATGAAAATAATTGTGCATGGCAAACCTATCAAGGCCTAAAGATAAAAATTCATCACGATATTTACTCATCATTATTTCTTCTAAATATAACCCAATATCGGAACAAGAATCATTAGGTGCTCTCCATCCTCTTAAAGCATTTTCAAAATAGAATTTGTCTGCTAGTGTCGCATTATAGCTGTATTCTGATAGATATGAATGGCCCGTACGAGACCCTTCATCAATACCAGAAAAAACTACCCTTGGACTTTTAAAAAAAGCTCTATCATACTTTGTAACGTGAATTAGCTCCTCCCCATTTTTATCAAGTAAAGTTTTTCTAATCCTTTCTTCAAGAGATTGTTTATTAATATATGTTGATGATGACGGTTTATATATATTATGAGTTATTCCTAAATTTTCTAATTTATCCTCTCCGGGGAAAGTGTTTAACAACTTAGTAGCAACTTCTGCTTCTATTGCTATTATTCCGTGCGTGGAAATTATGCACGGTTTTTTGGTAGATATCCATGCAGCTGTAGTAATTCTAGAATCTTTCCCTCCTGATAAATGTAAAGTTGGCGGGTTAGCGATTATATTTGATACATTATTAAGAACTACATCCCACTCAGCTTTAATATTATCAATATTAAAACTTTTACCAATGGGACTTACAAGTTCTCCTATATCATGCCATTTACTCATTTTTACTCGATGCGAACTACAATTTATTACTGTAGCTGGATTAATGCGGTTAATTGATTTATAAGGACTTGTATCTGTAAAATACCAACCTAGATTGGCAAACAGATGAACTCCATGGTGATTAATTTCTAAAACAGAGTCCGTAAAATATGCCAGTGCTCCTATATGATTTGACACTGCAACAAATTTTTTATTCATCGTTACATAACAAAGAGCTAAGCCATGCAGATCACAAAAAATATCCATCCCTTCATTATTTGCTCTTGCTGCAAAATATTTTGGGAATATTCTTTTATAGCCCTCTTTATTTTTGGTCGCATCAAATACAAAATCTGTATACGCTTTTTCTGATTCTATTTTTTCATCTAAACATATTAAAGGAGTTGATGATGATACAATTGTACCTTCTCTCTCTTGCACTAAAGATGGTTTCCAACATAAATCCATATTATTCGAGTTATATATTGCATATTGCCCTTTAGCTAAATTCAACTCATTATCACACTGCCCATATATTTCATGTAAATACTCTACGGCTCCTTTAAATAAGTGATGCATCTCATCACAGTATTCCGAGCTTCTTGCCCATACACATAATTTATTATTCATTTGCGTTTCCTTTGTATCCCAGCTCTAATCGTGGCATGTACTTAACAGTTGAGTTTAAAAAGAATATACAAAATACTAGATTTTTTGCATATCATATTTTTTAAGCTTATTAAAAATAACTTGAAATAAGTTTATATGATTTATGGGCACGGTTCAAAACAGCCTTACATATTCCTCAGGAAACTGCTCAAATTACACCCGCGAATTGTTGGTTAATCGGACATTATGATAAAATTTAAGCTTTTATTTGTTAACAATAGGGGCTTTGTTTCCTAACCCTGCTGGTTCTGGTATTTATAAGAATTTAAGAAATTTTATAACTTTCAGGCATACCAAGGCCTGTCATTTTATTTAAAATTCCACATCCAATCATGGCTTCATTTTTTTGTCTAGATAATTTTATAGAATGTAATTTGTTGCCCAAAATTCTTTTAAAACGCTGAATACACAATTCAGAATTATTACGCTTGCCATAATTCCTAGCTCTCTGCTAATTCATACGGCCGAATGTTTTAATCTCTTGCAAATTACGATTTCGTTGAGGATGAGCATCTTTATTATAAACAGCATCACAAGACGTAGGAATAATAATATCAATGCCATCAAAGTTTTCTGATAGCTTGTGATAAACAGGATTCTTATCGTAAGCTGCCATCAGCAGTAGCATGATTAACAGGCACATCAATTTGTTCAATTAAATTATCAATGACACTATCATCGCTAGCAAATTTATCTGTGAGTGCAGTGTCATGGATAATATGATCATCACCAACAGCAATATGTATCTTGCGCCAGCTACGATTATCCGATACTTTATGCTTTGCTTCATGCCATTCGTCACGACCAAAGCGTTTTAGTTCAGTAGAATCTATAGCAATAGCTACTGTGGTTTCATCTGGTTTGTCAGTTTTTTCATATCTTGGAGATTTAATATTAAGAGTCGATAGTCGTTTAGATAAGTAACTAAAACCAGGGCATGTTATTGGAAGATTCTTCATAGAAAATACAGAGTTAATAAATCCTTCTGCTTGTCTCAATAGTAATTTATAAACTTGCCTAACTTCGTGGCATGTAATAATTGCAAAATCTGTAAACTTAACAGGACTGCCTGTGCCATCATATACACGTTCTTTTGGATACCAATTGGTTATCGCTTTATCCGAGATCCAAATTTCTCTGTTGCCACGTTCACGCAATGCTTGACTATAATCAGTCCAATTAACAACTTTATGTTTTTGTTTAGGAACAGAACATTTCTTCTTTTGTGCGTATTTATTAGGCATATATCTAATCTCGCTATTAATGAAGCAACTAGATAATATTATAAACTTATTGATATTTTATAGCAGATATTGGGCGAATTTTGAGCTAAAAAACAAAGCCACAATTAATATTGGAGAATATACGATGATTCTAAACAGCAATTATCTTAATTTTTGTGACGATCCCTCAGACTCAGAGTTGATATATTTAAATGTTGAAGCTAATATGCTATAAATGTTAGCAATAATCAATAAAATATTTATAATTGTATTTTCTTCATTATATTTTGTTTGCATACAAAATATACCTGCTGAAGTGGTAAAAGATATTCACTATGAAGATATTTACATCGTAGGTCTTAAAGGAGGATTGAAAAAAATACGGACAGAAGGATTTGTAACAAGGGATAATTCGCCGTGGCCATTAAATTTGCCTCTAGATTGGGGAGCTAATCCTGCTAAGGATGTAGATTGGCAATTTCAGCTCCATGCATGGAGAATAATAGATCAGTATTTTATCGAATATTTTAAAACAAAAGATAAATCACTAATTGAGGAATCCTTAAAGTTCGTTGAGGATTGGCATGATTATCATTTTGTTAAAAATAAAAAAGCACATTCTTCATGGGAAAATATGGCAACAGGGATTCGTGCTATGCGTCTTGCTTTTTATATAAATGCAATGAGAAAAAATTTAATTAATATTGATGAAAATCTTAAAGACAAGGTTTATTTTCTATCTAGCAAGCATATTAACAAATTAAAACAAAAAAGTTTTTTTAGTAATAACAATCATGGAATATTTGCCCTAGTTGGTCTTCACTTGTTATGTAGAGAGGATTTTGAAAATCCGGCATGTAATGTTGATACTAAAGGTTATGTAAAAAGAAGATTTAAAGAAATTATAGATACTCAATATACGGAAGAAGGAGTGCATACTGAAGGAAATCCAGAGTATCATTTCTATATTACAAAGACATTAAATAACAGATTAAAAGCACCAATAGAAGAGATATTAGGAGATATAAGTGATGTTTTAAAAAAGGCAGAGAAGGTAAAACCATGGTTGTTATTTCCAGATAAGACCCAATCTAGGGTTGGTGATAGTAAAGGTTTAGTGGCTAATATTTCTTTCGAGCCTCTTAAATCTATTGAGCCTACCTGTATTAATGATGATAAATGTTACTTAGTTGGGGATTTCACTAAATCTGGTTATGCAATTATTAGGAGTATCCCTGAGACTAAAAATGAATCAATGCTATTTGTCACGGGGATGGCGCATAATATTGCCCATAAACATGCAGATGATCTTAGTTTTCAACTTTTTGAGTTTGGTAGATTTATTTTCATTGACACGGGATTTTATTCTGATAACCTTGACACTATGCGAAAGTATATAATGAGTACTGTCGCTCATAATACTATCTCAATTCAAGATAACACAACAAGTCCTGTAAATGATATAAAAAATGAATCTAAAAATGAGCAATATGAAGCAGTAAGTTGGAAGGAAGTTGCTAGAGACCTTCATACATTAGAAATGGTTGGATCATTTTTAAATTCCGTTAAAGCTATGGATAACAAATTTCAAGTTCATGGGAAAGTAGATAGGAAAAATCTTTATAGCCAAGAAAGATATATATATTATATTCCTGGTAAAAAGTTGCGGATAGAAGATACTTTATCCTCCACAAGTGAACATAATTATGTGTCTAGTTTACATTTTGCTCCAGATATAAACGTAGTATTATATAAAAATAATGCATATGCCGATTTTGGGACTGGTTCTTTACATGCGAAAATACTTTCAGAGAACTGTCAATTATCTATGGCTCGAGGGCAAAAAAATCCAATTCTTGGTTGGTCAACTACTGGAATATATGGAGAAATGATTCCTACCACTGTTGTACGCGCAATTTGTCCAGGAAAGAATCGTAGAATCGCATGGGAAATTGAATTTTATAAGAAAGAACTAAGGCCAACTACGTTGGCAACAATATAACTTCTAATTCACTGTATTTTAGTAACTCTATGTTCATTGATAGTTTGGCATGGTTCAAAACAGCCTTACATATTCCTCAGAAAACTGCTCAAATTACACCCACGAATTGTTAGCTAATCGGATATTATGATGAAATTTAAGCTTTTATTTGTTAACAATAGGAGCTAATCAGAAGACAAGTTATTAATAGCATGGATGCTATATACATTAATCTTGCATATTCTATGTTTCAAAATAAGCCTCTTAGACATAACGAATGTAGTTTTTCGGCCGATATGTCGCTGTACCCATCATAAGGGAGAGGAAGTTATTTTTGTGAAAATGGCCTGAAACAATTAATATCTCAAGACATACAGTTAAAACATATTTCCGAAAAACAAAATAATTAACATGAGAATTGATGCTATTAACAATAAATTGCAGAGGTTTTTATTTAATCTATATATACATTTGTAAGGGATTAGTAATATTTCTTTAAACTTTATAGTACATGCATAATTTTGGCTAACTGAACCAATTACCTCTATTTTTATATCGGTATTTACTTTAAGATTGATAGGCATTGTTGAAGTTTGATCTTGGATAATAAGTTTACTCTCACATATTACTTGCCAAAACAGTTCTTCAATAACATCACTATATGATAATTTAATAGTAAATTGACTGTCGTGTGATTCACCATTAGTGATAAACATCGGTTTAATTACATATTTGCCTTTTTTGACATTTTTAATTATTATTTCCCCTTGATTTACGGAGGTTAATTGCTTGTTTTTATAATCTAGAGTAATATAACTTTGTCTTTTTTGAATAGCAAAAAGATTTATTAGCTTCTTAGAATTTTCATGTTTAAATGGTTCTAATGTGTTTACATCATACAACTTATAACCATAACTCTCTAATAAAGATGCAGGATTATGCTCATTTTCCTTAAAATCATAATATTCAAATATGATCATAGGGTAAAATTTATTAATAGTGCTTTCTGCGCCTTGTAATACCGAATACTCTGCTCCTTCAACATCTATTTTAATAATCCTAGGAGATATATTTTTTTCCTCTACTTCCCTATCTATTGTTGTTGTTATAACAGTAATTTTATCCCCAACCAATCCTGGTCTATTGTTTAAAGAAGAGCCTGCAGAATAAAGAGAATTATCTGCATAAAAAGACAACTTCTCATCACATTTATTATAGCAAGCTTTTTCAATTAAAATCGTATTGGTGACATTGTTAACTTTAAACGATCTTTTTATCCAATTAATCATCTTTGGATTACACTCAAAACACAAAACCTTACCTTTTTCTCCTACAAGTCTTGAAAAGGCTATAGCTAAACCACCGGTATTAGTGCCAACATCAATTATATGATCACCATTATTGAGATATTCAGCAGCAACAACTTGTATGGATTTTTCCCAGAGAATACTGTTTCCGTACTTATAATCAATAAAATACGATATCTCATCATCAACTTGAGATTTTTCAGATGTTTTTTGAACCATGGAACATTTGTCTATCAAACATAATTTTTTTCTAAATTATAATAACTTATTACTCATAATTAAAACTTTAACACTGCTAATTATACACAAATTTAACTATAAATAAAGCTTCTGATGTAATCATGTTTAGTGTAAAGAAAACTCTCCTTTTTTAGACTGTTCGCTCATACTCATAAATTGGTTCTGTCAAAACTGAGTTCGACTATATTAATTAGAAAAAAGCTAAACCTCACGATTTTGCAGGAGTAGCAAAGAAAGAAGGGGAATTAGTACTGGCTATGACCATATTACTGATTGATGATATCAACAATATCCACTCTTACTTACATCAAATAGATATGGTAAAATACAACGACCTTTATATTATAGGAATAGTAGGTTTTCTTTAAAGCAGTATATGGCATTTCCCGCTCACTTCTTAGTAATACATGAGAAATAGAACAAATCCTAAACAGTTAATAGACCATGATAAATATCGTTATGATATAGATGGGTTAAGAAGTATAGCAGTATTATCAATTGTTATTTTTCATATAAATGAATTCTTATTGCCAGGAGGATTTTTAGGAGTTGATATATTTTTTGTGATTTCTGGCTATTTAATTTCTCTTCAAACATTTAAATTAATGCAGAAAAATATATTTTCTTTCAAAGACTTCTACATTTAGAAGAGTTAAGAGAATACTTCCTGCTCTATATGTGGTAATTGTTATTGTATTAATTTCTAGCCAGCAATTTTTATTGCCTCAAGATGCTAAGGCAGTTGCTAAATCATCTATATGGTCATTATTTGCCGTAGCAAATATATTTTTTTTTAGACACTTAGACACGAGTTATTTTGCGCCAGAGAGCAATGAAATACCATTTTTGCACTTGTGGACACTTGGAGTTGAAGAACAATTCTATATGTTGTGGCCTTTCTTTGTTCCTGTATTTAGACGTATAAATGGCATATTTTTTCTATTATTAATCATGGTTTCCATTTTATGTTTTTACTTTGCAGAATATTTTTATTACATCTCACCTAAATTTACATACTATATGCTACCAGCAAGAATAGGCGAATTTATTATTGGAATAATCACGTCTGCGTTGGTATTTAAATATAGATATAACAAATTGCCTGGAGTACTATTTTCTGCAATATCATTCTTAGGATTTAGTTTAATAATTTATTCTATTCTTAGCATCTCTCATGACAATGTTTTCCCTGGATTCCTAGCTATCCCGCCTACTTTAGGAACTGCAATGATAATTCTATCTGGTCATTATAAAAAGAATGGGCTTTTAACAAGGTTTATTTCAATGAATTTTTTTACAAGTATAGGAAAGATATCCTATTCATTATATTTATGGCACTGGCCGATTTTAGCATTTTATCACTATGGCGATTATAATATTACATTAATCTCAGGTATTATACTCTTTCTAATAATGATTATTATTGCATTCCTTAGTTACAAGTATATAGAAGTGCCATTTAGGTTGGCTAAAAAATCTGCAAAATTTATTTTAGCTTTTTATGTCATCTGTCCTATTGTCTGCATCCTTTCTATAGCATTAATTGCAAAAAAAATTGGTGGACAAGGATTACGTGGTGAAAGTTACTTAAAAAAACTAAATGTAATAACAAGAAATTTGGATTATGCAGATAGCGATAATAACGTAACATGCCACTTTGCTCCGTTCAATATAAGCCTAGTTGAAATTAATAAGCAAAGATGTTTTGTTGGTGATGTTACCAAGCCTGAGAAAACCGTACTATTTGGAGATTCAAATTCTGGTCATTTTGTAGGAATGTTAATAGAATTTGCAAAACATAGTGGGTTTGGTTTCAGAAATTTTTCTCATTATTCTTGCCCCCCTCTAGAGACAAAATATATCTTGGATAACTCTAAAGAATCAGAACATTGCAAAAGTGCTACCAAAATATCAACTACTAGAGCAAAAAACTACGACATAATAATAATGTCAGCACGGTGGTCGATGTATTCTAATAATGATAGGTTTTATGGAGGGGAAAAATTTTTAGATAACCTATTTAAACAAATAAAAGGATATACTAAAGAAGGAAAAAAAGTCATTATAATTGGGGAAATTCCTCATATGAAATCAGAATACAGTCCTCTGTGTAAACAAAAATCAATTAGTATGCCGTTTATGTACTGTAAAGATATTTTCTATATAGATGATGAAAGAAACAGGATAATTAAGGAAACTAACATCAAATTAAAGCAATTTGCTAGTTTAAACCACGCCGTTGATTTTTTTTCAATAAATAACTATTTATGTCCGGGAGAAAAATTCTGTTATATTAATTTGAATAATATTCAGCTATTTATAGATGCAGGACATTTATCTTATGTAGGATCACAATATCTTGCTAGAATGATAATTCAAGAAGAAGGAGTTCCAGAGGTTTTTAAAAAAATTCCTGAAGTACTGGGTAAGCCACTATAAATGTTGAAATTACCGATATAGACGTGTATTATAAAATTAAAGTTTACATACACGTCCACAAATATCATAATGGCTTCCTAAGCAGAGACAACTATGTTTAAAAATAATAAAATAATAAAATGAAAATTGATGCAGTTAACGATGCTCATTCTTACCTCCATCAAATCGACATGATAAAAATGGGTAAGATTTTTTTGTTTATGTATAAACAAGACCTTGCTTATAAATTTTTACCAGATGAATGTAAGATGTCAAAAAATATTCAACTTGTGAATGAGTTAAATGAGCACGTATCTCCTATATGGGATACTAGTTCTTTTGGAGATTTTAATGGTCTATTAAATCTTGAAATTTTTTCTCACTTTCAAGAAAGCTTTGGAAATTCCTTCCATGTAGCTGATGTTGGAGCAAATTATGGTACGGTATCCATTCTTATGTCAATTATTCTAAAATATTTAAAATATGATAGAAAAATTTATTCTTTTGAGCCTGGGATAGCCAGCAATTTAACAAGATATAATTTTGAACTAAACAAACTTGACGATACTATAGAATTTTTTGATTGTGCTGCAGGACAATTTAACAGTTTATTGCCCATCATTTATAACGTAGGTCATTCAGAAGACAACCGACTATTAGTTTCTTCACCTACGTCTTTTTCAAAAATCACCAAAGTAGTAAGATTAGATAAATTCTTCGGGAATACCACACCTACGTCTTTTTCAAAAATTACTAAAGTAGTAAGATTAGATAATCTCTTCGAGAATACCGCTCTTGGTATAGCTCCAGGATACTTAAAAGTGGATACTCAAGGCTATGAACCATTTGTATTTGATGGTTTGTCTGCTTTTTTTGATAAACAAATCCCTTTAATAATACATAGTGAATTTACTCCTTGGGCATTAGCATCTCCAGTATTTACAAATATGGATGGTGCAAAAGGATTTTTGGATAGGATAAGCAGATATTTTAGAATATTTCACTGCTCACATTCGGGTGATTTTTACGAAATAACAAAAGATAACCATAAAAAATTTGCTAACAATATTGCTCATATAGAGCCATTTTGGACAGATTTACTATGTATTTCACACAACTTTCCTGATTGTGAGAAACTTATAGAAAATGTAAAAAATATATAGGCAATTTGCCAACTTGTAGGTTCCCAACAAAGCAATTAAAGGAATCAACAGATAAAACAATAAAATAAAGCAAATCATTAGCTAAAGCAGAAGATAAAAACTCAGAAAAAATGCAATGGCTAATATGTGCTCTTATAGTGGTTGGTGTGTTATAAGCAATTAGCATTTTCTCAAATTGCTGAGAGATATATTTTTAATTGGTGTTGTAGTTATGAGTTGAATCCAGCTTTGATGGATTTATGCAGTTTCCAGTATGAAATTTTGCTGGAAATGTAGAGCTTGAATGTTTAGGGATAACCTACTATATAAGTATAAAATACACATTAAAGTTTGTTATGATGAAAAATGTTACTGGAATTATAAAAGGAGTAGGAAGTATGGACATAAATAAGGAAGATATTGATTTGATATCTCTACATGGGCATTATACAAATTATTTAGATATTCTTACAGTACAAATGGCAGTTCCCCCAAAACCAAAAGATATGTCCTCAGTTGATTACAAAGCTAATATTGTGGCAAGGGAATATCAAAATATTTTTTTTAGAGCAATTGCATATTCACTTCTTTACGTTGTTATTGAAGGATATCAACAGTTAAGGCTTGACATTCGTTCTATTAACAATTTATTAGAAAAAAGTGATTATGTTGACGGTCTATGGAAATTGAGAAATGGAATTTTCCATTACCAAGAATCCCCCAATATTAATAAAAAGCTTGATAGTTTTTTAGGAATTCAAGGCCATGAAATTTGGATAGAAAAAGTAACTTCTGCTTTTAACGATTTTTTCTCTAGTCTTCCAAAAATAAAACAGATGGAATCTAAAGGAATTGAAGTTATTAAAAAAATATTGCTAGAGAACAAAAAGAAGTAAAACAAAAGATGAATAGATTTTTTAGATATGGGTTACATTTTTCTTGGTATTGCTGGGGATTATTAGTATTAGCTTTATTGAATATTGAACCCGTAGCTGATTTGTTAAGCTCAAAATTTGGTGAAAATCTATTTCTATATACATTGTATATGTCGCCAGTCACTTTGATGTGGTTATCCATGTTCTTGCATGGCCTTGGTCTTAGTAGCTCTATCTCGATTATATTAATGATTTCTTATCTTGTATATCAACTAAGAAATTGCTTTGAGCAATTGATATTATTTTAGAAAGCCTACGTGTTGCTTCCCCTAAATTAGACAAGGTTATACATGCTATAAAAGAAATTAAAGACTTTTGGCAATTTTTCAAAGAGCAAAACTCTAATAATAGTTAAAACATTACTGGAACTAACAAGGAAGTTGTCACGGATTTTTTAAAGTCGCATTTACCCAAAGATATTCAAGCAAGATTGGATTTTGATTCTATCAAGGCTGAAAAAAATACGTTTGTATCTGATGATTTAAAAAAATCAGAAACGGATGTGTTGTTCTCGGTTAATTTTGATGGCAAACTGGGGTATGTATATTGTCTTATAGAACACCAGTCAAAGCCTCAAAAAATAATGCCTATCAGATTGCATAAATATTTGTTAAGTGCTATGGAATGGCATATTAGTATGAAAAAGGGGAAGACTATACCAATTATCATTCCCTTAGTTCTTTATAACTCAAATAAGCCTTGGAATTATCCAACTGGTTTAGTTTCAATGTTTGATGAAGACCAGCGAGAATTAGCAAAAAAAATCTTAACAGATGATTTCTTAGAAGCTGTGAGGCTTGCCAAAGAAACCCTTTTTTCTTGAAGTGAACTTTGCCGGCATGGATAAGTGTGCAGAAACAACCGGACAGTTCTAAACAGCCACATTGTTCAGCAACAGCAAAGGCAGTGGATGTGGAACGGCAATGATGAGGTAAGTTTAGAATAATATAACAACCCCTAACTCGTTGAGAAATTTAGAAGAATTTTCTCAATATAATTTACTATAATATTAATTATATTAGTTTTAAGTTTATTACTATGCCATTACCATCGTCTTCTCAAAAACGTAGAATCATTGAGTTAGTAGCTTATACGCAAGTATTTTTAGATTCTATGCGAGATAGTGCTATATATTTTGATAATGATAGTAATGATGATAGTGAAAGAATAGAACAATTTATCGCAGATTTAATTTCGGAGCAAAACCGTTTATTGAGTACTGAAACAGAGGTAAAAACTAAAGCAGGGATTGAAGATTATTTAAATACATGTGCTACGAATATTCAACAGCGCATGACCGACATATTATTAGAGGAAGTAAAGCTTTTAAGTGAAATATTAGAATTAATCACGAGAGATGAGAATGTTATAGATGATGAAGATGTGGATGATTTTGAAGAACTGCGAAGAAGTGGATTACGATATCATACAAAGAAAAAACTGGAGGCCTGTAATAATACATTGGAGCAGGTAATGCTTACAGATGTACACAAAATATATAATATGAGGCATACAATTAATGAATGCTATAACGGATTAGATTCCCTAGCTGAATCACAGTTTGGCAATCGATTGTCTGAAGGCACTGTGCTTGTGGTGAAACAACAAGCATTATCTGTAAATTTGT
>PIVX01000426.1 GCA_003353785.1 Gammaproteobacteria bacterium | reverse complement strand
ATTCCCGATGCCAATCTCACTTCTTACAGATATATTAAATGCATTTTGGATGCCAATCCCACTCATTACAGATATATTAAATGCATTTTGGATGCCAATCCCACTTCTTACAGATATATTTCCGATGCCAATCACACTCCTTACAGATATAATAAATGCATTCCCGATGCCAATCCCACTTCTTACAGATATATTAAATGCATTCCCGATGCCAATCCCACTTCTTACAGCTATATTAAATGCATTCCCGATGCCAATCCCACTTCTTACAGATATATTAAATGCATTCCCGATGCCAATCCCACTTCTTACAGCTATATTAAATGCATTTCCGATGTCAATCCCACTTCTTACAGATATATTTCCGATGCCAATCACACTCCTTACAGATATATTAAATGCATTTCTGATGCCAATCCCACTTCTTACAGATATATTTAATAAATGCATTTCCGATGCCAATCCCACTTCTTACAGATATATTAAATGCATTTCCGATGCCAATCCCACTTCTTACAGATATGCCAATCCCACTTCTTACAGATATATTAAATGCATTTTGGATGCCAATCCCACTTCTTACAGATATATTTCCGATGTCAATCCCACTTCTTACAGATATATATTAAATGCATTTTGGACGCCAATCCCACTTCTTACAGATATATTAAATGCATTTCCGATGCCAATCCAACTTCTTACAGATATATTAAATGCATTTCTGATGCCAATCCCACTTCTTACAGATATATTTAATAAATGCATTTCCGATGCCAATCCCACTTCTTACAGATAT
>PIVX01000004.1 GCA_003353785.1 Gammaproteobacteria bacterium | reverse complement strand
TTCTTGGACATTGCGGTTGTAATCGCGGCTGTTAACGTCGTCTTACCATGGTCAACATGACCTATTGTGCCTACATTAATATGCGGCTTATTACGCTCAAATTTTTCTTTAGACATACTACTCTCCTAATAATTTTCCTTTTCTAACATCCCTTCCAATGGAGCCCACAACCGGAATTGAACCGGTGACCTCTTCCTTACCAAGGAAGTGCTCTACCGCTGAGCTATGTGGGCTAATACATCACCCCTTTAACGCTCATCAAGCACATTCCCAGCGTAAACGCCTTGGAGCGGGTGATGGGAATCGAACCCACGTCATCAGCTTGGAAGGCTGAGGTTTTACCATTAAACCACACCCGCGCACTTCTTTACCTTTATACTCCTGTGCCTTACCAGTAATTCCTCCAACTACTGTGGAGGGGGAAGGATTCGAACCTTCGAAGGCAGAGCCGTCAGATTTACAGTCTGATCCCTTTGACCGCTCGGGAACCCCTCCAATATATAAAGCACTATATTTTCGGCAAGTTAAGCTTAATTGTCAACAATTTAATAGAAAATAATTAGACAAGATGAGCACATAGAACATACCTATAAACAGGGAAACAAATTTAAAATGATATACCTGTATACTTATTGTCCATTAGTGACCATAAAATTGGAGCTGGCGACAGGAGTCGAACCCGCGACCCGCTGATTACAAATCAGCTGCTCTACCAACTGAGCTACACCAGCACCTTCTCATATCCTATATTTTTTTTATAGGAAATACAATTAGTAATATTGATACTGCTACCGATACAAAATGATAAGCAAACTTAATATATAATACTATAACTATTGGTATAAATTACCCGCCATACTTACTTAACTCCCCCTGCTTGTTACTCTATATTGGTAACTTATTTAATTCGTAAACTCTAAATCACTTACTTAGTTAAAAATCTATAACCCTACAAATATTATTAACTCTTAATCCTTGCTTTTCCATAATCAGTAATATACATTTACAGCTCTTTCTGATAAAAAGGTTCGACAAATACATGTCTTTAGATTAAATTACTAAATATCTAAATTTGTGTCAAAGGAAAAATGAACTCTACAACTACATCAGAATTATCTAAATTTACTAAAATTTTTGAACATTTTTTCCTCACCGTCTTAAAAAATACTAGCCAGATACAGCTTAAGTTGCATGAAGCTATATGTTATACATGCTTAAACGGAGGAAAACGGGTCAGACCCCTCCTAGTATATTTAGCTGCAGAATTTCTAGATATTCCTGTCAAGAAAGTTCATCATATCGCTGCAGCCATAGAACTGATCCATTGTTATTCTATGATACATGATGATTTACCAGCAATGGATAACGATGACTTTAGACGAGGGAAACCATCCCTACATATTGCCTATAATGAAGGAATTGCAATACTTGCAGGAGATGCAATACAGTCATTAGCATTTGAAATCCTTATTAAGAATCCCGAGCTATTGCCAGAAGTCAAAACCAAACAAACTATATATCTAGCAGAATCTTGCGGATGGCAAGGAATGGCAGGAGGACAATTACTTGATTTAGAATCAACAGATAAACAAATAACTTTAGAAGAGCTAATAACGATGCATAAATTAAAAACTGGTAAATTATTTATATCGGCTATATCAATGGTCTGTGGAATTCTAGAAAATTCTAATGAGAAAATATCAGCACTTAGAAAATATACAGAAGCGATAAGTTTTGCTTTTCAAATTCAAGACGATATCCTGGATGTCGAAAGTACGAGCGAAATCTTAGGTAAACCAGCTAAATCAGATATTAAAAATAACAAAAACACTTATTGTACTTTTCTTGGTATTGACAAAGCAAAACAAGAAACTAACAGATTGTATAAAGAGGCACTTGAAACAATATCTCCCTGGCCAGAAAAGAAAGATAATCTAGAAAATTTTGCAAACTATCTAGTACACAGAAAATATTAGAATAAACTTATTGTCCCATATACAGAAATACCCTCAGTACAATGATTAAATTTAACAGTCGTTGACCCACATTTTTTACTATAAATGATGTTTCCATCGTTGTAACAGCACTAAACATACATAGCACTACCAGTGATAAATATTTTTTTCACTTTGCTTCTTCAACATAATTATTGTTTATATTGCACATAATATGAAAAAAAATAAAGTTCGTTAACATTTGCACAAACACCCATTAAATATATGCTAACTCCTATCAAGAAAATTCAACAAGTATATATCCCCACTCTTATAGTCATACAGTTCTCAAAATTTTCTTTAGACCATGACCATATATTATCTCATAAGTAATTGGGAACTTACCAGATGAATCAACATAATCCAAATATAGTTCTTCTAATTCCACTAATTTTTTTGGCGTATATAGTCCTTTAAACCTACCCATAATAGAGTTAGTCAACCCGTTATTTTTAAGATCTTGCATTAAATTACTAAATGAATTATATCTGATAACTATTTTTTCTCGATCCAAAACAGGATCTCTCCAGAATGTTTTTAATAAATGATTACCTAGCTCTATAAAATCGAAGTATCTATGAACGTGTGGATAATTATCAATCTTACCCCAAGCATCCTTTAACTCAAGTAAAGAATTGTTACTCAATGTTGAAAATAATAATAATCCATCTTCACTTAATACTCTCTGACATTCCAATAGTAACTCATTAGAATTATTCACCCAGTGTAATACAAGATTAGCGACAATTAGATCAAATGAATTGGACGGAAAAGGCAAACAAGTAGCATCACCGCACACAATATTTGCAGAATTTTGTTCCGAAAGAAATTTCAGCATATTAAATGAGTAATCCAAACTATAAAAGTCAGCATCTGGATAACGATTTACAATACCATTAGTCATAAAACCAGTTCCACAACCTAAATCCAATATTGTTTCAGGAACCAATTTACAATACTCTAGGCGCTCTAATAATCTTAAACTTATCTCTTTTTGCAAAACCGCATTCTGATGATATCTTTTTGGGTGCTTACTGAATCTTTGGGTAATTTCTTCCGTATTTAAAATCATGGATAAAATAATTTATAGTTAACAATTAGCTCTTACTCACTCTGTGGTGTCTAGACCAGTTTATCAAGTCTTCGATAATAGCATATCCACAAGGCACTACAACTAAAGTTAAAAAAGTTCCAAATAACAATCCCCACGCCATTGCTAAAGTCATCGGAACTAGTATAGGATCATATCCTCCTATACCATAGGCAGTCGGGAATAAAGCTAGAATAGTTGTCAATGTAGTTAGTAAGATTGGCCTTAATCTTATCCTAGCACTCTCAATTAGGCATTCATGTACTCCAAATTTAGTATTTTTTCTCATATTATCGATAGTGGCAACTAAAATAATTGCGGCATTTACCACTACCCCTGTTAAACCAATTAACCCTATCATTGCAATAAAACCAAATGGCTTGCCATGAATAGCAAAGCCAATAATTGGACCAATCAAGCTAAAGGGAATAGAAAACATGATCAAAAAAGGCTTCATATAAGATTTAAGTACTGCTACTAAAATAGTAAAAATTCCAATAATCGCTAATATCATAGCCCTACCTAAACTTTCCATCGATTCCCTACTACTTTCCTCTTCACCACCAAATTTTAGACTATATCCCGGATAATCTATCGGTATATCTTTAAATTTCTTAGCCAACAATGCGTTAACAATACTGGAGTTTGTTTTATTTAGCTCCACACTAGCAGTAACTGTTATTGATCGCTGATGATTAAAATGCCTGCGTGCTTCTGACCCATCTATTTCTATTATGCTAGCTACTTTAGCTAATGGGATTAAGTTTCCTCTTTTTGTCGCTATTAACATATTATGTAAGGCTTGCTGATCTCCTCTTGCCTGATCTGAAAATAATATTCTAATATCAATGTCATCATCAAATTTTCTAACCTTAGAAGCTACAATACCCTCCAGAGCAGTTCTTAAAGAAAAAGATATATCTGCAGGAGTTAATCCATAATTTTTACCAACATCTTTTTTAATTTTAATTTGCAACTGCTTAAGACCAGGCTTTAGATCTTGATCAATATTCTCAACTCCATCAATAGTTTTTAGATAATACTGAATATCTTTGGCAATTGTTTTTAGTGTTTCTAGATCATTACCCTTAACTGAAATAGTAACTGGTTTACCAACTGGCGGTCCATTAATAATGGTTTCAAATTGTAAGGTATCTAATGGTTCAAAAGGAGGCAGAACTATTCTAAGTTGTTTAATTATCTCATTAGCATTTCGTTTTCTCCTATTCTCATTTGTTAAATACACAAGCATCATCCCAACATTATCACCTTTCCTTGCTAAAGGATCACTAGGATCTTTCTGCTGAATTCCTGTCCTAGTAGTTAGCGCAACAATCTCTTCTTCTGGTAATGACATAATATAATCTTCAACTTTCTTAACAGCTGCATGTAATTTCTTGATGGGAGTACCTACAGGAGCAGAATAACGCACAATAAATCTATCCACTCCTTCTGGAGGAAACAATACAAAATCTAATTTTAAAAAAGCAAAGGACAAAATAGCAGTCAACAAAAACGTTAATAACAATATTGTTTTATATCTATTTATTAATAGAAATTTCAAAAATATAATAAAATGATTTTGCACATATTTAAACCACCCCAAGTCTCTTTCTATTAACTGCTGATTAAAACTAATTATTCTTGTAGGTAATAAACAAAATGATTCAAATAAACTTATGATTAAAGAACTTGATACAATCACCGGGATTGCCCAAATAAATTGACCCAAAATTCCAGTTGTTACCAACATAGGCATAAATGCAGCAATCGTTGTTAGTACAGTCGCAACAATAGGAACATATATTTCTTTTGCCCCCTGAATAGCTGCCTTTCTGATCGGCAGACCTTCTTGGATAAGTCTATAAATATTTTCAGAAATAACAATACTATTATCTACAAACATTCCAAGTGCAATAACAATAGCTAACATCGAAATAATATTAAAAGTTATATTTAACCATGACATTATTGAGAGAGTAAACAATATAATAATCGGCACTGATAGAGATGTTACGATAGAAGTTCGAAAACTTAAAAAAACTAAGGTAGCAAAAAACAGAAAAATAAATCCTAGTATAGAATTATTAACAACTATATTTAACCTATTCGTAGTTCTTTTAGACTCATCATTACTTATAAGAATCTTAACCCCATTCGGTAACTGCTGTTTAATTTCAGTAATTTTAATCTTAATGTCTTCTGCTAATTGAATAATATCTGCATTCTTATCCTTTCTAACTACAAGAATAATACTTGCTTTACCATTCGTCTTGGTGATAACTTTAGGCTTTTCAAATACAGCACTTACTTTGCCAATATCAGATATTTTAACAACTTGATCTGATAGATTTGTTCTTATAACGACATCTTCAAGTGCAGATGGAGTATCTAAAGTACTATTAATTCTTACCGATTTCTCAATAGGCCTACTCTCAAATAAGCCTCCTGGAGCATTAAGATTATGTAATTTCACAGATTGCACTATTTCATTAAAGCTAATATGATTCTGTTGCATTTTGACTGGATCAACATAAATTTTTAGTTCTCTCTTTAAATAGCCAATTTTTTCAATAAAAGATACCCCTTCACATAACTCAATTATATCTTCTAGTTCATCAGCAACTTTTCTTAATATATTCTGTTCAACATTTCCTAACACTGAAATTTCATAAATAGGCATATTCTCCGTTTTAATTTCCTTAAAATTAGGCGCATTAGGAAGATCATCTGGTAAGTCTATAATTCGATCTATCGATCTCTGGATTTCTGTCATTTCCTGTTTAGCATCGATATTGTCCAGATCTATTTTTAATTTAACCTCAGAAAGACCCTCTTGACTAACAGATGTCAATTGTTTAATGCCACTATTCCCTCGTAGCGAATCTTCAATCTTTTTAGTAATTAAAGCCTCAATATCTTCCGGAGTTGCTCCCGGATAATATGTAGTTATAATTGCCTGAGCAAAATCAACATTAGGGAAAGCCTCTCGCTTCATTGAAAATAAATTAAGTATTCCAGAAAGAATAATTGCAAATGTTATTAAAAATGTAATTTTAGGATTATCAACAAAATAATTTATCATTATATCAATCTAAACAAATTTTTTATTATACTTATATAAATCATAGATACTATAAAAAGCTATCAACGAATTAATCCTAGCTATCCATAAACTTTTATGCATAATACGTATCTCCAGTAACTTACCTTCTTCTATAACAAGTTCGAACAAACTTATTCTCCCTTGCTTATATCTTATATATAAGTCATCTAACAATCTAATACTACTTTCTAAAGCTTTCTCAATCTGGTCAGTTTCATATCTTAAATTATTGATATCATTTTTAAAATTGAGAAATTTCACTTTTAACTCTGTTTGTAGTTTATTCTGATTTAGACTAGCAATATTATGCTTAGTCCTACCAATAGCTCTCTTTGCTTTATAAGTATAACTTGACATTGGCCATGTTAGATTAACTCCTGCAGAATACTGTGGATTACTAGCTTTATAAAGTTCCTGATAACTCTTGCTAACTTCTGTATTAGTACCTGTTTGAGCATATCTAGTAAATAATTTTATATCTGGCAAAGAATCTAACTCAGCATTATTATATTGCTTAGCGGCAATAATAGTATTATTTTTAGCAATTCTAATAAGGGAGCTATCCTCTCCATTATTGAATTCTAGAAATAAAATTTCATTTTCAGAATCTATAATCCTCTTTTTAACTGAGTCTAAACTTTGAGAAGGTTGAAAGTTAATATCCTCCTCTGTTGATATCAACTGCTTCATTGAACTATTAACATTTTGAATACTACGATTAAGTCCTAAGATCTCAGCTGTCTTTGCGGCAATTGTTGACTTTAAACTATAAAGTTCGCCTGGCTCGGCAGTTTTTCTACTGATCCTCATCGAAATGTTTACTTCAAGCTCTTCAAGTCTATCTAAATAATTCTTAACGTCAGCAACTATTTCTTGGATCATTCTAATATTCCACAAGAAGGATATCCCCTGAAAATATATCAATTGCTCTTTATTAAATAAATTGTGTTTCTCATTACTAGCTAACAGTGTTAATACATTTAAATTATTGTGATCTATTCTACCAAATAAATTTTTACTAATATCAAATGATAACTCTGCAAATACAATGGGCCGATTAAATTGTTGCACAGATACAGTATTCAAACTAGATGACCGGAACCCATATAATTTTGTGCGATCATTAGTAAAGCCAAATGATAATTCTGTTCCTAACATTAGTTTTTGAGAAAGACCTGCTGAATAATGAGAATTTCTTGTACGCTGAGGCTGAAAATTTATAAAAGGCTTCAATTGATCATCAGAATATTGGGCAGACATATTAAGATTTGGATGAAATCCACCATAGAATTTATCAATTTCAGAGTTCCTTAAATCAACATTGTGATGTAATATCTTTATATCGCTATTAGATTCTTTCAATATTTTTATTAAATCATTTTGATCTTTTATGATTAATGAAGATAAACACTGACTAAAAATAAGCAATAATAATATTAATGTTCTCATACAAGTTTATTTGTTAAAATCAAAATGCTAACACTAGTAATTTTAACTCTCAATATATTCTTGCATCTAATTATTTATCTGGCTTAGTGTTATCAATAACTAAAGTTAGGTTACCTCTATCTTGAACTTCATCTACATCATTTGCTGATTTATATACTTCAAAAACAGCAATTGGTTCAAATGTTCTAGTATCTATAAGTTCAACATCATGCTCATCACAGTCTAAAAGTTTTACATGTAGATCAATATCACTAAAATTGTCGACAT
The DNA here is from genome assembly GCA_003353785.1 of Gammaproteobacteria bacterium. Classification (GTDB taxonomy): domain Bacteria; phylum Pseudomonadota; class Gammaproteobacteria; order PIVX01; family PIVX01; genus PIVX01. Next base: position 122,367 of record PIVX01000004.1, on the reverse strand, counting down.
TATATTTATCTGCCAACAACTTTAATACACTGTAAATGCTCTCCATCAGCTCTGTCGCTGTATGTTTACCACCAAACACAATATTCATAGTTAATTATCAGAAATTAGACGTTTATATTTAGTAAAGAATATTTTTGAGATGAATATATACTTTATTTAATTTATTAATTAAAAATGCCTTATTAAGGCCAATTATGTAGAATATTTACTCATTAAGGTATTCTAATACTATTCACAACCAAAACAGTTCAGCTCCCAATTATACTCATATCCTGATATCGATTTAATGCCAATGAGCTCTTTTTTCAGAGCATTAGATGCATATTTTTTAATATGTTCAATGAGAACTTGCTCATTATTACCAAAATCAACATCATACCAAGAGTATATTTTCGATAATATAAGCTTTTTTGATAATGTCAGTAATACACCTCTTTTATCATTGATAAAATTCTTTGCCGCTTCAATTAATGCTTTATTTATATTATTTCCTGTATAAACATGCTGACTAAGATCAGGACAACCAATTGATGCACAATTTAGCACATAGTGAATTCTCGGATCATTCCAAATCGGTCTAATGATCCTATGCTCAATATCATTTAGAGATATCTTATGACCACTCACTTGGAATATTTCATGATCCCAAGGCCCTGATAAGAATCCAGATAGGTTAATGTACTTTATACTCTTTACTGGTAAATGTTCTAAAACTAAATTCACCGTAAGTGCATTATATAAATTTATCCAATATGCTAACTGTTCATTTTTATTATAATTAGTAATCTTAATAGAAGATAAATAACTCAGGTATTCTTTTAGAACAATATGATATTTAGCTTCTAGTAGAGGATAATTAACTAAATTAGCACTTTTTTTAACAATAACACCTTTTGACAATATTAATTGCCATTTTGCATGATCAATAACGACTTTAGAATTATTATCATGTGCTTGCCAAAAAACCCATAAATCTTTTTTAGGGACACAAAAAATTTGACAGGTATACAGTATAATAAACAACAAAAGACCAAGTGCTTTTCTATCCATGTTACATCCAACACAATTACACGACTTTTAAACCATCCATTTATTTATAGCCATGAAGTACAATGTGAGCTACTCGTAGCTAAAGAATACCAGCTTTATACTGGCGTTATTACCTTCTTAGAGAAAATATTACCCATTTCAGACAAAACTCAAATCCTGTGTGAAGTATCATTCTTATTGCTCGTTGTTTTATTACCATTGCTGCATTTCTATCAGCATTATCACCATATCCACGCTCAACAAAACAAACAAAGCTTGTTGCTTGCAATTGTCGGATTAACGCCTTGTATCTCAATTAATGGTCGGGGTGACTGGATTCGAACCAACGACCCCTAGCACCCCATGCTAGTGCGCTACCAAGCTGCGCCACACCCCGAAAATTATTATTTAGTATTTTCTGCCCTGCTAGCAATTGCTTCTTCGATAGAATGCAGCTTTTTATCTTCAGGAATTTTATCTTTAAACAATATGCCATATGTGTGATCTATTTCATGTTGAATTATTTGAGCTAATAATCCTGAGGCAATTTTCTGAATTTTTTGTCCATCTTCAGTATATCCAGTATATTCAATTTCCGAATATCGTTTAGCTTCACCCATCCTATCAAGAACTGATAAACAACCCTCCCATAGCAACTGTTCTTTACTATTTTTTGTGGGAGAATATGATGCGTTAATAAGTGATGACAGTTCTACTGGTTCAATATTATATTTCATTGCTAGTGCTTTGGGGATCTGATACAAAAATATCTTATAAGAGTAACCAACTTGAGGAGCCGCCAAACCTACAGTGAAAGAACCATCTTTATTCTCATCATCTAACACGTATTGACGCATATTCTTGATAAGGTTTTTTATATTGTTATCCAAAGGAAATTTTACATCTTCTGCTACTTTTCTTAAAACAGTATGTTCTGCTAAATTATCAGTAACTATTTTTAATGGTTGTGTTTTAGTATCCATTGAAAAACCTACTTGTGAATTGGCATATGTATTAAAACATATATTTAAGTAAAATAAAATTAATGGTTTTAAAAAATTCATTACCATAAACAATAGTTGTTTCTTTAACAAGTTTATTTCTACCTTTTTATCATTATTCTACTAATAATTCCAATAAAACTATATAAATAAAGGAATACATCTACCAATTTTTTTAATTTATTGTTCAGCAAGAGAAATTATATGCTCCCATTGAATTGCAGATACTGAAGTAATAGATAAGCGATTACCTTTTTTTAGTAATTGCATACCATTTAGGGAATTTTCTTTTCTTAGAAGCTCAAGAGGAATAATTGCTGGAAATTTCTTAATTAATTTTACATCAAACATAAACCATCTAGGTGAATCAAGATCAGATTTTTCATCAAAATACTTACTTGATGGATCAAATGCCGTATGATCTGGATAACTCTCTTTAGTAACTTTGACAATCCCAATGATCCCCGGCTTTGAACAGCTAGAATGATAAAAGAAGCCTTGATCGTTCTTTTTGATCTGATTACGGATCATATTTCTAACTGTATAATTTCTAATACCATCCCAGTGATCAGTGTTATTTGCAGCATTAGCTAAATCATCAATACTATAGGTTGAAGGTTCAGATTTAAATAACCAGTAATTCACTATTACTCTCTAATTATCCAAGATCTTAAGAATACCCTCTAATTCATAAATAGTATCTTGTACTACATTGGAGGCTATCTTAGTAGAAAAATTAGTATGTGTATCAGTATGATCTTTATTATTAGATTGGGCAATCCATTGACGAGCACCACTTATGGTATAGCCTTTTTCATAGAGAAGCTCATATATTCTTTTTATTAATAAAATATCTTTGTATTTATAGTAACGTCTATTACCACGACGTTTTGACGGCTTTAACTGGGGAAATTCTTGTTCCCAGTAACGCAAAACATGCGGTTTAACAGCACATGCTTCTGAAACTTCTCCAATAGTAAAATATCTCTTAGAAGGAGTAGTTTCATGTATGGAATTCTGATCCAGTATCTGTGGTGACATCATCAGGTCTGACATAGTTTTCAACTCTAGCTCTTAATTTTTGTCCAGGCCTAAATGTTACCACACGCCTAGGAGAAATTGGAATCTCTTCTCCTGTTTTTGGGTTTCTTCCTGGTCTTTCAGGCTTATCTCTAAGCAAAAAATTACCAAATCCTGATAATTTAACATTTTTACCCTGCTCTAAGGCATGTTTTATTTCCTCAAAAAAATCCTCAACTAAATCTTTAGCCTCTCGTTTATTCAAACCTAAATCAAGGTGTAAATTTTCAGCTAAATCAGCTTTTGTTAGTGCGGTCATAATTTATCATCCCTTAATTCTATATTAAATTCTTTCTCTAATCTTGCAATTACCTGCTCCAAATAAGCATCCACATCCTCATCTACTAAAGTACGTTGATTGTCACGTAAAATCAAACCTAATGCTACACTTTTTTCAGCATGCCTTTTTGGATCCTCATATATGTCAAATATAGACACTTTCTTTAAAAATAGACAGGGTAATTGCTTAATTTCATTTATTAACTCATGTACCAACACATCTTTATTGATAAAAAATGAAATATCTCTTCTTAATTCTGGATAAATTGACATATTTTTATACTTTTCGGTGGAAATTTGCGGTAATTTGTCTGTTAATAATTCAAATACAAATACTTCCTCTTTAATTCCAAGCTCTAAAGATATTTGCGGGTGTAACATTCCAATGTAACCAATATCGTCCTGCTGATAAATAACTTCACAGCTCTGACCAGGGTGTAAAAAATCCTTTGATATTGGCTTAAATAAAAACTGATCTAAATAATCAAAGCGGGATAATACATTCTCCAGATCCTTCTTTAAATCAAAAAAATCAAACTTCCTTGCAGCCAAGCCCCATTGCTCTTCAAATACATTTCCAAAAACAATACTAGCAAACTTATTAACATGCTTTAATTTAGTTTCTTGATCAATAATAAAACACTGCCCAAGCTCAAATAATTTAACTCTTGTCACTTGCCTATTCTGGTTGTGAATTAACGCTTGTAGTAACCCCGGTAAGATACTAAGTCGCATCTGCGATAATTCTGGAGATATTGGGTTTAATAAGTTTAATGCAGGGATATCTTTAAACAACTTAATTTGCAAATTAGGATCAACAAAACTATAAGTAATAGCCTCATTATAACCATAGCTTTTCATTGAATTTCGGACAATAGACTTCATACTATATTTGAAGTCCACCTTAGATCTTCTAGATAAAACTGGTGACGGTTTAGTAATAATCTTATCATATCCGTAAATACGTGCTACCTCCTCTATCAAATCAATTTCTAAATTTATATCAAAACGATAAGAAGGAACACGAATATCTAAATCACCATTATTTTCCATAACAGTAAACCCTAGTCTAATAAAAATATCCCGAATAATAGCCGAAGATATATCTATACCTAAAATTTGTTGACATCTAGAGTGCCTAAATTTTATCAGCTTGGGTTGAGGTAAATATTCAATATTAGATACTTCATGGATTGGACCTACTCTACCTCCACATAAACTAGCAATCAAAAATGATGCTCTATCCAACGCTTCTGTCTGCAGTAACGGACAAACCCCTCTCTCAAACCTAAATGATGAGTCACTAGATAAACCATATCGTCTGGCTTTGCCAATTATTTTATTTGACTCAAAGTAAGCACTCTCCAAAACAATAGAGCTAGTACTATTAATAACAGAAGTAAATTTTCCTCCCATGACTCCAGCAATACCAATAGCTCCTGCATTGTCAGCTATTACTAAAGTATCTTGTTCCAATTCTACCTCACTGCCATCTATTAATATTAGTTTCTCCTTTTTATCTGCATACCTAACTTGAATATCACCAGATATCTTTTCCAAATCATATGCATGCATAGGCTGTCCAAGCTCAATCATTGTATAATTAACAATGTCAACAATTGGATTAATAGACTTTGCTCCACTTCGACGTAATCTTTCCCTAATTTGCATTGGTAATTTAACATTATTATTAACATCATAAACTATTCTCGTATTAAAATTAGGACATACATCAACAACAGCAACATTGGCATTGTATATCTCATTATGATGTTGAACAGGTTTAGATAAAATATTAGGAATATGCAAACTTTGATTGAGTACGGCACTAAGTTCTCTCGTCATACCTTTAATACTAAGACAATCTCCTCTATTAGGTGTAACATCAATCTCTAATACTTGATCATCTAAATCCAATTCCTGATATACATCGCAACCAATTGAGACTGAATTATCTAAAGTAATTAACTCATCACTATTATTAGATATTCCGAGATCTTCTGCAGTACAAATTATACCATCTGTTAGAATATTGAATTTTTCTCTTTGCTCTACAATTGATTTCTTAATGTTTGTCCCATTTATGGCAAATACAACGTTAGTACCAATATTAATATCTGAAAATTTACTAACAACATTTACTAATTGATCATTTTTGATTTTCAACTTATAGTGAACTAGTGTCGGGTACTCCTGAATTATTTCAGCATCCGCCACAGTAGCAGCAACAACACCAGAAAAATTCTCACAAACTCCAGTTAATTTTTCCATTTCAAAACCAGCCACTGCTAATTTAGCAGCTAACTCTTTACGATCAAATTCGATATCTACCCATTCTTTTAACCAGTTTAAACTAAATTGCATAGACTAATTCCTAATAAATTGCTCTAAGAAACGAATGTCATTTTCAAAAAATGACCTAAGATCGTCAATTGAATATCTCAACATTGCTAGTCTATCAATCCCTAAACCGAATGCCCAACCAGTATAATTTTCTGGATCAACATCAACACCACTTAAAACTTTTGGATGAACCATCCCACAACCAAGCACCTCTATCCATCCCGTATGACTACACAGACGACAACCACTACCATCACATTTAACACAACTAATATCAACTTCAGCTGAAGGTTCAGTAAAAGGAAAATATGAAGGACGCATACGTAATTCAAGTTCCTTGTCAAAGAAAAACTGAAAAAAATCTAGTAAAACTGATCTCAAATCAGCAAAACTAACATTTTTATCAACACAGAACCCTTCTACTTGATGAAACATTGGAGTATGAGTAAGATCGCTATCACAACGATATGCTTTACCAGGTGCTATCAGTTTAAATGGAGGTTTATTTTTCTCCATTGTTCTGATCTGCACAGGAGAAGTATGAGTTCGAAGCAATAATTTATCATCAAAATAAAAAGTATCATGCATTGCTCTTGCTGGATGATGCTCAGGTATATTTAAATGAGTAAAATTATAATCACTAGATTCAATTTCTGGACCTTCACCAATATCAAATCCTAACCCAATAAAAAATTCTTCTATTCTAGCTAAGGCTAAGTTTACCGGATGAATAGTTCCCTCTGAATTTCCTCTGCCAGGTAATGAAACATCTATCGTTTCATCTGCAATACTTTGATCCAAGAATGTTTTCTCAAGTATCTTTCTATGCTCTTCTACAGACAGCAACAACTGTGTTTTTGCAGTATTTATTTCATTGCCGACTCTAGGTCGTTCTGCAGGAGAAAGTTTACCAAGCTGTTTTAATAAAGAAGTAATTTCACCTTTCTTACCAAGATACTTTACCCTAACTTGATCTAAACTATCTAAATCTGCACAATCATTACATTCACGCAGTGCTTCATTTAAAATCTTAGAAACATCGACCATACCAAAAATCCTTCAATAAGGTAAGATATTACGATGATTTTGCTTCTAGCGCGGCTTGCGCTTTTTCAGCAATTGCTTTAAAAGCATCTTTATCGTTAATAGCTATGTCAGATAAAATTTTACGATTAACATCAATAGAAGCTGCTTTTAACCCTTCTATGAATCTACTATAGCTCATTCCCAATTCTCTAGCAGCAGCATTAATTCTCATAACCCATAAATTACGAAATACTCTCTTGCGCTGTCGTCTATCTCTATAAGCATATTGCCCGGCCTTAATTACCGCCTGCTTAGCTACTCTGAATACTCTGCTACGAGCACCGTAATACCCTTTTGCTTTATCTAATATTTTTTTATGTTTAGCTCTGGCTACAACACCACGCTTTACTCTTGGCATAGGTAAACTCCTAAAAATATACTAATGTCTCAACTACCTTTTAATAATCTCTCTGCTAACTTAGCATCACAATCCGCAAGATACTGACCTTCCACTCTCAAACGGCGTTTAGCAGGAGTTCCTCTTTTCGTCAAAATATGTGCTCTATTCGCTCTTCTAAATTTTATTCCACCTTTCGTTTGATTAAAACGTTTGGCAGAACCCTTATGTGTCTTCAATTTCGGCATATTTCTCTCAACTTATTTATTTCTCTTCGGCGCTAATACCATTGTTAACTGCATTTTACCCTCTTTTTTTGGATGAGCTTCTACCACAGCATAATCTTCTAAATCTTCCTGCACACGCACCAACAATTGAAAACCTAAATCAGGATGGGTAGCCTCTCTACCTTTAAAACGTAACGTCACTTTAGCTTTATTCCCACTATCAAGAAAATTAATTAGCTTCTTCAATTTTACTTGATAATCTCCTTCCTCAGTTGTTGGTCTAAATTTCACCTCTTTTAAACTAACCTGTTTCTGTTTCTTTTTAGCATCAACCCTCTTTTTTCTTAACTCGTATAAGTATTTACCATAATCCATTATACGACACACCGGAGGGGACGCAGTAGGAGAAATCTCTACTAAATCTAAACCTACAGAATATGCTGATTTCAAACCATCTTCTACAGGTACAATACCTGCTTGATCCCCATTTTGATCTAATAATCTTATTTCCGATACTTTAATTTGTTCATTGACTCTAGCTTTTTTAGAAGAGTTAGAATTAAATCCAATAATATTTATTACCTCGCGTTTAACTTTTTAATTTTACTAAATCTAGTAGATGTTCAGCAAATACATTCACTGCCATCAAACCCAAATCATTCCCATTTTGCATTCTTACCGAAATTGTTTCATTCTCAAATTCTTTTTTACCAACAACTAACAAGTATGGTATTCGACGCATAGTATGTTCACGAATTTTATAACCTATCTTCTCATTGCGCAAGTCTGAATCTGCTCTAATACCCAGATCTTTAAGCTTATTTACAATATTATTAGCATAATCAGCCTGATCATCGGTTATATTTAGAACAATTGCTTGAATAGGCGCTAACCACACAGGAAAATTCCCTCCATAATGCTCCGTCAGAATTCCAATAAAACGCTCAAAGGATCCGAAGATAGCTCTATGTAACATTACTACATATTCTTTATTGCCAGATAAATTAATATATTGAGCCTTAAGTCTAACTGGCATGGAAAAATCTACCTGCATAGTTCCACATTGCCATACTCTGCCTAAACAGTCTTTCAATGAGAATTCAATTTTAGGCCCATAAAATGCTCCTTCCCCTTCACTAACAGTAAAATCAAGACCTTTACTTTCTAAAGCTTGTTGTAAAGCTCGTTCAGCTATATCCCATATTTTATCATCACCAACACGCTCATTTGGTCTGGTAGCAAGCTTTAGAATAACTGCATTAAAACCAAAATCTTTATATACTCGGTAAAGTAAATCGATAAAGTAAGTAACTTCTTGCTGTATTTGATCATTAGTACAAAATATATGCCCATCATCAATTACAAAATTTCTCACCCTCATTAGCCCATGTAAGGCTCCAGAATACTCACTCCTATGACATGAACCAAATTCTGCCAATCTTAACGGTAAATCTCGATAACTTTTAAGACCTTGATTAAAAATTTGCACATGACCTGGACAATTCATTGGCTTAACAGCATAAACATGATTTTCTGTTTCAGTAATAAACATCTCATTACCAAATATACTCCAATGCCCTGATGCCTCCCACAATTTTCTATCAACAATCATCGGTGTATTTACTTCTTGATAACCATTTTCTTTCAATAAATCACTAATATATTCTTTCATGATTTTATAAATAGTCCAACCATTCGGATGCCAAAAACACATCCCGGGAGCCTCTTCTTGAAAATGAAATAAATCTAGTTGTTTGCCAATTTTACGATGATCACGTTTCTCAGCTTCTTTAATTTGTTCAAGATACTCAGTCAACTGTTGCTTGCTCGGAAAAGCTGTACCATATATTCTTTGCAACATCTCATTTTTTGGATCCCCTTTCCAATATGCTCCTGATACTTTAGTTAACTTAAAAGCCTTAATAAAAGAAGTATTCGGTAGATGTGGTCCTCGACATAAATCAAAAAATTCTCCTTGACGATAAATAGATAAAACCTCATCTCCAGGTATATCTTCGATTATTTTAACCTTGTAATTTTCATTTATACCGGCAAACAATCCAATAGCTTCACCTCTCGATACTTCTTCTCTAGAAATTACTAATTTACGTTTAGCAATTTCCCACATTTTTGCTTCAATTTTCTCTAAATCACTCTCAGTAAAACCTTTATCAAAATAGAAATCATAATAAAATCCATTTTCAATTACAGGACCGATAGTCACTTCAACCTTAGGAAATAATTCTTTAACTGCTTGCGCTAATAAGTGAGCACAAGAATGCCTTAACATTTCCATACCTTCTTCATCTGCTAAAGTAATAATTTGTAATTCGACATCGTTGTTAATCGTATGATAAACATCATACAACTTATCTGATATCTTACCGGCAACGGCAGCTCTAGCAAGACTATTGCCTATATTTTTAGCAACATCATGAATACTAACAGTACTCTCAAAATTTTTTTTAGTCCCATCTGGTAACGTAATATTTATCATTATTAAATCCTGCCTTCTGGTAGGCACGAGTGGTTTCGAACCACCGACCCCCACCATGTCACGGTGGTGCTCTACCCCTGAGCTACGTGCCTAAGTTATCAAGTAAATTAGCATTGTTAGTTATGAAAGTAAAGAACCTATAATATTCAACCTAGCTAATTTAGTAACCCTAATACCAAGCTCTATTAGGAGCATCCTGTTGCTGATCACCTGACATCCTCACTAACCTTTCGGCGTATGATTTCTAAATCTTACTTTAAACTGTGACACAATCACTCATTTGTAGGAATTCCTAATTCACAGAAGTTGCTAAAGCGACAACGAAGCTGGCTAACTATGAGAGGCAATACATTCTATTCATTTAATCTTTTCTTTTCTTTTCTTTTCCTTTCCTCTACTTCAGCAATATTCACCTTAGCATCACTAGTTATTTGCTGCACCAAACTCTTCAAATTCTTGAATATATTTATCTATCTTATTGATTAAATTAACCATAGAACTTTGTTTAACATAAGGATGAAGTTTTTGTTCATTTTTCAAAGTTTCTTTGGCGGAACTGATCTCAACTTTCAGATCAAGAAATTTTTCTTTATTTGGAGATAATTTAAATAATATTAATGCACACTCCAAGCTTGCCAACATCCGCTCTTTAATATCTTTTTTAGATATTAAGAAATTCAGGATGTTTTTCTTTAGTCTGGCCTCACTATATGCTTGTTTTAGGATCTTTCCTTCTAATATACTATTAATTATCTTTTTTTTTAATTGAATATATTTCTGTTCTGATTTTGTTGATATAGGTTTATACTGGATTGCTCTTATATTAAATATTTCTAACGTTTCCTGCCAATATTGACGTTGAGAAAATCCACTAAAACTCTGGGTATTTATTTCCAAAATACTAATATACTCATCAGGATCATCGACATATGAGAATCTATTTTTACTACGCTTTATAAATTTTTTATATATTTTTTCAAAAGCTTCAGCTATCTTACAATCTTCCTGTTCCAAAAATTCTCCACGTTTTAAATACGGATATTCTAAGATATATTTTGCATATTCAAATTTAGACATTCTATAGTTATTCATTCTGCTATACTAAAATTAAGTATAGTTAGAAAACTATATTAATCAAAAACATTTCTAACTAGAGATATTATTAAAGTTCCAGTAAATTTATTAATGTAGTTTCATATTCTATTTATCTGCTCAGAGGTATTAATTTTCTCCAAACATTTTTCACTCTTTAATATTCTAACAAGTCTTGCTCATGAAATTTATTAGTGTAAATATAAGACGTTCTCAGCGTAGCTGCTCTCCGTCATAAATGATGAAGCTTCCAACTGCTTAGATTTAGTATTTACAAACCTTTGCTAATTATGAGCTAGTAAGATCAAAAACGAAATTTCCGTTTCTTTTTAAAAAATTTCTTTTGGGACTTATAGGCTTGATTACTAGCATTGTTAACAGTATGTTTTACCGATTTTACTAATGGATCATGTCCAATCGGTTTAATATGATTTTTATATACACTCTGGGATATATGTTTAGAATGTTTGCCAACATCTTTACAAAAAGTTTTCGTAGACTTAAGAAGTAACTCAACATCTGTATAGTCATAAACAATATCCGGAACTTTTTCTTCATCATTTACAGAAGAAGGTGCAGATATTGTATAAATTATTACTGTACGCTCACGATGCTTATTTGTATTAGTTATTGTTAGCTTAATTTCACCACTCTTACTATCATATGGAACGTAAGTAGCAAATTGATTAAATGCATTACGCTTATTCAGCATATAGTTTTTAGTATTGATACACTCAGTATCCAAATCACCTTCACCATCTTTATAAACTATTGTACCTGGGAAAGTAGTTATTTTAATGATCAATACATCTTCTGGCGCAATATCATCCGTAAAATTTGTTCCAGGACGAGCATCATAGTATTTAACTGCAGCAATGGTATTAACACAAAAAACTATGAGCACTAATTTTAATAACAATTTCATATACATCTCCTTACTATTCCCACATAATATCATCTTAATTTATTCTAGATCTATTAAATATTTTTAAGAGCTGTAATATTAGTTGCTTTGTGCAAAATCTATCCCAATTAACTGCTTTTCTAAATGTAATAATTGCTCTCGTAATTCTGCTGCTTTTTCAAATTCCAATTTTTCAGCATATTTCAACATTTCTTTTTCAATTTTTTTGATCTCTTTTGCTGCTTGTGCAGGAGGTAAAGCTTGAATATTAATAGTGTCAATTTTTCGATTGCTTTTGTTGGTTTTCTTTGCAAGATAATCTGACAATCCCATAATATCAGCAACATTTTTGCTAATTCCTATTGGGGTAATATTATGCTGTTTGTTATAAGAAGCTTGTTTCTCACGACGACGATTAGTTTCATCAAGAGCTGCTTTAATAGATTTAGTAACTACGTCTGCATATAAAATAGCCTTACCATGTAAATTTCTTGCTGCTCTACCAATAGTTTGGATTAAGGATCTTTTAGAGCGTAAAAAACCTTCCTTATCTGCATCTAAGATTGCAACTAATGATACCTCTGGCATGTCTAAACCTTCTCTAAGTAAGTTAATCCCAATAAGAACATCAAATTCTCCCAATCTTAGATCTCTGATAATTTCAACACGCTCTACTGTATCCACACCAGAATGTAAATATCTTACTTTTATTCCAAGCTCAAAATAATAATCTGTTAAGTCCTCTGCCATTTTCTTGGTTAGAGTAGTCACTAAAACACGTTCATTTTTCTTTATTCTTACATTAATTTCTGATAACAAATCATCTACTTGTGTATTAACAGGTCTTAATTCTATTTCTGGATCCAAAAGACCAGTAGGACGCACGACTTGTTCAACTATTTGATCTGAATTTTCTATTTCATAATTCCCAGGAGTAGCACTTACAAAAATAGCTTGAGGACTTAATGAAACAAATTCTTCAAATTTTAAAGGTCTATTATCTAGAGCTGAAGGCAAACGAAAACCATGCTCAACTAGAGTTTCTTTTCTAGAACGATCACCTTTGTACATACCTCCTAGCTGCGGAATCATAACATGAGACTCATCAACAATTAATATGGCATCATCAGGAAGATAATCCAATAATGTAGGGGGATGCTTTCCAGGAGTCCTTTTAGACAAATACCTAGAGTAATTTTCAATCCCTGAACAATATCCAAGCTCCATAATCATTTCAATATCATACCTAGTTCTTTGACTTAACCTTTGCTCTTCTAGCCGTTTGTTATTCTTTTGTAAAATATGCAACCTATCTTCTAGATCAATCTTAATAGCATCTATTGCCTCTAACAAAGTATCTCTAGGAGCTACATAATGAGTTTTAGGGTAAATAGTTACTCTTTGCAATTTATATAATATGACTCCAGTTAACGGATCAAAAACAGCTATATTTTCTACTTCCTCATCAAATAATTCTATTCTTATAGCATCTTGATCACTATCAGCAGGAAAAATATCTATAACCTCTCCCCTTACTCTAAATGTACCACGACTTAATTCAACATCATTTCTTGAATACTGTAACTCAGCTAACCTTTTAAGGATCCCCCGTTGATCAATGATATCTCCTCGACGTAGATGCAAAAGCATTTCCATATAGGCTTTAGGATCTCCAAGGCCATAGATAGCAGATACAGATGCAACTACAATCACATCCTTTCTTTCCAGCAACGCTTTAGTTGCCGACAAACGCATTTGTTCAATATGCTCATTGATAGAGGCGTCTTTCTCAATAAACGTATCAGAAGCTGGCACATAAGCTTCCGGCTGATAATAATCATAATATGAGACGAAGTATTCAACAGCATTCTTAGGGAAAAAGTTTTTAAATTCCCCATATAATTGAGCAGCTAAAGTCTTGTTAGGGGCTAAAACTATCGCTGGTCTTTGAATATTATGTAAAACATTGGCAACGGTAAAGGTCTTACCTGATCCGGTAACCCCAAGCAAAGTTTGATTCACCAAACCATCAGCTAAACCTTCAGTCAATTTTTCAATAGCACTAACTTGATCACCAGCTGGAGTATGTGAAGTTACAATTTCTAAATTTTTCTTTGGCATAAATAAAATATAATTCTGTTTTATTATGGTTAATTTATATTAATCATTCAAGCATAATAGTATATATGAAAAACTAATCTGGAATTCACTGTTATTAAAATATTTATTATTGTTTCTTCACAACACACCTGAAATAAGAAACTAAAAATCACTATTTAATTGCACATTACATTATTAACTATCTTAATTTTTTAAGTAATCTCCCACTAAAGATAACATAGCTTTACAATCTTGCCCAAATGATAAAAAATACTTAAGCTGCCAAGATTGAGTTTTTATTGCTTGTGGAGCAACCGGTTTCGACCAAGGAGGATAAACCCTAATTGCTCTTTTACCGTCTTTACCATTAGCAGATATAATTTCCTGATCCACTAAGACATGCTTGCTAAAAATAAAATTCCCCTCATCATGCCCATTCGTGGTACTAATTATTATAAAATCTATATCATCTTTGATATCAAAAGGCATTATTGGACTTATGGCAGTAGGTCTTTTCCATATTGTAACAAATTGTCCTATTTTATTAGGAGTTGTTTTAGCTGCACGAAAAACAGCCTTACAACCACTTAGTTCAAAACGATAGGCTTCATACTCTAAGCTTTCATCTTCACTAACCACTTTTGTGATCTTAAGACCAGCTGGTTGATAAATATTCTTAATGGAAGCTGCTAATTTTTCAGACAAGCAAAAAGTATTTAATTTAGATACCGACATATCTTGTTAGCTCCCCTAAAAGTATTCTTTATACGTTAAATAGACCCAACTTGGATTTATACAGTATTGAATTAATTTAATTTTTGTATTTTAGCACTTTATTCATAATAAAAATACTTTAGCATTGAATATCAAAAAGACTATAATATTTTTAAATACATTATATTAGTCCTAAATAATAAACTATAATACTTATATAATTTTAATAGATTTTTTTATAATAATAACATTAACTTGGAGTAAATAATGGATAATACTATTTCAAAAAAAGTCCAACAAATCAAGCCTTCAGCCACATTTGCCATTGCAGCAAAGGCCAATAAATTGCGTGGCATGGGTAAAAATGTTATCAGTCTAAGCCAAGGAGAACCAGATTGTGACACCCCCGATGAAATTAAAGAATCAGCAAAACAAGCTATTTCAGCAGGCTTTACCAAATATACAGCTATAGATGGAATCTTAGAGCTCAAAGAAGCTATTCAACAAAAATTCATTAATGATAATAATCTTAACTATGAATTAGATCAGTTAATAGTGTCCTCTGGAGCAAAACAAGCTCTTTTTAATACCTTAGTGGCTCTGCTCAATCCAGAAGATGAAGTTTTAGTTGTTTCTCCATATTGGGTCTCTTATCCCGAAATGATAAAATTAGCATCAGGTGTTCCGATAATAATCCAAACCTCGATTGAAGATAAATTTAAGCTTAATCCAGAAATATTAGAACAATCTATCACAGATAAAACTAGGCTGCTTTTGCTAAATAGTCCATCGAATCCATCCGGGATTACTTATACTAAAAAAGATCTACAAGCAATTGGAAAAATCCTTAGTAAATATCCAAATATCATGATCCTTTCTGATGATATATATGAACATACACTGTGGGAAGATAAATTCGATAATATTGCAACAGCATGCCCCGAACTAATTGATAGAGCTATTATCGTAAATGGAGTATCTAAAGCATACTCTATGACTGGCTGGAGAATTGGCTATGCAGCAGGGCCACAAGAACTCATTCGTGCAATGAAGATAGTTCAATCTCAAAGTACCTCTTGTCCAAATTCTATTGCACAAAAGGCAGCTGCATGTGCATTGAAACTACCAAATTCAGTAATTAAAAGCATGGTAGATAACTTTAAAAGACGCCATGATTGGCTTTACCCTGCTCTAAAAGATATTGATGGAATAAATGTTATCCCAAGCAAAGGAACTTTTTATAGCTTTCCAAATATTAGTGAAATTTTATCTAAACATAATTTCAAAAACGATGTTGAATTCTGTGACAGACTACTAGAAGAAGCTAATCTCGCCATAGTACCTGGTACAGCATTTGGCAATAGTCAGCATGTTCGTATTTCATTTAGTGCAGATGATGATGTAATTAAAGAAGCCGTTCAAAGATTGCATTCTTTTGTGTTATCACTTGACTGATGCTAAACCATCACGGTAGAATTTCATCATATTCCCCGGTAGCTCAGTCGGTAGAGCGGGTGACTGTTAATCATTAGGTCGGCGGTTCGAGCCCGTCCCGGGGAGCCATTAATC
Source organism: Gammaproteobacteria bacterium (assembly GCA_003353785.1). Classification (GTDB taxonomy): domain Bacteria; phylum Pseudomonadota; class Gammaproteobacteria; order PIVX01; family PIVX01; genus PIVX01. Next base: position 106,109 of record PIVX01000004.1, on the reverse strand, counting down.
AGATACTTTATTGAATCTATTTAGATAGTACCAAGCAATAAAATTATCTGGTAATTCTTTAAAGTTAACCTTTGCCTATTTATTTTGAGCCAAAATCACAAAATGGCTTCATTCAGATCCTGATAATGTAAAAATATTATGCAAATTCTTACTAAGAGGTTCATTAGTATTTTTCTCTATATCCTCCAATGATCGCCGGAAAATATTAAGAAAAGGGTGATCTGGCAATTCCTCAGAGCTAGGTATTTTCCAGGGTAATCTTCTAGATAAATCTCCAATCGTGACTGTGCGCAAATCACAACTAAGCAATAATCCACCTTTTGCAGTTAGCCTGAGCAATTTTGCATCTAATAAGCTATTAAGCTGCTCTATTGGTGTTAATTTATATCTAAATTCATCAATATCAGTTAAATTATGTAGATTCAAAATCTTACCATCAATTTGAGCCTCCCAAATACTTTTTAACCAAATCAAAGTTTGACTAAAAGGATCTAAAGAATCATGCTTAGATGATAAATGACCTATTGAACAAGCATGAGCTATCTCAGCACCAAATAGAACCACGATCCAGACTATATATAACCAAACTAAAAATATTGGAATGATTGCAAATGCCCCATACAATAACTCGTAAGTTTTATATTGCTGCAAATATAAACTAAAACCCCATTTAGACATACTAAACAATAAAGTAGCTAAAAATGCTCCTAGTAATCCTGAACGCACTCTAATTTTTATATTAGGAACAGCTATGTATAAAACTAGGAAAATAATAAAAGTGAAAATAGTTGGTAGCCACTTTATATATGTATGAGAATCTAACCCTATACTTTTTGCGGCTCCTGCATAAAAAGGTAATGACATAAAATATGAACTAATTGCTAAACTAACACCCAGCAAAAACGGTACTAAAGTTAATACGGCCCAGTACATTAAGAAAGCACTAATACCATGACGCCGTTCTTTAACTCTCCAGATCTGATTCATAGAACCTTCGATAGTAAATAACATCATTACTGCTGAGGAGATCAAAAATAACAGTCCAATGGAAGATAATTCACTAACATGAAGTGCAAACTCTTCTAAATACGATTCAATTAACTTACCCTTACCAGCAACAAAAGATTCAAAAATAAAACTCTGGATCTCAGCTGCAAAAAGTTTTGATTGAGGAAAAGCTGACAATACAGTAAAACTAACAGACATTAAAGGAACAATTGATAACAATGTGGTAAAAGTTAGGGCAGAGGCCTTGTATAAACAATCATCAATAAAAAATTGTCTAATGCTATAACCCATTATAGGGCCAAAATTTATCAACTTTCTTTTAAGAAATTTCTGCATATTTGTTAGATCTAAAAATTTACTAATCATCTGAAACAATTTTAATTAAAAATTATAACCATCAAAAACCAATCCTTAAGTTAATCATAGGACAAACCTGATAATTTTCCCCAAAATACCTTGTGAAGTAATATATTATAAGCAATTATCATTGGTAATATTATCATAGCACCAATAAAGATAATCCTTAATGCCTCAATTGAGGCCGCTCCCTCCCAAACAGTCATTTTACTTGGAATTATATAAGGATAAGATGTATAAACAATAGTAATTACATAAATAGATAATAATAAAACAACCCCAATGAAAGGCCGCCAATTTTTACCATTTGAAATTCCCTTAAGACAAAATTCTAATACAAAATAAATCACTAAGGTTAAGCAAAATAGAATTAAATGCGTTGTAGACTGTATAAACCCAAATTCATATAACAAAAACACCATTAGAGCAAAAACACTTAACATCATAGTCCTTAAAGTACGCTTAGCCAAAACTATAGATAATTCATATAGAGCATGTTCAGACTTAATAATCATCCAAGAAGCCCCATTAAAAGCATAGGTAAGGGTTAAAACTACAGCAATCAAAATAGCAAGTTGATTGCTAAAAGTTGTATAAATAAGTCCTGAGCTAAATATACCTATTATATATCCTTGCGAGATCGACATAACAAACGAACCAAGGAAAAAACACCTATGCCACCAAACTATATATTTTTTCTTACAATTATTTCTAAATTCATAAGCCACTCCTCTCATGATAATTCCTAATAATAAGACAAATACCGGTAGATACAATGCGGTTAAAATTATTCCATGAGCCATTGGAAAAGCAATTAATATTATCCCTACACTCAAAACTAACCAAGTTTCATTAGCGTCCCAAAATGGTCCCATACTAGCAATCATAGAAGTTTGCATTTTAATATCTCTACCAAATGGTAATAATAAACCAACACCAAGATCATACCCATCAAGCACCATATATAGAAATACACTTAGAGCCAATAAAAAACCAAATGCAATTGGAAGCCAATGGCCGTTAATCTCTATTATTTCCACTTCTTATTTCTCCATTAATTACTTCTTTTAGCTATAAAGAATACCGAGTATACATAAGCACAAATTAATAATATATACGTGACAAGATATATAGTTAATGTCGAACTAAGCATATTAGGAGGCACATCTGATACAGCACTCTTAGTCTCTAACAGGTTATATACTAGATAAGGCTGTCGACCAATCTCAGCAACATACCAACCGGAAATAGTAGCTACCCATCCAGAAAAAGTTAACAACACTAACACCACATTACCAAACTTAGAAACTTCCCCTTTGTATCTTAACTGCCAAGCAGTAAACATCGAGACTACAAACATAATCATACCTGTACCAAGCATTATTCTAAATGCCCAGAATACTGGACCAACAGGAGGATGCTTATCTTTAAATTCATTTAATCCTTTAACTTCACCATCAAAACTATGAGTGAGTAAGAAACTAGATAACTTTGGAATACCTACTTGAAAATGATTTTTACGCTCTTTTTCATTAGGAATAGCAAAAATTATCGCAGGAATTCCCCTTGAAGTTTCCCATAAACCTTCAATAGCAGCAACTTTAGCTGGTTGGGTTTTAACGGCATTAACTCCTACTAAATCACCCACAATCATTTGAACCGGTAAGAGTACTAAAGCCAAATAAATACTAAATTTTTGTGTTTTTATCACAAATTCATTTTTATTACCTATTAAAACTTGATAAGACGACACGCCTGCCAACAAAAATGCAACTGTAATAAAACATGCTAATAGCATATGTGATAAAGTATATGGCATGGTTGGGTTAAAAATAACTTCCAGCCAACTGGTTACTCTAACAACACCATCGACAATTTCATACCCTCTTGGCGATTGCATCCAAGAATTTAAGGCTATAATCCAAAAAGCTGACAAACTAGTACCAAATGCTACAATAAAGGTTGCCAATGTATGCAGCCAATTTGGAACTCTGCTGATACCATATAGCATTATCCCCAAGAAAGTTGCCTCCAGAAAAAATGCAGACAAAACCTCAAAACCTAACAACGGTCCAGCAACATTTCCAACTGTTTTCATAAACCCTGGCCAATTAGTCCCAAACTGAAAAGACATTGTAATACCACTTACAACACCTAACGCAAAACTTAAAGCAAAAACTTTGACCCAAAGTTTATATGCATGCATCCAATATTTTTGGCCTGTTTTATTAAATCTTAATCTGAAAAACAATAAAATCCAAGCTAACGCTATAGTTATAGTTGGAAATAAAATATGAAACGTTATATTTGCAGCAAACTGAATTCTTGCCAATAAAAAAGGATCAAGAGCCATAATATTCTCCGAGACTAATACATTATATTAGATTATATCATCTAAACTACCTGGCTCAAAAGAACCTTCTATATCAATATACAAACATGTATGTGTTGTTTTTCTTAATACTTAAATTTGTTTTGTAGTAAATATATTTATCCTTTATAACCTTTACAAAAATATTTATTTGCTTCTACTTTTAACTTTTTAACATAATCCATCCAAGGAATTAGGTCAATATTTTTTAAAAACATTAACAAAAAAATTAAGAAAGATTGGATTTAGCGTATCTTAATCACTATCAATTCTTATTGAGCGTTTTTTGCCCTCCATTACCATAAATTAATATATTTATTTGACAATTCTTCTCTAGATAAATTACATTGACGAATAATAATAACTAAAATAATAGAGGCGTTATAAGATGAAAAATAGATCCCGTATATTGGTATTAGCTATGTTAGGTTTCAGTGCTTTTGCAAGTGCCGGTATGGATAACACTTACGTAACTGTAAAGGTCGGATTTAGTGGGATCAATTCTCAAGACCAAAATCAAACAGGAACAAAAATAGATTTAGAATACGACAAATCTTTTAATATTGGTGGTAGTGTAGGACAAAAACTAGATATGTTTAGAACTGAATTAGAGTTCAACTATTTACGCGCAAAAGTAGCTGAAGCTAAATTTACCCAAAAAAATAAAACTCTATCAGACAAATCTAACAATAAAGAGGGATCGATGATAAATGTTATGTTAAATGGAATTTATGACGTTGAAATAGATCCAAATATAACACCTTATCTAGGTATTGGTATCGGTTGGGCTCACTTTAAAAGCAATTTCAATAATAAAATAAATAATACAGCTCAAACAACTAATGAATCTACTAATGCATTTGGTTTTCAATTTCTAGCTGGGGCACAATACCACATGAATAATGTTATGAGTATATTTTTAGAATACAAATTTTTAGGAGCTACAGAAGTAACATTGACAAAATTTGGTAATAAAGATTACAAACATGTGTTCATATCTCCTTATAATATTAACATAGGCTTTAAATTCATAGTTGCCTAAATCATCAACATAAAAAATATAAATCGATTTAGATAACAGGGATCTCTCTAGAGGAGATCCTTGAATTACTTGCTTCTTTATGCAACTTGTATAGATAATAATGGCGCTCTGAATTTTAGTAACATGGCAGGCCTATTAAATTGAATTGGCAACTAGCTATTTTTCTATATGTTAATTTCTATATATAAAATCTGATTACTCCATATAAAACCCGCTCATGAGTTCCTTGTACACCTAGTTTATTTCTCCAATAAGAAAAGCCACAACCAAGATATATATGATAAGGTCTATAAATGATACTCCCAACATCACCAAACAGTTCTATTCTACCGAAGAGATTTTTCCCTCTGTTATGTGCTAACGATTGACTCTTTGGTGTCCAATCAACAAAAATCGTAGAAAAAATGTATTTATGAATATTAATTTGAGAATTAAGTTGAAGGCCAACAGCATTCCCTGGCACATTTAAAACTTTGCGATATACAATTTTGGTGGAAACATACTGAAAAATTCTATGAAAATCCCAGTACCACATGAGCCCATAATCAGTTTCTCTAGCATTCAACTCATCAGCATAAAACCTGGTCGTTATTAATGTGTCTACAATTGGGCCTGCTCCAACTTTTGTATTAAATATTTTTCCTAAACTTAGGGAAGGATCAAATTCCCCATACAATAAAAGTTCATCATGAACAAAATCTGCAGCTTCAATAAAGAAATAGTTCTCTCCAAACTTCCAACTACTAGAATCAGATATAGTAAAAGTACCTCTAGATTTTTTAGTAGTTATTTTATAATCTCCCCCATAGCTGCTTTGAATATACGTCTTATCCCAGTTAAATGCATAAATATTAAAGCTATAGAGTATAGAAAAAATTAAAAGCACTAACTTTTTTATTTTATTCATATTTCATCCATAAATATTGGTTTTTAATGCTAATATTATTTTAGTCTAAAAAATATATATATCAATATAATAAGTAAAATATGGATAACTACACAAACTTGTCTAAACTTTCTCTCAGTAATAGTGGATTTATTTTCGATAAACATACAGGTAGCAGTTATTTTACTAACTGTATAGGAATAGAGATAATTAACATGATAAATAAACAATATTCCATTAACGACATTGCCAATAACATTGCTGAACAATTTTCCTTAGATAAAAAAACCATAGATGCTGATTTAACAGATTTTATAAATAATATGAGATTTTTAGGAATATTATAGATGACTTTTAATAGAGAGAATATCTGTGTTGGGATCACTGGAATAAATTCTTGTGAGAATCCAGCTCCTGGAGTAGGCGTTGCCAAAAGTTTACGAAGCTCTTTTGCCTACCCACATAGAATAATTGGCTTGGCATATGATGGAATGGAATCTGGTGTTTTTTTAAATAATTTCTTTGATAAAATCTGTTTAATGCCTTATCCCTCATCAGATCCTAAGCACACTTTAGCAAGATTATCTTATATAAAAAATAAGTTTGATCTAAACGTTATTATACCTAATTTAGATAGTGAGTTATTATTTTATGCTAGGTATCATCAGCAATTAAAAGAATTAGGAATTTATTTATTTTCTCCTACAGAGACGCAGCTAGAATTATGTAATAAAATAAAATTGGAAAATTTATCTAAAATAGTTGATACAAAAATCCCTAATCAAGAAATCATCTTTTCCTACGACCAATTACATTCAGCAATAAAAAAAATACCACCCCCTCTAGTAATAAAGGGCAATAGCTACTGTTGTTATAAAACAACCTCTTTACAAGAGGTTACAATTTACCTAAATAAAATTATTTATAACTATGGTTATCCAGTAATAATACAAGATGAAATAGTGGGAGACGAAATAAATATAATTGGTATTGGAAATGGGGAAGGTAAGATATTAGGTTCAGCATGTGTGCGAAAAATTACTACTACGGGGATTGGAAAAATTTGGACAGGTGTTTCGATACATAATACTAAGTTAGATAATATTGCCAGAAAATTTGTTGAGTATACTAATTGGCGAGGACCTTTTGAAATAGAATGTATAGCTTCTGGGGAACAAATTTATTTAATTGAAGTTAACCCTAGATTTCCTTCATGGATATATTTTTCTACCCAGCTAGGATTGAATTTACCTGAAATTATTGTCTGTAATGCCTTAGGATATAATGCTAAAAATGAACCAATTAGTTATGTTGCAGGGAAACTATTTATTAGACATATAGAAGAATCAATTTATAATATTAGTGATTTAGATGATATTTTTACACAAGGTGAATTATCTCTATATTCAGAAAATAAAGAGGCATAAATGGACGATCCAATTCTTTCTTATGAAAAACCTATTATTACTAAACTTAAATCCGGATGTATCAATAGGAATGAATGGCACAGCAACCAATCTATTAAAACAAGAACTCATATAGATTCTGTAGATATTAATGAATTAATTAACAAGTTTGGTTCTCCATTATTTGTTTTTTCCGAAGATACTATTCGCAAAAAAATCCAAAAATATAAAAAGTACTTTTCGACATCAATTTTTGATATTCAAATGGCATGGTCATATAAAACTAACTACCTTGATGCGATTTGTTCTATTTTCTATCAAGAAGGATTCTTAGCAGAGGTTGTCTCTGAAATGGAATACGATAAAGCAAGATATATAGGAATTCCTGGAAACAAAATCATCTTTAATGGCCCTAATAAATCTCACCAATCCCTGGTAAAAGCAATACGAGAAGGTGCTAAGATCCATATAGATAACTTCGAAGAAATTGAAGAAATATCACATATTGCCAATAAACTAAATAAGATTATCGATGTAGGTATTCGTCTTAACTTAGATACTGGTACATATCCTTTATGGTCTAGATTTGGTTTTAATCTAGAATCAGGGGAATCTCTTGCTGCGGTAAAAAAAATTAAACTCCATAGTAAATTAAATTTAGTAGGGCTACATTGCCATATTGGAACTTTTGTTCTCGACCCAAATTTATATAAGATCCAGGTCAAAAAAATGACCATCTTTTCACAAATGCTAGAAGAAAAAAAATATGCCAAAATAAAGTATATTGATCTTGGTGGAGGATTACCATCTAATAGTAAACTTAGAGATAGTTATTATCATCAGAATATTATCGTACCTAATATGGAAGTTTTTGCAAAAACTATTATTTCGGCTTTAGAAGATAATAAGTTAAGTGAACCAAGACTCAAAATTTTTTTAGAAAATGGAAGAGCATTAATAGATGATGCAGGCTTTTTAATTAGTACAGTTAAGTCAACTAAAAGATTGCCGGATGGAACTAAGGGATACGTGATAGATGCAGGAATCAATTTATTATACACATCAACTTGGTATAAATTTAACATTGAGATAAATAGACAATTCCAAGAACATATGGAAATGTCTGTACTGTACGGCCCTTTATGCATGAACATAGATGTTGTAGATAGTGGAATATTATTACCTCCCTTAAATACAAACGACCAAATAATCTTATCTCCAGTTGGAGCATATAATGTTACTCAATGGATGCAATTTATTGAGTATAGACCAGCAATAGTTATGATAGATACTCAACGAAACCCACATCTTATTAGAGGAAAGGAAGATCTTACTGATCTAATTCGACGAGAGAGTATTCCTGAACATCTTGCTATATGATATATACCTTAATAAATAAAATAATATTTCCTAGTTATTCAGAAATTATTTTTTTGAGAAATAAAAATATTCTAATATTAATCATACCAACACTAATATTTTACCCAAAATTATTTATTCTTGGTTCTATTTCACTGCTTTCAGCGTATTATTTTGCAGTTTCAATTAGTTGCTATAGATATTTTTTATTTTTTGGGTGTTATACTTATAATTCCTTGCTGGTAGGATTTACCATTGGAAGTATTTATCCTATATCCATTACCAGTGTTTTATTAACCGTTATTTGTGGGATACTTACCTTTATCGTTAGCTTTAATATCGAAAATGTTTTGTATAATAACTTTAATCTGCCAGCACTTACACTTCCTTTCACTTTGATAAGCACAATATTGTGGCTCTGTTCTCATAACTATACTGGTTTTAGTACCGATTACCATGCTAATTGGATCAGTGGTTTTCTCCTTACATTAAGTAGTATCTTTTTTTGTCCAAATTTATACATAGGAATAGCAATCTCTGCACTATTATTATTACACTCAAGAATTATACTCATTTTTAGTCTTTTAGGATATTACCTAAGTGTGCTTATATCATTATTACTTAATAATTATCTATCTTGGTATATATATGGTGGTTTTAATCATATTTTAGTTTTCATTTATCTTGGAAGTATTTTTTTAATTCCTAGTAGAGGTAGTGTAATAATAGCATCTTTAGGCGTTTGTATTTCTGTTTTGTTTCTTAACGCAGAATTAGTCTTATACAAAATATACAATATCCCAATATTTACTTTACCTTTTGTTTTCACCTCATTAAGTATTTTATATGTACTAAAACAGTTTAATTTCTGGTTAATCCCAAAAATAAATTTAGAGACCCCTGAACTAAATTTAGATTCTTTCTTACATAACACAAATAAAGCAGATTCTAATGTCATTAGTATTAACTTTCCTTTTAAAGGAACATGGGTTGTATGGCAAGGCTTTAATGATCAATGGACTCATAAAGGAATTTGGCAATATGCATATGACTTTGTTGTTGAAAGGCATGGTAAAACCCATACTGGAGATGGATATATACTAGAAGACTATCATTGTTTCCGTAAAGAAATTCTTAGTCCGTGTAATGGTAAAATAATACAGTTAGTATCATATTTACCTGATAATGAGATTGGTAATTTGGACTATGAAAATAAATTTGGTAATTATGTAGTTATTGAAAACAGTTATGGTTATTTTATAACCATAGGACATTTGGCTCAAAATTCTATAACTCTTGCCCCAGGACAGATAGTTTGTGAAAATGAATTAATAGGCCTATGTGGTAATTCTGGATATTCACCAGTTCCACACGTTCATATCCAAATGCAAACTTCTCTATATCTATTTTCAAATACTATTCCTTTTAGTTTTTATCCTTATATAAATTCGAATAACTATTTTTTTTACAGTAACAAGTTACGCAAAAAACAAGAAATTTTTGTAATTCCTAGAGAAACCTCAGTAACTGAATCATTTAATTTTGTCCTAGGCCATAATTTAAGTTATTTTTGCCTAGATAAAAAAACTGACAAGTCTTTCACTGTTACTTTCACTCCAAGTATTAGTCTCAATGGAGAAAATAACTTGCAAACAGATAATTGTAAATTATTTTTTTCAAAGAAAAATAATATTTTTTCTTTTTATCGCATGGAAGGATATTCTTTTTATGCAGCTATCTTCTACTGGTTATTTCCTAAGATACCATTATCCTATATAATAGGAGTATCTTGGGAAGATTTTCTTCCCCAACATTCATTTAATACAGGTTTAACAAAAGAATTTAATTTGTTAAAGAATATAATAACTCCCGATAGAAATATGGTACATTATAAGGCAAAATGGGGCGACAACTACCAAGTTGTTGGACAGCTCCAAAATAAAAATAAGCTAATCTCGTTTGAAGCATCTTTAGGGCAAGAATCTTTTTTTGACAACATCAGAATATATGATGATAATATGGATGTATATATGAAAAAACAATATTAAATCTTGCACTATCGATCACAAAATCACTTAATTCACTAAGTGAATGATAAAAATGCTCTTTTTATCATCTTCCATCTCGTAAACGCTTTGGAAATTTTCAACTCTATAACATCTATAAAATTGTACATTCATATTTACTTCCTAATTGTCTTTTGGCGACAATCCTACCAATTGTTCTGCCAACTTTTGGATACTGTTTATTATCTGAGATATTCATCTCATCAATTACTATATGATACACAAACGTATAATGCAGCGACGATTCTTCGAAGTAAATAGAATATCCCATCTCAAAATAACGATCTTGGTTATCGTAAGATTGCTTGTAGATTTTTTTAAATCTATTCGTATGCATTAATACCCATTCTTCACGACATAAGCCACTATCCATCAGCAAATTAACATTATAACTATTCCCTTCGGCACATCTGAAATCAGCATTAGATTGCAACAAACTAATAGTGTAAAAACCCTCTTTGGATTCAAATTCCTTTCTCATATAACTAGGAAATCTGTTTATGAGCACGCTATTCTTAATCATTTTGTCAAATAAATTAAATATTCCTGCATCATAAATGGGAGGAAATGCAAAAATGCAATTTACACTAAATATCATTATAGCTACGTTTACAATAGTTCTTAGATTTTTCATGCTAGGTATTCTCCAACTAAACTGATTTAATTTAGAACAAATTCTAAAATTTTTTTCCTTAATAAGGTAAATATTACACCACCATACATACTTAGTGCAATTAGTTCCAAACCGGACTTCTTTACTAATACCGACTAAATAACTTTAATAATAAAATGATAAACCATCTCAAAATTTTTAAAATATTATCTAAATTTCAGCTGTGAACTACTCATATGCTTTATCTACGAATAGTTCACCTATTTAGCATCTATTTCTTTGCATGCCCGTACTCTGCTCTTGTTGTATACACTAGATATTAACGACTAACCTAACCTCTCGATAAAATAGTCTTATTGACATTTGCAGATAAATACCCAGAAACCAGAGATATATATTGACAACAATAGTTATTAAATATAATGTAAACTAGATTTTACCTGGAATACATATGAAGAAATTATTTATTTTATTTAGTTTTATTAATTTTCTTATGTATTCAGCTACATCATTCTCCTTTAATTATTTATATGGCTGGTATGTTCAAGGACAAGGTGGACTAACTGTTTTGGGGAAGACTGAAGATAGTAAAAGCCAACGGTTATTAGAGCTTCATTCTAAGCCAACGTACAATTTTGGAGGAAGCCTAGGATACAAATTTGATCAATTTCGTGTAGCTTTTACTAGCCATTTTGCTAAAACACGCATTGAGGAAGTTAATACTCGAATAAACAATAGCCCGGTAAAAAAGTTTACCAATGATAAAAGCACAACTGGTAATTTAAAAGATTTTATTTTAAATAGTTACTATGACTTCACATTAGATGGACCTGTTAAATTTATTTTTGGTGTTGGTGCTGGCTACAGCCACATGAAGTTAAATTATTATTCCCATCTATCTACAGAACCAGTAGCGCAGAGATTTAGTAGATCTTATAATGTTTTTGTCTATAACGCTATAGTAGGATTTCATTTAATTTTAAATCATATGTGGGATCTAAGCTTAGAGTATAGATACCATAGTACCTTTTCACAAAAAATAGGACAAATATCTAACAACAATTTCTTTGAGTCTTCTTTTGATTTTCATTCCTTAGATATTGGGATCGTTTTAAAAATTAGTTAGCATTATTATTAATTAAGTGCAAAATGCCAATTAAGCTTATTAGAGAGTTCGCGAAGAATGATTGAACCCCGAACACTACTCCCTTTGGCATTAACTCTAGGACTAAAAGTTACAATACCAGCAATCCCAGGAACTACTGCAAAAATATAACCAGATACACTACTTTTAGCTGGCATCCCTGTATTTACCAGATGCTTCCCAGACTCATTATATAAACCGCATGTAGCCATAATCGATATGGATTGCTTAACTGTGTTCTCAGAAATGATTTGCTCACCGCTAGTATTCTTACCTTTATTCGCAAGTAAATATGGAAGATGAGCCGCTTGATAAGGAGACATCTCGAATGAACATAAAGTAAAATATATTTCCAAAATTCTTTCGACATCTCCCTCGAGCATATTATTACTCCTTAATAAATATGCAAGAGCCCTATTACGATCGCCCGTTCTACGCTCAGAAGCAAAAACTTTGGTATTCAAACGGGCTTTCTCATTAAAGAGCTTTTCAATCCAAACATCAAGCCAATGCATTTTATCCTCATCATTACCAGGGATCTTGCTACAAAGCGTAATCGCACCAGCATTTAGCATCGGATTAGAAGGATAAGGTCCAAACTGATCAAGTCTGGCAACTGAATTAAAATCATGCCCAGAAGGCTCTACCATAACCCACTTATAAACCTCTTCCGACCCAAACTCTTCTAATAATCCGATTAAAACTACTAATTTTGCGGAACTCTGCAAAGTAAAATCATCATGCAAACTATCGCCTGAAGAATAAATCTTATTATTGGTAGTCCTGATAATTGCTGCTGTTTGCCTTGGATCTTGTAAAGATAATTCTGGAATATATTTAGCTACCTCTCCAGCATCATTTGCACGGGATACTTTAACAGCTTCATCTAAGTATTTTTGTATTATTGCATCATCTATAATATTCATAATAATCACTTCTCATTAAATATTTAGAACCACCTTAACAAATGGAATAGTCAATTTACGTTTTTCACTACAAGCAGCTTTATCAAGTATACTAACTATAGAAAGTAAATTATTAACACTTCTCGAACATCTAACCAATAAAAATTTTACGACATCTACTGGTAGAGTTAATCCCATGTCGAGAGCAAAGTTGTGTAAAACAATAATAATATCGTCCTCGGACAACTCTTTTAAATTATACACTAATCCCCAAGATAGTCTAGAAACAAGATCTGGCAATAACGCATTGATATTCCTAGGAGATTTTCTAGCTGCTAAAATCAATAATCCTTTATTCTCTAAAACTTGATTATACAAGTGAAATATAACTTCCTCCAAACTCCTATTATTAGCAATATGCTCTAAATCATCAATACAAACTAGGCCTGAAGGATCTGCATCATTAATATCCTTTTTAAAATCAGCAGCATTAAGTGAAAAATAACCCGCACTAGCTTTATTATATTTTTGTTTATTAAAACAGGCTTTTAATAAATGTGTCTTACCTGTTCCATTTTTACCAAATAAATAGTAAACAGAGTTTTTATTCTGCTCAAGAGCCATTTGTAAAGATTCCACTACATCAAGGTTAATCCCAGCATAATAATTACTAAAAGTCATCCTCCTAACTTGTAAAATCGGTAGTATCAATTGCTCACTCATACCTATTTCCCACAGCAAGCCAACCCCTTGCTAATTTAATATATTGAAATAAACTAACTACAGTTGTAACAACTACTATCAGCATCGTGAACTTTAGGAACCAAATATTAATATGAAATAAACTAATATTAATTAAAGTTAAAAATATTAATAACAATTGTAAAACTGTATTCAATTTACTTATAAACGAAGGTTGGAATTTTAGTACACCTGGATCTTGATGATATATATACACTATACCAAAAATAATATACAGATCTCTTAATATAATTATTATAGGAACATATATATTTATAGCCCCAATGATATATAGAATAGAGAAACTGCTTATCATTAATAATTTATCTGCTAGTGGATCTAAAATCGCCCCTATATTGCTTGCCCAAGAAAATTTTCTAGCAAAATAACCATCTAAACAGTCGGTCAAACCAGCTATAGAGAAAATCATTAATGCCATTATGTTTTTACCCACATATAAGCAATATATATATGGTATTAGTAAAATTATGCGTAGAATAGTTAATAAATTTGGTAGATATCTCATGGTTTAAATTCATATATTAAATATTCAGGATTTATGCTACCGGCAAATTCCAATTGTTCATTTAGCTCTAATACTTCCCTAAACTTATTAACATCTTGAGTTAAATTCACCTGGAAAGTAACATTTTGCTTTTTTAAACTAATAATATTAACAGAATCGACAATAGATAGCTTTGATAAATAGCTTTGCACCCGCTTATAAGCCTTATTAGAGGAAATATTTCTAACACTAAATTTAATTTCAGTTATGCCATAACTGCTAGATAAATGGAATCTTTCTTTAAGTAAATTAGCTATATTAGTAAAACCAGATTTTATCGCAAGCTCAAGACTGAAATCTTCATCAACCCAGTGCTGAGTCTCAGCTTGAGTATAAAGCATCCATGATATATTCCAACCTTCTAAGACATGCTGCATATTACTAACAACAATTACCTCTTTTGCATATTTTTTAGATAAATTTTCAATTAACTCCTGAGACTGGATAATATTTATATTACCAAACTCCTGTTCTTCTTCTAAATCCCCTAAAGGAAAGTAAATTGGCAATCCTACTTTCGAGCTAATTTGAGTAATTATATTTACTACATCTTCTACAGTATTACTCCTCAATTGCGCTAAACTTCTACCATCAATAAAAACCCATAATAAAATTTCAGGTCTCTTAATCCAAGGGCTAATTTCCAGTTCTCTCAACATAGAATTAATTTGTTTTATATTAAAATTCATCTTGATCGCTAATTCACTATTTTCCTCCATATAACCATAACTTTGTAAATAGTTATCCGGTTTTTCAAGAATATTTTCAATTTCCATAAGACCCATTACATTTTCATCGCTAGTAACACGCTTAATAACTTCTGCTAGCCCTAAACGTATAGCTACCTTTCTAGCCTCCAATGAACGATTTGGTACATTTATTTTAGCTACATAAAGAGCATCACTATTTGTAGCAAACATAGCCGATGTAAAAATAACAAAATAAATCTTTATTATAGGATAAGTAAGTCTTCTTTTTATGGACACTATGTTCATGTATATTTATTTAACAAGAATGAATTTAAATTGCAGTTCTTAATATTACCTTGATGTATGTAGCAAAGCAAAACCTATGGTGACATTTTTTTTACAAATATCGCATACCTAAAATTATATATATGGATTAAATTTTATCTTTTTGTTTTATTGCTATACTTATTTTGATAATAAAAAGATTTTTTCTAAAAATCGACACCAAAGCCAATTAAATTTGCTAAACTGATATATGAGTATTAAAATTGTTTCAACTTATTGATTTCATAGGATAAGGTTCAAATTAAATGATCAAGTCAGAGCTAATAAATATTTTAACAAATAAGCAAAAACATATTTCTGAAAAAGATGTTTCTCTTAGTGTCAATCTGCTACTAGAGTATTTAAGAGAAACTCTTGGTAGAGGTGGTAGAATTGAAATTCGTGGGTTTGGCAGCTTCTGCTTGCACTATCGCCCTCCAAGGAATGCACATAACCCTAAAACTGGAAATCGTGTTGTAACTAAAGCCAAACATAGTCCACACTTTAAGCCAGGAAAAGATCTAAAAGAAAGAGTCAACGCCTCAAAACTCAACTGTGAAATCAAAGATGACGATGATTACACTAGTGAAGACGATGGTGGCTCCGTATCATCTCAATCAACTAATTTGATTCTTTAAGTTTTGGCAAAGTCACTCCCGTTTGCCCTTGGTATTTACCTTGCTTATCAAGATATGAAATTTCACAAGATTCATCAGATTCTAAAAATAAAAACTGGGCAACCCCTTCATTCGCATATATTTTAGCTGGTAGTGGGGTTGTATTAGAGAATTCTAATGTTACGTGGCCTTCCCACTCAGGTTCTAACGGAGTAACATTCACTATTATTCCACATCTAGCATAAGTAGATTTTCCAAGACAAATAGTAAGTACGTTACGTGGGATCTTAAAGTATTCTATTGTACGTGCCAAAGCAAATGAATTAGGAGGGATAATACAGATATCCGTCTCAATATCCACAAAACTATCTTCACTAAAATTCTTTGGATCAACAATAGAAGAATTGATATTAGTAAATATCTTGAATTCTCTGGCACATCTAACATCATACCCATAACTTGAGTTGCCATAAGAAATTACTTTTTCTTGATCTTTGTTAGTTACTTGTGAATCTACAAATGGAGTAATCATCCCATGCTCCATAGACATTTCCTTGATCCATCTATCTGGTTTAATTGACATATCTCTACCTAAATTGATTACTAATTTCTAGGTATGATAACAGTTTCTTTGAAAAACATTTATCATTAATTCGTTTAATATTATTAATTCTAGATATTTAAAGCTAATTAACAAAAATGGATTTATTTTTTGGCATCCTTTATGAAGCTCTTATCAGCATTTTTTGGCATCCTTTATGAAGCTCTTATCAGTATATTCAAGAACGGAGTTATCATCACCGTTAAATTTCCAAAATCCACCAGTATCCTTATGATAAGTCACAGCTCTTAGGAACCAGTACCCCCCCCTATTTAGACTATGAACATTATTCTTATATTGCTGTTTTTTAACGATCACAGGTTTACCATGGTAACAGATTGTTGCATCTTTTCCACTAGTTGGAATAAGTAAACCACCTACCATAGGATGCTTATAAGTAGACGCTGTTGTCTTACGTGGATCAGTTCCTTTTGAATTCCCACTACTATTGGCACTTTTTTGCAATTCTGCAATAGACTTTTGTTTTACTTTGCTCTTCTTCCGTTTTGCACCAGCAAATATCCCACCCATCTTTGAAAAATCAAATTTAGGTTTAGCTTTAAGTTTTTTCATTTCTTCTTGTCTTGCTGTCATCTGTCCTATAGTGAACGTATTTTTTATTACCTTATTTCCTCCAATTTTCATCTGCTTTGGAAGTGCCTTCTTCTTAGGTTTAGGTTTATTGTTACTAACAAGCGGCTTACCATTAAGTTTTTCAACTTTAACAGGCTCCTTACTTGCATTATTACTAGGAGAATATTTCTGTTGTGGCTGTTGATAGTTTTGAGTATTCTGTGTTGGCTGTACATACTGTTGCTGCGGTTGATATCTATTAGTATTAGCAACAACCGTAAACCCATCACTTTGTTCATCTTTGATTATACCAATAGCTCTACTTGCTCTAAATCCAGAGGTTTTGGTATCTTCTTTCTTATTATTATTTGGCTTTGATTTAACTCCATTCATCGCATTTATAGCATTTTGCACTCTTGTGTCGGACGCTTTTTGTTGTTCGCTCAATAATTTTTTTAACCCCTGAAAAAAGGTAGACCACTGCATATTATTAGAGCCACCATTACTAGCAAAGGTTTCCACCCCTTCTTGATCTTCGATTATTTCTATTTTTGAGCTTTGAGACAACGTCAAAGAATTAACCCGTTCTTTCTCTTCAGGCAAAAAGCGTATACTGTCTCCACCATCAGACATAATGTCAGCAAAATCTTTATCATTAATCGCTTTGATCTTAGAAAATGTTCCAGTAGAGTTACGTAAAGATGCTTTCTCGTTCTTATAGTTATTATTGTCTGAGCATTTAGAAGTTCTAAGTAATTTAAATTCACCCTTACCATTAGTCACCACCAATGCCTTAGAGCGTTTCTTTACATAATCAAGTGCTTGATCAACAGTAATCTGAACTAAATTACCTTTTTTATGCACGTAATATTCCCCATCATGCTCAATTACAAACTCTTCTGTTACGCTTCCATTGAAGGTATGTTCAGGACTAAAATCTAATATCTGATCATTTATGACAATATCAATATCTCTTACAGGATTAATCGTCATTTTCTTTTGTAAATAAGTTAATGGGTTAGCTTCCTTTCTACTGCCAAATTCCCAACTTAACTTACACCCCAAGAAATACGATATTTTTCTTAATGGATCATAACTAACCTCAGAATCCACAGTAAGTACTTTATTTAATTGAAGTGCAGCACGTCCACGCACCCCTTGGCAATTCTGTCCAAACCTATAATAAGCAATATGCGCTGAAATATTATTTCTTCCCGGAATGGCAGAGCCAAATTCTGCATCAAATCCAGCTAAAGGTTTTTCTGAACGCGTTAACTTACCAGAATCAATTCTTACCCTATGATTATAAACTTTTGCTTTGAGTTTCTTGCTACTAGCAATAGAATTTTTCTCATTATATGGCAGATAGATGTTCCCTCTTAACTCTATCAATCCGACAAACCATTCTAATCCTATAGTTCTTTGATGATATTTATTACCATATGGAGACTTACGAATATCATAATGTCCAAAAATACCAAAAAGTTGTTTATCATTTACTATTCTTCTATAACCGATCCCAAAATTACCTTCAAGAGCTTGGTTATTATCTCCCATAAAAATAAGATTTACATAGGTCAGAGTATCTCTAGTCTGTAATATTGGTAATACTACACCTGGCCTTACAATAGAACGCTTGTTACCACCTTTCAAGCTAATTTCAAGTTTAGGTAAATATAGCTCAGAAGATTCAACACTAGCTATATAAGCAAATAGTAGTACGATATTGGAAAAAGTAAGAACAAATTTCTTGAGTAGTGAGTGATTTGAATATTGCATAATGAACATTTGTTTATTTATTAGGCATAATATACCATAAAAAACACTTTTTGGCAATATATTAATTAAATACTATCTAATTCAAACACATATATTTGTATATATTTCAGAGATATTAATATCTAAAAACCAGCCGCCAAGGTAATAACATGTTGATAAAATATGGATTTTGATAGCTGATATTTTAGTAACAACACCGTAAACCATCGATCGTCATTAATAAGGGCTCTACTCAAGCGTTTGCTGCTATTCTAGATATTATCAAAGAACCTCAACCAGCGCTCCTCCAACCGAAGCCATAAAATAACCCTATTCCATAATGCAACACTATCGCCCCAATAAGATGTTTTGAATACAACGAATTCTTTGCTAAGCATTCCACTAGAGAGATCTTTGAGTGAATTAACTAACATTGCAATAGGCATTACTCACGAGGGATATAAATATAGCAAAGAATATAAAACAACAAGGTATCTTGAAATTAAAAGCCGAAGGGCTTTTGGTTTTGACCAATGGAAGCTTGCCTAAGACTGACTACTTGTCAGCTGTAGCCTGGAAGTTAGAAGCTTCGTCATTCATGACAAAGAGCAACCACATTACCACTATTAATAAAGATCGTTGACGGCGCTGGTGCTAAAAATTTTTTCTTCGACGTTTTAATGGTAAAAATAAGATGACTAGTAAATTTTTAGAATATCTTTGGTCTTTGTAATGAGGCACTCCAATACGCATATTATCTAAACCAGACTTAGGAGAAACTAGATAAGTTTTAAATATTTTGTCCCAGATAGACAAATTAAAACCATAATTACTATTATTTTCCTCGAGAATATCAGAATGATGCACTAAATGCATATCAGGAGTCACAATTAAATAACGTAATACTCTATCCAAAAAATTTGGAAGACTAATATTGCTGTGATTAAACATGCTAGTAGTATTAAGTATTATTTGAAATATTATAACATTCACAGCAGAAATTCCTATTGCTAATACTATTATAGCCTTTATAAGTAGTGATATTATTATTTCAAATGGATGGAATCTAAGTCCCGTTGTAACATCCAGATCAAGATCTACATGGTGCACCTTATGAATTTTCCATAGAAAATTAAACCTATGGAATGCCACATGCTGAACATAGATAGCAAAGTCTAAGAATAATACTGAAACAACCATATTAACTAATATGGGAAAATCTAAATAATTTAATATCCCTATATTATTTCTATACGCCCAAACAGACACTATAATCAAGATACCAGGAAAAATTATCTCAACTAATAAACTATTGATAATAATAATTCCTAGATTAGCATACCATCTACGATATTTTGCAACTATTAGTTGCCGCCTTGGAATATAAATTTCACAAAAGCTCAGAATAATAAATATACCAAAGAAACCACTCAACCTAATTTCATTGTTAAATTGTAATAATAAGCTACTTATATTATCCATTACTAAAATAATTAAAAAATCCTGTTAAAAGGCTAACAAATACGATCTTATTTAGCAAGAATAATTCTTCCAAATATATCATACAATATGTTATCAATATAACAGATTATAATATCTTAGGATAATTCCCAATATTATCACTTGTACCAATGTCTAATAGATCAAAGTACCTTAATAAATATTGCCGCATAGTACCTCTACTAATACCTAATAATCTAGATGCCCTTGATTGATTACCTTCAGATAAAATCATGGCACAACACAATGTACCAATTTTTGCTGGTACTATAGATTTAATAAAAAGTTGCGAACCGTTATTCTTTCCTTCTATCACTAACTTAATTGTATAAGCCATTGCATTAGACTGCAAAAATTCTTCATAATATTCCAGATCTTTTTCTGCTATTTCAGCAATGCTTGGTATAAATAGTTTTTTTGACATAGTGTACTCCTTCTGTGGCATTCATTCCAATTTTTAAAAAGCTAGAATATCAGAACCAGAATTAGACCGACATCTAACTATTTAGCTTTAATTATTTATGTACCCCAAAACTAAGGTAAATGCATATCAAACCAGAATTAATACCCGTCTCTTTAGTTTCACTTGTATCCGCAGATAGATTTTTTCCACTAGTAAAAAACTTAAACCCTTTCTCAAACTCGTGTACAATTAATTCATATTTAGCAATATGTCTCCTTGTATCATTTTTAATAATAATTTCTATTGCTTGGGAACAATGAATAAGTACTAATAAAATTATTACAAATATTTTTTTGTAGAACTCCATACCTTTGCTGATTAGGGAAATATTCCTCAAGAATAAATATTACGATGATATTATGAATAAGCAATACTCCGTAAAAGAGAAATTTAATTATAGATTAACTCCTAAGGAACCAATTTAATTTTCAGTTTATCAACATCGTGCCATAAAACCTATTCCTTCAGGTGGAGGATATAAAGCACTCGTCTAGTTAGGTGTCTCTTGAGCTCTAATATATTCTTTGATGATTTCTAAAGGTGCACCACCACAACTACCAGCAAAGTAACTGGGAGATCATAAAGCATTTCCCCAATAGTATTTTTCTAATTCAGGGAAATGGATTTTTAAATATCTGCTAGATCCACCTTTTAGGCTATTCATTAATTTAGATACAGATATTTTAGGTGGGTGAGGATGTCAATATTTCATGACTTTGACTATGAACCAAATAGTTACTTAGTCAGTATGTTACATAACTATTATTTTTTCAGATAGTAGAAAATTTTTGATCTACTAGTTCAGAAATAAATTGGCAACCTCATAATCTAAAATAAATTATTGATTGCCAATAAATTCCTACCCGTAAACAACATTTCACCCCATGATAAGCAACTGTATGTTGCTATAGCAATGCACTAAGCAAAAATACATACAATCTATAAATTAGATTGTATTTTTTGTTAGCTATACTACTTAGATTAAAAGTTTCTGATCTAAGTAATACTTTTCCATGCCAGTATTTCAGTTTCTAGGTATTGCTTTTTTTTCTTGAAAAGCTACAATACATATTCAGGAAATAATAGTATTCAAAAGTGCTTAATAAGTCAATAGGATTGGCAATGTTTTTTGAAAAATTAAAGCTCTTCAATGCACTAGTAACAGCAGGAAATTTTAGCAAACTAGCAGATAGCCAAAAACTATCTCTTTCTTTTGTATCTAGAAGAATAAGCAGCCTAGAAGAAGAAATAGGTCATAAATTAATTATAAGGAATTTTCGTGCAGGGCCAATAAAACTTACGAGGCCTGGGGAAATATTCTACAAAACTGTTCCATTACTTGTCGATACATACGAGTCTTTATTAAATCTTATGAATAATGATCCAAACTTAGAAGCAGGTAAAATTAATATATATACGACCGCATCAATAATTGAAGATTGGTTGGTGCCCATGCTTTCAAATTTTAAAATACAACTACCCAATATAAAACTGAATTTCATAACTGACGATTATCTAATTGATAGTCAAAAACTAGGTAGTATAATATCAATTACCCCTTACAATTCTGAAAGTACTCATTTAATACAGTTACCTTTACTTAAATTTCATTCTAGCTTATGGGCATCAAAAACTTATATAAAAAGATATGGGTTACCAGAAAATTTAGAAGATTTACAAAGGCACCATTTTTTAAGTTTTACTAAAGATTTTGATCATAAGAGTTATCCAACATTAAATTGGCATATAAACAGAGCCAATATTCCACTAGATAACGTCACATGCATAAATACTACTGCAGGATTAGTTAGAGCCGCAGCAGAAGGTCAAGGCATACTGTCTTTGTCTTTAGAATCAATAATGGCTAAAAATTATGAATTTGTTAGAATATTACCTGAGATTAATGGCCCAATAGTTATTATGTGCTTTACATACCCAGCCTATTGGAAAGATAATTTATCCCTAAATAAAACAGGGAAATTTATTAGAGAATACTTTAAAAATATAAATACAGATAATACAAAAAAATTTGCACAGCTAACCTCTGCTACTGCTGAGGCTTAACTCCTGACTAAAAATATCCAGATGAGCAGGACGTCTTTCTAAGATTACAATAATAAGTAAAAAGACTATAGCTACAAATAATAACAATAATGAAACAATGCTCTCACTCCCCCCAATGTAAGCAAAATAACTAGCAAATAATGGTACACACCCTCCTATCAGAGCGTTTCCTAAAGTAAAACTTACTCCAACAGAACTACACCTAATATGATTAGGAAAGAGCCTCGGCACTAAATAGAAAACAGCTAGAATCATAGGCCCATCACCTAATAATAAAAAGATCTGTAAAGCACAAAAGCTAATAGTGTTTTCAAAGTAAAAAGCTAATACATACATAGGAACTGCCAATAGTATATAGTAAAACATAGTATTTTTTAATAATCTAAAAGGTCCATATTTCTCTAATAACGGAACAGATAACCAAACAAAAAGTCCAGTTAAGCCAAGCATTAGAGTATTATTTAACATTACCCCTAAAGTTTTATAACCCAAATAATTAACCAACACATAGTTCATATAAATAGTAGACAGATAAATTGGAAATAAATTTAGCCCACCTAATAAAAACACTATAAATAAAATTACTTTATATTCTTTAAAATGTTCAACTAGGGTATATAAACTATTTACTTCTTGATTCAATTGTATTGATTCTTTAATTCTACTAATCATTAGATAAGCAACATATCCTACTATTCCTCCAAGAAATAAACTAAATCTCCAAGCAAGATCCTCTTGAAGAAAAATAGCTGCTAGAAAGCCTATTAGGGTGGCGATCGATGCACCAAAAAAACCAGCCGAAGTCATAAACCCAGTTAAACTAAACTGACTTTTAATATTACTTTGCTCAGCAACAAAAACAATTGTATTAGAGAAACTGCCTCCAAGACCTATCCCTTGAGCAAATCTTAAAAATAGAATTATATATAATAAAGCAAAGCCACTTAAATAAGCGGTAGAAGGTAACAATGCCAAACATATTGTAGGCAAAACAACCATAAGACTAGCAAACGATAATGCAAAGGCACGACCTTTAATATCCCCTAAAAAACCAAATAAAAATCCTCCAAATGGCCTAGACAAGAACCCTACAAAAAAACAAATAGAACCATAAATTTTTTGTTCATGTAAGGTGAAATCTTCAAACAACAATGGCATACAAATAGCAATAAACATACCAAAAATAGAATTATTGTAGCAATAAGAAAAATATCCAAAAGCACTGGATTTTGCAGCAATATTATATTTTTTAAACATTGGTATTGTAACCTGTAAACTTATATTTCGTTATTCGGCTAAATAAATCCTTTTAATTATTTGAACCGTCCTTCAAATATACAGACTCGCATATTAAATACGAGTCTGTATAGGTCTTATATTATGGATGTTTTCTCATAGTCGTAGACCTCCCTGGCAGTTAGTTGTTACGGAGATTCCATTATAACATTAACTTTTTAAAAAAATAATTTATGGGTATAATTAGGAATTTAAATAGCTCTTTTAGATAAATAAGAATACTTGTTGTTTACAATGAATTGTTAAAGGGTCAATATATATATATTTTTATGCTCATCTTGCATTTGCAATATATATTTTTTTTGATAATTATCTAATCTCAATAACTAAATATATTTCAATTAGAAAATAAAATTTGCATTAAAACTTAAATATAAGCATACTTATCAATACACAAAGCCATTATCCTGGCTAAATATTACCAGATATTTATAAATTATTATCAATAAACAATTTTGGCTGACTCAAAATGCAAATTAAATTTTCTTATAATACAACCTATTATGATAATATTTAACTAATAATAAATTTTTTTATCTTATTAAAACATAGATAAGATATAGATCCCCAACAGCACTATGTTGTACAATGATACAATTAATTAACCAATAATATATTATGCGTAAAATTATAATTACTAGTGCCCTACCATATGCAAATGGCCCCTTACACATAGGACATATTTTAGAAGGTGTTCAAACAGATATATGGGCTAGATTTCAAAATATTAAAGGTAATCAATGCTGGTATTTTTGTGCAGACGATGCTCACGGTACGCCAATTATGCTAAAAGCTGCTGAACAAAACCAAGATCCTGAAAAATTTATTAAACCCATAAGAGAACAACATATAAAGGATTTCTCAAAATTTAATATAGAATTTTCTAACTACCATACCACTCACTCTAAAGAAAATAGAGAACTAGCAAATACGATTTTTAAAAAACTTGAAGAAAATGGAGATATTTCTTCTAAAACAATTCAACAAGCTTTTGATCAAGTTAAAAATATTTTTTTACCAGATCGATATGTTCAAGGAATTTGTCCAAAATGCAATACAAAAGAACAGCATGGGGATAGCTGCGAAAACTGCGGGGCAACATATAGCCCTCTAGAGATGAAAGATCCCATATCTATTTTAAGTCAAACGATTCCAATTACCAAAGAATCTGAACATTTATTTTTTAAGCTTAATAACTATCAGAAAATTTTAATAGAATGGCTTAAAACACATTCACTACAACCAGAAGTAAAAAATAAATTACTGGAATGGTTCAAAAATGATTTAAGGGATTGGGATATATCTAGAGATCATCCATATTTCGGTTTTGAAATACCAAATCATCCAAATAAATATTTCTATGTCTGGCTCGATGCTCCCATTGGCTATTTAGCTAGCATTTTAAACTATACAGCTCAAACCTCTGAATTAGATTTCGATGAGATCTGGAATAAAAATAGTGACTATGAAGTTTATCACTTCATTGGCAAAGACATCATCTATTTCCATGCATTATTCTGGCCAGCCATCCTAACTGCTAGTAATTACCGTACTCCAACTTCTATTTTTGCTCATGGATTTTTAACTATCAATGGTAATAAAATGTCTAAATCTCGCGGTAATTTTATCGCAGCAAAACAATATCTAGACCATTTAGATCCAGAGCATTTAAGATATTATTTTGCAGCTAAGTTATCAAATACTGTGGAAGATATAGATTTTAACTTAAACGACTATATGCTAAGAGTTAATGCTGATTTAGTTGGCAAATTTGTCAACATAGCTAGTAGGTGTAGTGGGTTCCTAGCAAAACACTTTGAAAATAAGCTTGCTAATAAACTTCATAATGAAGAATTATTTAATATTGTCTCTGGAAAATCAGAGCAGATCGCTACGTTATATGAAAATAGAGAATTTTCTAAAGCAATTAGAATTATTTGTGAATGTGCTGATCTAACCAATCAATATATAGACCAAAACAAACCGTGGCAGCTTATCAAACAAAAAGATATTTCATTAGTGCAAGATATTTGTACTATGGGGGTAAATTTATTTAGACTATTAACAATTTATCTAAAACCAATTATACCCATGATGGCTATATCTATTGAGAATTTTCTAAATATTAGTAGTTTAACTTGGGCAGATATAAAGTCCCCCCTACTATCACATACAATTAATAAATTTACACCATTGACTAAAAGAATCGAAGAATCTCAATTAATAAAACTACAGGAACATAATATGGAGCAAGACAAACCTAAAATAGAAAACGAGCATATTACAATCGAAGATTTTAGTAAAGTTGAATTACGAATAGCTAAGATAGTCTCGGCATCTCATATAGAAGGAGCAGATTTATTACTAAAACTAGAACTTGATGTTGGTGAAGAAAAATTACGACAA
This sequence comes from Gammaproteobacteria bacterium, assembly GCA_003353785.1. Taxonomy (GTDB): domain Bacteria; phylum Pseudomonadota; class Gammaproteobacteria; order PIVX01; family PIVX01; genus PIVX01. The sequence goes on along the minus strand of PIVX01000004.1, from coordinate 79,355 downwards.
GTATTTGCAGGGATCAAAAAGACCTATGATCCAAAAGATATTGAAGGTAGATTAACAATATTAGTTGCTAATTTAAAACCTCGAAAAATGCGTTTTGGCATATCTGAGGGAATGGTATTAATGGCTTGTAATAAAGAGAATGTCTACATGCTATCTCCAGACAGTGGAGCAGTTCCTGGAATGTTAGTTAAATAATGAATCCTACTGTTACTGAGATTGACAATATTCTACCTCAAACTCAGTGTAGAGAATGCACCTATCCTGACTGTCTATCTTATGCTAAAGCAATTATCCAAGGAGACCGCATAGATCGGTGTGTTCCTGGTGGTAGCAAAACATTAATAGAGATCGCCAAACGCCTAAACCGTGATCCAACTCCTTTCTTAGACAGGATTAATAAACATAAATCCTCTGCAACTATAGTCAAAGTACGTGAATCAGATTGTATTGGTTGTGTAAAATGTATCAAGGCATGTCCTGTTGATGCCATAGTTGGCGCAGCAAAAAAAATGCACACTATTATTAAACAAGAATGTACTGGATGTAATTTATGTATACCGGCATGCCCTGTTGATTGTATAGAACAAACTAATGATAATACTCAATATTCACCGGAAATTGCCAAAGCACGCTACTATGCTAAACAAAAAAGACAAGGAAAAAAAGATGATATTTTCAAAAAAATTAGTAATAAAGACAAAGAAACCGTACAACAAAAACAGCAACACATTCAAAAACTGTTAAATAGTAAATAATATGCAAATAGATATTAAAAAAATATTTCAAAAATTTCAAAAAAATAATCCTACTCCCACTACCGAATTAATTTATTCTAGTAATTTTGAACTATTAGTAGCTGTAGTTTTATCAGCTCAGGCAACCGATAAAAGTGTTAATAAGGCCACCGTAAAACTTTTTATTCATTATAATACTCCCGTTCAGATTTATAATTTAGGAGAAAAAAAGCTAAAAACATATATCCAATCTATCGGCTTATTCAATACGAAAGCACGAAATATTATTGCTTTATGTAAAATACTAATTGATAAACATAATAGTGAAGTGCCAAACACTAGGCTAGAACTAGAAGAACTCCCTGGAGTAGGCAGGAAAACTGCTAATGTTATTTTAAATACAGCTTTTGGCAAACCAACTATAGCTGTAGATACCCATATATTCAGAATATCTAACAGATTAGGCATAGCTAAAGGTAAAACTCCTTTAGCAGTAGAACAACAGTTAGAAAATAATATTCCAAAACAATTCTTACTAGATGCCCACCACTGGCTTATTCTACACGGTAGATACATTTGTAAGGCTAGAAAGCCAGACTGCGACTCATGCTTCCTAACAAAGCACTGTGGATACTACTTAGAACAACAGTCATTGTCATAATTCCCTTAATTAAATAAATTGAACGTACAGTTTATTTAGACAATTTTTAACCTAACCGTTTTCTGAAATCAAGCAAAATTGTTTCAGTATTACATTTAGGTATTATCTGCTAACACTTAAACATATTAAAATTTATAACTATAGAATTGTTTTGCTGCTTTCAAATATTAAATAATACAATCTCAGAAGAGAGCATTAGCAAATTACTATCAGGGAGCAGAAAATATCCTGCTCCCTTTTTATCTATTTTAGAAAAAATAGCCAAAGAATATATTAATAGCATTCTTCCAATCACCAGTTCCAGTAACGTCAACTAACGCACCTTTCTCAGTTGTGGAATCATATCCCCAAGTTTTAGCCTTCGAGCCTTTAGCATAATCACGAGTTCTTGAATATTCAATACCAAACAAAGTAGATTTAATCGGTTCTATAGTAACCGAAGCATAAATTTTACGTTTAGCCTGCTCTAATGATTGAGCTTTAGCTGATTCTCCATACCCTATAGCAAATAAGGATGGAATAGTATGAAATTTATTCTCTGAGGCCATTTCAACATGGAAGGCTCTTGGTTTAACACGACCACCATCACCATTGGAAAAGAATTCTTTTGGTAATGCAGATCCAACAGTAAAAAATTCGCCTTGTAAGGTAACATTTTTATAACCAATGCTAGCAAAAGCAGTTAAACCAATTTTTCTAGATTGTGGTTTCTCTTTCTCATCAAATATGGCAAAACCAGAGAATGTATCACCATTATTTTGAAATATTTCAGCTTCAAAAATATTAGAAATCACTCCTCCAGACACTGAAGCAGAAAACCCTGATTTAGAAAAATTTATTCCTATCTTAGCACCACCATCATTCTTACCACCTCGATATGAGCTATTAAATCCATACACTGCAGCATTATAATTCAACATAGAATTGCCATGTTTAAAGCCAATTAATAAAGCACGTTGTTTAGTATCAGTTAAACCACCTGTAAAAGGCCCTGAAACAAGACTAGTAGATTTTGTTCCAAAAGGTACAAAAATTTGGCCGCCAACTACATATAAAGGGAAACGATTTAAATTACCAAGAGTAATAAATCCTTGTTTCAAATAAAATCTAGAATTATCTAATTTTCTGTTAGAAACTCCTAAAGTTTCTTGAGGATTAGGAATTGCAGAGCTAGAATAACTAATTTCAAAGAATGCCATGGCCCATTCATTAATCCTAGTAAATACATCTAACTCAACTTCATCTAATGCAAAACTTTCATTATATTTACTTTTTCCAAATTCTTGATCAACAGTAGCAGAAACTATAATACTACCACTTAAATCAATAGTTGGTTGAGATGGCATTGTATAACCTCTTTTCTTAAGACGTTTCTCAGCATCTTGCATTTGCTCTAGCAAACGTAGCGATTGATCAACATCTGAAATATTAATTATTAAATCAAATGACTCAAAATCAGATCTTTCACCCAGATAAGGACTAGAAAATACTGGTTCACCTCTGACATACTGAATAGGTGTTAAAGGAGTATCTGCGTATGTTATATTTACTAATGCTATAAATACAAACCCTTTTATTATTCTAGTTAATTTCTTCATTGCAATCTCCTTAACTAATTTGCTAAGTGTTATTTTTATTTAGTTCATTCTGCCAAATATTTACAAGTAATTCAACTATAACTATGATGTCTTTTTAAACACTGATGTAAGACAATAGCTTTTTTTGTACGAATAGTAACAAGTTTATAAGCTAGCTCTGAAAATTTAGTTACAATAGAGTCTAAGTAAAATTAAATAGCTAAAATATAGAGAATATATGGATTTAATAGAAAATAGATTTAGAAAATTCCTTCCAGTAGTAATTGATGTAGAAACAGCCGGATTAAATCCAGCAAAAGATGCTTTACTTGAATTAGCATGCGTCTTTATAAAAATGGAGGATGGGTTATTGATTCCAAGCAAAACCCTTCATCAGCATATTCTGCCCTTTGAAGGAGCAAATTTAGATCCAGCATCTTTAAAATTCAATAATATCGATCCTTTTCACCCATTTAGATTTGCAGTGGCAGAACAAGAATCACTCCAAGAGTTATTCAGTATTATTAAAAAAGAAGTAAAACTAGCAAAATGCCAGCGTGCAGTATTAGTAGGTCATAATGCTTGGTTTGATCTAGCATTTATTAATGCTGCTGCTAAACGCACGAAGCTTAAGAGTCCTTTGCATGGTTTTACCAGCTTTGACACTGCAACTCTTGGTGCAGCAGTATATAAGCATACTGTATTAGCGCAATTACTATTTGAAGCAAAAATTCCCTTTGATCCAGATAAAGCTCACAGCGCCTTATACGATGCTAAAGTAACAGCCGAGCTCTTTTGTAAAATCATCAATCAATTAAAATTAAAATAAAAAAAGCCCGCTTATAGCGGGCTTTTTAAGATAGTTTCAGTACTAAGAGAGTACTACGCTATCTTAGTCCTTAAGCTGATGAAAGCTGTATGTACTTTATCAGGTCTTATTGTTTCTTTGTTAGGATTAGAAATATCCGTTGCTGTTTTCTTCAAAGTATCCTTGTATGGCTCTTCAAAGGCATAATGAACACCGGCAGTAACATTTTTGAATATTTCTGTAGTCCAATCAAAATGCACCCTCCACTGATTGATAATACCCTTCAACCAACCAGCTCCTTTAGCGTTCGCAACTGTTAGTTGTGCTGCACTCTTATCAATAGCTGCATTTTTCAGATTGTTAGTCATTTGGAATCCTATACCAAAGCGTGAAGGTCGATAACCCATCCTAAAATGTATTCCACTTCCAATTGACCAAACCATCGGTTGCTTCTCAGCTAGTATCGCTTCATTTTTATTGAATTTATTCATGGCCATCATGAAGTTGGTTCTAAAATCAAATTGATTATAGTGGCCTTTTACTCCCAAATGTATACCCATTATCTTTTTAAAATACACTTTAGCTACTTCACCACTTTCAGAACTCACCTTGGAACCTAACGCCATAGTTCTAAAGACATTAACTCCACCTATAATATTATACATCCAGTCTACCGCAACTTTAATACCTGTATGCCCGTGATTCATACAATAGCCAAGAGAAATACCGCCATTATTAATATGCGGATAACCATCTCTTACTCCATCACTCTGTGCATCACCATTAGAGTCTTTAACACGCACAATATCATCTAACTGCGATAAACCTCTAAATGCGTATACTGCACCGAAAAACCCTGATGCATCCATAATACCAAATTGAGCAAACATAGCTTGAGTTTCAGTAAACAGAGTTGTCCAATTTAATAAAATTTGATTTCTATCATATAAACCAAAAGGTACTCTACCAAGCCCCATTCTAAAATATGCCGGGTGACGATGTAAATTACCAAGAGTCACATAGGCTTCATCTACTAGACGATAAGGTCGATAAGTAAGTCCATCAAAAGCGGCAAAGATACCAGCTCTAGTGTACATTCCATTCCCTTGAGTTTCATCAAAAGTATTTTTATCTCTAAAACCCTCTACGTCCGTGCCTACTGATAAACCATGAAAAGACAAAGCCAAATGAGCCATTGCCCAATCATTAACTACAGCATCCATATAGAGATTTGCTCTAGGTAAAGTAATATCTGTTCCAGTAGGATGTTTATCTGCTCCATCTCTAGTAACTGCAGTTCTTAGCCCTACAATACCTAGTAGTTCACCTGACCAAAAAATACGATTATCGTGATCCCCTTTTGCTATATAAGGATTCGCGTTTCGATCTAGAACCTCTTGAAACATCATATCAGTATTAGCAAAAATACTGTTGCATGTAATCAGAGTAACTGACATAAAGACTATCTTTAATACTATTTTTGAAAGCTTCATTCCCTTCTTCTCCTTGTCTTATTATTTTGAGGAAACATACAGTTGTGCAAATATAGCACTTTTGTTTCCAACTTATTATTCAGAAAAGCAAGCTTCTCCTCCTAGTGTCAGAACAGTATCATTTCCTCACAAATACTACTCTGTACAATTAGCTTGTTAAACTCTTGTAAAACAAGCTATATGAGAAATCTATTCTCACATAATCCTAATATATACCACATTATCTATAAATTGCAAAATAATGCAGCATTTTTATAAATATTTCTCAAAAATTTGTAAATTCTGCAAGGAAATTGACTAATCCTTCAAAATTTATCTACATTATTCCTCATCATTTTTAACTAATCAAGACTTTTTTGTAAAAAAATAATATTTCCCTATTTTATTTATAGGTCATTACTATTCTTTTCAAGATACTGAGAAACACTTTGGTAAGTTTCTTTCATACCTTCTTTGCCTTTTTGCCATCCAACAGGACAAACTTCTCCATGTTGTTCATTAAACTGGACAGCATCAAATAAACGTAAAATTTCATCGATATTCCTACCAATTGGGAAATCATTAATCATTTCAACTCTTACCACACCTTTTTTATCAATAATGAATGCCCCGCGAAATGAAGCTCCATTTTCAGGATGTTGAATTCCATAGCTCTGACAAATATTATGCTTAACATCAGAAACTAAAGGAAATTTCACTTCACCTATTCCACCACTTGCTATAGCAGTCTTCCGCCAAGCATTATGAGTATGGGTTGAATCAATGGATACACCAATTACTTCAATTTTACGCTCCTTAAACCCATCCATTCTATTATTTAGAGCTATAAGTTCAGTTGGGCATACAAAAGTAAAATCATAAGGATAGAAAAATATTAAGGCATATTTACCCTCGATATTCTTTAACAAACTAAAACTATCTACTCCTTCTCCACTTGGCAATACAGCTGGAGCAACAAAATCTGGTGCTACTTTTCCTACTAATGTCATAATAACCTCCTACGGTAAATTAATTAAGCTACTTCTGCTAGTAAACGTTTCAATTCACCTGATTTGAAGTGTTCGTTTACTATATCAGATCCTCCTACTAATTCCCCATTAATAAACAGCTGGGGAAACGTAGGCCAATTTGATACTAAAGGTAATTGTTGTCTAACCTCAGGATTAGCCAAAACATCTCTAGTTTCAAAATCAACTCCTGTCTGCATAAGAATATATACAGCATGTGATGAAAAACCACACTGTGGAGCTTCTTTAGTACCCTTCATATATAAAATGATAGGATTCTGTTGAATTTCTTGTTTAATCTTTTCGGTTATATCCATACTTAATCCCCTAATTCTTAATAATTGAGAAACTATTATACTACTAAATAGCAACAAAAACTATTCCATTGATTTGCTCAGGCTGAAAGTTTACACTAAACTATTTAGGAGAAGAGCATGGAACATAAACTACCTGAATTACCTTATGAGCTAGATGCCCTAGAGCCACATATATCTAAAGAAACTTTAGAATATCATTATGGTAAACATCACAAAGTTTATGTTGATAATTTAAACAAATTAGTAAATAATACTCAATTTGCTGAAAAAACTCTTGAGGAAATAATCCTTTCCGCCGATGGAGGAATATTCAACAATGCTGCCCAGATCTGGAACCACACTTTTTATTTCAATTGTTTAACACCTAATAAGACTCAACCAACTGCTGAGCTAATCCAAATGATTGAACAAACATACTCTTCAATGGATAAATTTCAACAAGCTTTCTCCACAGCAGCAATCACTACATTCGGCTCCGGATGGGCATGGCTTGTACAAAAGCAAAATAAGCAGTTAGAAATAATAAGTACCTCCAATGCAGCAACACCATTAACACAAAATCATAACATTCTATTAACCTGTGATGTATGGGAACATGCCTATTATATAGATTATCGTAATGCTAGACCAAAATACTTAGAAACTTTTTGGAAACTAGTAAATTGGGATTTCGTAAATGCAAACTTCAACAAACAAAAATAGTCGAATTACAACTTATCGTCCTCAAGCCATTGCCTTTACCCATGGAAAAGGAGTATATTTATTCGATGAGCAAAATAACTCTTATCTAGACGCAATAAGTGGAATTGGCTCATGCCCTCTAGGCCATGCTCACCCAAAAGTTACTGAAGCTATTATTGAACAAGCAAACAAATTCATCCACTGCTCAAATGCTTTTACTATAACTTGGCAAAATAAGTTAGCAGAGCAGTTGTGTTGCTTAACAGAAATGGAACAAATATTTTTTACAAATTCAGGGACTGAAGCAGTGGAAACAGCCATTAAATGTTCAAGGCTCTACGGAAAGAAAAATGCAATTCAAAATCCTAAAATCATTGTTACGAACGGAGCATTCCATGGTAGAACTTTTGGCTCACTCAGTGCATCTAATCTAAGAACTAGAACAGGATTCGACCCCTTACTCGAAGGATTTATTCATGTTCCTTACAACGATATAAATGCCATTTCTCAATTACAAGACGATTCTGAGATCGTAAGTATTCTAGTTGAGCCTATTCAAGGTGAGAACGGGATAATAATTCCCGATAATAATTATCTAAGTAAATTACGCGAGCTATGCGATAAGAATGATTGGTTATTAGCCCTAGATGAAGTGCAATCTGGTGTTGGTCGAACTGGAAAATTATATGAATATATGCACCATAACATTGTTCCTGACATTTTAATGACAGCAAAAGGATTAGCAGGTGGAATGCCTATTGGAGCATGTTTAATGCGTGATAAAGCATGTTCATTACTTACTTATGGAACTCATGGTTCTACCTTTGGTGGCAATCCTCTAGCATGTCACACGGCATCTGTAGTATTAGATACCTTAATAAGCCAAGATATCTTTACCAATGTAAATAATATGGGAAGTTTTATTCTAGAGGAGCTTAAAAAATTTGATTTTCCTACTATTATTGAAAGTAGAGGTAGTGGCTTAATGCTCGCAATAGAAATGGATAAACCTTGCAAAGAAATCGTCAAATTTGGTATAAATAATAATCTATTAATAAATGTTACTTCTGAAAATATAGTTAGAATGCTACCACCACTTATCATAAACCAACAAGAATCATCTGAGTTACTAACAAAATTATCAAAGACGCTCCAAGAGTGGCAAGTGGCATAGCTCACTATAGAGCTAGCGTTGCTGTGCCGCATAAATAAATATTCCTGCAGCAACTGAAACATTTAAGCTATCCATATTATTAGCTAAATTTATCTTAACTACCTCATCACAATTTTCTTGAGTAAGGCGTTTTAAACCAGCATGTTCTCCACCAAAAACCAACCCTATCTTCTTAGGAAAGACAACACTATTCAACTCAGAACCAGTACCAACCGCCGCTCCATATAACCAAAGACCTTGTTTTTTTAAATTTTTTAACGTTCTAGCTAAATTACTAACACGAATAAACGGGACAATTTCAGCTCCCCCACAAGCAATATTTCTAACGGTTGGAGTCAATCCTACTGCGTTATTTTTGGGGATAACAACAGCTGTAACATTCATAGCAGCACAACTACGTAAAATTGCCCCTAAATTATGTGGATCAGTAATTCCGTCTAGAATTACTAAAGTAACAGCTTCATTTTTTTCAACTATTTCATTCAATACAGACTCATCTAAATTAGGAAAAGCTCGGCATTCTGCCACTAATGGTTGGTGTGATTTAATTGCATACTTACTAAAATCTAAGATTTTCTCTGTCGATATTCCAAGCTTGCTAGCTTTATCGATTAAACCAGCAATTCTTTTATTCTGAGTAGATGAATTAACATATAATTTTAAAATAAGCTTTGGATCTTGATCTAAAATCATCGCGATTGTTTGCAACCCGTATATGTATTTATTATCATTCATGCGAGGGAAAAATCAATTCTTCGTCTATCTAGATCAACATTTGTAACAATAACCTTGATATTTTCACCAAATTGATATTTAGTACCAGTACGTTTACCAACAAGTCTTAATTTACTTTGTTCATATTTATAATAATCATTCTTCAAAGATGTTACATGTACTAAACCATCAACATAATATTCATTCAAGGTCACAAATAAACCAAAATCTGTAATACTGCTAATAGTACCCATATATTCATTACCTACATGTTCAAGCATATACTCGCATTTTAGCCAACTTATTACTTCACGCTCTGCTGCTTCAGAGCGTCTTTCTGTCATAGAACAATGTGCACCCATTTCACTAAGTTCATCAATGCTTATCTGTCGCTTCTCTTTATTAAGATAATTACATATTACTCTATGAACAATTAGATCTGGATACCTTCTAATTGGTGAAGTAAAATGAGTATATTTTTCAAGAGCAAGACCAAAATGTCCTAAACATTCATGCGTATAGTTAGCTTGCTGCATAGAGCACAAAATCAGCATTTGTAACAACCCTGCATCATCTCTTAATTTTATTTGCTCTATGATCTCGGAAAAATCTTCATTAGTTGTAATGCCATTAGGTACCTTTACGCCAACCATGCTGAATTGATTAGCCAGATCATTTAAAATTTCTGGATCAGCCTTATTATGATTTCTATATAAACATGGTAAATTCTCTCGATTAACCAGATCAGCAGCTGCCACATTAGCCATTAGCATGCATTCCTCTATAATTTTATGCGCAACATTTCTACTTGAAAGAATTATTTTCTCTATCTTTTTTTGTTCAGAAAAAATTATTTTGTTTTCTGGGATCTCTAATTCAATTGCATGCCTTTTTTTTCTTTGTTCACTTAATCTTTTATATAAATCATACAAATTTAGCAAATTTTCTTTAACCCCTGAAGTAAAATCAACCAAGTCTTCTCCATTGTAAAAATCTGCTACTTGCTGGTAGCTTAAACGAGCTTTGGAACAAATTGTACTCTCAACAAATTTAGCACTACTTAAGTTACCAAATCTAGAAATTTTCATCTTACAAATTAATACGGCTTTATTCTCATTAGGATTCAAAGAACATAAATCATTAGATAAAACACTAGGTAACATTGGAACCACACGATTAGGAAAATAAGTAGAATTACCGCGATTTTTTGCTTCTAGATCTACCAATGAATCTGGTTTAACATAATGACTAACATCGGCAATAGCAACGTACAATATCCAATCCACCCCTTGTTTTTCACAAAATACAGCATCATCCAAATCCTTAGCATCAGCACCATCTATCGTAATAAATGGTAAGTTTGTATGATCTTCTCCATGCTTCTTGAATGATAAATTCTTTAACTGATTAGTTTCTCTTAGAATATCATCACTCCAAACGTTTGGGATTTGATTATTGTGTATCGTAATATCGACTTCAAGTCCAGGATCCATATAATCGCCTAGTATATGGACAATTTTTCCTAGAACTTGAGGAGAATCAAATGGATGAGTTACTAAATTAACAATAACAAGCATACCTTTGTTAACTTTATTTAAATCTTCTTTAGATAGAAATATATTATGAGAAATAGCGGTATTAGTAGGTTTAACATAAATCAGCTCTTCATTTTTCTCTACAGTTCCTATTATTTCAACAGTTTTTTGAATTATCTCCCTAATTTTTACTTCCCATTTCCCTGTTTTGTTCTTAAATATTCTTGCTAATACCTTATCTCCATGTAACACATGGCGCATTTGATTAGCAGCAATATAATAGTCTTGTCCTAACTTTTCAGCTAATAAAAATCCATAGCCATCCGTATGCCCTTGAACTGTTCCACGAACTAATTCCAATTTATCAATCAGACAAAATCTATTTTTGCGATCGCGCATTAGCTCGGCATCACGCACCATAGCCTTTAATCTACGCCTTAACCCTTCTTGTTCACTATCTTCTTTAAGAGCTAGTCTTTTTAACAAAGCTTTGAAACCTATTGGAACACCAATTTCTTCCAACAACTCTAGCAGGAATTTACGACTAGGAACAGGATTAGCATATTTTTTAGCTTCATCCTCAGCATATGGATCAACATATCTTTTTTTATTCATATGAAAATCATTGTATAAGAATTACGTTTTTTTAACAAATTAAGATAAACTACAGACTATTAGCATAGCTAATTAAAAACAAGCTTATTTCCAAATATTGTTAAATTTATTGTTTAAAATAACACTTTATCTAAAAATTCAATAACATTTTAACACACTTTTACCTGTTCATAACCATAAAATATCATTTTTTCATATAGTTATCCAAAATAACTTTTTTATTAACTTCTACTATAATTTATTAACAAGAGTAAAAAATTTAGGAGATAAATCATGCCTAACGATCAGGATTTTATAAATAAGCTACAAAAAAAGATCAAAAAGATGAACCCAAATTCTGCAGATTTCAAAGCATCAATAAAAGCCTTTATGGAATATGTTAAAAATGATACTTCGCAGCATCAAAAAAACCTATTAGGTAACATATTGAGTGGTCAACAGACACAAATGCAGAATGTAACTTTAGGATTTGGTCCAGCTGATTACCTAGGAAGCACACAATTAGGGCCCTGCACGGCAGTAATGATTCAGGCAGCATTAGGACAAGGTGCGGAGTCTGGCTCTCTCAATGCTAATCGCACAAGTAAAACAAATCAAAAATATGAAGAGGTCCAAGAAAAGGTACTAGAGGTAATTAATGAGCAAAATTTTAATCCTAGTCCTTTTAATAATACTCCTTATAAATAAAGGATATTTGTTACTAAAAGGTTGTTCTAATACTAAAAAAGAATGAGTTTTTAACAACAAAAGAGAATTTATCTGCAAATGTTAACTTTCTAGCAGATTTTTCTTTATCAGTTCCAATAAATTGTGACTGAGCATAGTCATAAGTTTTAGTTTGAAACCCTAGAGTGATCCCAAACCATTGAATAGGATAATAATCTATACCATATTTAAAAATTTTAACTAAGCCTCTTCTAAGCTCTATCGGTTTACTATAATTATCTACTCCTAATGCTGTACCAACAGCCGCTACCGAGTCTTCTTGACTACCTGAGTAGCCAAAAGTAAATATACTTACTCCCAAACCTCCTGAGACAAATAAACCAATATCACCAACATAGCCTAAATAAATTGGAGCCTTAGCTTTTATATATAAAACAGTATCTGAAGTAAAAGCAGTAAACGGATTGATACCAAAACCTAATCCCCAAGTTAAACCATAGCTTATATATTTTTTATACATAGGCTTTTCAATATCAATTTCATAAAAAACATGTTTCGCATTTTTCTTAAATACTTTGTTACCGCTAGCTACTTCAACTGGCTTATAATCAAATTTAAAATAATTAAACGATAAAACAGGCATCTCAAAAGGACTTATCCTACGTTTAATCACAAAATCAGCAATCCTAAGATTATGTTCAGATTCATAGTTAGCAGCAAATCCAACATTAACACTGCTTAAGAATAAGCTCATCAATATTAATATCATTCTAAATATTTTCATTATTTTCCTCTGACAACCTTTTCAATTGAGTATTGCTTTAATAGTTGCTGCAAAGTCACTAAATTATTATCTAAAACATCCATATTTTTAAATGCAAGATCATCAGGGCTAACTGATTTCGTTTTATTATTAACATCGACTAATTCTCTTTCACCATAATAATTTAGCTCTGAGAAATTACGTATCCAATTTTTTCTAAGCGCTATAGAATGTGGTAAATCAAATCTACTAAACGTGGGTTTCCATATATAAACATCCACATGACGTTCATTTTCCGGAAGATGCATATGTGAACGATACCTTACTGCACGACCAATTATCTGTTCTTGGAAAGATTTATTGTAAGGAGTCTCTAAAATATGTAATTGTCTAGTACCAACTAAAGATATTCCTTCAGTAATCTCCGGATGAATTAACAAGAATTTGATTTTACCTTTATTATAACTATTAACTATCCCTTCATATTTATCTACCGAATAATCTGGATGTAAAATAGCATACTTACCCTGTTGGCCTCTTTTATCTAGATAACGCTTAAACAACATTATTCCATTGTGAAAAAAATGAGAATATAAGACTACTGGACCATTAGTTTCTAACATTAAGTCCACAGCTTCTTTAAATTTATATGGAAAAACAGCTTTATTATTCTTACGAGGATCACGGTGCAATAGATTACCGATCTCAAGCCCGCTACCAGGACGTTTTTTCATGGTCTGTTGGATCTTCGTACTATTTAAAGCCACATAGTCATGACCATAGGTAATCTCCTCATCTTTTTGTAGCTGCATCACTTCTTGGGTTGTTAATTGATTATCAGCATAACGGATCAAAAAATCTATTTGATAATTGTTATAACTAACATCTTCATAGTGAATAGTTTTAGTTGGATAAAATTCTTTATTGTTATTATCAAAATCATAATAAGTAATATAAGTTCCACCTATTTTCTCTAGTTTTTCTACGTTAAATGACCTAAGTGGGTTAACTTTAATTGGAAATGCCCATTTTATAAAAAACGGCAACATATACCCAATCGCACCCATAATAGGCATAGCTATATAAGTTGCTCCTCCTACTGCAAAAGTTGAAGCTGTCATAAGACCTGTATAACCACCTATCACCGGTACTAAATTACTTTCAGAAAAATAACCAATTGCTGCAGATCTATGCTGGTTAATATCCATAAAATTCACTCTAAACTCCTCTTTATTAAAAGGAATTAGTTCTTTTCCGGCAACCAAATTAATTTGGTATGCCACATCGGTAATATCACCAAATATTGGGGTTCCTGAAAGTGATAATACCCGATGGCTATTTTGTATTTTCAAATAAACTTTACTATAAATATCTGCTATTTTTGGATCTGATGACTCTAGTTTTTTAATTATTCTATGAGACTCATCAATGATGACTATAGCATTCGATAAATTTTGATTAGCAAGCTTAGCTCCCTCTCGATGAGTAACTATTTGATATCTTTTAGAGTTTTTGACTCCATAGCTTTTCATATTCTTAAGCCAATGTCCTTTTAAGAACCTTGGTACAAATAAAACGATCTTCTTTTTAGGATTTCTTTCAGCAAACCCTAAGGCTAAATAAGTCTTACCTGTGCCAAGATAATGAAAAACCATTAAGCCCTTGACTTCAGGATATTGTTCTAAATAATTGATTGGAATAATTTGGTGAGGAAGTAAATTAATTTTTTGTCGTTTATTCCAAGCCAATAACTCTGAGTTGATATTACTAGGCATTGGATCTCCTCCAAAACTGTAACAGTTCATCACAGAGCCAATAATCAATAACATTATCAACAGTCTAATAATCCTTGTTTCCATAGACATTATTTCTAAAAATAGATACAGTGTAATAGATGGATAATAGAACTACAAGATATTAACTATTTATAAAACTAAATGTATCCCCATCTTTCGAAAAGAGATATCTAACTCATGAATGGATGAAAAATTACCTAACCAAGGAGTATTAATATCTTTCACCATAGTATCAGGCAAAAGAGCAGCTCTAATTAATCCATTACATTTTGCTCTACGTTCTCCAGCATCAAATTTCTCAATACACATCAGCTCCACACTTTCCTGTTTAATTAATAATACAGCTATATTTCTTGCTGGCACCAACCACATTGGAATAACTGCATGTTCCTTGCTATTTCCTCTAACATCTTTAAGTAATAAAATATTTTTTGTTTGATTATAGATAAGCAAGAATTGATTATACGAACGAAAATCACGATAGACTACTAGCCGATTGTCAATATCTTGAATTTCTGAACCTACTGGCCAATCAAATTGTTTTACTTGTAGCTTATTTTGGTTCTTGCTAGTTTGAAAATTAGCAACTTCTTTTCCAACTGTACTAACAAACCAGTCACTCGTTTCACTTTGATTCTGAATATCACTAGTTGCTTGAGCATAAATACAACTATGTAAAAGAATAAAAAAAAGTAATCTCTCCATAGATAGTAAAACAGTTACGGTTAACCTTTAGATTTTAATTCCCCAAAATATTTAAAGAAATAATTTCTATCTGGTTTTAACACTAACAAATCTTTCTTATTAGCAAATATATTCTGATAAGCTAAGATACTGCGATAGAAAGAATAAAACTCAGGATCTTTACTATAGGATTCTGCATATATCTTTGCGGAAATAGCATTCCCTTGACCTTTAATTTTTTTACTTTCACTTTCAGCCGTAGCCACAATCACCGTAACTTCAGCATCAGCTTTTGCTCGTATCACTTCAGCTGCAGCTCGTCCTTCTGCTCGATGCTTAGTTGCTACTCTAGCTCTCTCTGAACGCATTCTGGCAAAAACCGTAGAACTTACTTCTGTTGGCAGATCAATTCTCTTAATCCTAACATCTATAACAGAAATACCAAGCCCAGCAACACTTTCATCCACTTGCTTAAGTAATAACTGCATAATATCACTTCTTTCCCCTGAAACAACCTCTTGAATTGTGCGTTTACCAAATTCAGCTCTAATTCCATCATTAGCCTTTTGCTCTAACAATGTTTGTACCCGCAAAATGTTGCCCCCAGTACTAGTATAATATGTTGGTAAGTCACTTATTTTCCATTTTATATAATAATCAACTAACAAATCTTTCTTTTTTTCAGTAACAATTCTAGAAGACTCTATATCTAAAGTTTGCAATCTTATATCAAATATTCTTGTAGATGTCACGAATGGGATTTTGAAATTTAACCCTGGTTTTCTTATTCTATAATTACCTTCACCATCATTCTCAATTTTTCCCAAACGTAATACAATAGCTCTTTCATATTCCTGTACAGTAAACAACCCACTAATTACAAATATCAATCCTACTAGAACCGCTATTATTGAAAAAAACTTAACTGCTTGCACTAGTAACTCCTTCTTTTTGATCTGTATTTTTCATTATTACGAGCAGGTACATTGTAACTATTTAACTCTTTAATTCCTAAGGTACTACTTCCTGTAGAATTATCTGTAATTCTGATTTGTTGTTGTTCACTAGAAGAATTAGCATTTTCCAATATCTTATCCAAAGGTAAATACATCAAATTATTACCATCTTTTGTATCAAGTAACAGCTTACTAGTCTTCGATAACACTTTTTCCATAGTATCTAAATATAATCTCTCTTTAGTTACTTTTGGATATTTCTTAAACTCTGGTAAAATAGCATTGAATTTTGATACGTCTCCCTGTGCAGTTAAAATCTTCATCTTCTTATAAGCTTCAGCTGCCTCCAAAATTCTTTTTGCTTTACCTTTTGCAGCAGGTACAACACCTCTTTCATAAGCTTCAGCCTGGTGCTTAAACCTCTGTTCATCTTCTTGAGCCTTAATAGCATCATCAAAAGCCTCTTTAACTTCCTCTGGTGGGGTTGCCGGTTGCATAATTACATCTAATAAAACTAGCCCGGTACCATATCTAGTTAACACAACTTTTAATTGCTCCCGAACTTTTTCTCTCACCTCACTACGACCAGTACTCAATATATCACCAAGTCCTGTATGTCCAATTACATGTCGTAATGCACTTGCCAGGGCTTGTTGGAGACTTCCTTGTGGTTCAACAACATTGAACAAATAATCCTTAGGACTATCAATACGATACTGTACAGCAAACTCGACAGAAGCAATATTTTCATCCTGAGTAAGCATGCTCGAGCTATAAGAATAATCAAAAACATTTTGAATATCTATAATATAGTATTTATCGATAAATCTAGGAAACCAGTTTAATCCAGGACCTAATGTTGCTCTATATTTACCAAATCTAGTAATAACAGCTTCCTCAGCAGGTCCAATAATAAAAATACCTGATAATACCCAGAGAACTATTAGCCCAACTAATATCAGACCAAATGAAGCTGTAGCTATCCCTTTGCCTTTACCATTTGTAAGCTTACCTGATGACCCACCACCAAAATATTTAGTGAATTTTTCTTGTAATTTCTTTAAGACTTCATCAAGATCAGGTGGAGTATCTGATTTTCTTTTATTCCAAGGATCGCTATCATTCTTATTATCTTTATCATCCCAAGCCATGCTTTCCTCAAAAAAAAGTACGTTTCAAAAACACTTACTGTGAATGATACATGAAAACCACTAAGATTCAAATTTAAATGTTGCCTATTGAACCATATTATCAAACAATCACTATTTACTAAGAATATTCTTTTCTGTAAGCTCATTTTCTAAACTACAAAAATCTACTTTACTCATTTTTACTGTGATCATATACTCCCCAAGCTCATTTATATGCTCACTAACAACAACTCCCCTTGCATATAGGGAGGCTCTTATCTTACTTTGTGCTGAAATTAAACGAATAATCCTAAATACTGGTTCACCGTACAGCTGCTGCAGTATTATCTGTTTTAGAATATCGATACCTGCCATATTTTTTGCCGAGATCCATACTTTAATAACACCACCCACAAGTGTGTAGGAAGGTTCAATCTCCTGTTTATCAATTTGATTAAAAACTATAATCTGCGGTACATGAGTGGCACCAATGATCTCTAAAACTTTATCAACCTCATCAATGATTTTATTTTTATTTTCCCAATTAACATTAACTACGTGCAACAGTAAGCTTGATTCCCTGATCTCTTCTAAAGTTGATTTAAATGCCTTAATCAACTCATGAGGCAAATCTTGAATAAATCCAACCGTATCAGAAATAATCGCCTTCTTACCCATAGGTAAACTAACTCTTCTAGTAGTTGGATCAAGAGTAGCAAACAAACGATCTGCTGTATAAATATCTGCTTTAGATAAAACATTAAACAAAGTAGATTTACCAGCATTAGTATAACCAACTAATGATATTATTGGGATCGAGCTCCTAATTCTAGCACTTCTACTTTGAATTCTTTGCTTGCTAACTTTAAGAAGCAACTTATTAATCTGCTTAATACGTTCACGCAACAACCTCCTATCCGTTTCTAACTGAGTCTCACCTGGCCCTCGTAAACCAATTCCTCCTTTTTGCCTTTCTAGATGGGTCCAACCTCTAATTAATCTAGTAGACATATGCTGAAGCTGAGCTAGTTCTACCTGTAATTTACCTTCATAGGTTTTTGCTCTTTGAGCAAAAATATCTAGAATAAGTCCTGTTCTATCTAATACTCTACATTGTAATATTTTCTCAAGGTTTCTTTCCTGTGAAGGTGTAAGTTGGCAATTAAATATTACTAAACCTACAGTACTATTTTTTACCAATGCGGAAATTTCTAGAACCTTCCCTGAGCCAATAAAAGTTCTAGGACAAAGTTTAAGTTTTTTGACTTTAAAAATATTCACTATCTCTGCTTCAGTAGAAACAGCAAGCTCAACAAATTCTGTTAGATCACTAGTAGTGTGAGTTAATTTGACATGGACTAATATAATTTGCTCTAGTACCTTTGATTTATCAAGATTTGTTGTTGGTATTATCTTGCTCACTTTTAGGTAATTTAATCCCCTTACTAGGTACTATTGTAGAAATTGCATGCTTATAGACCATTTGGGTCACAGCATCTCTTAATATTACTACATATTGATCAAAATCTTCAATATACCCATGTAATTTTATTCCATTGATTAAAAATACCGATACCTGTAATTTATCTTTTTTTAAATTACTCAAAAAAGAATCTTGCAAAATCACGCTTTCTCTCCTACCAAAGATCTCACACCAATGTCACTCTTGAAATAAGTTTAGTAAAAGCTAGGCACTTTTCCATGAATTAACAAAAAAATCTCTAACTAACAAATTATATTTTATTTTATTTAACATGAAGAATATTTCTAGCACAGTTAGTCTGTGCATAAATTTAACTTTACAGTCTATTGTTATTCAATGCTTCTATAACAATGTTCCACTTTGCACTATTAAGCTTTCATCTCAAAACAATGTTATTAATTATATACTCTCTCATATCTACAGCATTATCAAATAGTTCAATATCTTTCCAGCCTCTTAACCAAGTTAATTGTCTTTTAGCAAGTTGTCTAGTTGCAGCAATTGCTTGCTGACACATTTCATCATAGGTTAAGTTTGCTGACAAATACTGCCAGATCTGGCGATACCCTGCTGAACGCATTGATGGAAGCTCTAAATTTAACTCAGAACATTTGTAAAGATTCTGTACTTCCTCAATAAAACCTACTTCTAACATATTATGAAATCTTTTTGCGATCCTTGCATGAATTAACTTGCGTTCCTTTGGCATCAAACCAAATAATTTTAATTCAAATTCGTATTTAGGCTTGTCTACCTGAAAAGAGCTTAACGGTTTTTGTGTCAAACTATAGACTTCTAATGCTCTTTGTATTCTTTGACCATCATTTGGTTTTATCCTATTAAAACTCTTTGGATCTATTTTTTCTAACTCAGCATGTAACGAACCCCAACCTAGCTTTCTAGCTCTTTTAGTTAATTCTGCTCTAATAACAGGATCACTACTAGGCAATTGTGATAAACCATTTTGTAATACATGAAAATACATCATAGAACCACCTACTAGCAAAGGAAGCTTGTCATCCTGAATACTTTCTCTAATTGCTACCAACACATCTTGAACAAAACTTCCAACAGAATAACTATTATATGGTTCCCGTATATCGATAAGCTTGTGAGGATATTTTGTCTGCAGATCTTTAGAAGGCTTTGCCGTTCCAATATCCATTCCTTTGTAGATCATAGAAGAATCTACACTTATTATTTGCACAGGAGTTACTTCCCCAATATCACAAGCAAGCTTAGTTTTGCCACATGCAGTAGGTCCAACAATTCCTATAACTGTATTTTTTTTATTCATTTGACTACAAAAATTCTGCTAATTGACTCAAAGAGAAAGAGCGCCATATCTTAGCACCTCGATAACTCACATGATGACAGCCTTTGTTCTCTAAACTACGTATAGTAGAATTAACTTCATCAACTGATAAGGTCTGACTATATTTACACTGCTTGTCTACTGCATTAGTAAGACTAACCCTCAACGATTCTTTAGTAAATTCCCGATCAGTTAATAAAAAAATATCTTCTAACAATTGTTTAAAATTAATATCTTTATAGATTTTATCGGATTTTCTTATAACGAAAGTATCATTGCTCAAAATATTCAGATAAATCCCAAAATCTTCTAACATTACTAAACTTCTCTCAATGAATTGGGCTTTCCTGATATCAAAACTCAAAGTTTCAGGGATCACTAAAGATCTAATATCCTGCTCAATATGTGAATTTTGTATATTCAAATAAAACAACTGAATATATAATTCTCTAAGATCGATAATAACTAAGCCTTCCGCATTCTCTGATAAAGCAAATTTCTTCTTTAATAAACCAATAACGTTTCCTAAAGGAAAGGTTTTTTTCTCATCAATTTCATACAAATTACTAGTTAAAACATCTGTTGATTTTGTATATTCAAAATCAGTTTTAGGAGGAAATTTACTATCCATAGATATCGTTTTTTGATCTGGCTCTGCAAAAACTTTCTCTAAACAACTCACAATAAAATCGTGCACATATCTACTATCTTGAAATCTGACCTCACTTTTTGTTGGATGTACATTAACATCTACAACTCTAGGATCAATTGTTAAATAAAGGACATAAGCTGGTTGAAAATTATTATCAAGCTTATCTGAATAAGCCTGTCGAATAGCATGTTGAATTAGTCTGTCTCTAATAACCCGACCATTTAAGTAAAAATACTGCCAATCAGACTGCCTTCTTTCTAATGAAGGTAGAGAAACCCATCCTTCAAGGTTCATACCATTAGTCTCTATCTCTAAGCTAACAGCATGATTCATAAATGACTTACCAAATATTTTTTCAATTCTTTTTTCTTTTTGGGTTAAATTTAAGACTTTTGGAAAGTTATAAGTTAATTTACCTTCATAATATACCTGATATCTACAATTAAAACTGCAAAGCATCACTTTTTTAATTGTACTATCAATATGGAAAATTTCTGTTTTAGAACTTTTTAAAAATTTTTTCCTAACCGGCACATTATAAAATAAATTTTCTACTAATATTGTAGTTCCCAGATCTCCAGAAAAATCTGTTGGATTTTGTGCTATTCCACCGTTTACTATTATTCTTTTAGCTTCAAAATCTTCTGAGTACTTCGAAACCAGGCATATTTTGGCAATAGAACCAATACTTGCAAGAGCTTCACCTCTAAACCCTAAACTACTTACCGTACTTAAATCACCTAGACTAGCTATTTTACTAGTAGCATGTGGTGTTACTGATAGTATTAGATCATTATGATGGATCCCATTCCCATTATCTATGATCCTAATTTTATCAATACCTCCATTTTCTATATCAATTCTGATATTGTCAGCTTGTGCATCCAAGCTATTCTCTAATAATTCTTTAACTACAGAAGCAGGCCTTTCAACAACTTCACCAGCTGCTATCTGATTTGCTACTGTATTATCTAATTTACTAATTCTTTTCATACAATATTTGGGATCTTTAGCTTCATTCCAGGAACCAGAGCAGTATTTCTTAATTTATTCATTTTCTTAATATCTATAGTTGTAGTAGAATATCTCTTAGCTATTTTACCAAGATTATCCCCCTTTTTAACAATATAATCTAGAGACTTAAAAGAATAAGTACCTTTAATTGGATTAACTTTTAAGTATTTTACAACACCAGTAAAAATAGCTCTAGCAAGTAAATGACGATTTTCTATTCTATTTAACTTTTTCTCCTCTTGTATATTAGATAAGAAACCAAGCTCAACTAATACAGATGGGATATCCGGAGATTTAAGTACAGCAAAAGGTCCCTTTTCAATACGCCTAGAATGCAAAGAAGTAACCTTAGATAATTCTCTCAATATACTTCTTGCCATCTTGGTGCTAGCAGCTAGAGTTGCCGTCTGAGATAAATCATACAACATCGTACGGAGAAAACTATCTTTTTCTTTTAAATCAATATCTCCTCCAAGTACAGAATAGTTTTCTCTAGCAGCAATCCAACGAGCTGCCTCAGTAGTAGCCCCATGCCTAGATAAAATATAAACACTTGCTCCTTTACAGGATTGATCACTAAAGCCATCAGCATGAATTGATAAAAATAAATCACTTGATTTCTTTCTGGCATGTTGTAATCTTGTTCTAATATGTAGATATTGATCAGAATTTCTAGTAAGTGTCGCTGTTAATCCAGGTTCCTTATCAATTATTTTCTTTAATTGCAGAGAAACTTTTAAAGTAATATCTTTTTCACAAGCTCCATATTTGCCAACAGCACCAGGATCATTACCGCCATGCCCGGGATCAATCAATATTTTAATATTTCTTAGTGGCTGTTTTTTTGTCCTATAGCTTTTCTTTGTATGCTTCTTTGTTGCCAGCTGATCTGAATAGAACATCAAATCCAAAGAGTTATTATTCTTAACAAATTTATGTCGATAAATAGTATTTTTAATAGTATTAAAAACTAACCTTAACTTATTTGTATTCTGATGTACCCTAATTTTAGTTAAGTACGTATTATTAATTAATAATTTTTTAAAATTATACTTAGTCCTAGTATTATAAAATTCAAGAACTATTCTATAGGGGTTTTCCAAAATAAATGACTTATATTTCGGCCTTTTAGTAAATTTTAATTTTATTTTAGTAAATTTAGGAGTATTTTGCAGTTTTGCATCTTTTATAAAATTATTTCTTTCGGCATATGAGCCAATTAACAAAAATGTTAAAAATACTAAGATACTACTTTGGACAATATTTCTATAGTTCGTTATTAACATTCTTTAATAAATTAGTTAAAAGATGTGTTGCCTTTAAAGATCTTGCTGTTATCAAAACCTGACGTCTACAACCTTTGACCATTATTTCAATAATTAAATCAGCTAGTGGTATAAAATGATCGCCATTTTCAGCCCATTCAATAAAAAAAACTCCATCATTATTTATTAGTTCTGGAATATCGGTATATTCTAATTCATTTGGAGAATCAATTCTATATAGATCTATATGGAAAATCTCAAAATCACAACTATATCGTTCAATAATAGTAAAAGTAGGGCTAACCACTATATCAGTGACTCCTAATGATTTTAGGATATACTGTACAAGAGTCGTTTTACCAGCACCCAAATTACCATTTAGATAACAACAAAAAGGACTCTCAATATTTTCAGCAAATAACTTAGCAAATTTCTTTACTGAATTTAAATCGACTAAATCAAACTTCTCAACCATAAATATTAGATATTAATTACTTCTCTAATTTTCTCAATCAAATCAGTAGCCATTAAACCTTTTGGTCTACCTTGTGCTGCTTGATCTCCTGCTAGAGCATGAATCATAACACCAAGTTTTGCAGCAAATATATTACTGTAACCATTAGCAAGATACCCTCCAATTATTCCACTTAAAACATCTCCCGTTCCAGCAGTTGCCATCCATGGATTACCATATCGGGATATATAAAACTTAGAATTTTGGTCACATATAATACTACCAGCACCTTTTAAAATAACAGTTGCTTGATATTTTTTAGCAATGTCTCTTATTGCTTTAAAACGATCCTTTTGAATTAGATTAGGCTCAGATAATTTAAGCAAATCAGCCGCTTCTCCCGGATGAGGAGTTAAAATGTAATTCCGATCATATTTAGGATAACGAGATAAAAGTCTTAATCCTCCTGCATCTAAAACCGTTACCCCTTTATAGTCAAAGCTATCCCACACCTGCTTAGACCAGCTATTATTAGTCATCCCAGAACCAAATACTACTACATCTGCTGTATTAAGATGCTTCGCAAAAGACTCGTCGAAAGGATATACCATAGCTTCTGGAAGATATGCAAACAAAGAATTTGTATGACTTTGCTCAGTAATAATAGTTACTCTACCTACACCAACCTTAAAAGCAGCTCTAGCTGCCATCATAACAGCTCCGGCCATACCCTTTGAACCTCCGACAATAACTACATGGCCATAATCTCCTTTATGCGTATTTAAATTCCTTGGAATTAAGTTATTTTCTAAATTTTGCTTTTGTATAATCTCACCAGAATGTTCAACTTGATTAAATACATCTTCTTTAAGCTCCAGGCAATCAACTAACAACTCTCCTATACAATCAACTGCATCATTAGTTAATATCCCAATTTTATTGGCAATAAGGGTGATCGTATGATCAGCTTTTATAGCACTCCCCATAATACTGCCAGTATCAGAATTTATACCACTAGGAACATCTATACTAATTACTGGACATTTTTGTACATTAATAAAATTAACAGCTTCTAATAACTTGCCTTTAATCTCTCTAGAAAGCCCTATTCCCAGCAAACCATCAACAATTAAATCAGCGTGATAATCAATAGAATTGTCAAATCCCTTAATACTGATCCCTGCTTTTTGACATCTTTTATAAGCAGTTAATGCAGGTTCTGGTAGTTGCCTAGGAGAACCTAACCATATTATAGACACCTGATAACCATGCTCATGAGCCAATCTTGCCGCTACATATCCATCTCCTCCATTATTACCAGAACCACAAAACACTAGAATAGAACAAGATGAATAACGAGATCGAATAAATTGAAAAACAGCTTTTCCTGCTCTTTCCATTAAATCATTAATATTTATAGATCCAAAAGCTAATTTTTCTATTTTGCGAATGGCTTCATTATTATAGCATTTACTCAACTGTGAATTATTTGTCATCTTGCTTTCGAAATATATACTTTCTATAGTACTTTAATTCCTCAATTGAGTCCCTAACATCATATAGAGCTAAATGCTGAGATTTCTTCTCAATACCTTTTGCAATATCAGGAAACCATGTGTTAGCCAAAATCTTTATTGTACTAACATCAAGATGACGATAATGAAAAAATTGCTCTAGAGTAGGCATATAATTTACTAGGAAACGTCTATCCTGACAAATTGAATTACCACACATTGGAGACTTCCCTTTTATAACATATTGCTCTAAAAATTCTAAAGTTTGTTTCTCAGCAATTCCTACAGAAATATCGCTAGCTTTTACTCTATCAACGAGCCCTGATCCAGTATGATGCAAAGTATTCCATCCATCCATATTTGTTAATATTTCTTGAGGCTGATATATAGCAAACGATGGACCTTCTGCAACTACATCTAACTCATAATTGGTAACTATAGTCGCTATCTCTATAATCCGATCGGAACTAGGCTCTAGTCCAGTCATTTCTAAATCAATCCAGATCAAGTTATTTTTGTTCATATTATACCTAAACACACTAAATTTTAGTGTACATCATAGAACATTAGAATTAAAGTTCAAGCAGTACAAAACCGAGTTCCTCAACAAATTATCTAGTATCACTTTTAAATACCCAGCAAATACGTATAAAGAACTGCTTTTTGGAGTAATGATTTGACTAAGAATCTAATAATGCTACATTTTATTATAAAGCTTAAAATTTTTTTAACTTATCCATATTTTTAAAATGAGAGACCTATTAACAAAAATAAGCCATATACTAAATAAGACAGGTACATTCTCCAATTTTGTTGGACCATCTGGACAGAAAATAGGCTCATATTATGATATGTACAATAACTATCATACTGTAAAGAATCAAGGGTATTTAGCAAAAGAAGTAATTCAACAATTATCCCCTAAAAAAGGTTGGGAAAATTCAAAATTAACCACATTAGAAACAAAACTAAGTGAACAAAAAAATAAGAAAATACAAATAAATAGCTGTCCAGAACTTGGAAAGGGTAGTCCTTCTATATCTTTAAGTACCCTACAAGATTTAGCTAATTCCTCAAAGCTTATTGTTAATCCTAATGTTTTACCTAAAGCCGCTTTCTTAAAACTACAACACAATCTAAAAGCCTTGGCAATAAGGCATCAAGATCCTAGATCATTATATCAAATTTTGCAACAGTCAGGACAATTAGAAAATTGGCGTAATTCATGGAAAGATTTAGGTTTCAAAGATCAAGATCACTTTAACACTATAGCGCAAATGCCAATAATGCTTATAAGTTCAAGTATATGCCATTCTCAGCAAGTTCATTTCCTCGTTGAAGAACATCTACATGGCCAAGAAGCACGCAATAAAGTAAGAAATGAAAATTTAGATGGTAAAACCCCTTGTGTTGTTATTTCAGCCCCTGGGATTAATTTTGCTTACTCAGGGAAATCTATAAATGAAAAACAATTAATCCAATCAGGATTAGCAAGAATGTGTATTTCCAATATGTGGGAAAACATTTTAGAAGCTTCCATCTCCCAGGGATGTAAATATATTTCTATTCCTCCAATAGGATTGGGGGCATTTGCTGGTACTGATCCAAATACTGTAGCCGAAATATATTTCGACACATTATTTGAATTACTAGAAAAAAAAGAGTATGAAGGTAAATTTGATGGTATATTTTATAATCCTAGACCAAAGCATTTTTCTAAATGTAAAGAAGTTCTAGCAAGACATCAAAAAAAAATTGATTGTCCTGTCAATATACATCTAAAGGATTCAAAATTTTTAGCTATTAATTTAGCCCAAGCAGACTATGTATGTGCTGTTGTAAACCCAAGCGATATGGACGCAGTATTAGGATTAAACGATATTGGCGAATATTATAAATCAGGAGATTATGCTATGGAGGAAGATATAGTTGCTACATCAACGGCATTTATCGGCAGCGCCCAAATATCCGGGGCATATAACGATCCAAATAGGATCAAGAATTCCACTGGACATAACAACTTACAAAGTACTGTAAATACTATCCAAAAGGTATATCCCAAACCCGATAATATTCAACAGCAAGTTAAATCAAAAAAAAGAACTAATAAATCCGTCACTATTTATTCAGCCAATACATACCCTAGAAAAGTGGCATTAAAATTTGATAATAAAGAAGAGAGAGAGAATTTTATGAAGCAGTTTCATAAAAAAGCAAGTGAGCTTGGCGTGAATATAAGGCTAACTTTTCATTATGAAAACCTTGACACACTTTATTTTGAACCGAGCGGGGAGTCAAATGAACCTGGCACCTATGTATCTTCCAATGGCCAATTAGCAATTGCTTTTGGTAATAATCAACTTCGTGATTTCTTTATTAACGAACTCGGCTCGGAAGTCAAACAGCATTCTGATATTCCAAATACTAATAATAATCTGTATTTCCATACCAATGTACTACCCCATTACCCTAATCGACAGAAAAATATTGTCACAACATTAACAGATCATAATCTCCAACAGAAACATAATTTAGAGCTTAAAGCTCCCACTAAAGAATCTATTGAAAAAATTATTCCGCAAATAAATACCAGTCAAACTATCATTATATATTCAGCTAAACCAGACATACTAGACGGAAAAGATGATAGAAGAGTAGCATTAAGATTTGGTAGCAAAAAAAATAGAGATCTATTCAAAGATAGATTACTTTTGGCCGCCAAAAATCTTAATATACATATACCTATGTCTACTATTCCAGAAAATTCTACTGTATTTTATATAGATCCAAGCATAAACGGATTTGGTACCTATCAATCTAATGATGGTAAGTTATCTATCAACTTTGGTAATAAGCAGCTTCGTGACTTCTTTATTAACGAACTTGGTACAATGCTCAAAGATACTTCTGAAATTCCCAATGATAATACATTGTGCTTTAATAAAGATGCACTACCACCTGAGCCTAATAAAAGTAAAAGTATTTTTTTAGTAGCAGAAACTAATAATCGTCAAGATCCAAGCAAGTTAAAACCTGAAATTCATCTTAAAGATCCTATTGAAGAAATTTTTCAAGAAACAGAAAACACCAATATCACCATTGATATAAATGACATTGCCGATGATGATATAATAGAAGAAACTCTTCAAACAACAGAAAGCCCTAGTATTCACAGTGCTGTCAAGGACATTATCGATGATGATATACTTGGGTCTAGCCAACCGCAAGACATACACACAAACCGTCATATTCCTATCACAACCAATCGTGTTGCTAAACATCATATATCTGATGAATCCTTATTTAATTTATCTACTAAAGATATTGTAGAAAAAATCCTTGGTGCTCGGACAGAAAAACAATTCAACAAATTAATACAAAACAAAGACTTTACATCTTTACTTCAAGCTAATGGTAAAGAATATTGTGCTTATATGAAGTTTCAAATACAACATATGGAAGGAAACAACAAAATAATTGCCCAAAAACACCTCAATATCATTAAACAGATCCATATAAAGGAAATGAGTTCATTATCTGAATATAAAAACACTATACTTGCTGCTCTTAATAATGACAATGATTTAGATAATCCCCAAAAGATAAACTATCTAAAAATATTAATAAATATATCAGATCAAAAACATTATGATAAATTAAAATGGAACAATATGAATAACCAAGATACTAAATTAGCATTCATTAAAGAAACAGTTGCATTAGTTGAAAAATATGGAAATTCTCTGTCAAAAGAACAAAAAAATGCAGTTTGGAAAAAGGCCATTTTTTCTAAAGTAGCAGGCTATCATAGATTTGGTAAAAATAGTAACGCTACCTACCTTAATTGGCCTTCCAATAAAACAAAAGCCATAACCTTTTTTGAGAAATTATCAACTTCCAATTTAGATCCTAAAGAGATCAGCTATCGTGGTACAAATTATAATGATATAAAATCAGAAATAAGTAATGTAGAAATAAGTGATGTAAAAGACATAAATAGCTTCAGAAGGAAGTAATGTAGCAATAGGTGTAGAGAAAAAAATTGTAAAAAATCTTGTGAAAGAACTTGGTATTGATTCTACAACAAATATTAATAATGATTCTATTCATTTTAGCTTTCCAGCAGATTTTGACAAAAACATCCATACAGTCATCAAAAATAATGAAACACAAAACCAGCAATTTCGCTATCAATAAAGAATTTAAACATAACTTCTACACATTAATATTTAACGTTCTCTTTACAAAATTAAGTCTAAAATCAACTTTTAACTATTTATCTAACTCATGACCATTACGACATACTCCCATTACTAAATTACTGCATAATTCTAGTAGGAGCTTCCTGCTTCATCCCACAATAACTAAGCTATAGAGATAACTCCAGTTAGACAGTTTTGACGCATGAATCTGCATTAAACAATATTTAAGTACCAAAAACAGCATTATTTGGAACTAGTAAGAGAGGAGACTCCTAGCTTAAAACTATATTAATACACGGAGATCGTTCTGTGTGCGAACGGCTATGAAAAAAGAAAATAAGCAAAGTAAATGGGTTAAATCATTAGTAAAACGTAAAGGAAAAAATGTAGCGGCTTTGACCAATAAAACAGCTGAAACCATTCGAACACTAGTTATCAATAATGATAATTATGCGGTTGCATAAAGAATCTGATTTTGACTTTTATGGTGTTTTATAACGTGTTATATGGAATATCCTTGAATATGTTACTGGATTATTTTTTTTGAAGCTCCAAAATCCTATTGTTCTTGATATAGGTGCACCTTTTTTCCCAACACCCTCAAGAATTTTTAGAAATTGTGGATATGCTGAAAAAAAATTATTGCCAATAGATTACCTGCTTTATTACTATCATCTATCACAGGGTCCCATATACTATCATGATGAAATCATGGCTGCTTACGTAATGGGTGAAAATAGTACTTTCGCTTCTTTACCATCAATACCAAACTTGAATAGCATGTTCTCTTACAGGGTATCCTTGCTATTTGACTTCAACCATGATCAATTCTGCACAAAATTACAAGAAGAATATGATACTAGAAATGGCATCGGAAAGTTAAGATATTATTTTTTGAAATTCCTTAAAAAAATTTTTGGAATAAAACTGGGATGGAAAATATGGTTTTTTATCATATTTGTACCAAGATATGGGATTAAATGTATGGATATACATTATCTTTACTCTCATAAAAAAGCTAAAGATAACGCTGATCAGAGAGTAAATAAATCAAATTGATTTCTGAGGTTATAAATGAATATAGCTAAAAAACAAAGAGAAATTATATTAGCTACTGTTGCTAAGAAGCTTACTATGGTATTCGCTTGATTAAGCACAATAATAATTAATTATTTCATAAGTATGATCATTGCTAAAAATCAGAGATTATGGTGATTGGTGCGTCAGGGCTGCCAGTTAGAGCATTGCTTATCTGCGAGATTGCCCAGCCCTAGTTCTGCTATCACAAAATCTTTGATATTTATTACTATATTATAATCAATGACTAATTCACATTATTCAGGTTAAAAAGCTTTTAATCAAATACTTACAGTTATTAGCAATATTTCCACTCAATTTATTTAATATATGTCTGTACACCTGCTCAAAAGTCCACCACTTTTTAGATAAAATGTGGTATAATATCAATCATGAAACAGAAAAAGCAGATTAAACCAGATTTTTGTAAATTAGCCCTCGATGTTATCGATATGGAAATAGATGCGGTAAATTCTATTAAAAAACAAATAGATAAGAATTTTCATAAAGCATGTGAGGTTCTTCTTACTTGTCAAGGTAAGATAGTTGTTGTCGGCATGGGCAAATCAGGTCATATCGCTAATAAAATTGCTGCAACCTTCTCTAGTACAGGCAGTCCAGCATGCTTTATGCATCCTAGTGAGGCCAGTCATGGAGATATTGGGATGGTCAGACAAACTGACATCGTATTAATTTTATCAAATTCTGGCTCAACACCAGAGGTAATTGCTCTGCTATCTTCAATAAAAAGATTAGAAGTGACTTGTATATCAATAACAGGTAACCCAGATTCCATTTTAGCTAATAGTAGTGATATTAGTTTATCTGTAAAAGTTGATAAAGAAGCATGCCCTCTAGGATTAGCGCCAACATCAAGTACAACAGCAACTCTAGTTTTAGGGGATGCACTAGCTATAGCGTTATTACAAGCTAAAGGTTTTACAAAGGATGATTTTGCTAAAACCCATCCTGGGGGAAAACTTGGTCGCAGATTAATAATAAGAGTCAAAGATATAATGAAAACCGGCGATAGTACGCCGAAAGTTCTACCAAATACTTCTATTAAAGATGCTTTATTAGAAATATCAACTAAAGCTTTAGGCTTTACCGGAATAGTTGATGAAAAAAATCAGATCCAAGGGGTATTCACTGATGGCGATCTACGTAGAACCTTTAATAAAGGCATTAATATTGATAATACTACCATAAAAGAAGTTATGACTAGAAAATATAAAATAATTTATGCCGATACTTTAGCTGTAGATGCTCTACAGTATATGAAAAAAAATAAAATTAATTCTTCACTTGTAATAAACAACGATAAACAAATTGTCGGAGCTATTACAATGTTACAACTTATAGAATCAGGTATATAGTCATGCAAAAAAGAATGTTACAAAGAAATGTTAGCCTTATTTTGCTCTCTATTAGCATAGTGATAATTAGTTATTACTTATTTATTAATAACGGCCAAAGTGGAGCCCAAGAAATAATACATAAAAATGCTGTGGTTCATAGCAAATATTCTACTACTATGAAAAATATAACAATCAAAGAGTTTTCTAAAGATGGTGATTTAAATAGAATAACCTATGCAAAATGTATGTCGCATGCTGATAAAGAAGATCTAATAGTTGCTGAAGAGCCTGAAATACACGTGTTAGACAAATCTAAGGATCCTTATGTTGTTAATGCTGACTTAGCTGAAACTACAAAAAACTTTTCTAGAATAACATTAATAGGTAATGTTAATATTACTCAAGATGGTGAGCATGAACATACTAAAATAGATGGAGATTTTATTACATTCTATCCAAATAGAGATTATGCAGAGACTAACGAAGAAATCACTATTGTATATCAACATAATTTAACTTTGAAATCAAAAGGAATGACCGCTGATTTCAATAAAAAAATATTTACTATGGATAATAACGCTAGAGGAGTATATTATGTTAGCTAGAATATTTTGTACTCTAACCTTATTAGCATTAATATCTGCTGTTCATAGTAATAAGCAAGATGCCCCTTTTTATATCCAATCTGGACATGCTAAATTGTATCAAGATAAACAGCTTATAATCCATGAGCAAAATGTTAAAATTGACTATGGAGATTCTCACTTATTCGCAGATAAGGTTAATTCATATTTTGATGATAATAATAAGATAACCAAAGCACTAGCCTTTGGAAATAGTAAACAACAATCACATTATTGGAATAACATAGATCCTGATAAACCTGACTTTCATGCATATGCAGATCTAATAGAGTATTTGCTATTAGATGAGAAGCTTATAATCCATAAAGATAATGTTAAAATTGAGCATGGTTGTTCACATCTAACTGCGCATCAAGTCAATTCATATTTTGATGATAATAATAAGATAACTAAAGCATTTGCCATTGGAGATACTAAGCAGCAACCGCACTATTGGAATAGCTTAGATCCTGACAAACCTGATTTTCATGCATATGCAGATCTAATAGAGTATTTGCCATTAGAAGAAAACTTAATAATCCACAAAGACAATGTTAAAATTGAGCATGGATGTTCACATCTAACTGCACATCGAGTCAATTCATATTTTGATGATAATAATAAATTAGTTAAATCTATTGCTTATAGTTCTAGAAAAAATCAATCACATTTCTGGAATAATTCAGATCCTAATAAGCCTGTTCTCCATGCCTATGCAGATTTTGTAGAATATCTTCCTCTCGAAGACAATACAATAATTCATAAAGATAATGTCATAATGCATAATGGCGCATCCCATTTAACTGCTAAACAAATTAATTCTTATTTAGACAATAATAATAAGTTAATTAAATCCATTGCTTACAGATCCGAAGAAAAACAGTCCCATTACTGGGAAGATAATAATCCTAAGGATAAAGATTCCGAATTCCATGCCTATGCAGATCTGATTGAATATTTATATAATGAAGACATTGTTATATTAAAAGGAGATGTCACCATTAAAAATGCACAAGGAACTCACATCTCAGAAAAAGTTAGATATAACTTAAAAACAAAGAAAATGTTTTCTAATAGCAAGCAAGGCGAAAAAGTTGTTATGTTATTTGAAGTTAGTTAGACTTATCTAATGGATATCTTAAAAGTAGCAAATATTACTAAGAAGTTTAAAGGTAAGGCAGCTGTCAATAACCTTTCTTATTATATTCAAAGTGGTGAAATTGTTAGCTTACTTGGACCAAACGGAGCAGGCAAAACTACAAGTTTCTATATGGTTGTAGGATTAGTGCGCCCAGATCAGGGTAAAATATACTTTAATGACAAAGAAATAACTAATGCAGGAATTCATGAAAGAGCAAAATTTGGAATAAGCTACTTACCTCAGGAAGCTTCTATATTTAGAAAATTATCAGTTCATGAAAACATTATGGCAATTCTACAAATACGTAAAGACTTAAATCGCGCGTCAAGAAAAAATGTATTACAAAAATTAATGGAAGATCTGAATATTGTTCATATTAAAGATCAAAAAGGAATCAGTCTTTCAGGTGGGGAAAGAAGAAGAGTAGAAATAGCTAGAGCCCTTGCCGTAGAACCACGATTTATATTGCTTGATGAACCATTTGCAGGAATTGACCCTTTATCAATTATAGATACAAAAAAAATCATTATAAATCTCAAAGAACAAAACATTGGCGTATTAATAACAGATCATAATGTAAGAGAAACTTTAGATATTTGTGATAGATCTTATATAGTACATTTTGGAGAAATAATTTCTGAAGGAACCCCTAAAGAAATTCTAGCTGATCCCAAAGTACAAGAATCATATTTAGGAGATGATTTCAGTATATAGTAAATTTTCCTTGTATATTCACTAAAAAATAATTTATCTAGTATTATTATTCTCCCAAACTAAAAAATGTATTTAGTTACAATAAGTTAATTAGTTTATTGCTTCTCTGTAATATGCTATAATAAGAGTTTAATATGATAATCAAACTATGCGACTCGTTATCAATAATAAATCTATGCATCCTGTTACTAAATGTATTTTAAGCGGGGTATTGTTCGTACTTACTATATATGTAGGTTACGTATTATTTTTTATTGCTATGTGGGGAATATTTATTGGGATGATTGCCTATTGTTTTATATCTCTAAAAAATCATTTATTCAGAAACAAATGCCCACGTCATAAACCAATAACTATTGAACATGACAGAGAATAATAACATGAGTATGGTTATTAAACTTCTTTTGGGGATTATCTCTTTATCAGTACTTATCCTGTTTGCCTATAGTTATTTTAGTATGGTATTAATCTGGTGTAGTTTCTTTCTAGTAAGTATATGGAGTCTAGTATTTATGACTTTATTATTAGGTTCCCCCATTATTTTAACAATTTCATTTATATATCTTTTTTACAAACTAGGAAAAAAGATAATCTGCAAAAGATATAACTATTTAACTGGGAATAACACAACAAATGCCTGAGCTACCTGAAGTTGAAACCACAAAAAATGCTATTGCCCCCATCATCAAAAATCAAATAATTCAAAATGTTATCATTCACCAAAAGCAACTACGTTGGCCTATTGATAGAATTATTACGCAAACCTTACCAAATGATACATTCACTAACATAAAAAGAAGAGGGAAATATTTATTATTAGAAACAAAGCAGGGAACTCTAATAATTCATCTTGGTATGACAGGCTGCTTAAAATACTTGCCGTGGGAAACTCCACTAATAAAACATGATCATTTTGAAATTAAATTAAAATCTAAAATTACTGTTAGATATAATGACCCACGTAAATTCGGTTTTATCTTATGGACAACAGAACCTACAGAACTTCACCCTCTTTTATCAAAACTAGGCCCTGAACCGCTAACACAATCTTTTAATACTAAATATTTATTTACTAAATGTTTAGCATCTAGTAGACCAATTAAAAATCTTATTATGGATAATACTGTAGTTGTGGGTGTAGGTAATATTTATGCTACCGAAAGCTTGTTTACTGCAAAGATTCTGCCACACAGGAAATCTAATACTCTGCAAGAGAATGAAGTTAGCTTACTCGTGAAAGAAATAAAAAAAATACTAAAAAAATCTATTAATGCTGGAGGAACTACCCTAAAAGATTTTTATTCCCCTGACGGCAAACCAGGCTACTTTAAACAAAAACTGCAAATCTATGGGAAGAAAGGTGAAAATTGTTATCTCTGTAACGCTAACATCAATAAAATTGTTTTAGCACAAAGAACTACAACATATTGTCCAAACTGCCAAATTTAATTAAATTACTATCACTTACCCAGGAGGCCAACTCATATTTCTGCCACCTAAAAGATGTAGATGAATATGGAACACTTGCTGCCCTGCTCCACTATTAACATTCCAAACCAACCTATAACCAGAATCATCAATATTTTCTTCATGAGCTAACTGCTTAGCTTTAAATACTAATTCCCCTATAAGAGCAATATCATCAGACGAGATATCATTAATTGTTGGGATATGTTTTTTGGGGATAAGAAGAATATGAATAGGAGCTTTCGGATTAACATCATAAATACCAATAAGTTTATCATCCTGATAAGCAATTTTAGCATCTAACTCATTATTAATTATTTTACAAAACAAACATTCCATGCATCAATCCATTAATTAAACTAATTAATATACTATCATTTTATAACATCCTCACCAATATTTATAAAAGTGAATTAGATCTAGTAACAAACTATGATTATCTGGCTAAATGTTCAGTTATTTCTCATATATCCTCAAGAGCTACTTTTCATCTGATTTGATATCATGTTCAGTTTTTTGCTAAAACCTTATGATAGATCATTATTATTGTTAAAATTCGCACTCCATCTTATACTAATTACCAATATCAGAATTTTATCGAACCTTTAATAACATAATATCAACTACTGTAGATATATTAAACAACAAAAATATGGCACAAATATAGTTGATTTAACTTAAGCAGAGAGATAATATTGTAGAAATTTAGAACTTTTTAGGAATATTATATGTTTTTTGATAAAGTACCTGCCGGAAATAATCCGCCTCAGGATATTAATGTCGTAATCGAAATCCCATGGCATAGTGCTGCAGTAAAATATGAAGTAGATAAAGAATCAGGAGCATTTTTTGTAGACAGGTTTATGTCAACTTCTATGTATTATCCCACAAATTATGGATATGTACCTCATACACTTTCAGAAGATGATGATCCTGTGGATGTACTAGTACTATCACCAGTTCCTCTAATACCCGGAGCAGTAGTCAATTGCCGTCCTATTGGTATGTTAAAAATGACTGATGAATCAGGCATAGATGCAAAAATTATGGCTGTTCCTAATGATAAATTATCTACTTTGTATCGCAAAATTAAAGAATTTGATCAGGTTGAACAAGAAACCTTAGACACTATTAGTCACTTTTTTGAGCACTATAAAGATCTTGAAAAAAGCAAGTGGGTAAAAGTTGACGGCTGGGCAAGTTCCAGTGATGCAAAACAAGAAATTATTATAAGCTTAGAACGTTATCAACATATTGAATCTAAGAAGAATTAAATATTATTATGTTTTTAGTAGCCAATTTTATTCATAAAACCTGTTATTTTATACAAGAATATTTCATGTATTAGTTTATAATAAAAACATATTCATGAGAATATGGTCATAAGGAAATGAAAAATAGTATTCTAAAAAGGAATTTAACAAAATTAGTAATCCTCTCATCTGTTATTCCTATTGTCTTCCTATTGATATCCTCGATTGGTTTTCTAGCCAAATATTCTGCCAACAATTTTTCAAGTAAGTTACAAATGTCTGTTAAGAATTTAGGCCTTGATCTAGAAGATAGACTTGAATTCATCGGTATCGAAATATCTTTTATTGCAAACAGTTTAGCAAAAAATAGTTTTGCAGAAACTCCTCAGTTAAACATATTA
This sequence comes from Gammaproteobacteria bacterium, assembly GCA_003353785.1. Classification (GTDB taxonomy): domain Bacteria; phylum Pseudomonadota; class Gammaproteobacteria; order PIVX01; family PIVX01; genus PIVX01. Next base: position 42,111 of record PIVX01000004.1, on the reverse strand, counting down.
TTTAATAATATGTTTATTAAAAAACCAAATTCTATCAAATCTCTTATGGACTCCCCAATTCTAGAAGATGTTAAAAATATCAAAATCTCTCATAAAATAACAAAACCGAAATTAACAATCATTAATACTAACAAAATCCCTAGTATTTTTGTTATTGCTCCCATAGATAAACAAAATAATTTCGTAATAGGAGAAATAAATCCCAATTTTTTATGGCAAATTCAAGAGGCTGAATTTTCTAAACAAGCTGTTCTATGCGTTACCCATGAAAACCAAAATATTAAATGCCTTAACAATTTTGATAATGAAAGTTTCCATGATTTACCTAACAACGGTGATTATCTTACAGCGACATGGCATACATTTAATACTCCTTCATTATCTTTACCAAGTCTCAAAGTGGTATCTTGGGCAGATCATAGTGTAATATTCATGCATAACTTACAATTTATCTTATTGATCGCAATAACTTTGATATTAGCAATAATATTACTCTCTTTTATTGCCCGTCGATTGATCATATCCATTACAACGCCCATAATCAAAGCTAAGAAACATATTCAAAAATATCTTAATTTATCTCCAAAAAATACATCTGATAATGAATTAGAAACAATAGTAAATACTCTGGATTTTTTTAGTGATGAATTAGATACTCAATATGATAGCCTCTCCACAATGGCAAAAATTGATAAAATTATTTTATCAAGCCTTGATCTGAATTCTATAATGAATACTTTAAAAAACAGACTAAAGAAACTAATGCATGCTAAACATGTTGATATTCATATTAAAAGCATCAAGCAAATTAACATAAAATCTCATCTTTTTAAAACTCACGAAAATAGTAATACAGAAACTTCTTTTAGCTTAAATAAAGAAGAGATCAATGTAATATTTAAACATCCACATCATCTTTTAGTAGATACTCTACAAAATAATAATTTTAGATACCTAACACATACTAATAATGCCGTATTTACTCTGATAATCCCTGTATTTCTTGATGAAAAAATAACTGCATTAATTACCTTAGATTTTAAAGAAGTACCTTCCTATACAAAACGAGCATTAACACAATCCAGAGAATTAGCCAATAGATTTGCTGTTGCTATCGCAAATGCCGCTAAAGAAGACAAACTTTACTATCAAGCTCATTTTGATTCATTAACAGATCTGCCAAATAGACTTTTATTTGAAGAAAGACTTGAAAAGGCTATAAGTATGTCTAAGAAAACAAATCATGCTTTGGCAGTATTATTTATTGATCTGGATAAATTTAAATCTTTGAATGATTCACTTGGACATGCTGCTGGAGATGAATATCTAAGAGCAACAGCCAATAGAATAAAAAACTGTTTAAGAAGTGATGATACCGTATCTAGATTCGGAGGTGATGAATTCATAGTAATTCTACCAAATGCTAAAACTACTTCTCTATTTAGTCAAATATCAGCTGTTGCTGAGAAAATTCAGTATGAGATAGCTAAACCCTACTCTCTATCAGGAAATAGAGTAGTATTAAATAGTAGTATCGGAATATCCATATATCCTGAAGATGCCGATAATACAACAGATCTACTTAAAGCAGCTGATGCCGCACTATATTACGCTAAAGCTCAGAAAAGTGGTAATTATCAATTCTATTCTACTGATATTAGTAATGATGCAAAAGAGCTATTCCTATTAGAAAATAATCTAAATAAAGCTATTGCCAACAGCGAATTTGAACTACACTTCCAACCAAGAATAAATGTAAAAACAAATAAAATAGTTGGAGCAGAAGCTCTAATTCGCTGGCAGAAAAACAATTCTTACATCTCACCAGAAGATTTTATACCTATAGCTGAAAACAATGGTCTTATTCAAACAGTTGGGGAATGGATTCTACAAAATGCATGCTCTACAGCAAAAAAATGGCATGATATGGGAATACCAATTAGGCTCTCCGTTAATTTATCAGCTAAACAATTTCAAAATACAGCCCTTATTACTAGAATAAGTGATATTCTGCTAAATTGTAAATTATCACCAACATTTCTAGAATTAGAACTTACTGAAAATATTTTAATGCAAAATAATATTCATACCATAACATCTCTGCAAAAATTACAAGATATGGGAATAATAATAGCTATAGACGATTTTGGTACAGGATATTCCTCTTTAAGCTATTTAAAAGATTTCTCTATTGATATACTAAAAATCGATAAATCTTTCATAAAAAACATCCACAAAGAACAAATCAATAAAGCTATTGTTTCAGCAATATTAACTTTAGCTGATAACTTAAATATCAAGACAGTTGCTGAAGGAGTAGAGAATAAACAAGAATTACAATGGCTTATGGAAAATAACTGTAATGAAATACAAGGATACTTCTTTAGTAAACCTTTGAATGAAAAAAGTTTTGAAGATTATTTACTTAAAAACAATACTTATCCTTTGCCTAAAACCGAAAATATCTCAGAAAATCAATAAATTAAGTGAGTTTGGCCTTAGAACTATCTTAGCTAAAAAACTCTATAAAATATCTAATCCAGATATTTAGTATATAGCTATAAAATGCTAAAATACTTTTTTAGAAAGTTTTAATATGGCCACTATTCGAAAAATTAGAAAAGAAATTTTGCCAATGGAAGATAATTCTTCTAGCAATATAGATACGCATGCCTATCTAGCAAATAACTATAGAAATATAATTTCATCAATTGGTGAAGATATAACTCGTGAAGGAATACAAAAAACCCCAGATCGAGCCGCAAACTCTATTAAATTTTTAACTCAAGGATATCAGCAAAATCTAGAGTCCATTGTGAATGGTGCTCTTTTTAGCACAGATATCGATGAACTTGTTATTGTAAAGAATATAGAACTATATTCTTTATGTGAGCACCATTTACTACCTTTTATCGGCAAATGCCATATCGGCTATGTCCCCAATAGCAAAATTTTAGGTTTATCAAAAATATCACGTATTGTTGATATGTTTTCTAGAAGACTGCAAATTCAAGAAAACTTAACCAAACAAATTGCAACAGCAATAAGTACAGTAACTGCAGCAAAAGGGGTAGGAGTGATCATTGAGGCAAACCATCTTTGTATGATGATGCGTGGAGTACAAAAACAAAATAGTACTATGTCTACATCTGTGATGCTAGGGCTACTAAGAAAAGACGAAAAAACTCGCTCTGAATTCATTAACCTAATTAATAGAAGTAGCTAATACACTAGTTATGTTTAACACAAGCATCAGCGATAGGCATAATAGCAATCACACAAAAGCATTTATTACTGAATCAAGATTTTAGCATGTGAATAGCTATGCTTCATATTTACACATAACTATTTTTTTAGCAATCTCATAATATTTATTTATAAGTTATTTGAAATTCTAACAAAAACTATTTTTGCTACACTAATAATAACTTAATAAATCTAGAATACTTAAATCATGCTTTATCTGCATTCTCTATACTCTTCATTGATAGTTTGAACCTACCAGATCTATCCATATCTATAACTTTAACTTTGACTTCTTGCCCTTCTGACAAGACATCTGATACATCATTGACTCGCTCTTCACTAATTTGTGAAATATGTAATAAGCCTTCCTTATTATTAAGGACAGAGACAAAAGCACCAAAATCAACTATTTTCACAATTTTGCCATCATAAATAGTTCCTACTTCAATATCTGCAATTATATTTTTGATTTTATCTAGTATATCTTGTGCTGCTACATCATCAGAGCAAAAAAGTTTTAATATCCCATCATCATCTATATCTATTGTTGCACCAGATACATTTTCCGTTAATGATCTAATAGTAGTGCCTCCCTTTCCTATCACATCTTTAATCTTAGATGTCGGGATCTGCATTTGATACACTCTAGGAGCATGTTTTGCCATTGTTTTTTTCGGCTCATTAATACATTTACTCATTTCTGCCAAAATATGTATTCTACCAGCTTTAGCCTGATCAAGTGCTTGTTCCATAATTTCTTTTGTTATACCAGCAATTTTTATATCCATTTGTAATGCGGTTACTCCATTAGTTGTACCAGCAACTTTAAAATCCATATCTCCTAAATGATCTTCGTCACCCAAAATATCTGTCAAAATAGCAAACTCTTCCCCTTCTTTTATTAATCCCATAGCAACTCCAGATACAGCTGCTTTAACAGGAACACCCGCATCCATCATAGCAAGACTTGCTCCACAAACTGTTGCCATAGAACTAGAACCGTTAGATTCAGTAATTTCTGAAACAACTCTGATGACATAAGGAAAATCTTTATTAGATGGTAAAACCGCTTCCAAGGCACGTCTAGCTAATTTACCATGGCCTATTTCTCTTCTTTTTGGGGCAAATTGCATACCAATTTCTCCTACACTATACGGAGGAAAATTGTAATGCAGCATAAAATAATCATACCTCTCACCATCTAAGGCATCTATAATTTGTTTATCTCTCTCAGTACCAATAGTCGTCACGACTAAAGCCTGCGTTTCACCTCTAGTAAATAAACCAGATCCATGAGTTCTTGGTAATAATCCTATTTCTATATTAATATCTCTCACCGTTTTAGTATCACGACCATCTATTCTAGGCTCGCCTTGTAAGATATTTTTTCTAACTATCTGATATTCAAAATCATGAAAATATTTAGCAATTTTAGTATTTAATTTATTATCGTCTTCAGAGCCCAATTCCATAACAGCTTTTTCTTTTAAATCATGTAATTTAGTAACCCGTTCTGGCTTAGCTTTTATTTGGTATGCCTTAATAATGTCATTATAGAAGTAATCTTTTAACTTATCATAAAGTTCTTGATCAATCTGAGGCTTATCCCATACCCAATCTTCAACATTCAGTTCCTGCTTCATCTCACCAATAAGACTAATAACTGTCTGCATCATTTCATGACCATACATAACAGCTCCAAGCATAACAGATTCAGACAATTCATTTGCCTGTGACTCAACCATTAAAACATAGTCTTTTGTTCCTGCTACCACTAAATCAAGTTCAGAAGTCGTCAATTGACTATTTTTTGGATTAACTATATATATTCCATCAGCATAACCAACTCTAACAGCGCCAATAGGCCCATCAAATGGAAGACCGGAAAAAGACAATGCTGCTGAAGCACCAATCATTGCTGGAATATCAGCTGGTATATCAGAATCAATAGATAATACTGTGGCAATAATCTGTATATCATTAGCAAAACCTTTTGGAAAAAGAGGTCTAATTGGTCTATCCATTAGTCTAGAAACCAAAGTTTCATGCTCTGAAGGACGTCCTTCTCTTTTAAAATATCCTCCTGGTATTTTACCAGCAGCGTAACTTTTTTCTTGATAATTAATTGTTAAAGGTAAAAAATCTCTACCTTCTTGTACATTCTTACTAGCAACTACTGTAACTAATACTATTGTCTCATCCATTTTCACCATAACAGCAGCATTCGCTTGCCTTGCTACAATTCCAGTAGATATTGTTAAATCATGTTCTCCAAATTTTATTTTTTTTTCTAGCATTACTTTCCTCTAATTAAAATAGATAATTTACTAATAAGTAAACATAGTTAAGTTACAATACTACTGAGATATGAAACAGAATCGAAACAGGTAAGCCTTAAATTAATAAGAATCTCTCAATTCTAACCTATTTATCAAAGTAAAATAACTCGAATTATTTTTACATTTTAAATAGCGTAACAATTTTTTTCTTCTATTAACCATAGTTTGTAACCCACGTTTAGAATGCAAATCTTTTTTATGCTGTTTAAAATGCTCTGTAAGATAGCGAATTCTTTCTGTTAATGAAGTAATTTGTACTTCCGAGGAACCCGTATCTTTCGCATGAAGCTGCGCAGGATGTAAAGTTTTACTTTTTTCTTCTGCCGTTATTGACATCTACAACTCCCAATATACTCTAACCGTAATATTGTACAGGAATTTACATTTTTTTGCCAACAACAAAATTAATTATTCTTGACTATAAGTTTACTGGATCAAACTTTCTAAGTCGTTTAGGAGACAAAATGCCCTTTTCTAACACTACTCCAATCCCAATAAAACCATAGTTACAGTTCATGATTTTAACAATTTTTTCTGGTGTAGAATTTTTAATCACTACTGTTTGACCAAAAATAATCTTTTTTAGAGCCACATTATCTATTTCCACTGAATTTATACCATATAAGGCATTTTCTATTGGTAATATATAATTCTGGCTCATCATATTACTCATATTCTCAAGTTCATGAAGTAAGTACATATTATCTTTGAAATGCCCTACTTCAGTTCTATGTAACTCGGATAAATATGCACCTGTACCCAAATATTGACCAATATCCTCTGCTAACGTTCGAATATATGTCCCTTTAGAACAATGAACATCAATTTCTAGAATATCCATAGAGTATTTAAGTATATTAATAGAATAAATTTCTACACAACGGCTTGCTCTAGGTATATCTATACCTTGACGTGCCAATTTATATAAAGGCTGCCCATTATATTTAATAGCAGAATACATCGGTGGTTTCTGCTCAATTTTTCCAATGAAGTTATTTAATACGTTTTTAATAAGATTGTGATCTAGTGAACTAGTTAAGTTGAATATTTTTGTCTTAATCCCTTCAGTATCTCCAGTAGTACTATTCTCCCCGAGTTTTATTTTAGCAAGATATTTCTTTTCCGCATTTAACAAAAATTGAGAAAATTTTGTAGCTTCTCCACAGCAAATAGGCAACATCCCTGATGCCATAGGGTCTAGACTACCAGTATGTCCTGCTTTCTTTATGCTGAAAATACGTTTTACTTTTTGTAAAGCTTTATTTGAACTTATTCCTACAGGTTTATTTAACAAAATAATACCTGATATATCAGATAGACATTCCATATTACAAGTTTATCACTAAAAATTAACTTATATAAATATATACAAGCTCTCGTTATTGATACATCTACTCTAGAATTTTAACTATTAATTAAACTAGACAAGCGCATACCTTCCACAATAGTACGATCCATAACAAATTCAAGACCTGGAATATATTTCAATCTAATTCTTTTAGCTAATCCGACCCTAAAGAAACTTGTTGCCTTATTCAAAACTTCAATAGCTTGTCTATGTTCAGTTTCATCACCAATCATAGTAATATAAATTTTTGCAAAGGATTTATCTTTAGAAAGCACTACATCAGAAACAGATACCCAGCTACTGATTCTAGGATCTTTAATTTCTTGAAGTATGATTTCAGCAATATCCTTCTGCAGTAATGTTTCAATTCGATGGTTTCTATTTGGCCCTAACATAAAATTATAACTTTCTTTTTACTTCAACAATCTCAAATATCTCTATTTGATCACCTACTTTAACATCATTATAATTTTTAACACCTATTCCACACTCCATGCCTTGACGTACTTCATTAACATCTTCCTTAAATCTTCTTAATGATTCCAAAGTACCTTCATAGATAACAATATTATCACGCAAAACTCGTATTGGATTATTTCTCTTAATATTACCATCAACTACCATACATCCCGCAATAGAACCATACTTTGGTGAACGAAATACTTCACGCACATTCGCTATTCCAACAATGCTTTCTTTAAATTCAGGATCCAAAAGGCCTGTTAATATTTTTTCAATATCATCAATTAAATTATATATTATACTATAATAGCGTAAGTCTATACCTTCGAAATCAATTATTTTTTTAGCAGTAGCATCAGCCCTAACATTAAAGCCTAATATAATGGCTTTTGAAGCAGAGGCCAAATTAACATCAGACTCAGTAATACCACCTACACCATAAGATACAATGTTAACACGAATTTCATCAGCACTTGATAATTTACTTAATGTATCTCTTAAAGCCTCAACAGATCCATTAACATCCGCTTTGAGTACAATATTGAGAATTTTCTTTTCGGAATCCTTATGTTGTTCAAATAATCCCTCTACAGATGATTTACGTTTCTTTGAAAGCTGAATATTTCTAAATTTATTTTGTCTAATAACAGCAACATCTCTAGCCTTTTTCTCATCCTTAACTACTTGTACTTCATCTCCTGCACAACACACTCCTGATAAACCAAGTACTTCAACTGGAATAGATGGACCAGCTTGTTCTAGCGGTTTATTATTTTCATCAAACATTGCTTTAACCTTACCAAACTGTAAATTAGCTAACAAGGTATCACCTTTTTTAAGTAGTCCAGATTGCACTAAAATCGTAGAAATTGGACCACGTCCTTTATCCAATTTAGATTCTATCACTACACCTCTTGCTAACCCTTGATTAACATCTTTAAGCTCAGCAACTTCGGCAACTAACAAAATACTGTCCAATAGAACATCAACATTCTCACCGGTTAAAGCTGAAATACTAACAAAAATATTTTCTCCTCCCCATGATTCTGACATAATGCCATGCTGAGACAATTCGCTCATTACCTTATCTGGATCAGCTTCTGGTTTATCAATTTTATTAACAGCTACTATAATCGGAATTTCTGCAGATTTTGCATGCTGAATAGCCTCAATTGTTTGTGGCTTTACTCCATCATCAGCCGCAACAACAATGATCACTATATCTGTTATTTCTGCACCTCTAGCCCGCATAGCGGTAAAAGCAGCATGCCCTGGTGTATCTAAGAAAGTAATAACTCCTTTATCAGTATCAACATGATAAGCTCCTATATGCTGAGTTATACCGCCAGATTCAGAGCTAGTAACAGAACTTTTACGAATATAATCTAATAAAGAAGTTTTTCCATGATCTACATGCCCCATTATAGTCACAATTGGAGGCCTTGGAAATTTCTCATATTCAGTATGTTCACCTAAAATTTGGTTTTCTAACTCAGTATCTTTTACAATTATCGACTTATGACCCAATTCTTCTACAATAAGCACTGCAGTATCTTGATCTAGTACTTGATTCATAGTTGCCATAAAGCCTAAATTCATCATAACTTTAATTACTTCAGTACCTTTAATAGACATCTTCTTAGCAAGTTCAGATACTGTTATTGTTTCAGGAATATTAACCTCATATATCATAGGGGCTATAGGTTTCTCAAAAGCATGAACCTTATTAACAAATTCTCTATTACGATTTAATTTGACAGCTGTTCTTAAAACTGTACGGGGTTCATTCTGTTCATTCTTCTTCTTTTTATTAACAACATTTTTATCAACAGGCTCTTTTTTAGCTTCAACAGGCTCTTTTTTAGCTTCAACATTTACTTCAGGATCATTTTTTTTCTTTGGCTTCTCCTCAGTATCTTCTTTAATTTTCTCTTGTTTCTTCGCCTCTGGTTTTTGTGAATCTTGCTGTTTACTTAAGACATTTAGTTTCTCTGCCTCTGCCTCTGCCTCAGCTTCCCTTTTCTTTTTCTGCTCTTCTAGAATTAATTTTTGTGGCATATAGGTCTTTTTCTTGCGAACCTCCACTTGAACAGTCTTCTTTTGAGCTGCAGTTTTGCCAACTTTTAATGTACTAAGGCTTTTGCGCTTTAGCGTTATATTTTTTTTACTAGAACCATCATTTCCAGCATTGCTAGACTCACGTAAATAGTTTAACAATTTACGTTTTTCTTCATCAGATATCTTAGCATCTTCACCAACAACAACTATTCCAGCATTTTTCAGCTGAGATAATAGCTTATCAGCTGTTATACCTATAGTACCTGCTAATTGTGAGACAGTTATTTCTGCCATAATAATTTCTCTAATATTTTATTATTTATCATCTACAAACCAGTGTTCACGAGCACGCATTATTAGTTCGGAAGCAAAATCCCGCTCAAACTCAGGAACTAATTCAAGCAATTCATCCGTGGATAAATCAGCAAAATCATCTAAAGAAATAATACTATGCTTAGTAAGATTATAAGCTATATTTTCTTCCAAACCTTCGAGTGCTAATAAGTCTTCACTAGGAATTAAATTATCTTTACTATCTTCAACAGACAAAGCACTTGTTAATAATGCATCATTAGCTCGACTACGCAATTCTTTAACAGTATCTATATCAAACCCTTCAATATTTAATAACTCTTCTTCAGGGATATAAGCTATTTCATCTATTGTCGTAAAACCATTATCAGCTAATACAGCTGCTATATCTTCATCTACATCCAACTTTGATTTAAATAATTCAGTCACATCAAATGATTCAGACTCACTCTTACTATTAAATTCATCAACAGACATTACATTTAAAGTCCAACCAGTTAATTCACTGGCAAGCCGAACATTTTGTCCACTCTTACCAATTGCTTGGGATAGTTGTTCTTCAGTAACAGCCAAATCCATAGTATGAGTATCTTCGTCTATTACAATAGATACTACTTCAGCTGGAGCCATTGCATTAATAACTAATTGAGCTGGATTCTCATTCCAAAGTATTATATCAATCCGCTCTCCACCAAGTTCTCCCGATACAGCCTGTACTCTAGAGCCACGCATACCAACACATGCACCAATAGGATCTATTCTACCATCATTAGTTTTAACTGAAATTTTAGCTCTATGACCAGCATCTCTAGCAGAACCTTTAACTTCGATAATATTCTCTCCTATCTCTGGAACTTCAATTTTAAAGAGCTCTACTAGCATACTAGCTCTTGTTCTACTTACAAATAGTTGCGGACCTTTTTCTTGCTCTTCAACAGCGTACAAAACTACTCTTACTCTATCACCAAGCCGATAAATGTCCTGCTTTAACATTTCGTTTCTATATAATATAGCCTCAGCTATACCTCCAAGATCCAATATTAAAAAATCTCTAGTAACTCTTTTTACTATACCGGTAATTATCTCACCAATTCTAGGAGTGTATTCTTTTAATATCAGCTTTCTTTCAGCTTCCCTTACTTTTTGAAAGATAACATGTTTAGCTGCCTGAGCTGAAATTCTGCCAAATTCTACAGATTCCATCGGCTCTTCAACTGTATCACCAATTTTTAAATTAAGTTCTCGATCAGAGGCATCGCTTAAAGAAATCTGACACTCTGAATCTTCAAACATATCATCTTCAACTATTTCCCAACAACGGAAAGTTGAATAATCCCCTGTATTTCTATCAAGAGCAACTCTAACAGATATATTGCCCCCATGCTTTTTACGAGTCGCAGATTCTAAAGCTGATTGAATAGCTTCAATAACTACCTGCTGCTCCACTCCTTTCTCATTAGAAAGAGCTTCTGCTACCAACATCAAATCTTTACTCATTATCTACATCTCCTACAAATATAAGATTTGCTTTATCTATACTATCAAAAATAAATTTGATTTTACTATTATCAATTTCCATCTCTATATTTTGTCTATCAACATTCACTAACTTACCTTTAAAATTACGTCGACCATTTTGCATAACCTTCAATTTTATTTGGATAATTTCTCCAATATGTCTCGTAATTTGCTCAATAGTAAACAAAGGCCTATTCTCACCAGGAGAAGATACTTCTAGATTATATTTACCCTGGATAATATCTTCAACATCTAAAAGTGGATCAATAAAATTGATCACATTCTGACAATCAGCTAAACCTATACCACCATCTTTATCAACATATATTCTCAGTATGGAACTACCTCCTTGATCAATATATTCACAACCGACTAATTCATATCCAATTTGTTTAATCGGCTGCTCTAATACATTGAATATTTTGCTTTCCAACTGTCTCATTTTACTTACTAATTAAAAACCTTTCCACATAAAAAATGGGCTCATAGCCCATCTATCGCTTTTTATAATCATTTATATCGATTATGGTAGCGGGGGCAGGATTTGAACCTACGACCTTCGGGTTATGAGCCCGACGAGCTACCAAGCTGCTCCACCCCGCAATAGAAAAAGTTATACGCATATTACGGCAAAATAATGAACATTTCAAGAAAACTTAATAAAAAATGTTATTTTAATGAATAGCAAAATTATGCTTAGATTTACGATTAAACAAAGTAATTTTTTCTTGGGATATATTATTCGCTAATAATTTTGCTTTTAAAACTTCCAGATAAACCTTCACTGTTTTTATAGAGACTCCTAATATTTCTGATATCTGATTAGTTGATTTACCATGAATATACAAATTCAAATATAACCATTCACGCTCAGTAATATCCATATCATCCAATAAGCCAAGAGAATGTAAAACATTAGTGAGATTGCTTTTATTAGAATATGATTTATTTTTTAATTCACAAAGGAAATAATTAGGCTTTTTATTGGCTATGTTAAATTTTCTATCCTTGTAGTAATCTATTATATACTGAACATCTTGTTTAAAATAATGAATTAATTTTAGTAAAACACATTTATTATTTAATAACTTAGCATAAATATTCAAAGTATTTGCACTAAAAAAATAGTATCTATGTGTATCATTGTCTATTTTATCTAAATACCCTAATCCAAACCATAAATCAAATGTCCTATCAAATAGAAATTTCTCATTTTTTTGTAATAATTGAACACCTGTATTATCTAAGCAAGTATAAAAACCAGGGCTCCTACTATTAGAGTATGCAAATACTCTGTCAAACAGATAACCTTGCTTTTCTATATAGCATTCACCAAAATCAGGTCTATTTAAAGCAACAAAAGCATTCCCTGTACTATCACATTCAACAATACCACACTGAGTGATCTTAACACCTAATAGTTTAGAAGCCCTCTCACACCATTTATCAAAATATTTAGTATATCTATTATATCCATCCATGAAATCTTGCTCAAAAGACATATATTATTAACCCTAAGTGAGATTAATTTATACTAAAATAACAGCCCTTTATCAACAATAAAATGTTTATTTTTCAATTATTTACCAATGATTTAGTTGGTATCTACTATACTTTAAATAGGGGTAATTAAAATGAGCAATTCAGCAACAACAATCGATTTTCTAACATGTTCAATAGCAAAAATAACCTATCACTACAGCAAATTAGAAAAATATCTATCCTATAGCAATATTACTATAAATAAATTATTGAAAGAGGATACTAAATGCCATTAATACAAGAATACGAACAATTTGTAGAGTCATTAGAACAAAGCGAACAAAATAAAGCATATTTAAAAGCCAACTTTTTATATAATGGATTATGTAATTTAAACCAAGAACTTTTCACAGTTCCAAATCATACTTTATCTAAATACATCAATAATGAATTATTAAGAGATAGAGAAATTCTTGATGCATTTAATGAAATAAGACAAATAAACAATATAGATTCTACTATTACTATAGAAGACCTATATATTAATACTTGTACTTTAGCACAAGATCACCAAGAGCTAATTAATCAATACCCCCTTGTTTCAAGAGCTATTGAAAATAGTAGTATGTCAAACGATAAAAAACATGAATTGCGAACTTTATATGTGTCGCAATTATTAGACAATAAACAGAGTAATAATTTATTTAATATAGAAAACTCTAACTTACCTACAAATGATAAAAATAGTTTGAAGGCTCTTTATGTCTTAGAATATGCTAAGCATAATAAAGGAAATTTCTATAATATAATTAACAGTTTTATAAAAGATCAATCATTCAAAAGTATTTTACAAGATCAGCAGTTATTAAAAAATTTTCTAGAGTCCATTCCAAAAAAAGATACCGCCAAGCTGGCAGATACCTTTGCTATCTTAGCAACAGAGGATGCTAAATATATTAACAATGTAATAGCAGCTATCGATACTACCGATATTAATACTCAACTAATCATTTTAACTGCTATGAAAAACAAGTTCAATTCTACAAATATCAAACAAAAATCTTCTTCTAGTTTAGCTGCCGAAAGAAAGCTTATACAAAAGCTAAAAAAAGTAACAGAATCCTCCCCAAGAAATATAACAGCTAAACAAAAATTTGAGAAATTTAGCAAGAAAGCAGATATGAAATCAGAAAGTCTGTATGAGAAAACACAGAAAATAATTGCCAATAAGCTTGATTCAGATGAAGAAAAAGAAGATTTAAATAATCAAAATCCTTCTGGATTCAAATCTCCTTAAAAATAAATAGAAAAATGTAAATATCTCCTAATATCAAATCCGTATGACAAATAGATCGCTACCCTAAATACTAAAGAGACAATATATGACTTCAACTCCTCTAGAATTTTTACAAGAACGCTTAGAATGGGAATTTAGAAATTATTCCCATAAAAAGTCCTTCTTTGAATTCCCTAAGGGCGCAATAGAACGTATGTTGATACTCAACACTACTTCAGAATCATTACTGCCAACAATAAGAAAAACTCAAATGCATAAACATGCCAAAAATATTTCCCATTTAGATAAAAATAGCGATCCTCCACAAGACATACTAGTATTAAACCCTAGGAAGGAGAGAATTATTTTAAAGAATTTCTAGAAAATATAATTAAAACTAAATTTGATGATAATCCGTTGCAGAACAGGTAATCGTTCATATGTTAATGCTTTCTTGTCATTCATATAAATATGTCAATTTAAAGATATTTGTTTCCATTATCATTAGTCTTATTTATTATCAACAAGAGCGATAATTCCATAAATAGATGGGAAATAAATCTATTAGTTGTTTTTTAACCCAATATATATTATACATGGTCAACTGTATTCAGCCTTAACAATAACCTCAATCATTGTTTTACAAACAATTCATGCCTGTGCTAATGATATATCACACATAGACATATATAAAACTCACCAAGGACGCAAGAAAGATATTCTACACGTTCTAACAAAACACTATGAAGAACACCATAAGAAAGAATCCACTAGCTATTATCATAATATGTTGTGTGAGGCTATAGTTCACCCTGATATGAAAACAGTTATTCCATTTGCTCCTGAGCCAATACTAAAGACCGATGGTGCAAAGAAAGACGATTGCGAACACAACGCTGCCGAGAGATTCTTAGCTGATTTTAGACGAGAACACCCACATCTAAAAATAATTGCCGTCCAAGATTCCATAGCAGCTAATTATCCAAATCTAAATACTATTAAACAAGCTAATATGAACTTCATAGTGTAGAGATTTTTTTGTTCTTCAGAAAATGATCAATTGAATTTTACAAGTCAGCAAGATTCTAAAGTAGATTTTAAATTACAGCGGGAGCAACTGATTTTTATACGTCGATTATATAATATTTTCTAGAATAAATTTATAATAATTTATTAATATAATTATCTTTTATACTTGATTTTAATATGAACATTACAATTGCATATTCACACTAGGGTCTTCTATTAAATCAAATACTGCGTCTTTGATTGATGATATATCATTAAGTTTACAATGTTCAACAATATATTCACAGCATGATTGAACTTTTTTATCTTGTGCATAGAACTTTAAGCAATCGGTAAAATCTTTTCCTTCATTCATGTCTTTATACTTTCTATAGTACATATTCAAATTACATATTTTTTCATATAGTTCTTGACCTAGCTCTACTTCTTCCAAATTTTCCGATAATTCACTTTCCATATTATACAAATCAGGTCCATTTTTGTGTAACATTCTTTCCATTATTGCGCTAAATTCTTTTTCCATACCTTTTGAAAAAAAATTTTCTTCTACTTCATCTGAGTCATTAAAAACCTCAATATGAGCCCTTGGTTTTTTATCACTCTTACTACTAATAAGTGACTTCAACATATCAATCAATTTAATTTTTGATTTAGATTCAGATTGGGATTTTTTTATATCAAGTTGCTCTTGTATGTCTCCGATTAGTATGTTTTTCATATTTGATTTTAGGACGGATTTATTTATAGCTTTAGTTGCTTTAGAAACTGAAAAATAATCAACAATAGTTGATGCTATTAACGCTCTATCTTCTTTAGGAAGTTCACTAATATGCGCTAATAAACTTAAATTTTCTTTACTTAGAATATTCTTTAACATTGGTTTGATCATTGGACTCTTTGCAAGAACACTATTTTGTTTTTCGAACTTTAAATATTCTAATATATAATCACACTTGAGTTGGTTTTTTTGTTCCGCAACCATATTTTTATCAAGGTCAATTTGTTTTAATATATCATTGTGTTTTTCTAAGCGTATTTTTATTTCAACTGGAGTTGTTTGAACAAACCTCTTTTTAATAGCTGCCATTATATTAGATTTATTAGACACTGGTTTTGTTTCATATGCTATCTCATGTTCTGCAACTTCCTTTATGATTAATTTACTTGCATACTGTCTTCTTATTTCTTTTTTTGCATCATCAAAACTCTCTTCATCAGGGCCAGTAGTAGGAAAAGCCTTTTTGTCTATTGCTGTCAAGATAACGGCGCCATTAGCAATTAAGTCTTTGGGTTTTTCTAGATCATTTATAGTTTTTTGGATGATACCTATTGCAGAACTATCTGTATTTTTTATTGTACCAAATGTATCTTGATATGCTTTTAATAAATATTTGTCTTTTAATAATTCTATATCTAAAAATATTTCTACTTCAGGAACCATACCAAATTTATTCCTCATATCATGAATAAATTTAACTTTTATAAATGCTTCATGTTCAGTTGAAACATTTAATTTTTTAGAAAATTTATGGTATTTATCAATTGCTACGTCAATTGATTTTGATTCATTAATCAGCTCATTAAATATTGTTTCAGGATCACTTCCAACGTGATCTCGTATAAATTTATCATTCAACATTTCTCCAACAATGAGATCAATTATTTTTCTACTTTGATATTTTTCTCCTGATTCATTTAAATATTGAATTTTTAAAGCAGCTCTTTCCTCAAGTGATAGTTCTGAAAGTGGACATTTATCAATAACATTACATATTTTTTTGTAATTCCCTATTATATCATCTACTGACGATGACATTTCAACTCGGGAATGTATTATTTCTGAGATTGTTTCTTTTAATTTTACTTCTTCATTAATATTTATTAAAGAATGATATGCTTCTAATAAATCATGGTCGCTTAACAGTTGCTCGTTTCTAAATTGCAATATTTTGTTATTATCATTTTCATCATATGTTTCAGAATCATCAGCAACTTTATTAAGAATTTGGACTAAATTATTTAGTTTACTTACTGCTATTTCTCGCACAGACATATTAGAATCTTTTAAGAATACTTCAAGGCCTTTATAAGTTGAAATTTTTTGATCTAGAACCTCATTTTTGTCAATGGCAATTTTGCAAAACTCATCTATAATATTATTTTTATTTGGTTCATTAAGAAAATCAGCCTCAAAATTGCTAACTAAATAATCTTTAATTAAATTTTTCCTTGTGTCAATTAGCGACATTAATAGAGCCGGTTCTGCTATCAATTTGTCTAATATTTCATATGCAATTTCTTTTTTTCTTTCTCCTCCATCTGGTAAATTGCCGGCAACTTCTAGAGAAGCCAACATATATTTTACAAGAAATTCTTCTTTATTATTTTCGGTATCACTATTTATTATAAAGCTAATTCTGGCTCTATACTGATCTTCGAAAATGCTACCAGGATCACCTCCAGCTATATATCGATCAGGATCATGTAGCTTCTTAAAATATTCTGCTTCTAATTCAGCATCTCCTTGAATAATATTGTAAATCTCATCATATTTGCTTACTACCGCTCTAAGATTCATACTATCATTCGGTATGCCTAGCATAGTAAATAATTCTTTCCTATCTGTAGAATCATTAGGATCCCCACCTAAGTAATCTCTGAATCCTATAGATATATCATCAAATATATCTTTTTGAGATAGTACCATGTTTATAATTGATGGCTTTTCCAATAACTCATTATCTTTAATATCATAAATATACTGCTTTTTTTGTGTTTTTTTTAATATATTAGCTTGTTGTTGGTTATTAAATTTTCCATTTTCTGCAGCATAAAATATCCCTTTTTGTGAGCAGTTATCTAGATTTTCGGAGAATTTTTTAAAATTATTAATTAAATCAGATTTCTCAGAATCATTAAGTATAGAACCACGTAGGGCATTAATAAAATTTTCTTGACACTCAGCAACGGTACTTTGAACAGTTGATTTATTTTGCCCGTCATGGGAAATTATTTCGCCAAATTTGATCAACTGCTCTTTAGGCATATTCATGATTTCATTTAACAAATAAGGATCATCAAGAATAGTTTGTATTATTGTTTCTCTTGGGATATCAATTACCCCCTTATATTCAAGACTTGTTGAAATAAATCTAGATTTGACAAAAGCTTTATATTCATATGGTGCTGACCTACCTTTATCTATTGCTTCTATAACTTTATTATAATTCTCCTTTATGTCATCTGTTGGTAAGTCCTTCATTAATTCACAGATTGCTTTTGACAATTTTTTTTGACCGTCTTCTCCCATCATAAATAGGGCGCCATTACCCATACATTTAGAACCTGGGATAATAGAAGAGACTGCTAAATCAAATCCATCTCTTCCTAAAGTTTCTATGAGAACCTTGACACCTGTGCCTTTATTATTTAATTCATCAAAAACTGAATCCCGAGTAGGTTCATTAACATTTTCATTGAATTCTGCTTTAATAAAGCTATTAAACATAGATTTAATAATATTTGAGCCACACACATGCCCGAAGAATTTTTTATCTAGAGGTTTTTTAAATGTAAGATCTGAATCAAATAAAGTTAGATTACATAGTCTAAAGAAATATGCTTTGGTTAACCATTCCTTTCGATCTTCTATCATCTTTTCTGTTAAATCAGTGCCATTTATTTCAGCTTTTCTTTTTTCTTCATTAAAAAAATTATCCCAATGTTCAGTTTTAAATGAATTTCTTACATTGTTATATATAGCTTTGGTTTTAATTATAGAGTTATCTGATAATGGGAAGTTATCTTTAAAATAATCAGCTCCATTCCAAGCAAGAGCATTATCAATATTATTAGGAACATAACCGTTTTGGTCTAGATTAAAAACATTTCTTGCCTGTTCATGCATTAGTTTTTTATCAACCACAGGCGCTAATGAACCTCCTGAGTCATTTCTAACCCAAATGCGCTCGATTGAGCCCTCATCAAGCTCAAAAAAAGATTTATTCCCAGGCTTAACATTATTCAATTCATATTGTAAACGCAACTTCAAATACTGTAAATGTTCTGGATCCATATTTACCTCTTTATCAATTAAGTATAGTAATTATTTAAAGTAGTAAATATTAAATGATACTTATTTGGCAAATATTAAGACAAGACATTTGTTATTTAGACATGTAATTGATGTCATCTCGGCACTATTGTAGTACTGTTAAAAACAGTGTTTACAACTATCCATTAGATCAAAAATGCCATTTCACAGTACCGCATCAATAACACGGGTTGTAATCCTAGCAAAAGCAATACGATAGCATTAATAGCAACTAATATACGCTTATACGGCTTAACAGTTATTAAATCAGTGTGTAAGGGCTCTTCAAAATACATCACTTTGATAATACGGATATAATAACATACTCCTACTACAGCCATTAATAATGCCACAATAACTAATTTTATATAGCCAACAGTCAACAGCGCTTTTAATACAAATAATTTAGCTAGAAACCCCACAAGCGGAGGTAACCCAGCCATAGACAATAATATTAGTAACATTGAGCCAGCCAGAAGTGGATCACGACTATTCAAACCTTGTAAATCTTGAATATGCTCTATTGATAATTGCTTATCCAATAATATTAATGTCGCAAATATCCCTATGATCATTATCAGATAAGTTATCAGATAGAATAATCCAGCACTATACCCTTCCGTTGTAGTAGCAGCTAGACCTAAAACCATATATCCCATATGGGCAACAGCTGAATAACCCAATAATCTTTTTATATTAGTTTGTACTAAAGCCGATAGATTACCAATAATTATTGAAAATATGCCGATAACCAGTAACCATACTTGCCAAACTTCTACTAATACTGGAAATACTTCGATCAAGAGCTTTGCTGTTATGGCAAATATAGCTAATTTAGGTACTGAAGCTAAAAAGATTGTTGTACTAAGCGGAGAGCCCTGATACACATCCGGAGCCCATGTATGGTAAGGTACCAAAGCTAGTTTAAAACCTATAGCCGTTAAAATGAAAAGTAAGGCAAATGTATAGGCATAATTCCCTGATCCAACCCACAGCAAGTTCTTCAAGGTTTGTTGAACAGTAAGGTAATCTATACTTCCACTGATCCCATACAAAATAGATATTCCATACAGCATAATAGCAGAAGCTACTGCGCCCATTAAGAAATATTTAATAGCTGCCTCAGATGATTGTTGATATTTCTTATCTAAAGCAACTAGTGTATAAATAGGCAGTGACATTAATTCAATACCCAAAAATAAAGTTAAGAAAGTAGCAGAGCTGATCATTACCATCATACCAATAATAGATAATAAAGCTAAAACATAAAATTCAACACACGTAGAACTTTCTACTTCTTTATTTGTATAAATAAAAATAATCCAAGCAAAAATAAGCAAAACTAATTTTAGTAAAACTGTTAGAAAATTATGAGCATACTCTCCATGAAGATAAAGCCCCGTTGGTAATTCAGCAGAATATAATATTAAGATTATACCTACAAACATACTAAAATTTACTAGCCAAGGAATAATTTTAGCTTGTTTTTGATAAAATACTGTACCTAAGAGTAAAATACACGTACTCATCAATAAAAGAAATCCTTCCGAGATTGCTGGCATTATTCCTAGTATCATTAATTACCCTACACTATCTTACTTGTTGATGCGATGCTTAAAAGATTACCAATACTTGTATGCATAATTTCTATGATCGGTGCCGGATAAAATCCTATCCATATAACCATAAAAGCTAGCAAGATAAAAGCAACCAACTCCATTCCATGAATATCTGCTAAAGCAACAATAGAATCACTTTTAGCTACCCCAAAAATAACTCTTTTATACATCCATAAGGTATATGCAGCACTAAGAAATAATGTTGATGCTGCAAAAAAAGCTATCCATACATTTGCCTGAAACGCACTTAAAATTACCATGAATTCGCCAACAAATCCTGAAGTTCCTGGAACTCCTATATTAGCAAGAGCAAATAACATAAAGAAAGAGGAAAAAATAGGCATTGAATTTGCAATACCTTGTAATTCTTTAATTGAACGAGTATGGAGCCTATCATAAATAAACCCTACACCCAGGAACAAAGCTCCTGAAATAAATCCATGAGAAATCATTATAATTATAGCGCCCTCTAACCCTAATGCTTTAGCTGAAATAGATTCTCCATACATAAGAAAAATTAGAAAACATCCAAGAGTTACAAACCCCATATGTGAAATAGATGAGTATGCTATTAAGCGTTTTAAGTCATTTTGCACTAAAGCCACAAAAGCAATATAAACAATAGCAATTAGCGATAAAATAATCATCGGCCATGCAAAAAAATTACAAGCATCCGGTACTATTGGTAAACTAAATCTCAAAAATCCATAAGCGCCCATCTTTAGTAAAACTGCAGCCAAAATTACTGAACCTCCTGCAGGAGCCTCAGTATGTGCATGAGGTAACCATGTATGCACTGGCCACATTGGGATCTTAATAGCAAAACCCAGTAAAAAAGCTATAAATATTATCAGTTGAGGAAAGAATTCCAGTTTCAAACTATAAAAACTGATCATGTTAAAAGTGTTATTGATTACTCCTAAATAAATTAATGCAGCCAAAAACAAAGCAGAACCAAAAAAGGTAAATATGAAAAATTTTTGAGCCGCATAAATTTTATTGCCACTTCCCCAGATCCCTATGATCAAATACATTGGGATCAAAGTAGCTTCCCAAAAAATATAAAACAAGATAGCATTCAATGATGAAAATACTCCGACAAGTAACCCCTGCAAAATTAACATAGATGCAAGATATTGACTCACACTATGATTAATGCTGTTCCATGTTGCCAATATTGTCACAAATGTCATAAAACAAATTAACATCACAAACAAAATAGAAATTCCGTCTACCCCAAGCTCATAGTTAATTCCCACTCTAGGGATCCACTGCAAAATTTCTTTAAACTGCCAAAGATGATGAGATTGTTCATATTGGCTATATAACGATAGACTTAATAGAACTGTAATAAAAGAAATTAACATAGATATTTTTCTGTTATCGAATTGCTTAATATTTCCAGTAGACAACACAAAAACGCCACCTAATATTGGCAACCAAATCAAAACACTTAGCAAAGGGATATCCATAAAAATTTTACCTTAAAATAACCCATATAAATAACAATGTAGTTCCAACTATCATAAAAGATAAATAATGACTAACCAATCCCGTTTGGAGCTTACTTAGTAAGCGACCTATTTTATTAGTCACTACTCCAAGACCATCAACTAAAGTAAAATCTATTATTAAATTATCAACTATTTTTGTTAATATATCTCCAAAAAATTTACTACTTCTAACAAATATTATCTCATATAAAGTATCAAACCCGTATTTGTTATTTAAAATAGAATAAATCAGGCTTAACCTATTAGAGACAAATGTTGGTAAATTAGGATATAAATAATAAAAAATGAATGCTATTAAAATCCCAAGCCATGTTAACCAAAATACTTTTGTTCCAAATGCATGACCAATAAAAGGCAAGTGTCCATTAAAGCTTGATGTAATACTATCAAGAGTATTATGAAGCGGTGTAACTATAGGTTCTTTTAACAAATTATTAATCAACATTGGTTCAAATAATATAAATCCTATAACTATAGACAAAAAAGCTAATATGATCAGGGGAACAGTAATTACAAAGCCAGGCTCTTGAACATTTTCATGCTCAACTTTCCCATGAAAAGTCATAAAGAAAGCTCTGAATGTATAGATTGCCGTTACCAATGCTCCTAATAGAACACAACAATATGCATACTCAGCACCAAATATATTACTTGCTTTTGCCGCTTGAATTATCATATCTTTTGAATAAAATCCAGCAAAAGGAGGCAATGCCACTAGAGCAAGAGAACCGATAAAACAAGTCCAATAGGTAATAGGTAAATATTTGCGTAACCCTCCCATTTTAGTCATATCCTGCTCGTGATGCATCGCTACAATTACTGATCCTGCTCCTAAAAATAACAAAGCTTTGAAACATGCATGAGTGATTAAATGAAAAATTCCAACTGTATATGCTGAAGTACCCATAGCTACCATCATATAACCCAATTGAGAAAGCGTTGAATAAGCAACAACTCTTTTGATATCATTCATAACGATAGCAATCAACCCCATAAAAAGTGCCCCTGTTGCACCAATTATCAAGATAACACTTAATGCTACTTCAGATAATTCGAATAAAGGAGACATTCTTGCTACCATGAATACTCCAGCCGTCACCATAGTTGCAGCATGAATAAGGGCAGATATTGGTGTAGGACCTTCCATTGATTCAGGAAGCCAAACATGCAATGGCATTTGAGCTGATTTTCCCATAGCTCCCCAGAATATCAACAGACAAACTAAAGTGATCACACTAATTTCAATAGAACCAAAATTTATTATATGATTTGCTAGTCTTAATTTATTTGCAAAAATAATTTGATAATCAAGGCTTCCTACATAAGAAAAGATCAGTGCTAAACCTAAGATAAAACCAAAATCACTAACCCTATTTACTAAAAAAGCTTTTAAACTACCATTGATAGCTGATTCCTTCTTGAACCAAAAACCAATTAATAAATAAGATGCCACTCCTACACCTTCCCAGCCAATAAATAGTTGTAAAAAATTATTTGCTAATACTAATAAATACATAGCAAAAGTAAAAAAAGCAATATAAGCAAAAAATCTCTTATAACCTTCATCTCCAGACATATATCCTATACTATAAACATGCACCAAAAATGATATCAGAGAAACCATTACTAACATTACTACTGACAATTCATCAATCATAAATCCTAAATGAAAAGCAAAAGGGAAAATATCCCTCCCTGAAAACCAGGAATAAAGATTAACATTATATGTTGAAAAATCATCTATAAATATTGATTTAGCAAGCAGCACACTTAAAATAAAAGTTACTCCCACACTTAGAGTTGTAATACGATGAGCTCCCGCTATTGTCATATTTCTGCCACTAATACCTACAATTATCGCACTAAACAATGGTAACAATAATATAGCAAGGCAAATTTCAGTAAGATGACCAAACATTTCTATCCTTTTAACTCTGTTAGTTCCTGTATATCAATATTATTCTTTTGCCGATAAATAAGCACAATTATTGTCAATCCAATTGCAGCTTCAGCAGCAGCAACTGTCAGCACAAAAAATACAAATATTTCACCTGAGATTTCAGAAATACTCTCAGAGAATGCAATAAAATTAGTATTTGCAGCTAATAACATAAGTTCTATACACATTAATAGAAAAATAACATTTCTTCTATGCAATATTATTCCAGTTAAACTAATAGCAAACATTACTGAACTTAAATAAATATAATATTCTAATGGGATCATATCTAACCTCTATAAATCTATTAATTTTAATCTATCTGATTTTTTAGTCTGCATTTGTTCTTTAACATTCTGAACCTTGCGATTTTGTGGAGCTCTATAAACTAAAGCAATACTTGCAACAATAGCAGTTAATAACAAAATACCTGAGATCACAAAAGAATAACCAAATTCTGTATATAGCTTCATGCCTATTGCAGACACGTTATCAATTACTTCCCGATCTAGAACCGTTCTGCCAACAAGCTGGGTTTCTTTAATTGCAAGATACATACAATATGCTATTCCTCCTATCATAGTCATTGAGACTAAAAAATATCTCCATATTTTTGGCTTAAAACTTTCTACTTGATCTATATTTATCATCATTACCACAAACAAAAACATAGTCATTACGGCTCCCACATATACTAAAATCAATACTAGAGCCAAAAACTCAGCACCAGCTAATAGCCATACACCAGCACTAGAAATAAATGTGACAACTAAAAATAAAGCGCATTTTACTGGGTTTTTTGTCAAAATCATCATTAAACTACAACCAACTGTAATAGATGCAAAAATGAAAAATAGATAATTCAGTAACATAATAAACTACCTATCCCCATTATTATTTGAAATACGTTTTTGTAAATCATGCTCATACATATCACCTACCTTCAATAATTTCTCTTTAGTCATAATATTCTCTCCTCTTTCCTGCATATGGTAGTGCTGCACAGGTGTTACCACAACTGCATCTACTGGACAAGCCTCTTCACATAATCCACAATTAATGCACTTAAACATATCAATATCATATTTAGTAGTCCTCCTGCTACCATCTTCACTTTGTTTAGATTCAATTACAATCGCTCTTGCGGGACAAACATATTCACATAATTTACATGCAATACACCTTTCACTGCCATCTTCATACCTTCTTAACGCTAAGAGACCTCTAAAACGATCCGATATTGGCGTTTTAGCTTCAGGGTACTGTATAGTAATTTTAGGTTTAAAAAGATATTTTAGAGTTATAAATAAACCTTTAAGCAGCTCCCATAGAGTGAAGCACTTAACACAAAATAACATATATTTAAACATGCCTTTCATAAAATTCCTTAAACCCTGAACCAAGGACTAATTTCAAATTTGATCATAAATCCCAGCACTATTATCCATACTAAAGTTGTTGGGATCAGAACCTTCCAACCAAGACGCATTATTTGATCATATCTATAACGTGGGAATGTCGCCCTTATCCACAAATAAACAAATAGAAAAAGCCCAGTC
This sequence comes from Gammaproteobacteria bacterium, assembly GCA_003353785.1. GTDB lineage: Bacteria > Pseudomonadota > Gammaproteobacteria > PIVX01 > PIVX01 > PIVX01. The sequence continues at coordinate 16,317 of PIVX01000004.1, read as the reverse complement.
TTAACAAATAACCATATAGTCCCTGGAACAAATATGAATAAATCTTCTAAGATAGGCAATCCTTTAAAAGGAGATAACCACCCTCCTAGGAAAAAAATGGATGTCAAAACACCTATCAAAATCATATTTGCATATTCAGCTAAAAAGAACACTGCAAATGCAGTCCCAGAATATTCGACGTGAAATCCTGCAACAATCTCTGACTCTCCTTCAGCCACATCAAACGGGGCACGATTAGTTTCAGCGATCCCAGCTATCCAGAATACCAAGAATAATGGCATTAAAGGCCAAACAAACCAATTAATTAAACATCCATCTTGTGCTAGAACAATTTTTTGTAAATTCATACTACCCGATGCCATTAAGACTCCAACAAGTGAAAATCCCATAGCTATCTCATATGATATAGTCTGTGCAGCCGAGCGCATTGCTCCAAGTAAAGCATACTTAGAATTCGAGGCCCATCCAGCGATCAAAACCCCATATACTCCAAATGAACTCATGGCAAAAATAAACAAGACCCCAGCATTAATATCAGCCAAAGCCATCCCAAGATCAAATGGGATCACTGCCCATGCAATAATTGCTGGTGCTAAAGTTAATACTGGAGCAACTATAAATAAGAAAGTATTCGAACGAGTAGGATTGATAATCTCTTTTCCTACCAATTTAAATAAATCAGCAAATGGTTGCAACAAACCATATATCCCTACTCTATTGGGGCCAATACGCCCTTGAATATAGCCAATGACTTTCCTTTCAGCATATGAAAGATAAGCAACTGATAATAGTAATGGAATAATAATACATCCTGACAAAAAGCCTATCCAAACTACATGGAGCAGATCTCCTGTAAAAAAATTACTTAAAATATCATACATTAGCATTTCTTAATTTCTATCTTTCCTTCAGTTAAATTACTTGTCGCTTCTATCCCCAGTGGAATATACAAACAATTTTTTGGTACATATTGCTCTACTGATAGAGTAAGTGGGAACTCACATACTTGTTGTACTAGTATAATTTGTTCTCCATCAATAAGAGATAATCTATCAGCATCCTCTGGATTAATATATGCTAGAGGCTTAGAAAATGTATTTGCTTGCTGCAAAGCATAACTACGTCTTGTTATACAATCTACAGAATTTTCCGGCCATTCTAATAATAAATTCAGATCTGCAGATTGAGATACAAATTTTAAACTCTTAGTAGTTTTATTTAGGTTTGATCTATTACTATATTTAGTTTGTTGTAAAACATCTGTCACTTCTTGATACACTTCTTGATTAGACTGATATTCCATCCCAGCAATATCCAGGGAATTTCCCAAATCTCTTAGTACTTCCCAACCTGGCTTACAATCATATATTGGTAAAATTGCTGGACTTGTTTTTTGTTTACTACCAAATAAATTAATGTAAGTTCCATCGGTCTCAGCAAAAGTTGCTATTGGTAAAACTATATCAGCATATCCTAGCATTTGTTCTGTAATATATGGGCTACAAACTATCACTAAAGATGCCTGTTTTAAAGCATTCATAGCATTGCCAGGATATAGACAATCAAGTTCTGGCTCTATGCCAAATAAGATATAAGTTTGTAGATTTTCTTTAAAACTATCCAGTGCACTTAAACCATTTGAACTGACAATTTCCCCAGCTGTAGTTCTATGAGGAATACAACCAGCAAGCCAAGCTCCTGTACTATTTGCTCCTTGGGTTAAGTACATAAGTTTAGCAGATAATTGTTTTTGCAATTCTATTAGTAGAACTCTCATCGTAGATGCATGTTTATGCTGATATAAGTGAGCACCCGTTACAATCGATACTTTCTTGCAATTAGCTAAACTGGCAAAGATACTTCGTGCCTCATTTACTATAGAATTGGCTAATTCTCCAGGCAAACCATCATATTGACCCATTACAGCTAAAAGCTGAGGAAGTAGTGCACTATTTACGATAATTTTTTCTGCAATATCAAAATTAAATTTATGATCAATAGGATTAATTACATATATTTTTGCTCCATTTCCTATAGCAGATTTAATATCAATTGTTAATAATGGTTGTTCTACACCTATATTTGATCCAACAATTAAAATCCCATCACTTGTTTGTAAATCATCAGCTGACATCATACTTGTTGGTGACAATGGTTGAAATTCTTGATCAGAAAAATCTTGCTCACGGATCCTATGATCTATGTTATTTGTTCCAAGAGCACGAATCAATTTGTTAAAAAGATATAGCTCCTCAAAAGTAGAATTTGGAGAAATAATTCCAGCTACTTGTTTTGGAGTGTACTTATCAATATTAATTTTTAATTTTGCTGATGTTAGAGTAAGAGCATCGTGCCAGTTTTTCTCAATCCACCCATTACTTTCTTTAAAATACGGCTTTGGTAAACGCTCAGAATGTTGGATCCCTAAATAACTAAAGCGATCTCTATCAGAGAGCCATATATCATTCACTTGTTGATTATCTTTTGATACCACTCTAAAAATTTTTTGTTCTCTAGTATGTAAAAATATATTTGCTCCAAGGCAATCATGTGGAGCAATTGAAGCAGTACTTTTTAATTCCCAGCTTCTAGCTTGAAAGGCATAAGGTTTTGAATTAAGAGCTCCTACTGGACAAATATCAATTAAATTTCCAGATAAATTTGATTTAACTGTCTCATCAACATATGTTCTTACTTCTACATCATCTCCACGATTTATTAACCCCAGATCCTGTACTCCAGCGATCTCTTTGCCAAACCGTATACACCGTGTACAGTGAATACATCTTGTCATGTTAGTAGTAATAAACGGTCCGATATTATAATCCGCAACTACTCTTTTTTCTTCTGTAAATTTAGAACTATCCCAACCATATCCCATAGAAAGATCTTGTAATTCACATTCTCCTCCTTGATCACATATAGGACAATCTAATGGATGATTAATAAGTAAAAACTCCATTACCGATCTTTGAGAATATAATGCTTTTGCCGACTTTGTCGAAATTTGCATTCCTTCTACAACAGGTGTAGCACATGCCGGTAAACTTTTGCCATTATTAGCAACATCTACTAGGCACATCCGACAATTTGCTGCTATTGATAGCTTTTTATGATAACAGAATCTCGGAATATAAATATCTGCAGCATCAGCTACTTCTATAATCATATCTCCTGCAGATGCTTGTAATTCATGGCCATCTATAACTATCTTTACCATAAATAACTCACTCTAATTAATTATCATTGAATGTCCTTCTTTAACGAAAAAAGCAAACTCGTCATGAAAATTATCAATAAAGCTTTGGATTGGCCAAGCAACAGCCTCACCAAAAGCACAGATAGTTCTACCTTCTATATTATTGGCAATATTTACCAAAGTATCCAGATCACCTTTTTTACCCTGACCTTTAATAATTCTATTTAATATCTTCACTAACCATCCAGTACCTTCTCGACAAGGAGAACATTGCCCACAAGACTCATCATGATAAAACTCAGCTAAACGCAACAGTACAGAAACCATACAGGTAGTGTCATCCATAATAATTACAGCTCCTGAGCCTAAAGATGAACCTGCATTTCGTAGACTATCGTAGTCCATATTAACCTGCATCATGATTTCACCGGCCAAAATTTTCATTGAACTTCCTCCTGGAATAACAGCTTTTAAGGTTCTATCAGTTGCTAATCCTCCAGCCATACTTAATAAATCTGCAAAAGGGATCCCAAGCCCCACTTCAAAGTTACCTGGTTTCATAACATGCCCACTAACTGAAAATATTTTTGTTCCCCCACTATTATCTGTTCCTAATTCTAAGAACCATTTTGCACCTTTCTCTAGTATTACTGGAACAGAGGCAAATGATTCCGTATTATTAACTGTAGTAGGTTTACCATACAAACCAAAATTAGCTGGGAATGGAGGTTTAAATCTAGGTAATCCTCTACCTCCCTCCAAAGAATTTAATAAGGCCGTTTCCTCACCACAGATATAAGAACCAGCACCAAGATGATTATATAAATTAAATGTAATACTAGATCCCATAACACCCTTACCAAGTAATCCAGCACTATATGCCTCACCAAGCGCATGCTCCATAACGCTAAAAGGCTCTATATATTCACCTCTTAGATAGTTATATCCTGTATCAGCACCCATCGCGAATCCAGCAATAGCAAGTCCTTCGATGACTTGATGTGGGTTGTAACGCATAATATCACGATCCTTACATGTACCAGGCTCACCTTCATCAGAGTTACACACAACATATTTTTGACCAGGAATATCTTTATTCAAAAAGCTCCATTTCAATCCTGTAGGAAAACCAGCTCCTCCTCTACCTCGAAGACAAGATTTTTTTAGCTCTTCTACTATATTAATCGCAGTTAACTCTCCCTTAATTATACTTTTCCAAGTCGAATACCCTCCTATACTTTCATAAGTACTAAGACTAGTCGGATCCTCTAAAGATAATGTTCTAAAACATACTTCATTAGCCATTTAATGATTATCTCCATTCGATAGATTATCTAATATTTGCTGGACTTTATCTTTTGTCAGGTTTTCTTGATATTCATCATTAACAATCATTGATGGTGCATTAACACACGCTCCTAAACATTCTGCCCTTTCTAAAGTAATCAAACCGTCACTGGTTGTTTCTCCTGTTTTGATCTGCAAATATTCTTCAATGAAAGATAATAAATTATCTGCACCTTTCAATTTACAAGATATATTATCACAAACACTTACTAAAGATTTTCCAACAGGTTTAAGTTTTAGCATTGAATAAAATGTAGCAACTTCATATACAGCAATATAATCTATCTTTAGGTAATCTGCTACTGCACGCATGTGCTGTTCCCTAATCCAACCTCCATTGTCATTTTGGGTTAATCTTAAAGCATATAATATAGCTGACTGCCTATGATCTGATGGATATTTTTTTAAATTTTCATCAATTTTATTTTGCAAATTTTCTGGAAGTACATATTTTTTTTGTTTCTTGATCATCTATCTATTTCCCCCAATACGATATCTTGGCTAGCTAATATAGAAACAGCATCCGCAAGCATATGTCCTCGAACCATTTCATCAAAACCAGCTAAATGAGCAAAACCAGGAGCACGAATTTTTAATCTGTAAGGTTTATTAGATCCATCAGAAACCAAGTATATACCAAATTCACCTTTTGGTGCTTCCACTGCTGCATACACTTCTCCTACTGGCAACGTATAACCTTCAGAAAATAGCTTAAAGTGGTGAATAAGCGCCTCCATATTACTTTTGAGCTTATCTTTTTTAGGAGGTACTATCTTAGAGTTATCCACCATAACTGGACCAGAATTCTTCTTCAGCCATTCTACACATTGACGAATTATTATATTTGATTGCCTCATTTCCTCTACTCGCACAAGGTAACGGTCATAGCAATCACCATTTGTTCCAACAGGAATTTTAAAATTTAATTTTTTATAAATAGCATATGGCTGTTTTCTACGAAGATCCCAAGCAACTCCACTACCTCTTAACATTGGGCCTGTAAAACCAAGTGCAATCGCCCTATCTGGTTCAATTACCCCAATATTTACATTTCTTATTTTCCAAATTCTGTTATCTGTCAATAAAGTTTCATACTCATCAACTTTCTGAGGAAATCTTTCAGTAAAATCCCAAATAAAATCTAATAAACTACCTTGACGATTTTTATTTAGAGAGTCTATCATTTTTTTTGATTGCCACTTATTATATTTATATTTAGGCATCTCATTAGGTAGATCTCTAACAACCCCCCCAGCACGATAATAATTCGCATGCATCCTAGCACCTGAAGCCGCTTCATAACAATCAAATAATTCCTCGCGCTCACGAAAACAGTATAAAAATACTGTCATAGCTCCAATATCAATAGCAGTAGCTCCCAACCATAATAGATGATTTAAGATCCTAGTTATTTCGTCAAACATAACTCTAATATACTGGGCTCTAATAGGAATTTTGACATTCAATAATTTCTCAATAGCCAGCACATAGCCATGCTCATTACACATCATAGAAACATAATCCAACCTATCCATGTATCCAATATTTTGATTGTATATTTTAGTTTCGGCTAATTTCTCAGTTGCTCTATGCAAAAGTCCTATGTGCGGATCAGTTTTCACTACAACCTCACCATCTAATTCCATAACTATCCTAAGCACTCCGTGAGCAGCAGGATGCTGAGGACCAAAATTAATTGTCTGGTTAATTTTTTTATTCATTATTTACTTCTTCAGATGTATTTATATACCTTGTATCATCACGAAATATTTTCGGTATTATCTCACGTTCATCAATATCAACAGGTTCATAGATAACTTTACTAGTTGCACCATCATATCTCATCTCCAAATAACCACTTAAGGGAAAATCTTTTCTAAAAGGATGATGGACAAATCCATAATCCGTTAATATCCTCCTTAGATCAGGATGATTATTAAATAATATCCCATATAAATCGAATGCTTCACGCTCATACCAATTAGCAGCATTCCAAATTTCAGTTACTGAATCAATAACAGGCTGTTGTTCAGGTAAAAATGTTTTTATACGGATCCTAGTATTATATTTAAGTGATTGTAAATGATATATGCATCCATAACGCTTATCTTTTTGGATCAATTTAAGATTTTTTTTAGATAATCTTTCAATTCCTCTTGCAAAACCAATACTAGTTGCACTATCAGTTTCCCAATCAGATAACCCATAATGTAAATAGTCCACTCCGCAAATATCCATTAGCATGTTAAAATTAAAAGGAGAATTCTTCAAAATATCAGCAACACTTAATATATCAGCACTATTAATAACTAAAGTTAATTCCTGACAATCTTCTGTTAAATCTATTACTTCATCTGCTAGATATTTATTAACTAAATTTATTAATTCTATATTTTGCATATCAGCGATTTATAGTTTTAGAGTGTCTGATCTTATTTTGTAATTGTAATATTCCATATAACAATGCTTCAGCTGTAGGAGGACATCCTGGAACATATATATCAACTGGTACTATACGATCACAACCTCTAACTACTGAATAAGAGTAATGATAATAACCTCCACCATTAGCACACGACCCCATAGAAACTACCCATTTTGGCTCAGGCATTTGATCATAGACAAGACGTAATGCCGGAGCCATCTTATTACATAAAGTTCCAGCCACTATCATCACATCTGATTGTCTTGGGCTAGGTCTAAAAAACATTCCAAATCGATCTAAATCATATCTTGATGCCCCTGCATGCATCATTTCTACAGCACAACAAGCTAAACCAAATGATACTGGCCAAACAGAACCACTTTTTGCCCAACCAAATAAATTATCAACTGTAGTTGTTAAAAAACCCTGCTGTTGGAAATCTGTATTTACTCCCATTCCAATGCTCCTTTTAACCATTCGTAAGCGAATCCAACTATTAATAGACTTAAAAATAACGCCATAGAAATAATACCGACAAAAGGAAGATGTTTAAAAACTACCGCCCATGGAAATAAAAATGCCGTTTCTAAATCAAAAATAATAAATAAAATAGCAACTAAATAGAATCGAACGTCAAAAGGCTTTCTAGCATCTTCAAATGGAGGAAATCCACATTCATAAGGAGAATTCTTTTGAGCATTTGGTCTTGGTCTATTAATTACATGCCCTGTAACAATTAATGCCATCCCTAAACCAAAACCTGCTACTAAAAAAACCAATATGGGAAAATAAAGTACTAACATAAAATTACTTTTTATTATTATTAAAATAATAATAGCAAAAGTAATGCAATAAATCAGCGAAATTACAAATTGGTGCCGATGGTCGGATTCGAACCGACACAGCATAAAGCCACTGCCCCCTCAAGACAGCGTGTCTACCAATTCCACCACATCGGCTGAATTAATTATCATTCGGCGGTTCTAATGACTTATCAACATTATCTACAGGAACCACGATTTTAGGAATATTTAAGGATTCATTTTTAAAAGAATAAGTAGCCAAACCACCTAAAACTAAACAACAGATAAAAAATGCTGCGGCCAAAAAGCCTGTCAATTTTATCAAAAAAGAACTAGATCCCTGACTACCAAATACCGTGTTTGAAGCCCCGCTACCAAAGGATGCTCCAATATCAGCTCCTTTACCGTGCTGTACTAACACCAATGCTATAATAGCGATACAAATTAAAACATGTAGGAATAAAATTAATTGATACATTTCAAAATTTCCATAAATTTATTAGCGTCTAGTGAAGCCCCCCCAACCAGTACACCATTTATCTCAGGCTTTAGAAGAAGTTCATGCGCATTATCCGGAGTAACACTTCCTCCATAAATAATTGGCACATCTTCTACTTTATTTTCTAATAGCCATGTGCGTATGTAACCGTGTAAATTTGCAACATCATTAGGCTTTGCCGCAATACCGGTACCAATAGCCCATACAGGTTCATAAGCAACTATACCTTTACTCAAAATCTCTGCGCCTGTGGGTAAATCTAACACAGATCTAAGCTGCTTATCAATAACATTATATGTTTCTTTAGCATTTCGTTCATCTAAGGTTTCACCAATACATAATATTGGTATAAGTTTATGCTGAATTGCTTTGTGAAATTTTTGAGCTACCAACTCACAAGACTCTCCAATTACATGACGACGTTCAGAGTGACCAACCAGTACGTAACCACAACCTAAATCACGTAACATACTAGCAGCTACTTCACCAGTATAAGCCCCTTGATCAAAGTTACTTAAATTTTGTCCCCCTACGTACCAATTAATATTACCCAATAATTTTTTTGTATGCAATAAATACGGACTAGGAGGAAAAATTATTACTTCTCGCGCAATAGAATTAAGGGACTGAGACAGCAAAGAGCTGATTAGTTGATTTATTGACTCTAAAGAGCCATTCATTTTCCAGTTGGCAGCAAAAATAGGTTTCATAAATTACACAAAATTATCCTCTTCTTCATTACCATAAACTAATTCAGAATATTTCATACTGTTAACTGTCCTAGCCCAAGGTCTATAAATGCTCATTTTATCAGGTAAATCATTAATTGCTGAAATAGCTGCACGTTTTGAACCATACTTACCATATGTTACAACAAACCAATCATCTCCATTTTTCTTTTTAGCACGATAATAATTTGCTACCCCATCTAGGCCAGCATTTCTAATAAATTTATTTACAGCTGGTTCATTACCAGAAGCTAATAATTGAATTGTGTAACTCTTTTCAGGTTCAGTTCTAGAATCAGGATTATCAATGGTAGTTCTTTGACGACCAAATTCACGAACACCTCCTCCACTACCATCTTGGTTCTTTATTACTCCTAACTGCTTGTACTGCATTCTAGATGGTTTATTTATACTATGAGTAGCATGCTTATTTTCATGATATTTCTGAATTTTTTCGCGACTATAATTTTTACCTTTTTTGTCTATTTTATTTCCATGCTCTTGATAGTTATTTCCTCTAGCATATTTTTCTTTTGAGCGTTTAGAAACTAGCTTTTTGTGTAATTGATAATTATCATCTAAAATTTCTGGATATTCTGTCAAGTCATCTAACTGAACAGAAGCAGCTCCTAGTGCAGTTAAATCCGTCTTAAGTTCATCATTGATTAATCCCATTGAAGAAAGCACTCTATATTTAGAAAGCAAAATATCATATTTAGTCTTTATGTAAATTGAGTTAGATGAAAAATATTCATTCTCAGCATTCAACAAATCCAATAATGTTCTTTGTCCTAGTTGAAACTGCTTTCCATAAGCATCAATAGTATCTCTAGCAGAATCCATATGCTGTTTAAAATAGCCAATTAGTTGAGAATTAGTCTTATAAGCAATCCAAGAAAGCTTCGTATTTTCAATTATTTCTCTATAAGTATTATTTCTTATCTCCGCAGACTGCTGAGCTAAATATGCAGTCTCTCTCCTACGCCTAATATCTTTACCTCCATTCAATAAATTCCATCTACCCTCTAGCATAACTTTTTGATCATTATTTTCTCCTTGAACTCCATCTAAATTATTATTATAAGAAACGCCACCAACCAGATCTATATGCGGCATCATTGTTGAATTAGCTTCTTTATGCTGTGACAAAGCCTCAAGAATATCACTATTAGCTGCTCTTAATCCAGGATGGTATTCAATGGCTTGTTCTAAAGCTTGTTTCTCGGATTGAGGAAAGCATTTTTTACTTACCCTCGGAGTAGTAAATCTTCTAGCTCTCATTCCGCTTACTCTAAAAAATGCTGTTTCAGCATCCATCAAATGCCCTTCAGCAGATTTAAGATTACTAGAGGACTGAGCTAATCTACCTTGCGCTTGAACTGCATCAGTATTCCTACTTACACCTGACGCACTTCTACGACTTATCATCTCATAAGTTCTTTTATGGATCTTGACATTTTCTCGAGCCGTTTTTACTAGTTCCTTTTGTCTTAGAACGTTAATATATGCCTCAGCCACCCTAAGAGCATGCTCATTTGCCTCGCTAGAAACAGCCCATGCACTTGCGTTTAATTTAAATCTATTCCTACTAACATTATTCATAGTTGAAAAACCGTCGAACAACATCTGCCTAGCTTCTAAGCCAACTTCTCTTCTTAATAAAGTCCTACGCCGAGATCCACCAAGTCTACTAGCTCTGTCTCTTGTTGTGTTATTTTCACTACGCTCATATCCTATAGCTCCAGTCGCATCTAAAGTTGGAAAATATCCTCCAACTGCACCTTTATATGACTGCTCATTCGCTAGGCAAACCTTAACAGTTTCAAGCACTCTAGGACTTGTTACTACAGAGTGTTGCACAGCTTCCTTCAGCGTAAGAGCTGCAACAGAAAAGTTAACCACTACCCCCAGCAAAGCCGTGTAAATATATATCATTTTGCTCATTAATTTTCCCTTTAGATTAAAAATAGCTACTTAATAGCATAAAATCCTTTATTTTCAATGCACAGACCCCAACTTATACCATAAATACCTACCCAAAAACAATAACACCAACATAAGAAAGCAAAGTGTGAATTAACTTCCCGCAAAATTAAAAAATATGACCAACAGATATTAATAATTTACAGCTATACTGAATAAGAGGTGTAAACAAGGATGTATATAAAATGCCCATTAGCCAGCATAAAGATAACTGGAACATCGATATAGAAGTTGAAAAAAGAAAAGATCCTTTACTACATTGCTTAATAATAATTACCAAAATTCACCGTAAGCCATTCTCAGCAGATTCTCTGACTGCAGGACTACCTTTAGTAAATTACAAACTTACAACTGAGTTACTCCCAAGAGCAGCAGAAAAAGCTGGTTTTACTACTGAAATAGCTGATTATTCTCTAAATGACTTTGATAACCTGATCTTACCCGCTATCTTAATTCTAAAAGATAATAAAGTTTGTGTCTTAGATAGAGTATCAGCAGATGGTTCATTACATATAATTCAACCAAATATAGGTTCAAAAAAAACATCTCAAAAAGAAATGCAAAATCAATATAGTGGCCAAGCTATATTACTAAAACCTAGCTATCAATTTGACAAACGTACAGAACCTATGGCAAAAACAAAACCAAAACATTGGTTCTGGAGCGTTATTTTAAAGTCATCTCCAATATACTCAGAAGTATTAGTAGCATCGCTGCTAGTAAATATGTTTGCTCTAGCATCTCCTTTATTTGTTATGAATGTATATGATCGAGTTGTACCAAACAGTGCTATAGAAACATTATGGGTACTTGCCATTGGAGTAATCATTGTTTATTCATTCGATATTGTAATGAAAATGCTAAGAGGTTACTTTATAGACTCAGCTAGTAAACGCATAGATGCAGAGCTTTCTTCAAAAATTTTTGAAAGAATTCTAGGCATTAAATTATCAAAATTACCTAAATCTGTAGGCACATTATCTAATATGGTGTACTCCTTTGAGGGATTCCGAGACTTTGTCACTTCCTCGACTATTAGCTTACTAATAGATTTACCCTTTGCATCAATATTCATAATACTAATATGGTATTTAGCAGGTTCACTAGCAATAGTACCAATCATGATTATACCTCTAGTTATATTATCTGGATTTCTAATTCAATTCCCTATTAATAATTTAATCCAACAAAGCTACAGAATATCAGCAGAAAAACAAGCAGCTCTTTTAGAATCTTTACATGGAATAGAAACGATTAAAAGTTTATCTGCAGAAGGGATCAAGCAACGCAAATGGGAAACTATAGTATGTCAAGGAGCTGTTATTAATGAAAAACTAAAATACTATAATAATCTTTGCTCAAATATATGTATGTTTTTTCAGTCTATTGCTACTGTAATCCTGGTTATACTCGGAGTATATAAAATATCTGCCGGAGAAATAACAATGGGAGCTCTGATTGCATCAACTATCTTAACCGGGCGTGCAATTTCCCCCATGACACAAATAGCTAGACTAATGACTAGATACCAACAAACTGTAACTGCTCTACACTCTATAGATGATTTAATGAATTTACCGGTAGAAAGACCTAAAGGCAAAACCCCCCTACAACGCCCCAAAGCCAAAGGTGAAATTGAATTCATCGATGTTGAATTTAGTTATCCAGATCAGCAAACTCCTGCTCTTAATAAAATATCATTCAAAATAAATCCAGGAGAAAAAATTGGCATAATTGGGAAAGTTGGATCAGGTAAAAGCACTATTGAGAGACTAATAACAGGATTATACGAACCAACTAGCGGTAAAATATTATTAGATAATACTGAGTTACAGCAACTTGATAAAGCAGAAGTACGGCGTCAAATCGCTTATGTTTCTCAAGAAATTATTCTTTTCTATGGAACGATGCGTGAGAATATTGCTTTACAGGCTCCATATGCTAACGATTCCGATATATTAAGAGCAGCAAAAATTAGTGGTATCGATGATTTTATTAGATTACATCCTGATGGGTTTGATATGCAAATAGAAGAATGTGGTAAAAACCTATCTGGAGGACAAAAACAAATGGTAGCAATTGCTAGGGCTTTTCTACACAAGCCACCACTAGTACTCTTGGATGAACCAACAAGTGCTATGGATGATAAATCAAGTTTGCTTTTTAAGAAAATGCTCCAAAATGAACTAAAAAACAACACATTGATTTTGGTTACCCACAGAACTGATATGTTAAATTTAGTTAACAGACTAATAATTATCGACAAAGGAAGAATAGTTGCTGACGGCTCCAAGAATAATATTCTTAAGGCATTAAGAAGTAAAGAAGTAGTAAGACAACAATAGTAATTATGGATAACAAAAAAAAATTTAGTAATGACATAGCTATCAACACCCTTCGAGATCCTAATATTTCAAGTCACTATATTTTGTGGGGAGCTCTAGCATTTATAATTATTGCTCTGACCTGGGCCTACTTTGCTAAACTGGATGAAGTTAGTCGTGGAGAGGGAAAAGTTATTCCCTCTAGTCAAATACAAGTTATTCAAAATTTAGAAGGGGGAATAATAGAAAAAATCCTGATTTCAGAAGGACAAATCGTTAACAAAGATCAGGTATTGATGATAATAGATGATACTCAGTTTACTTCTTCTTTAAAAGAATCAGAAGTTAGAGTTAAAACATTAAAAGCAAAAATAACTAGATTAGTATCTGAAACTAGAAATACCCCACTAAAATTTCATAAAGATCTAGAAAATAGTTCTTCTGATATAGTAAAAAGCGAAAAAGCCTTGTATTCTTCAAGACAAAGAGAATTAGAAACTAGGTTATCTACTTTAAAGAGTCAAGTCGATCAAAAAAATAGTGTACTCAAAGAATTAATCTCAAGAAATTTAAAAACTAGTAGAAGTTATGAATTAATTAAACAAGAACTAGATCTAACTGAACCATTATTAATAGATGGAGCCGTATCCAAGGTAGAGGTTATTCGTCTAAAAAGACAAGCAAATGAATTAGCTGGTGAAATCACAGAAGCTAAAATAGCTATTAATCGCTCTCAACTATCAGTTGAAGAAGCTAAAAGTAAAATGCATGAGATAGCTGTAGGTTTCCGCTCCGCAAGTCTAGATGAACTAAACAAGACAAGAGCTGAATTAGCACCATTGATAGAAGGTAGCGCTGCTCTTAAAGATAGAGTAAAAAGAACACAAGTAAAATCACCGGTACAAGGAACCATTAAACAAATATTTATTAATACTATAGGTGGAGTTATAGCTCCTGGAATGGATTTGTTAGAAATCGTACCACTAAATGATACTCTATTAATAGAAGCATATATTAAACCTTCTGATATTGCATTTATACACCCAGGACAAAATGCTATTGTTAAAATTACCGCTTATGACTTTGCTATTTATGGATCGTTACCTGGAAATGTAGAACATATCAGTGCTGATACAGTAAGACCAGAAGAACGAAACAAAGAAGAAGACTTCTATGAGATTAGAGTACGCACTAGAAATGAACTATCTGATAAATTTGGGCAACCACTTCCCATCATCCCTGGAATGCAAGCATCCGTTGATATCTTAACCGGAGAGAAATCAGTTCTAGATTACATTATGAAACCCATCCTAAAAACCAGACAAAAAGCGTTAACAGAACGCTAATAGATTGATCTAGCCATCTATGTAGATATTGTCCTACATAAAATAAAATAAGTAATTTCTCACGTTCTAAACAATAGATAAGTACTAGTAAAAAAATGTAAACCATTAATTTTGTACTAAACTTATATTAGTGCAAAATTAACGCATAAGCTTTCAAGCAAACGGCTGTAACAATAACAATTAAATAAATAAACATTCTCTTGCTAAAGACTACTTGTATTTTGGAGATATAAATGGCAAAAGATAAAGACAACAACACAAACAATAGTAAAAATAATATTCCTGAAAATACTATAAAAGAAGATAATAATCTAAATAGTGATAAAAATAACATTCCTGAAGATACTATAAAAGTAGCAGCTGTAGATCCTAATACTCAAGGCACACAAACATCAACAATTCCAGAAGACCTGATTGATGTATCCGAAGGAGAAGAATCTATTGATATTGATGCTGAAAATGCAGGTAGTGGTTCTGACTCAGAACAAGATTCCTCAGATCCAGAACAAGAAACAATTACCAGAGATTTCACTAATGCTTTTGACGAAAGAAACATCGATGTCACTCATGGATTTGATACTACTATTACAGACATAGATGATGAAGAAACAGATGAAGAGATATTTCCTTTCACTGAAACAGACGATCCCATAGCAGCTCCTCTTCAAGAGCCGCCAGATGTAAAGTGGTTCTTATCTGGAGACCAAATAGTTCAAGAAGGCCAACCAGCTAATTATACCTTAAGCTATGAAGGAGATCTTCCTATAAATCAAGCAGTAACTTTACTAATAAACACAGGACCAGGTTTAACTTTACTACCAGATGCTATTGCAGACAATGATTATATTAGCATAAACAATAATCAAATTACTTTTTTAGCAGGAGGCCCAAAAAGTATAAGTTTCCAAGTACAAACAAACCCCGATAATATCCTAGAAGGAGATGAGGAATATACTGTTCGTGCATCATTTGGTTCTGAGCCAGTCGGAATAATAGTGACCGATTTAGTACAAACAGTAATTATAGATTCTACCGTTCCATCTTCAGATATAGAATGGAATATTAGTGGTACACAATTCATCGATGAAGGTAGTACAGCGCAGTATTCTATAAGCTACAACGGCATACCACTAGTAATAGGACAAACTGCAACTATAACAGTAACAACAGGTGCTGGATTAACCCTATTACCAGATGCTAGCGCAAATGCTGACTATATCCCTGTTAACTCACAAGTATTAACTTTTGTAGGTGGTGGCCCACAATCCCAAATTGTTAACGTACAGATATTAAATGATTTTAATGTTGAAGGAGAAGAAGAATACACTATTTCTATTAGCAATAATTCCATAGGAATCATCAATGACTCTATAGTACAAACTGTCATATCAGATCCTGATAGCGCAATCTGGGATATCCAAGGTCAACCTACTGTCAATGAAGGTGATGATTCCAGTTATACGGTTAACTTAAGTGGAATTTCATTAGCTCCAGGACAAACTGCTTCCGTTATCCTCAATACTCAAGATGGTAATCCTGTTATCGCCATTGAAGATACTGACTATGTTTCCATCGATGGTGATGTCTTAACTATCACTGGACCTAGTACTAGCGCTAACTTCATTGTTGAAACACTAAGTGATAACATCATTGAAGCCGATGA
>PIVX01000425.1 GCA_003353785.1 Gammaproteobacteria bacterium | reverse complement strand
TTTATTTAATAATAACAGGTCTAAATAATTAATATAATCAAATTCTGTGATTAAATTATATTTTTTGAATTCGGATTTATATTTAACTTCTCTTAATTGTTTGAAATCTTTGTTAGAGATTGGCGTTGCGACTGAAATTATTATATCATGGAGGGAACGATGCGTATTATCATAATTACAATGCTTGAAAATTGTATTAAGAAATAATTTCAATGACTCAAAAGCTGTACGATTTTTAGCAGGGCTAAAATAAACATTCGATAATACTGATTTTAAATAATAACATAATATTACTATTTCAACTTGGGTTAAATATGCAATTTTATCGGAATTTGCGAGATTAGTTGGTTTTGATTTTAATACATTTTTACGGAATGATATTAACCAATTTTGTTCATTTATTTTTGCGATTTGATCAGCCATTGTTGCATATAACTGCACGATATCAATTTCGCAGAATTTTACAGGTTCTGAAATGAATTTATTTACATCTTTTTCTTCCATTTCATTCTTATTTGATGTTGTCATTATGTTTAATGATATTCAGATGTTGTTTAATTCGCTAATTTGCTTTACTTGTTATGTTTAGTAGTTTGTGTTAATTTGTATTTTAAGTTTGTTAATTTGTGTGATTTCCTATCACTTAATACTTTTTTGCAAGGAGTCTGGTTTCAGAGGCGAGGGTAAAAAGTTTGTTGAAGTTCAGTTCAAAGATAAAAAACTTCACTTCAACAACAAACACAAACACACACATACACAAAGTCATTATAAGCAGAATAATTGCTCTACGTTTATTATTA
>PIVX01000424.1 GCA_003353785.1 Gammaproteobacteria bacterium | reverse complement strand
TGAAACAAATGGTTTTATTAAAAAGAATGACTGGCTGAAATAGAAGGACTGAAACAAATGGTCTTCTTAAAAAGAATGACTGACAGAAATAGAACGACTGAAACAAATGGTCTGATGACTGGCTAAAATAGAAGGACTGAAACAAATTGTCTGATTAAAAAGAATGACTGACTGAAATAGAACGACTGAAACAAATGGTCTGATTAAAAAGAATGACTGGCTGAATTAGAAGGACTGAAACAAATTTTCGGATTAAAAAGAATGACTGGCTGAAATAGAAGGACTGAAACAAATGGTCTGATTAAAAACAATGACTGGCTGAAATAGAACGACTGAAACAAATGGTCTGATGACCGGCTAAAATAGAAGGACTGAAACAAATTGTCTGATTAAAAAGAATGACTGGCTGAAATAGAACGACTGAAACAAATGGTCTTATTAAAAAGAATGACTGGCTGAAATAGAACGACTGAAACAAATGGTTTTATTAAAAAGAATGACTGGCTGAAATAGAAGGACTGAAACAAATGGTCTTCTTAAAAAGAATGACTGGCTGAAATAGAACGACTGAAACAAATGGTTTTATTAAAAAGAATGACTGGCTGAAATAGAACGACTGAAACAAATGATTTTATTAAAAAGAATGACTGGCTGAAATAGAACGACTGAAACAAATGGTCTTATTAAAAAGAATGACTCGCTGAAATAGAACGACTGAAACAAATGGTTTTATTAAAAAGAATGACTGGCTGAAATAGAACGACTGAAAGAACTGGTTTTATTCAAAGGAATGACTGGGTGA
>PIVX01000423.1 GCA_003353785.1 Gammaproteobacteria bacterium | reverse complement strand
ACGTGGTACTTCTGTACCGTCGAACCGAAAAACACCTAGTCCACCTCCCACTGAGGAGGAAAAACAGTATTTGATGGATCGAGTACGGCTTAGACATGGGAGACCGACTCCAGTCGTTCGACCCCCCCCTCGAGCTAATTCCCAACCACCGGCCACTACTACTAGACAGACGGCTGGAGCTGAAAGCCGACCGACTTCTAGTATGGCTACTTCACATCCCCAACAAATTCATTTCTTTCAACGCGAAGCGCGTGAAAGACGACGAACTATAATGGAGCCACGACCACCGGGACCGATCGCCAGGGCTGTTCGGTTAGCCGGTCGCGACCCCTCTGAGGATTCTATCCAACAGGAGACCAATCGCCGACAGCGATTGATAGAGATGGCAGCAGGCTATGTTCCCCCAAATATACCGTCTCTTGATTCTATTGTCCCCTCTGGTCAGCCACGAGAACGTACTCGGGATGAACCACCGTGGGCCGAACGCACTGAACGGGTTCGAGCAGAACAAATGAATTTATACAACCAAATTGACTCGAACACTCGGGATATGGAAAGGAATGCGGCTCTGGGAAAACAGGCTAGGGTTAGACCAGCCCGTCGACCCTGTACTCCCCCGCCGGAACGACCTATCCGTCCTCAAGAAGAAATGCCCGGACCTTCGAACGCACAGGCTGCGGGACCGTCCGATGCAGCATCTGCTTCTCAAAATCATGATAATTTGAATCTTGACACCCTTGGAGCAATCCGAGGATTATTGAGATCGGTCAGAGAACCTCGGTTTACTGTCCCTCCCTTAAATCC
>PIVX01000422.1 GCA_003353785.1 Gammaproteobacteria bacterium | reverse complement strand
TATCCACATAATGGCTTAAAATCTTTGCTTGTTTAATATGAATGGCTTCGATTTCTTCAATGCGTTTATATAATTTATCCATAAATGTTCCTTTTTTTTTGTTTATAATTTGTGTATGAAATATTTAGTGATATAACAAATATATACCTTCGCCATCTGAATCTGCCTTTACTTCATTATTATTATTATTATTTGCAAGTGTTTGAATTGTAAATTTATTTGAAACCGGTTTAAATCGCGCCGAAAACCGATGAAATTTCTTCCTTTTGGCTTGAATCATATTTCGTTGTTTTTTGCATTTTTTATCCAAACATCCCCATTTATCATAGCCATCATATGCATCATCTCCTTTTTTCTCTTCTTGTTCTTGACATTCTTTTTCTTCTTTTTGTCTCATTCCTAAATCAAATAAATGAGTCAAATAAAAATGGACATTGTCCCATGTTTGTTGATGAAATATGGATAATGGCGGCATATTTTTTATATTTGCATTGATATTTCCATTTTGACCGTCATCAATGCCATAATGTCGGTCGCTTAATAAACAATGATCGGCATCGCATTCAACAGAGAGCGACTCAGAGGTTTGTAACAATAAATTATTGATTAATTCTAAATCCTTATCGTGTCTGACCACAATATGCGAAATATCATCCAAATAATGTTTATATATTTCGATTAAAAACTCACTAAATATGGCCTGGCCACTGCTATTCTCTTTTTTTGTGTTATTCAATGTTTGGTAATATATTAATCCTTTGATAACCCGTTGGATTGATTTACATTCATTGATTGTTTTGCATT
>PIVX01000421.1 GCA_003353785.1 Gammaproteobacteria bacterium | reverse complement strand
GCTCTACAAGGTAGACATAAAAAACTTTCTCTCTGCAATGTCGAACATGTCAAGCATGCAACCATGCGCTCGTTCGTCTGACAGTGACAGCGATCCACTAAGTCAGTCATTGGATGATTGTGAATTATCAATCAATATTCACAATCCAACGCGCACATCCACAACCATAATCCAATGCATAGAATACAGTCATTGCCAATACGGCACAATATTCTCCTATGCAAAAAAAAATATATAGTGTATTAAATTTTGAGTATATTTTTATTAATTTTTTAAATTATTAGTTACTTACTAAGAACCACAGTGACTGATCATCTATATGTACTATGTACTTTAAACAAATCTTGACTTATGGGTTAGACATCTATACTATCCTTGTCACATCCTATCCTATAAATTTCTATAAAAATTTCTAGTAAATTTCTATAAAAATTATATATCTCTATATCTCTACGTCATGTGTATATTCTGTTATATCCTATCCTATCTCACCATATCCTATCCTATCATATCCTATCCCTCCCATCCTATCCCGTCCTATCCGCCCTATCATATTTTTTTTGTAAATTTTTAACATATTTCTATTATATCATATCCTATCACTTCAAACCACAGCTTATCATCCCATCCTATCCCACCATATCCTATCATATCCTATCCTATCCTATCCTAACCTATCCTATCCCGTCCTACCCCATACTATCATATTTTTTTTGTAATTTTTTAATATATTTCTATCTTATCCTAACACTTAACACCACAGCTTATCATCTATCCCATCCATCCTATCCTATCATACCCTAT
>PIVX01000420.1 GCA_003353785.1 Gammaproteobacteria bacterium | reverse complement strand
ATTTATTTAACGGCATTCAATTGGTATGCATATGGATTGTCGCCTAGCTCAAGTAGAGCACTGGATGTATGGAATATGGATCCAGAAGATTCAGGTTCAATCCCTGAGGCGACCTCAAGACAAACAAGCAACTAAAATAATGAATTGTGAATATAAAAATGGAATGAATTAATTGATTGAAAATGAAAATTGGAAAAAGGTATTTTGTGGTAATGATAAACCACCAAATACACGCAAAGAAAGGATATAATTTGAGTTGGATGCATCTGATGATGATGATCATGATGTACTAGGTCATCATCACAAAATAAAAAATAAAATAATAAATAATAAATAAAAATTTGAATAAGAAAATGTGGAAAATAAATAAAATTAAATTAGACTTATTGGAGTGAATTGAATTGGATTAAATGGATTATATAATTTAATTTGATGCGATGGGGGATTGGAAGGAGGAAATAAAGAAAAGATAGATTTGGATGGTTGTGATGTGTATTACATGACCAAACACATTTTAATTTAAATTTTGTTTCTGTTTGTATTTTGTTAGAAACTTTATAGTTGGCAAG
This sequence comes from Gammaproteobacteria bacterium, assembly GCA_003353785.1. GTDB lineage: Bacteria > Pseudomonadota > Gammaproteobacteria > PIVX01 > PIVX01 > PIVX01. The sequence continues at coordinate 237 of PIVX01000420.1, read as the reverse complement.
TTGTTATATATATGTCTTTTTTTTATGGTGTGCAAGGATTTACTGTTGGTGTGCAAGGATAGTCAGTTAAGATCTGACAGTTAATTGTCAGATCAACAAAATACAAACGAAACAAAATTTAAATTAAAATACACATCACAACCATCCAAATCTATCTTTTCTTTATTTCCTCCTTCCAATCCCCCATCGCATCAAATTTAATTATATAATCCATTTAATCCAATTCAATTCACTCCA
>PIVX01000035.1 GCA_003353785.1 Gammaproteobacteria bacterium | reverse complement strand
TGAAAGGCTTGCAACAATATTGAGAGATCAAAATTGTTTAGAAAAAATAGACGTATCTAGACATATAAGGAACATTGTTTTAGATAGATAGCTTCTTTACATTACCGATATTACTGAGTGTGATTATATTCAGTATATAAGAAATAGGGCAGTGCTGTGAAAGAATCATCATCGATTAGATCATTATTCATCGTCTCAAATAAAGAATTGCAAGAGTACAAAAAAATACACGGAAATTGTAATGCCCCCAAAGGTTATAAAAAAAACGAGCATTAGCAAATGACAAAAACAAGAATATAATAAAGGTAGATTATCTGAAGAAAGAATTATATTATTGAATACTTTGGGGGTTGTGTGGAATATGAGAACATCGGATAATATAGTTGTGCAGCCCAGTTTTTTGCAAAGGGTTATCATCAAATTTACCTTGATATTGCTTATCTTCTAAATAATTAATTCTACGGCAAAGAATAGGCGGACACTCATCATTGATAAAAGCAACAATAATTTTCTTGCCAAAACTAGATATTTTCACTTTTGTATGAAAGCTCAAAGATAGATTTATATCTAATCTAACTATCTTTTCCCAAATAACTGTATAAGGTTCAGACTTGTATAGTAGGTTATCCCTAAACATTCAAACTCTATATTTCCAGTAAAATTTATCACTAGAAATTGCTTTTATTAAAGAGGGCGGTTCGACTAATAATAGTAACGCCCAATAATAAAAGATTAATCGCACTCATCCAAAATTTCACTAATGATTCCAATCTTATTTAGTGCTTCTTGACTCTTTTTATCGCTAATTTCTACAAGCTCAAAACAAGTTTTCCACAAAACCCACCCTCGAGCTCTTGCCCAAGTGTCAGTATCTAATCCAACATTTTCTTTAAATATTTGTCTAGATTTCCCGTGAAAAAAAGTCCAGCTAATAACAAGATCGCAAGCTGGATCACCAATTCCCATACAACCAAAATCAATCACCGCAGTTAGCTGATTTTCTTTTACCAGAATATTACCACTAGCAAAATCACCATGGATCCAAACTGGATGTTTGTCCCATTTAGAACTTATCGCTTCCTCCCAGATATTTAAACATTTATTTGAATCGATGAAATTACTTAATTTTATGATATTAGCTTTTGCACTTGAGTTATATACCGATAAATGACATCCACGATAATAGTTATGTAAACCACCAGATGGAGCATCATTTGTATTTATATTGTGTAACTCCTTTATGAATTTAGCGAGTTCAGCTGAGATTTTTTCTAAGTATAAACTATCAAGAGATAATAGATTGGCACTAGTCCCTTCAATCCATTTATATATAGACCAATGCCATGGATAATACTGGTTAGGGAGTCCCAAGCCAACTGGCTCAGGAATTTGGGTCGACAGGGATAATGATAAAATAGGCAACCATTTTTGTTCTTTTATAACTTGCGCAGCATATCTTTCAGCACTAGGTAATCTAATTAACATTTTGTTCCCTAAGCGGAAGGTTCTATTGTCTATGCCGCTAAACTTAACCGCTTTAATTGGTAAATCTGCATATTGTGGAAATTGCTCAGATATAAGATTGCTAACTATCTGTAGTGTGATTTTAATGCTCATTTAGTCCTTACGGGTTTTACTAATTTCTAATCTTTCATTTATATATTTCACTATCCCCTCAAAGGCTACTTTAAATTGTGTTGAAGAATATTTATAATCAAGCGTCAAGGAAAAGGAATCAGATACTGCATTATAGCATTTAAAGGACGAGCCAAGCTAATATGATTAGGATCAGAATAATGTGTTTTTTCAGGAGCTTATTTTAGAACGACAAAATGTTTTTGTCGTTCACATAACTCTTTGAAATATCGTTTGGTATAGATTCATGCGTCAGAGCTGGCCTTTAGGTGAGAGAGGTTGTCAAATTTCTTATAAAATTCAATTTCCCATATAATTGTACGATTCTTCCCTGGACAAGTTGCCTGTACAACAGTGGTGGGAATCATTTCTCCATATTTTCCAGTATTTGCCCAGCCAAGAATTGGATTTTTTTGTCCCCGAGCCATAGATAATTGACAGTTCTCTGAAAGTATTTTCGCATGTAAAGAACCATTGCCAAAATCGGCATACGCATTATTTTTAAATAATACTACATTTATATCTGGAGCAAAATGTAAACTAGATACATAATTATGCTCATTAGAGGATAATAACTTATCTTCTATACGAAGCTTTTTACCAGGAATATAATATATATATCTTTCTTGGCTAAAAAGATTTTTTCTATCTACTTTCCCATGAACTTCAAATTTGTTATCCATGGCTTTAACTGACTTTAAAAATGATCCAGTCATTTCTACTGTATTAACTTCGCTTATTACTTCTCTCCAAGTAAGTGTCTCATATTGATCATTTTCAGCTTCAGTTTTTTTAACATTGACAGGATTTAACTTATTATTTTGAACTGAAATAGTATTATGGGCAGCAGTACTTATAATATATTTTCGCATAGTATTGAATTCATCAGAATATGAACCTGTATCAATGAAAATAAATCTACCAAATTCAAAAAGTTGGAAACTAAGATCGTCAGCATGCTTATGGGCAACATTATGCGCCATCCCAGTGACAAATAGCATTGATTCATCTTTAGTCTCAGGGATAGTTCTGATAATAGCATAGCCAGATTTAGTGAGATCTCCGACTAAATAACACTTATCTTTTTCAATGCAGGCAGGTTCAATTGACTTAAGAGAATCGAAAGAAATATTATATAATCGACCTCTACTATCACCAACTCTAGATAATATTTTGTTTGGAAATAGCAGCCATGGTTTTATCTTCTCTGCCTTTGTTAAAAGATTACTTATATCACCTAATATTTCTTGTACTGGTGCTTTTATTTTGTGATTTAATGTTTTTGTAATATAGAAATGGTACTCTGGATTTCCTTCAGTATGTACTCCTTCTTCAGTAAATTGCTTATCGAAAATTTCTTTAAAGGTTTTTTTTATAAAAGTTTTAGTATCACTATTACAAGCTGGATTTTCAAAATGTTCTCTGCATAGCAGATGAAGCCCAGCTAATGCAAATATTCCATGATTATTAGTTTTAGAAAAAAAATTTTCTTGTTGTAATTTATTAATATGTTGATTAGCTAGAAAATAAATCTTCTTTTTAAGCTTATCATCAACACTAATTAAATTTTTTCTAATTGCATTTATATAAAAAGCAAGACGCATGGCACGAATTCCTGTTGCCATATCTTCCCATGAAAAATCAGATGTTTTATTTTTAACAAAGTGATAATCATGCCAGTCTTCAACAAATTTTAAGGATTTCTCGATTAGTGACTTATCCTGTGTTTCAAAATATTCAATTATATATTGATCGATCATTCTCCAGGTATTAAGTTGGAATTGCCAATCCCTATCCTTAAAAGGGTTAGCTCCCCAATCTAAAGGTAAATCTAATGGCCAAGGAGGGTGACTGCTCGTCACAAATCCTTCTGTGCGCATTTTTTTTAATTTTCCTTCAAGAGCTGATAGGTAAATATCTTCTACGTGAATATCTTTTATCACTTCGGCAGGTATTTTCTGTATGTGAACCAGAAATGATATGCTACATATTATGAGTATACGTTTAATCAACATTAGTTTTTTAAATTTGTGAAATATAATTTATATTAAAGTATAGTAGTTTTAAATTTACAATATACCAGCTTTTGAGCAGAATCTTTTTGTTTGGTGAAAATTTTATTAAAAATAACAATTATTTTAGTTGCATATTTATCTATTGTGAATATATCTACATCCTTATTAAATATATTTTTTGTAATTGACTCCCTATATAATATATAAATTCAAGTTCATTTAGAGCTGTATTTGTTCTTGTTCTGACATGCCAGTATCATTTGCAATCCTTACTCTATCTGATATTTTTAAAGTTGCAAAATACACATCAACAAATATCGCAACTAAAAATACTGACGAATAAGTAAATATTCCTAGTAGCACTAGATATAATTGAATATTTTTTAGATTAAGATTGCATTATTAGTTCAATTTGATAATATATAGACTTTAGCTTTTGGTGAATTTAACTTTGTTTATTTATAAATAGACTATAATTTTAACAATAGAATTATATATGGTGAAAGTGTTCTATGGTAGAAATTGTTAATACGAAAATTTCGAAAAATGTTTCTCTCGAGGTAAGGGAAGTACTCGGTTCACATGGAATGACTATGAGGTTTCTAGAACATGTTTTTGATTTTAAAGCATGGAAATCTACAAGTGAAATTATTGCAACTACTGCGTCTAATAAGAAATTTATTTTTGTCTCTAAAGATAATGGTGATACTTGGGAAAAAGTGTGGCCAAAGAAACAAGATCTTGAAGCAAACAAAATATTAGAACTAGAAGAAAGTGAAGAGAAGTGTATTATTGGACGTTGTTTTACAACATCTACAGGACGACGTCTATTACAACTCTCTAAAAATAATAACCCTGGTAATGTATATATATTCAGTAACAATTGGGAGTATATTGGTAAACGTAGTACTGGGAAATTTAATTGGCATGGCTCATTCAGTATTGGTGAACAAAACAAAATAATCCTGTTTTCTGAATACGCAGTTGGGGCAGATAAGCTATATGTATGGAGAACTCAAGATGATGGAAATACTTGGGAAAAAGTATTTGAGCAAACATCTCATCTTATTGATACGTATTTGGGAGATATTCGTCATTTTCATACTTGCTTTCCTTGGCCTAATGCTCCTGGTAATAGTAATGCGAAGAATGGTGCTTGGCTAGTATCTTCAGGAGATACTGATGAGCAATCTAAAGTATGGATATCTTATGATTGTGGAGATAGCTGGAAAAACATAACTGATAAATCATTCCCTTTAAATGGGGATGATTTTACTAGATCTGTGCATAGATATACTACGCTACAATATCTTGAGGACGGCTCTATACTATGGGCAACAGATGATCATGCATGCCCTGAAAGATCAGCTAGCTTAGTAAAAGCAGAGATTGAAAATGATGTCCTTAAGCTTAATATCTTAACTTCATTATCGTCTAATAATATTCGATCGCTAATAGATTTTGGATCTTATTTCTTATCTATAAGTGAAGCAAAAGAGCCAGATATAACTAAGGCATATGTTCAAGTTTTAAGAAAAGAAGAACCGTACATAGAATTATCTGGTACTATAGATGCCCCTAGAAGAAACGGATTTACCTACTCCCGTAGTAGCATAATGGCTTATAAAAATGTAGCTTTTTCCTATAACATGTTACGCTGGGAATTAAAAGAACGAGATGATATCACTCCTGTTCAACAAAGTCAAAATGCAGGAAACCCTCCATTTATTTGCTCAATATGCAACGCAGTTTTTTCAGAGTGCTATGATGAAGAAAGATGTCCTGAATGCAAAAATCCTGCTAGGATTAGAGCTTTACCAGAAATTATACAAAAGCATATACCTAAATATACTGAACAAGAGATTATAGATTCATATCCAATGTTAGGATTTTGTGTTGAACCTGATGAATATGTTTACTTAAAAAAAGTATTTGATGATATTCAAGCTGTTCCTTTGTATGTAGTATATATGAATAGGAAAAGCGGTGTAGATACAAGTGAATTTTTGAAGTTTAAAAACGACTCTTTTAGTTGTGTGTTTTCAATACTACTATATGATTATTTAGAAGAGTATGAAAAAGCCTTAAAAGAAGCTTATCGTGTTCTTGCTCCTGGAGGGGTATTTGTAACACTTATAGCCTATTACATGCTTAGTCAAGATGATAAAGGTACAACAAAAAAATATATTTTTAAGGGGGGAGGAGGATATTCTCATTATTTATCAGAAGAGATGGAGTTACCCTCTATACCAACTGTAACAAAGGGATTTACAAAACTTATGAATAAAGTTGGATTCCAAGAAAAAGTTGTAAACATTTTTGATGAAGCAAGTGGAGCAATAAGCACATTCTTTATAGGAAAAAAAGACAAAAGGTGAGCTTTATTTGAGTATATTTATAAAGAATTTTAGATACCACATATAGAATATATTCTGACAAATATGTTAAAAAAATATAAAAAAAAAGTAATTTCTAGTATGATTCATAATCGTATTAGAAAAGAAGGTATCAAAGGCATATCTTTTTGGTTTAAAAACAAGTATGGTAAATTCTATTCTGAAGTTGAATTAAATAAAATATTATTTTCTTCGATAAAGGCTGATTATCCACATGAAGCTGCTAAAATTGGAAATAAAATTTATGCAGTTGAAAAAGATCCTAAGTTCATGAAGATCTTAGCTAAGGTTCATAAAGATATTGGTAATATAGAACAGTATAAATCTTTAGTATATGAAATTATTAAACTAAGTCCAGAACAGCACGCTAATGCACCTTTTTTAGTTTTGGGTGATCACAAAGAACTGAGTATAGTTAAGTTTAAAAAAAATCTAATAGAATTATCTGATACTACAGAGACATCTCAGAAAGAGATTCAAGAGTTTTTGGATCAGTATAGAGCAGAGTTTGATGATAACTCTATTATTAATAAATTAGTTTTCTCTGTCTTAAAAGATTCTCATACAGAGTTAGCAATTAATTATGGAATTGAGTACTACAATAGTCAGAGAAAGCCCATAGATATTCGATTTGCTAAAGTTTTATTACTTAGACTTGAGAGATTGACACTTTTTGAGAAAGCCAAGCTGTTAGCTGTAGATATGCTTAAGAATGTTCCGTCTAGTTCTTTTTATGAAGAGAAAATAGTTTTATACATTTCTATAGAAGATGGGCAAGAGATATTATCTCAAGGTGATAATATAGAGGCATATACCAAAAAATTGTTATCAAATTTATTAGGGAAGGAAAATTTAAAATTAGATTTACTAGTATATAAAATTATTTTTACAATTGCAAAGAATAAAGAAAATCAAAAATTAGCTAAATATTATGCAGATAAATATTTTACCATTTCAGATGGAGATAATTTGTTACAAAAACTATTGGAAAAAAATACATTTACCACAAAAGGTGCAAAAGAAAAAATATATACAACATCACCTGAAACTTTTATAGAAAAAATCTTTAGGCTAGTTTTTGGTGGGAGAAAGTGTTCATTGCTTATTAAAAAAATGATGAACAAGTATAGTTTTGATAATACTTATATGAATATATCTCAATATATTCCAAAAATAGTAAATTTACTATCAAAAGACCAAGTTAAAGTAGCTTATGGGTTTTTTGCTAATGATAATGATTTAGACGGACTGCTGTATATTTATAATCATGTAAATTGGCGTCATAATAATATGCTAAATGTTAAAAATCTGTTTTTTAGGTTAATTGATATGATCAAATATTCTAAAATTAATATAAGTCTTCCAGAACAAGTTATTTTCCCAGAAAAATATAAGCCAAGAGATTATAGAAATGTTCTGTATGTTGTTCATATGAGGGCTCCAATTATTAATAATGGTTATACTAGAAGGACATCATTAATTATAGAGATGCTACATATGCAAAAATATAATATCATTGGTGTGACAAGACTTGCTTTCCCTAATGAATTTGCAAAATATAGATATAGAAAAATATTAATTAACGAATTAGTTGATGATACTAATTTTTATACTTTGCCTGATCCGCTTGGCGGTTTAAATAGACGTGCAGTCAGTAAATATATTAATGCCTATGCTAATAGATTAGTAGATATTGCTAAAAAAGAAAGAGCAGAAATAATTCATTCATCTTCCAATTATTTAAATGGGCTTGCATCCATAATTGCAAGCCGTAAATTAGGAATCCCTTGCATATACGAAGTTCGTGGTCTTTGGTATCTTACTAAGATGACAACAAATAATAAATATTCTGAGAGTATAAAATATGCTATGGAAGAAAAAATGGAGTTACAAGCAGTTAAAGAAGCTGATAAAGTAATAGTAATCTCTGAATCTTTAAAGAAATATTTTATTGATCGCGGAATCGAACAAGATAAAATAAATTTTGTACCAAATGCTGTAAATACGAATATGTTTGATCCTGAAAAAGAGATTACATCACTACCAACAAAGATTAAATTTCCAAAAAATACTATTGTCATTGGATATATCGGTTCCTTTGTAGAGTATGAAGGACTAGACATTTTAGTTCATGCTGTAAATAAACTAAAGCAAAGAGGATATACTAATTTCAGGGTTTTATTAGTAGGAACTGGCAATATAGCAGAACATATAAAAAAGCTTGTGAATGATTATAAAATTACAGAGTTATTTTATTTTATCGGGCAAATTTCTCCACAAGATGTGTTAAACTACTATTTTCAAATAGACATTGCACCTTTCCCGCGTAAGAAATATCTTATTACTGAGTTAGTTCCTCCATTAAAAATAATGGAAGCAATGGCAATGGAATGTGCTGTAATTTATTCGAATCTTGCTGCTCTTAAAGAGAATTGTATAAACGAAGAAACAGGAATGGAAGTTGAAGCTAATAATATTGATATGTTGGCAGATGTGTTAGAATACTTATTTAAAAACCCCGAAAAGGCAAAGATTATGGGTAAACAAGCAAGACAATGGGTAATAGATAATCGTTCAATTGATACAGTACAGCACAATCTGAAAAAAGCATATGTATTGTAATATATAATTTTATGTATGGCATAATGATATATACGTGATTAAATAACTAAATATAGGAAATGAACATGCAAGAAATAGATGAGTTTCAAGAAAAAATGATGAAAGAAACAGCACTTAAAATGCTTAAAAAGAATATTGATATTGAAACAATAAGTGCAATAACAGGGTTATCTATTAAGCAAATAGAAGAGTTAAATAATCAAAAGAGCCAAGAGAACCTTGCTGAAGAGCAAAAAAATGTGACTTCAAGTTGGTCTGATAAACCTTTCATTGCTTTTAAACTCAAACCAATCTACAATTTAGATCAGTATAAATTTTTCCTATACGATGAGTTAAGTAAGAAGTATCCTTACATAGTCGAGCTCTTGGAGCCATACTACGAAGTTCCTACCAATTCTCTAGATCTAAATACTACTTATGGCTGGAAATTTCAGGGAAAAAATGACGCTTCCTCAACATGGGAGAAAATAACTCCTCTTATTAAGCTAGATAAGCTTAGATCCTCTGAAAGTAAATACCACAAGCTAGAATGGATAGAACCAGATGATATGGTTGATGATGGAGCAACCAAGATATATAGAGTATTCATTCGTGATAGATTGCAAGAAAAAATTCTTGATAAGCATATTGTCTTAGACAATCAGTATATGCTTGACATATCAAAGATTAATCCTGAAGTAATTATCTATCGCATACAAATTTGGGCTTGGAAAAGCGGATCTTGGATCGATTTTCAGGACTATTGCCCAGTAAGAATAATCAAAGATCATTCTCTATTTAAAAGAATATCAGAAAATAAAGGCATCCCTATGGATTTAGAACTTTTTAGTGCTCTTAACGTAGAGTATGAAAATAAAAGATACATTTTTAATAAATCTCGTTTCAAGAATAAAAAAAGCACGGAGAATAATACAAAAGTAAGCAAAACAAAAGAAGAGAATAAACAGCCAAGTACGCGGACAGATAAAATATCAGCAGCAGAAAAACGAGCTATTACCCAAGCAGAAAAAATACATAATGCATTAAATATGAAAGGAAAGCGTATACTTGAAGTTGGGTGCAAGACTGGAGAATGTGCCTATATAATATCTAAGAACTATGATTGTCAAGTAACTGCTGTTGATATAAGCAGTTACCCAATTTGGGAAGAAATGCGCAATAGTAACCTAGAATATTACAAAATAGATCTTGGAAAAGATTCGATAGATCATCTTGGTCAATTTGATATTATCTACAGTATGGTGGTATGGGAACATGTTGTACATCCATACGCTATGTTAGCAGCTACAAGAAAACTACTTAAAGATACTGGAAAATTTTACTTTAGAACCACCCTTCATCGTGGCGTAGCAGGATCACATCTGTATAACGATATATACTTCCCTTGGCCTCACTTACTATTTAGCGATGAAGTTTTTAAAGAATACTACATTTCGAAAGGTTTGCCACCCCGTGTCCCTAGTTGGCTTAATACGCTTACGGTATCACACTACTTATATTATTTTAACAAGATAGGATTTAAAATTGATAATATAAAATACACTAAATTACCTATGGATGAGGTATTTTATCAAAGTTTTAAAGATAAGCTTAGCAGATATCCACGGTTTGACTTAGAAACAAATTTCGTTGACGCAATCCTATCGGTTTAATAGGTTCTGTCAAAATTGAGTCCGAATCTTGCTCCAGCTACACTATTTCAGAATCTTTAATTGTTTTGAATTGCTAGATTATTAAATTGTTGGAATTTAGACGCAAATAATCTACGACATTCAGCACGAGTCTTATGAGCCATTCTGCAAAATTGTTTAATTTCTTCAAAGGCGGTACAAAATATTAAGGCACAGAAAATATTCTTAAAGCCTTTCATAACTTTGTAACGGGATTTAATTCCTCGATGATTTTGCTCTATTATATTGTTCTTGTATTTACTATCTTGATGTTTAGTTTTATTACCAAATATATTTTTGATAGCAGGATATAAATCTTTCTCTTTGTCAGTAGTGATTTGTGATGGTGTAATTCCCATAGTGGTATGAGCTTGTTTGAAAAAATCCTCAGTAGCATTGCTGTATACAGGAGTTTTTGCTGCAATGACAATGAGCAATGTAGCTGTCGCAGTTTTACCTTTGGGATTAGGAGGATATATAATACCTTCACTTATTAAATACTTTAATCCTATTGAGAAATCTCCCCTAAGAGATTTTAATGTGGATGCTTTAAAAGGCATTGGCGGTAAATATATTACTTATTATGATATTGATAATAAAAATAGAGATCTTTATCCAACCAAAGAAATTCACTATGAAGATACTAGCTATAACGAATTCCAAATTAACTTCCTCATTCGTTTTGCCAATAGTCAGCTAACAACTCCAGAAGCTTTTCAATTGCGCAAGGATGAAAGTATATTTTACGATAAAAGTTACATAGATTTAAATAGCACTCAATTACAAGATGGAATGAAGAAAAATTTTAAGCTGGGGCTAACTATTAGCAATTTGTTACATAATAACCCTAAAAATAAACATGAAATTATATATCCATATAAATTTAAAGAAATACTAGATCTCATGACCTCTACTAAGGGGTCTGTGATTTTGTATTCTCATTTTTATCATAACGGCTTGTTATTGTTTAAACAATACTTAGATTCCCAAGGCCATGGAAGTAAGTATGAAATACTACACCCCGATTTACCTTCTAATAAATTTGAAGATATTGTTGATCGTTATAATGCAGGAAAAACAAAAATTTTGTTATTACATCCAGAAATCACCGAGGGGGCTTCATTTTTAGGTACACGCCAATTGCATATTTTAGAAACGCCGTATAACAAATCTTTGCAAGAACAGATTATCGGCAGAGTAATCAGGTATAGATCTCATATGCACTTGCAGGAAAATGAAAGGCATGTCGACATTCACATTTGGAATTCGACATTCGGAAAAATGGATCTTGCTCATGGGGCGGCATTGCGTAGCGATTGGCAACATAATTTCTCAGAATTAAATTATTATGGTGAAAGAACTCTAGTTGATTTTAATAATAAAATGAAATCCGTTACTCCTGATGAAGTTGCACATGTTAAAATGAATGAACTAGATGAAAGCTCAAAAGAATTAATCTCTCTTTTAAAACAGTCTTCTATAGAGACTGTTAATCTTGATAAGTTATCCAATAATCATATTGATTTTTTTGAACAAAAAGAAATTGGCCCTTTTGAGATGCCATCTATCTCTATTACTTTTGCTCAATATAAATACGAACAGATTTTAAAATCCACGGGGGGCACAATACATGACGGGCTAAAAAATATAAAAATTACTAATATAGAGCTGCATTTAGAAAAATCAGTGTTCCGCAACTATATAAACTACGGTTTTGATGTTGGTATTAATACGTATAATAGCAACAGTCATTCTTTCGGAAGTTTTGATACTATGTTTTCTCTGCATTTAAAAATTCCTGCACATATTAAATATATGGGTGATATAGCAATAAGAGTGTCTGGAGGATATGGTTTTTCTACGTTGCTAGGCGGGTCATCAGGAACAATTGGAGAATCAGCTTTTAATGATCGTCACCCAGAGATCAAGGAGCTTTCAAAAAGATTCGGCACTGTTGGAACAGTGGGGTATGGAATTGATTATTATCCATCTAAATGGTTTGGAGTAACTTTGGGCTGGCAAAATAGATTTTATCAATACGCGAAAAAGAATCTTAAGAATGACATGTCTGCTTTGCCTGATGCAATTAAAATTAAAATAACAAATATCTTTTTTATTGGATTAAAAACTACTATCTGAAAAATATTAATATTGCTATAAGATTTTTATCAATTCAGATTTAGAGCTAGAGCTAACATTTAATTTTTTCTTGAGGATATCTAAATGAATCATGTATGCCTTTCTTTCTGAATTTAGATATATGTTTTAATGGCTGCTTTTTATCAAATACATCTTTGAATGCTTTATCCAACCATTTTTTTTGTTCTAGAGTTAAAAAAACGGTCGGGGCTGTTGAAAAAGGTAATCAAGAATTAGTCATGTATATTGCAAGAAAAATTATTGTGAATAATTACTAAAGGTTGTATTTTTTATGTACAAAAACTAATAAATGTCGGATAAATTTCCTTGATTCAGAGCTTTTTAAAGTACGGCTTAATTTAAATATAGCTTTTTCAACAGTGCTGACCTTTTTTAGACGTATGAGTTATTAGACAAAATAATGCCAATATTCATGATCGCCTACAAATTTATACACGTATCCCGATCAGAGCCTGACTTGGGTTGCTCTTTATTACAGATGCTTAAAGAAATTTCCTGATTTCTGTTTACTCTTGGTTGGAGATCGTTTATTTGAGAATTCCACAATATTTTCTATGAAAAGGCTCTATACTTTTAATGCTATTTTAAATTTATTTTTTTAGCGAAAACACGAACATAAGCAAATAAATAGGTTCATGATAAAAAACTATGCCAACTCAAAAACAAATACAGGTTATTGATGAGATACTTTTAAGTATTAGTCAATTCGAAAAAAATTTAAGCAATGAAAGTAAAGCTCATAAAGGAAATATTTTTTATATGCAAGAATTAAAAAAATATGTAACCGGAATGACTGAGCTGAAGAATAGTCCGGAGAAAGAGATTCTAGATTCTGTTCTTAACGGACTAAGGCAGCAAGTTAACCATCTAATGAACAGCTTTACTATACTACAGCCAGCATATAACACAGAAGAAAGAAACCGTGTAATTGAAGCAGAAAATAAAAAATTAGAGTTATTGTCAAGAATTATGAATAAGGTTGTTGCAAAAGCCGAACCTAACAAAGGGCAAAACATCCCAAATTTATTAAATATGTTAAGTGAGATGAGAATGCTTCCGGTGCAAAAGGATCTTTCTCAAAGATTAAATGCCTTGAGAATGATAGAATTTTTAAAAGAAGATGATGTCAATAAATTAAGTAGTGAAATAGATGAACTGTGGAATGATTTTGAAGAATCATTTAAGAAAACACCGTTATATAAACGGTTATTACAACAACAAAAGCCATCCGGCTCTATTCTAGCAATGATGGATGAGTTTCCGAGCCTGCCTAATTATAAGCGAGCACTCTCAAGCAATGTTGAGAGACATGTTCCTTATCATCAATCTACTTCTGTGCTGGATAATGTGGATATGAATGTAATCATGGACGATATACAAATGAGTCCTACACACAAGTCAGATATAGAGAAAAAATTACAATTAATAATGACTGCATTAGCACAAATAAAGGTACTTGAAGATGAGGTAAATATGGCTATAGCTAGTTTATCTAAGACTTCTAGCTCTTTCAATAATTTCGAAAGTAGCCTGTCTAATATTCAGAATG
>PIVX01000419.1 GCA_003353785.1 Gammaproteobacteria bacterium | reverse complement strand
GCAATTCTGTTCGCATATTTCCGCAGTATCCACAAAACAAATTTCAGTGCGATCCGACCACTATTGAAGGTTTTATGACGATTTCCTTCTTAACTCTGGGACCCCGCGATTAGGCGGTTTAGGAATCGCCGGACTAAAATCGACAAGCAATTCTGTTCGCATATTTCCGCAGTATCCACAAAACAAATTTCAGCGCGATCCGACCAATATAGAAGGTTTTATGACGATTTTCATTTTTCTCTGGGACCCCGCGAATAGGCGGTTTCGGAATCGGCGGACCAAAATCGACAAGCAATTCTGTTCGCATATCTCCGCAGTATCCACAAAACAAATTTCAGCGCGATCCGACCAATATAGAAGGTTTTATAACGATTTCCATTTTAACTCTGGGACCTCGCGATCCGAAAATCGGGAATCTGATGATCGTCGATGAAAACGGATATCATTTTTGGATTTCCTGACCCATTTTACCTATACGGGTACAACTTTTAGGGTTCTAGAATCTACCAACAAACCAGACTAGGAAGGGTCTGGACGGCCGCACGGCCGGCCGGCCAGCCGGCCGCACGCACAGGAACAAGAAATAATTAGGAGAGAAATAAAGTTTTTGGCCGTAACTTTTTAACCAGTTGACCGATCTTGATAAAATTTTGGGTGTTAGTACATATGGGTAAGATAAGTTAAGTTGCAAAATATTAAGTAAATTGGTACAATAGAAAAAAAGTTATAGGGTAGACAATTTTATAATTGTGCATTAACCCTCCTGGAAATATTAAAGGGGTTGACGCTGCCGCGTCAAGCCCGAA
>PIVX01000418.1 GCA_003353785.1 Gammaproteobacteria bacterium | reverse complement strand
ATCACCAACCACTGCATCACCAACCACTGCATCACAAACCACTGCATCACCAACAACTGCTTCTTTACTAACTCCTTGTACTTGGAGAGCAACACAACCATCATTAAATGATGGTTGGTGTAAGGCAAATTGTGAACACACACCACCACATGATTTATGCATGAAAGGTGGATGTGACTGCCAGTAAAACTGAGGATATAGTGAGGATATATGACGATTGTCCTCTGGTGTTTTTAATTTTAATTGTCCTTAATATAACAGATTATATTATATGAACTGCATAACCAATTACATTAGAGTTTTCCTATTTAACCTTGATTTTGCTCATGATCAACTTTTTTAATCATTTGTGAATTGTTAGAGAAAAAGCTTAAGTAAACATTCGTCTCATGGTCTCGTCTTGATATTGTCTGAAAACGTTTCTATAATTCTCGGATTTATATTGTCTGAAAACGAATGTATAAAGGTATGTCTATTAATGCTATTTTTTCTTATTATTGCTATATTAATGCTAAATATTACTTCTGAGCGCTGTTTGACAGGCAGATAGGCAGACAGCCAGCCAGACAGAAAAGTAGCGATCTCTCGTGTCACGCGAATTTTCAAGTGTTTGATAAATAGAAAAAAAATCAAAAAATATTTTATAAAAATTTATTTTTTTCGAAATATTTATGTTTTCACTAAGATGAAATAGACTTATGTGATTTTTTTTTTTTGTTTGTTAATGCGGGCGACCCGTGTGGTTGTCCATGTGATCATACATCAATGTATGATCAAATTCATATGGATAACTACAGAGCTTTTTTTT
>PIVX01000417.1 GCA_003353785.1 Gammaproteobacteria bacterium | reverse complement strand
AAAAGAAGAAAGCGAGGACGTCAAAATTGTTAAATCATCGGATGAGGGTGGTTGTTCGTCTGTTGCCTCGTCTAAACCAGAGAATTACGAACCAACGGCTGCTGACTGGGCCGATTTGTTAAATGAGTTGGATACGTTCGAGGTGAATGGCGCAGAATTATATGAATTTAGGCGTCAGGTTTTTGATCAGCATGACACTGCTAAACAACAATTAGAAGAGCTTTATGCTCGTTTGAAATTATCAAAGCCTGCGTATGTCCCTTCACAAGGGATTCCATTAACAAGCACCAATATGAAAGAAATCAATTTGATGCGCAATTACAAATATTTATACGATAAACTTGGTATCTAATTTTATATTATTTTACTTTGTTATTATTTTTTTATTTGTTTGTTTTAGCTAAAGACGACGATGAAAAAAAGCAAAAAGAGCCCCAAAACAAAAAACCCAAAAGAAAAAGTCGCAAAAGAAAAACCAAAACAAAAAACCAAGAATTAGGTAGTACCCGAAAATGCGCAGAGAGAGACGCTCGACGAAAAGATATTGTAGAGAAGATAAATAAGATTAATAAGGAGGCTCCGAATAATGTTTTTCATGACAAGAATATTGACTATAAATTGGCAAAATTGCGCTTAGACTCAGACCGTAAACAATTAACTGGTGACGACGTTTGGATGAAAATGAACAAACCGACTGCGTTATGCTTTTTGTGGCTCTTATTGGGATATTTAGTAATGTAAGTTTGCATTTATATTATGTGTTACTAATTCTATACATTTTAAATATTTAGTGATGATTTTAATTTGA
>PIVX01000416.1 GCA_003353785.1 Gammaproteobacteria bacterium | reverse complement strand
ACATATTTGTCATAGATCACATATCACAGGGGCGGCTCCTTCACTCCCCCCTTTTGAGTGGCGTTTCTTGGCTGTTCTGAATCGACCTTCTGTCTTGAATGTTTGATCTTTGGTCGACGTCCGGCTAACATTTGAATTCGTGATGGTCTCGCCATGCTCTGATGATATGATTTGTCTGAGTTGTATTTGACCTTCCAATCTCGACGTTTCCAATCTTGGTGTCGTCGCCACAAATGACATTGGGGTGTCTGCCAACCGTTCTCCCCTTCTTGAGTGAAATAACAATGTTCCCATCCTTTAGTGATTGGTTCCTTTGATCGTTGGGGATTTCCACCCATCCATCTTCTTCTGACCTGGTCCATATTTATTCGATTCCTTTTCCTCTTCACTTGTCTCATTCCATGGACCTTCATCTGTCGCCGTGCCACTCCGGGCTTTGCATTTGAACGATGTGCCACTCCGGGCTTGCTATGATTTGCCATACATGAACGATTTGCCACTTTGGACTTTGTATGGACTTGCGTGGTATTCTTTCTTCCTCTGTGCGATGACTTGACATATTCTTTCTTCTTCTTCTTATTCTTATCGTATTCTTTCTTCATATTCTTCTTGTCATATTCTTGATGTGCCCGTAAGGGCTTATTCTTGATGCTGGTTCCTTTGGGCTTTGGTGATTTCCAACCTTCCCGACTACCGACTCCTTTGGGGCTCCTTGGTGAGTGTCCAACCATCCCATTGACTTCTTTGTTCTTGTCATATTCTTCCTTTTTCTTATTCTTGTCATATTGTTCTTTCTTCTTATTCTTGTTA
>PIVX01000415.1 GCA_003353785.1 Gammaproteobacteria bacterium | reverse complement strand
TATTTTGTTGGGTTTGAATATTCACTTAGTGCGAGCATGTAAAAGTAGGGATATTAAATGTATGTATGGTCTTAACTCTGCTTAGTGTAAATTTGGAAAAGTGGGGATATTATTAAGTTAAGAATGACTTTGACTTTAACCCAGCATAGCGTTGGAAAAGTTTGGAAAAGTAAGGATATTAAAGAAAGGTAAGTATGGCCATGCTGACTCTGCGCTGTGTAAATTTGGAAAAGCAGGGATATTAAAAGCTACCATAAGGATGTTCGGTCGCGTCAGAAAAGGAGATAAGTGCGCGCAAAAAAATATTAAAGGCCGCGTCCAATCCAATTTAAGTTTTGAATGAGTCCCAATATTTTATCTTTTCGAACCTCTGCCTTCTTGTTTGTGGAATATAAGTTAATATTACTAACTACTATAATAAACTAGAAGCGGTTACAAGCCTTGCTACCTAATGGGTGGGTTGTGACAGAGAATAGGACAGACTGCAAGAAAAACCACATCTCCTCCCTTGGCTTTTCGGAATTTGCCTGCGTGCGTTGGGTGGTGAATCATCTCATCTTATATCCGTTCTTTTGTTAGTTATTTCTTTCTTCATCTATATGTTATATATTCCCTTATTGCATATGATTATGATATAGAAACAAGCTTTAGTTAACCTGATAGAAGAACAAATGTTTTACAGTACTGTACATTACATTCAACATTTACTATTTGCGGTTTTATAACACAGGACGCGGCCTTTAATATTTTTTTGCGCGCACTTATCTCCTTTTCTGACGCGACCGAACATCCTTATGGTAGCTTTTAATATC
>PIVX01000414.1 GCA_003353785.1 Gammaproteobacteria bacterium | reverse complement strand
AGTTGACTGTAGGTTTACTTGTAGAAGCTACTGTAGTATGTACACTATTCTGGTAGTCGCACCCGTTAGTTACAGTACGTACAGTGCCCTCTGAACCATCCAGGACCAACCCCAACGCGAGTATTGTGTCTCTGCCGATGATTGAACCACAACTGTCAGGCAAAACATAAATCTCTATTTCTGCTTCTCGGCCGGAAAAACGAAGTTTTGTTTTGAATGTCCCCTCTACACCTGCTACTTTTGAGCCATCGAAATTTGTCATGCTTCCTGTGTAGCGCTTCAACCTGAATTCCGCGAATTTTTGTTTGTAGAGTGACTGAGTAATGCCTGTCATGTCTGCACAACTGTCCGCGTCAGCCGTAATTGTGTGAAAGGAACCATTCTTTCTTTGAAATTCGACTGAGCACTTGAATTGACTTGTATGTGTACTTTTGACAGTGCATTTTGACTTTTTTGATCGCTGTGTATGAACAGTTTTTGTTTTCTTGTTTTCCTGCTGCTTTTTTCTGCAAAATTTTTCGAAGTGGTGAGGAAATTTACAGTATCTACACTCTTTACCAAACGCTGGACAAGATGTGTCCTTGTAATTATGACCAACTCTACCACAACCTGAACATTTTGTAGAACTTGAGCTTGCATTTGCGTTTTGTCCCCCAGATCGATTTGACCGATTTCGACCATTATCAGGTGGTTTGGCAAACTTGCTTTTTGGCAATCTTGCCGCAGCAATTTGTCCATTACCACTGATATGGTCTGACGTTTTGACTGAAGTTTCCATAGCTTCGGCAATACGCATAAATTCTGTCAAATTGATC
>PIVX01000087.1 GCA_003353785.1 Gammaproteobacteria bacterium | reverse complement strand
ATTAACTTTTCTTTGATTTAGCTGCAGCCGCTTTTGTTATAGTGTCCTCCTCCTCATCATCATCATCATCATATTCATCTTCACTCTTATCTATATAAATATTAACATAGCATTAATATAGCATTACTATAGCATTAATAGAGCATTAATATAGCATTAATATAGCATTAACTTTTATCTGCTTCAATTTTATCTGCTTTACGTTTATCTGATTCAATTTTATCTGCTTTACGTTTATCTGATTCAATTTTTTTTGCTGCACGTTTTTTATTTGCACGTTTAGATGCTGCACGTTTAGCTGCCACCTTCGCTTTTTTTTTAGCTTCCTCCGCATCATCATCATCATCTGATTTGCTCGACGATTCTTCATTTTCACTCTCAACCTTCTTTTTCTTTTTCTTTTTCCTTTTTTCTATTAGCATTAACATAGCATTAACACAACATTAATACAGCATTAACATAGCATTAACATATCCTTAACCTTTTTTTTTTTTTCTTAGCCAACTTCTCTTTCTTTGCTAACTTTTCCTTGACTTTAGCTAACTTTTTTTCTGCCTGTTTTGTTAACTGATTCGCCCTTCGTATCTTTTCTTGTACAAGAAACGCAACCGATGCGTCTGCTGTTGATTCGGCCAATTTCTGTTTATCTGTCGTGTCTCCTTTGATTACTGGCCCGCTC
Organism: Gammaproteobacteria bacterium; assembly: GCA_003353785.1. Classification (GTDB taxonomy): domain Bacteria; phylum Pseudomonadota; class Gammaproteobacteria; order PIVX01; family PIVX01; genus PIVX01. The sequence continues at coordinate 2,679 of PIVX01000087.1, read as the reverse complement.
AAAGCATCTAAATATATTAATAATTCAGCATTAACACCACATTAATATAGCATTAACACAGCATTAACATAGCATTAACATTACATTAATATATCATTAATAAACTAGAAATAGTATTACAAGATATTAATGTTATTTTAGTATATCAATCAAAATAACATTAACATAGCATTAACATAGCATTAATAGAGCATTAATAGTATGTTAATATATAATTACTTTTTTTATCATTTGGGTCATAATACTGAAAAGTTAATGGTGTGTTAAATGTTGTTGGAGGTTTATTAAATGTATAGTCATATTCAGTGGAATTTAAAAATTCTTGAAGTTTGTTTTGGGATTCTAATGAAAAAGTTGGAAATGGTTTATCTTTATTAATTTTCCTTGTTCTACGCTCTCTATTTTTAACATATTTTTGATCTGATAAAAGTAACGGTTTCTGAAGGATAGGATTAATAATGGTTGGACTTATCGGAGTTGATAAAAAACATCCAGCCGGATTTAATGGTGGGAAATTTGGTGCTGGTAAATGTGACATACTCGATTTTTCTTCTTTTTCTTTGTTCGCAATGCTTTTATGATAATCTTGCAACATTCTTCGAACACGTCGACTCATAATACTCTCGGGATCTAATTTAATAATGAAATAGCATTAACATAGCATTAACATAGCATTAACATAGCATTAATAGCATACTATATTAATGCTATGTTAATGCTATGTTAATGCTATGTTAATGCTATGTTAATGCTATTAATTCACTTAACCAGCAAAATCCGCGGTATTATCAAATGTAGTGTCCTCGTTCATTCGCGTTTGACTGAAATTCCATCCATCCACCACTGCCAATATCACTTTTCCAGGCATATGCTGCGTCGTAAATTTGTGGTTAGTCTTAAACGGTGCATTTGTCGGTATTTTATCTTTCACTATCTGCTCACATGCAGCTATCCCCAAATCAAGGTCCATGTCACTGATGAGCACCTCATGTATGCATTGCTTAAAATCAATAATATCAAAATCAATTTCAAAATTCTGATATTTTTTATAATAAATAATTTGTTCAACACATTCTTTGGCGGTACCTTTCTGGTTCCCATCATATTTTATTATTTTGCTGGTGGTAAACTCAATCCCATCGAAATCTATTTCAGGAACATAATGTATTAAGGATGGATCCGCAGCTTCCTTTATAAATTTACGCATTGCCAAATCTTTACTATACGCCCTAACCAAACTCACCATTCGGCTATTTATTTTAAGCATTAACATAGCATTAATACAGCATTAATATAGCATTAATATAGCATTAATAGAGCATTAACATACATTAACGGGACAGCAACTTCTTTATGATACACTTTCTTTCTCTTCATCGCACCGCCCGCTTTTTTCTTTTTAGTGCTGCCTTTTTTCCTGTAATCCCCCGTCCAATGCCGACCAATTGCAGTAATACTTGGCACTGGGCCAACTAGCATATATGGGCGATCAGTTTTGAATCCCGTCATATTGTCACAACAATGATAATGTATGTATTGAGTACATGATAATAATCCCATTTTCTATTTTTGTATTAATGCTATGTTAATGTTATGTTAATGCTATATTAATGCTACATTAATGCTATATTAATGCAACATTGTTTAAACAAAAAAAATATATTACATACATTGTAAACATATAGAAATTTATTCATATTCACTGCATCCAAACGCCATTCATCTTTATAATCCTTAACCGGTCCCTCTGGTCCGCCGCATCCCAATTTTACTAACTCATCATAGTTCTTGCAAAACCCATCGAATTTACCAAGTGCTAATGTGACCTTTTTTGGCTGCAAATCTGGTCGCAGCGAGAATAATATCCTCGAAGCGAGCCAGTTGTCAATTTCCACGTGGGCTTCCGATTTATTATCCGGGTTCTTTCCTTCCTCACCTTCTGGCTTTTCGCCTCGCAATAAATTGCCGCGAACTGATAGGCCTACATCCGGCCCACCTGATGTTTTGGTCATCTGCGCCGCGCGTCGTACTATATGTTAATGTTATGTTAATGCTATATTAATGCTATGTTAATGCTATATTAATGCTATATTAATGCTATATTAATGTATGCTTAATATAACATTAACACATCATCAAAACTATGTTAATGCTATGTTAATGCTATATTAATGCTATATTAATACACTATTAATGCTGTATTAATGCTACATTAATGCTATATTAATGCTATGTTAATGTAACATACCTCCTTCATTTGCATCAGCTCTGGGTGTCACTTTCTTTTTCTTTTTCGTTTTCTTTTGTGACATCTTTGGGGTGGTTACGGCTAGAGGTTTGGTTGTCTGCTTAACCTCATCATCATTTTCTTTCTCTTCCTTTGAGTGCGAGGATACTTTTTCGTCTTTTGTTGAGTGCGAGGATACTGCAGTTCGGTCCAACGAATAATATTTTTGCATCAAACTTTGTTTATTCGCCACCCAATCGCATAAAATAGTTTCAAGCTTTCCGGCCACCTTTTCATCGTCCTTAATATAGTCAAATAACGCAGAGACCTCGGCTTTAAGTGTCTTAAATGTGCGTTTCGTCAATAATTTGTCCGCTTGCTCTTGCCAATCGTCCTCTTCCTCGTCTAATATACAGTTATATTTCGCTAAGGCTTTATGTAACTTGCCTAGC
>PIVX01000413.1 GCA_003353785.1 Gammaproteobacteria bacterium | reverse complement strand
AATTTTTTGTGTCAACAAAACTGAATATAAATCATTATTTTAAATTAATTTTTCTTTTTTTACGTGGAGGTGTTAATGATAAAGATGTTGTTCTTGAAGTTATATTTTCTATTTTTCCATCATTTGATAAGATATATTTCACGTAGTTCTCTCTATACCAATCCAACCAACATTTTGTACAAAAAAAAATATTATAATGATCATAAAATCCTTCTGTTTTTTCTTTACACGTAAAACATTTTTGACTTCCTTTGATAAATATTCCATTTTTAAAATCTTTACAAATCTGTTTCTTCGACCATTTTTGAGCAGTATTTTCATATATTTTTTTGACATGACAATCACCTTTATTTTTACCCAAACGACTACGAGGATCATAATTATTTTTGTATTCATTTCTTTCTTGTTCAATGTCTTTTCTTTTTTGTTCATTGTATTCTTCACGTTTTCTTTTAACTGTAGCATATTTTTCCCGTTTTTTTTGTGTTATTATTTCTTGGTTTCGTAAATAATATTCTTTCTCATTTTTTTTGTCAGTGGCATATTTTTCTCGTTTTATTCGAGTGATTTTTTCTTTGTTTTGTAAATAATATTGAGTCTTCTTTTCTTTGTCTGCAGCATATTTCTCTCGTTTTGCACGTTTTATTTTTTCTTTGTTTTGTAAATATTTTTCACGTTTATGTCTGTTGATTTTCTCTTTGTTCTGGGAATAATAACGCATTTGTTTGCTTGTATTTTTTTCTTCATTGTTTATTTGAGTAAACGTTTGTGTGCTAGTTGTTTCTTTTAATTTTTTTTTCCTTTATTTTTAAAGT
>PIVX01000412.1 GCA_003353785.1 Gammaproteobacteria bacterium | reverse complement strand
TGACCCGAAAATAGGCAAAGTTTCGATTTTTAACTTAACTGTTATATGTGAATTATTTTTAACTGTTAAAAATCTTTCGTCTTTTTGAGCTACTGTTGTACCATGCAAAATTAACAAAGCCATAAAAATATAGAACTTATTTTTTGTTCTCATGTATATTCTCCAAAAATTAATAATATTATACAGCACCGACTGTACAATCTTTTTTCTTTATTGTCAAATTACAAGCTTTTATGTTCAATAAATATTGGTTGCGTTCACATAATTGGCGAAATGTTTCACTAACCTTACCCAGAACTAAAGCCAACTACATTGGCAACATGCTGCTAACATAAATTATTCTGTCAAAACTAAGTGTAAATACAACTGAATCCCTAGTATTTTAAGGTTTTTAAATGTTTTGTTGGCTTTGTCCAAGCAGTCATATCCTTCAAGAATTGACCAAATTAAGTTATGTATTAGTTGCCAAAAGATATTCAAGCAAGATTGGATTTTGATTCTATCAAACCAGAAAAAAATACATTTATGTCTGCTGAATTAAAAAAATCAGAGACAGATGTATTATTTTCAGTTAATTTGGATGGCAAGCTAGGTTATATATATACGCTGATAGAACACCAATCTACACCTGATAAAATAATGCCAATTAGATTACATCGGTATTTGTTGAATGCTATGGAGTGGCATATCACTATGAAAAAAAGCAGTAAAAGCAGCACCATCTAAGAAGAAGGTAGCTAGCAAAAAGAAAGCTCCTAGCACAAAGAAAAAGACAACGAAATCTAATTAAAATTTACTGATAATTTTGTATATAT
>PIVX01000411.1 GCA_003353785.1 Gammaproteobacteria bacterium | reverse complement strand
TAGGGCTTCTTGAACAGGATATTGATATTGAAATAATTAGCAAAGCAACAAAATTATCTGTCGGGAAAATTAAAAGTCTTCAAGCTCAGAATCAAGCTGGTTTGGGTAGTGAGAAGAAATAATAATTTGCTGAATGTGATAAAAACCATTTTTGTCCTGTTTGTATTTGTAATTGTTTTAAATAATACTTCTGCTGGATCCCTTTATGTTTTAACAAGAAACACATCCAGAGTTGAAGATTTTATAGTGAGAATTGATCTAATTCACAATACAAATGGCCAAGTTACATCCAAATCATTCAAACTTCCTTTGTTTAAAGGGAACATGATTTATAGATTTCTAGATGCTAAAGAATATATACTGAGACGTAAGTGCAAGAAAGGAGTGTATTTTGTTGAAATTACTTATACTGGAGAGAGAAGTAGTTTCGTTCGTTCGTGGATTAGTAACAATTTTAATATTGAAGAGAATAATCAGATTAAAATTTTTTCACAAATAAGAACCGATCGCACTAAAGTGAAACAAAGAAAAAATAAACATTGGCTTTCTGAAATGTATTTGGGTAAATATAAATATAATGATACAACGACAATTCAAGCGTTCTTTTCAAATGATTTGACAGAGGATAGTATTATTAATATAAAGAATCCTATTAGCAGAGACTCTCATAGTATCTAGATGATAATTTTTTTAGTGAAGCAAATCAAAAAATCTCTTGTTAAGGAGCTAGCTGAAGTCATTTTATAGTTGGGCTTTGAAAAAAATCATCTTCAATTTCATCGCTATCTGACTCTTGCTTTTTATTTTTACTTCTATAA
>PIVX01000410.1 GCA_003353785.1 Gammaproteobacteria bacterium | reverse complement strand
CACACGCACGCACGCACGCATTTCTAAGTAGAAGATGTACCATATATATACCATAATTTGCGTCCTCTGTCTGTTTGTTTGTTTGTTTGTGTGTTTGTCTGGAACGCTTTTTCTCGGCCGCCGAGCCAGCTGGCCCCGTGGGGTCTTTTGCGTTGGATAGCCCTTGGGCCAAAACCCCAGGAAGTTTTATTGGTTTTCCCCCGATCGGCCCCCTTCCCCCTGAAAACAGGCCCCCTTTCCCTGCATAGCGTGGCGTGCCGTGCGTAGCGGGGGGCGGGGCCAGGGGGCGGGGCCTGTGGTCTCGAAGCTCTCAGGGGTGAACATCTAAATGGGATACTGTAGGCGGGACAGATTTAGCACAGCCCAGTTATTGTGCATTCCTGCTTTGGCACAGCTGAAAACTTTGCTGAAAATAATTCAAAAACAGTTTTTCTTTCTCCTTTGTCCAGTTTCTATTCTTTTTTTCGCTTCTTTGCTTTCAAGTAATTATTATTATATCTTTTTTGTAATCATTTATCCACTGGTAATAATCAAATTAATTTTTCTATGTCTTCTCATGCATCAAATTGATTTAGCTACCTGTCCTCTACCATCAAGCATGAGGAGCGAGCGAAGCGAGCAACTGATAGTATCCCCGAGGCGCGAGCGCGCGCAGCGCGCGATCTTCGTTCTGGAGGCAAGTGCGACGGGCGCGGAGCGCCCGCGCACGCGCTAGTATACCATAATTTAGGTATTCTGTCTGTTTGTGTGTTTGTCACGACTTTTCTCGGCCGCGAAGCCAGCTGGCCCCATGGGGTCTTTTGCGATGGATAGCCCTTG
>PIVX01000409.1 GCA_003353785.1 Gammaproteobacteria bacterium | reverse complement strand
AGCAGCGTTAGTATGGGGGCCGATCCCCTGAGCCACTAATGCGTCAGGTAAGATCAACCATGGCTCTAGTTTGTTTTTCCATTCTGGGACCAAAAAGGGGTTGAGGGTACCAGGGGGTGGTACACGCACAGAAGGATCCAAAGTCTCACCTACAACGGGGACTCGGCCACCAGAAGTACTAGGGGTGCCATGTAACAAAGGGGGTTCACTAATGTTAGAAATATTACTGGTCGACTCAGCGATAGTAGTCCCAGAAGAACTAGGGGCACTGAAAGGGGTACCAGTCTCCGTGCTACTTCGAGTCTCAGTTGAAACAGAATTAGTTGTAAAAGTACTTACCGTTTGATCCTCCATTGGGGTGGACTCGTCGATTTCCATTTCAATGGCTGCCGTCGCCACACCGACACCGATGGAGACTGTGGGGGTTCCCTCTTCCAAAGGGTCAGCGGGCGAGGAGGGGGCCGAATTGTCCGGTATTTGAGGGGTCAAGGGATTGTCCTCGTCCATGGGGACCAAAGCATCATCGAGGGTTACGGGCTTTGAACCCGGATCGATGGGTTTGTCCTCGGTCGACTCCGGAAGGATACTCGACTCTGAAAACGATAAATTAATGCATTAGTGGGGTATTTCTAAACAAAGCTAGCTAAAGTGTCTAAACGACTAAGCAAGCGACCAACACCACACATGCCAACAAATAAGTGAGTAAAAAGGTGAAACAGAAACCAGCACCAAAGGAATGGGGTTTTTGTTACCATTAAGTTATGATTAATGGGAGAGATTAGCGATCAAAAAGGTTAAATTTCACAATAGCCAACAAAA
>PIVX01000408.1 GCA_003353785.1 Gammaproteobacteria bacterium | reverse complement strand
CAAAAATAGACGATGATAAATGTACCTGCTTACAGGAAAATAATATAGTAGAATGTACAGAGAAAACATTAACTATAGATACAAAAAATCTTGATTCCGTGGAAATACAATTGTCAGAACACATAAATGATTCTAATAAAAATAGACCTGTACGCACAGTTCTTGAACCAACATTTAAAGAACGTTTGTCTATAGAACCAGGTAAATCTAATTTATTAGGCAGCTCCTGGAAAAAGAAAATTTCTACTATTTGATTAAAAAATACAAAAATTATTCATGTCAATCGTAATAATAATATTGCATCATATCTTTTGAGTTGTAAAAAAGGACAATCAATATATCTGAAAGAGATAGAATAAACTACTTACTTCATACTATTGGTATCTTAGATAGAGACAAAATATTAACTGAACGAGAGTTTCAATGTTTGTAATTATACTCTCAAGGTAAATCAGCAAACCAGACAGGAAAGATATTAAGAATATCTAGAAGGACAGTTGAGACTTATTTTGAACATCTCAAAAAAAAAATGAAAGTTAGTTCTAAATATGAGTTGAGTGATTTATTGAGTTGAATTACTTGGTGTACCTAGCATATTGTTAGATGTCAATTAGGGCTGCCAATGATCGACAATTCACTATCTACGAAACTGTCATTTACACATTTGTAATGACAGTTCCTGATGATAATCTTTTGAGTTAATCAAATCAAAAAATCTCTTGTTAAGGAGCTAGCTGAAGTCATTTTATAGTTGGGCTTTGAAAAAAATCATCTTCAATTTCATCGCTATCTGACTCTTGCTTTTTATTTTTACTTCTATAA
>PIVX01000407.1 GCA_003353785.1 Gammaproteobacteria bacterium | reverse complement strand
GACGCTCGCGCATACACGTGAGTGTGTGGCAGGATCGTCGAGTCCAAGAAATCAGTGAAAAGACATCCGAACTTCCTATCGGTCGGAAATAAATAAATAAAATAAATTAATAAAATTAATAAATTACGTTCCGCCGTTAATTATTAGTTAAAATAATGAAAAAAAATCCCGATATAACTATAATCGTTCAAACAAATTAACTTTTTATAAAAATATTAATTTATTTTATTTATTTATTTCCGACCGATAGGAAGTTCGGATGTCTTTTCACTGATTTCTTGGACTCGACGCTCCTGCCACACACTCAAGTGTATGCGCGAGCGTCGTTTTCGGTGTTTATGCGTCGAATAAAATGTGAAAAGTTTGATCGAGGGAGCAAGGGATAAAAACAAAACGGAAATGGAAAACGTTTGCTGCAGATTCGAAGACGGTAAATGACGGCACAAATAAAACTCAGCTTCAGGTCGGAAATCTGGCAACAAAATAGTAGGCCATTTCGGTAATAAATAAAGCCGTAGATCTTTTTTCAAGCGAAATTAGTAGAGAAAAACATATCCATAGACAGCAGTAAAATCGTAGAAAATATTGGAAAAATAAAAAATTAACTTTTTATTCCAAGAAATTGTATTTTATGACGAAAACAAAAAACATGTTGTTTTCAGACAATTATTCAAATCCTCAGGATTTCGCGTCCCGAACAGAAAAAGAGGAACCCAGTATGTCCCGAAGGAAGGCTGAATATCATGGTCTCCAATCGGTACAACAATATTCTACATTCCAAAAAATTGTATTTTATGACGAAAACAAAAAACATGTTGTTTTC
>PIVX01000406.1 GCA_003353785.1 Gammaproteobacteria bacterium | reverse complement strand
CTGACGTTCGTTCTTTCGCTTCCACTCTGACAGTAATCGTTCGGTCTCTTGTCTCCATTCCAATGTGGGTTCTATCCATGTCACTCGAGTGTAGCCTGTTTGAGCTTCTTGTTGTTGGTTGCCATTGGTCTGTCCGTATGGTCGTTGTTGTGTCATCTTGTATTTGTCCATCATGCACTTGAGGTCAGGTAGTAGGCTTGCCGCCAATCGATGCCGAAGGTTCTCCACCACTTGAAGGGCCAAGAGAGACGCTTGTGTAGAAAGCAACCTTTACTAGGCGCTACAAAGGACAACAATGTAAAATACTAACAAGTCACGTCTTATATGCCTGCCGGAAATGCCGTACCAGGAATGCGCCTACTAAATAACAGTCATATCGATCATATCACATGCTTCTTTCGTCCTGCCCCTACACTCCCCCCTTCGAGTGTGGCTTCGGGGTGTCCTGAATTGATCTTCTGTCCTGAATATTTGATCTTTGGTCGCCGTCCGGTTAACACTTGGCTTCTTGACCATCTTCCATTGACATGTGATTTGACTGATTTGTATCTGGTCTTCCAATCTCGACGTTTCCAATCTTGGTGTCGTCGCCACAAATGACATTGGGGTGTCTGCCAACCGTTCTCCCCTTCTTGACTGAGACTACAATGTATCCATCCCTTTCTTGACTGTGCTGGTTCCTTTGATCGTTGGGGATTTCCACCCATCCATCTCCTTCTGACTTGGTCCATATTTATTCGATGCCTTTTCCTCTTCACTCGTCTGATTCCATGGACCTTCTTCTTTCTACTGGTTCCTTTGATCTTTGGTGATTTCAAACCTT
>PIVX01000405.1 GCA_003353785.1 Gammaproteobacteria bacterium | reverse complement strand
TAGTTATTAACTAAGTAACTCGACCTTTTAGTTAGTTAGTTACTAACTAATTACTAACTAAGTTTAGGAGTGAGGAGCCTTAACTAACTAATTACTTACTAAGTTTCAGTACACCATAACTCGGTTTTTAATCGAGTTACTTAGTTAAATTACTTAGTTGAATAACTTAGTAAAACACCAATTTATGTATCAAAATCTGCTTAAAATCGATTGTTTGAGAAATTAGAATTTTTAAAATTTCTGAATTTTATTGCTTGAACTTGGCATTCACTTTAGAATACAAACTTTTATCTGGAGACCAAAATATCTGTAACAGTTAGCATTATTGTCAAAAATAATACAAATTTCTAGAGTTTAGACATGATTTTATTGCTTTTTTAGGTATGGGTTACTTTAACTAAGTAACTTGGTTTTTAACTAAGTAACTAACTAAGTTTAAGCGCAAAACTTAGTTACTTACTAATTACTAACTAGGTTTTGTGCCGATCGCCATAACTAACTAATTACTAACTAAGTTTCGAAAATTTTCGCAGCGCACAACACTGTTTTTAATGCAAAGGTACAAAAACCGAGAACAAAAAAACGAAATTCTAGCCAGTTTTTACCTTGATATTCTTCACACAATATCTTAACTGTGGAGCATGTCCGTTTATTTGAAGGTGTCCATTTAATTTTTCGATGCAGTGGAAACACGTCCGTTTATTAGAAGGTTTCCGTTAATTAGAAGGTGTCCGTTTATTGGAAGAAATATAGTAATCTAGTCTAAGTTGCTGGTCACTCGATTTAGAATAATGAAACTGATCCAGTATAAGTGGTTCGTCACT
>PIVX01000404.1 GCA_003353785.1 Gammaproteobacteria bacterium | reverse complement strand
TTGTAGTTTCACTCAAGAAGGTCATTTGTGGCGACGACACCAAGATTGGAAACGTCGAGAGTGGAAGACCAGATACAAATCAGACGAATCACATCATCAGAACATGGCGAGACAATCACGAACTCAAGTGTTAGCCAAATGTCGACCAAGGATCAAACATTCAGGACGGAAGATCAACTCAAGACACCCCGAAGCCACACTCGAAGGGGGGAGTGTAGGAGCAGAACGAAAGAAGCACGTGATATGATCGATATGATTGTTATTTAGTAGACGCATTCCTGGTACGGCATTTCCGGCAGGCATATAAGACGCGACTTGTTAGTATTTCTCATTGTTGTCCTTTGTAGCGCCTAGTAAAGGTTGCTTTCTACAAACGCGTCTCTCTTGGCCCTTCAAGTGGTGGAGAACCTTCGGCATCGATTGGCGGCAAGCCTACTACCTGACCTCAAGTGCATGATGGATAAGTACAAGATGACACAGCAACGACCATACGGACAGACCAATGGCAACCAACAACAAGAAGCTCAAACAGGCTACACTCAAGTGACATGGATAGAACCCACATTGGAATGGAGACAAGAGACCGAACGAATACTGTCAGAGTGGAAGCGAAAGAACGAACGTCAGGAGCAAGAATGGAAAGAAGAGGACAAACGTCGGGAGCAAGAGGACAAACGTTGGTGGCGACAGTGGAAGCAGATGATATTGGAAGGGAAACGACAAGAAGAAGAAGAAGAGGAGAAACGACAAATGGATAGACAGAAGCGGCAACGAGTCAAGAAGGAACAATCAATCAATCAAGATAGTGTATCATCTGGAGCAGCA
>PIVX01000403.1 GCA_003353785.1 Gammaproteobacteria bacterium | reverse complement strand
ACTGGTGTTTGTAATTATTTTGTATACACTGTTGTCACCGTAGGTTATAACGGATAGTGATCACGACACGATATAAACACTCAGTTATCACCATTAAGTTATTACAGTTGCTAGATCACCAATACGTTATCACCAATGAGTTACTACCGTTGTTTTATCACTGTTGAATTGATATCATTGAGGGATCACCAATGCGTTATCACCATATATCACCAATACATTATCACCAATGCAATATCACCAATACGTTATTTGTATTTGTAGTGAGGAGGGGTAATGAAAAATATGCATTGCCCCTCCTCAATTGAGGAGGGGTAATCAAAATTTATTTAAGCAAATTATTACAACTGGCAACGCCCATAAACTCAATGTGTGAATTCTGACTTTTTATTGTATACTGAGTGAAGGAATATATATGTTGGGACGTGAACAATTTGCTAGCAAAACAAGGCTCTTTGTTCCGTTCACAAAACAATATGCTTGTAATTATCTGTTAAGTATTATTTATAAAACAAAGTACGACAATGGACTTGTATATAAACACAACTTTTTGGCAATCTATTGTTTATGGGTTTATTGAATACAGTTTGAAATAATTGTGTTTTATATAATTTTGTAGCTTGAGGTTTTTAGTGTAATATCAACATCTAACTCTTTTAAATGTCAACATCATGTCAGCTGACACTTCAAGCAGTAGTCGATACATGTCCTTGGATTTTACTTTTATATGAATGGATGAATAAAGTTGTTGCTTAATGCCACAAAAAACAAAAGCATAGATAAATAAAAATAAAACAAATATTATGTACGCATAGCTCAACGTAGA
>PIVX01000402.1 GCA_003353785.1 Gammaproteobacteria bacterium | reverse complement strand
CAAGTCTATGACACTCTAAATGCTTATTATGGACCCAATACATTCAATCTAACCATAACGGAACCACTTAAAGATGGACTTCCTAGATATAATAATCATAATAATTTGATTATTCGACCCTACGATGGTCTAATTGATGTTGAAAACTGGATATTACATTTTGAAATAAAAATGATCCAAGAATGGTGTGATAATAATGAAGACCAATTTAAATGGTTCTCTTATCATGTTCAACATCTAGACTATCCCAATAAACAAACTAGTCTGTTGACCGGAAGTTACCAACAAGCTAAAGCTGCCTTATTATTGGCTTACTCAAAGAAAAATTTGAGTACGGTAGTTTTGAGAGAAACACCTCAAACACCACCCCCAGCTGGAGCAGCTGGAGAAATTATAGCTGATTCTATTGAACCAACTATTTATGGTACTGATGAGATGTTACAATCCCCTGATTATACAGGAGTCTCATCACCTACATCACCAATTCCTTCACCTGATTATAGCAGAGTTAGACTACCCTCCAATTCACTACCGGAGAGAACACGAACATTATCTGTTCGTAGGAAAGATCGAACCCCTACGGGAGAACCTTCGATAATACGATTCAGACAGACAGCACCTTTTCCTGAGCTAACATTGAGTACCCACCAATCTCAAACACATTATTATGGTAACCTGACAGGATCTTTGAGTCCTTTGAATCAACTACCAACAGCTCAGACGACTGCTCCTGAATTTCGACCTATTTTCCCAACTAATCGATGGCGACTCACGTCCCCTCAAAAATTTGCTCCAGAAAAATCTGGACAACAAGGATTTTATCCAACT
>PIVX01000401.1 GCA_003353785.1 Gammaproteobacteria bacterium | reverse complement strand
CATATCACCTATACTTCCTTTTGTTTTCCGTTGTTGAGTATTTCAAAAAACGGACAATGGATTAACTGGAAAGGCCGATGGATTTGGAGGGTAAAAGTGATTGGGTTTTGTTGTAAATGATTGGTTCTATGCATTCACATTGTTATAGAGCGTTTGAGCAAATTGGCTCATTGTGACATGCTGCTGCTACTTGATTTGAAGTGATTTCAGTTTTCCAGCTTGTAAATCAACAAACATCAAACATAATGACTTAATGGCTGCGTTAAGATATGTTTATTTTTATGCTTTTATTCATTTTGGCTTAACAAGAATAAATAAGATATGTTTAAAGGTTGCATGATTATTAGTGTGGAATTGCATTGATTGAATTAAATTAAATTATGGGATTTGGATTGAATATTATCAACATATTCCGTAAAAGAGAGAATTTGGATTGACACACACAAGGGAAAAGAGAGAATTTATATTGGTTTAGGAGAATATAGATTGGTTTTGTGAGATTGGTTTATGGCAAAACAGATTGGTTTAACAGAATATAGGCGAAAAATAGTTGGTTTAGGACAATTTGTTAGACTTGTTTTGCAAGGCTTTTTATTTCAAATTTGTTAAATGATATGATTTGCACAGAAATGCTGCATTTTTTTTAAAACAATGAAGCTACGTACAAAGTGCAAGGATAGTTACAATTGTTTTCGTATTTACAAAGTGCAAGGATAATCAGAAAAAAATGCAGCATTTCTGTGCAAATCATATCATTTAACAAATTTGAAATAAAAAGCCTTGCAAAACAAGTCTAACAAATTGTCCTAAACCAACTATTTTTCGCCTA
>PIVX01000400.1 GCA_003353785.1 Gammaproteobacteria bacterium | reverse complement strand
TAAATGCAATCAGCTGTAAACTTTACTTAACAAATCGTTCTTGATTCAACGATATTTTCCAAAAGATAACATTTTATTCAATTAGCTGAGAAACGCTTTGCAAATCCAAAAACGGTTTGATATAGATTTGTTCTGTGTTTGTTATAACTTTGTCTTGGGTTTGCAAATCCAGAACAAATTTATAATTGAATTTTCGGTATACAAAGGAGGGGGGGTTATCTTTTGGAATATATCGTTCAATAAATACAAAGTACACATTGTAGAATTGTTCAAAACTTTACCAAAAACGAGCCATAATATCTTATTGCAAACAGAAAATCCCAAATCGAAAGCAATCACAAACAACAAAAAAAAACAGAAACAACACACTTTATAGTATACAAATTCTCACATCATTTTTACACATATGTTGTTTAAATAAAATTATTTTGCTAATGATTTTTGCATCGATTGTTGTGCGGCTTTGGCAGTTAACTGCGAGGATTCTTTCATTCTTTCAATGGCATCACTTTGTGCCTGTTGCTGTTGCTTTTCCCTCTCTTCCGCAGCAAGTTCTTCTTGTTTTTCTCTTTGAATTTGCTGCTGCGGACTATAAAAAATGAGTGCTTCCTCCTGCCGCGGTATAATCGATGTTATGGATCCAGTCTCAAAGTCTTCTTTTGTTAATCTCTCTTTCTCCCTGCAATCTTTATACAATATAAATTCGCCATTTTTACATTTCCATTGTTTACCAGTCAATGTATTATGCTCTGTACAATTTGCGTTCTCCCAATCCAAAATACATACTTTTCTTCGATTTTCTACGTTTTTTAACAAATAAGCACGAGGATG
>PIVX01000399.1 GCA_003353785.1 Gammaproteobacteria bacterium | reverse complement strand
TATATCAACAACTAACTTGTTTTGTGCTATGTTATTTATTATGCGTAGTTTTTGTCTGGAAAAATATATACGAACTTAACAGCTCTAAAGCCGTAAAAAACTCAAGAAATGGTTAGAATTGTTCTTGATTCTGAGCCTCTAGCTCTTGAATTTGATCAACTGGAAGTTCAGTAACCTTGCTAATAGTATTTAGATCTATCTTTTCTTGTAGCATCTTGTAAGCTGTTTTTTTAACTCCTTCAGCTATCCCTTCAGATCTGCCTAGGTCTTCGCTTATCTTTTTAAATTTCTGTAATGCTGTCATGACTTCACCTCGATTTTTTTCTGATACTTCATCAGCAATAATCTTTAGATATTCCTCAGGATTATCGCTTTTGGTATCAGCTATACTTATAGTATAACAGATTGCCTCTCTTAAAAACTCCCAACCCTCATGTTTTTGCTCTATTTTATGGGCAAATTTGGCTAATATTTTAGCTAAATCCTCTAAATTATTACGAAATCTCGTGTGATTAGCTTTCATAGATATCTCCATGAGGCCAGCCCAAACATGGTTACGTAAATCCTTATCCTCTATATTATTAAGGTCAACTAGTTGGAATGGACTAGTTAATATCTTTTCAGCCAACCCCCTGTGACCTCTAGGATACATATCTAGAAAGCTAGTAGTTAAATTATAGGGCTTATCTCCATTGTAAAAAATAAGTGGCCAGATAATAGGATATTTAACATCATCATTATTTTTTTCAGTTTTATGCTTATCTAAATGATACTGAACAACCTCTAGAATATACTTCATGATTCTAAATGGCATCTTTTTATCTGGAGAAC
>PIVX01000398.1 GCA_003353785.1 Gammaproteobacteria bacterium | reverse complement strand
AAAAACAAAAAATAAATATGTGATGATTGGGATTTAGACCCAAATCTTCTTTAATAAGATGCTCGTATTGAGCTATCATCACTAAATACGATGCGGCGGCTCCGCCGCCATAAATACCACGATGCGGCTTCGCCGCCAATACCATAATAAATAGAATAAGATGCGGCGGCTTCGCCGCCATAAATATACCATAATAAATACCATGATGCGGCTTTGCCGCCAATACCATAATAAATACGATGCGGCGGCTTCGCCGCCATAACTACCATAATAAATAGAATACGGCGGCTTCGCCGCCATAAATACCATACTAAATACAATAAGATGCGGCGGCTTCGCGGCTTCGCCGCCATAAATATACCATAATAAATACCACGATGCGGCTTCGCCGCCAATACCATAATAAATAGAATAAGATGCGGCGGCTTCGCCGCCATAAATACCATAATAAATACAATACGATGCAGCGGCTTCGCCGCCATAAATATACCATAATAAATACCATGATGCGGCTTCGCCGCCAATACCATAATAAATACGATGCGGCGGCTTCGCCGCCATAAATACCATCCATACTACGTAGACTGAGCATCCATTGTTTTTGATGCTAAGGAGTTTTAGTAAGGAGTTTTAGTTTAGTTTTAGACAAAAAGTTCAGAAACAACACAAAACACAAATATAAATATCATTATCCTATTATTAAAACAAGCACTTATTGAATATTTTTTATTCTCCCATGAAACCAATCAAAAATCCGAAACCATATATTATTTGTTTTTAATATGATAATACCAAATTCCCTATATGGTCATTATTGGGAATAAAGCATCGTAT
>PIVX01000397.1 GCA_003353785.1 Gammaproteobacteria bacterium | reverse complement strand
CATTCTCATATCACACCTTGAGATTCTCATATCCCGTGCAGATATTAGCCAACCCTCAAATCAGAGGGTTGGGTAAGATTAACATGGGATATGACACACCTACAGTGTAGATATGAGAATGTGATATGAGAAACTTTTAATTCCAGAACAAAATTTAGTTACAATATATATAAATTAGATAAAAATACCGTTGAAGTTTACTAGAAATTACATATAAATTTACTAATTGTGCGTTTGTCATATTCACCCTAAAAAGCTCATATCCCAAAATACTGTTTCTGAAATATTTCTCTAGTATTTGTATGCATATTGTCATATCTCAAGCATATATTCTCATATCACATTGTCATATCACACATTAAAAATATATTGAAAATATAAGGGATATGAGAATGGAATATGAGTTTTTTCAATGGATATGAGGTTGGGATATGAGGTTTTTTCTTTTTTTTTTAAATCATTTTAAATTTTATGCATAAAAATGTAATATTTATGTACTTAACAAATTTCTTTAGTATTTCTATACAGATTTGGGATATGAGAATGGGATATGAGAAGTTGCTAGCAAATCGACCCTCTTGAAACGTCAAGAATGAAGAAATATATATACATTACTAATTTAATAAAAAATTTGAAATTTACTAAAATTTAATAAGAAATATTACTAAAATCTAGTAAAAATTTAATGAATGTGCCAAAAAATAAAGAGCAATATAGAGAGACAGAGAAGTTTTTGTCTTGTGGTTGAATCATTTTTTGTCGTATCGAATAATATTCCTCGGTACACCTGAGTGCATAAATATCTTGATAATTTGTCACTATAGATAGATTATAACACTGTA
>PIVX01000396.1 GCA_003353785.1 Gammaproteobacteria bacterium | reverse complement strand
TCATGTTGATCAAGTGCATGTGAGCATACATTAATGTATGATCACATGGACAACCACACGGGTCGTCAGCATTTTAAAAAAAAAAATTATTGTTACATTGTCTAAAATTGTTACATTGTTATAGTTTTACTACTTAGTTGAGTACATGAACTAAGTCTTAGTTGAGTAGATTAACTAAGTGGTGGGATGACTTTTCTGAGTGACCTTTCTGTGTGAATGACCTTTCTGAGTACATGACATTTCTGTGTAAATGACCTTTATGTGGCTATGTAGCTGTGTAGCTATGTGGTTATATGGCTGTGTGGCTGTGTGGCTATGTGGCTATGTTGTTATATGGCTATATGGCTATGTGGCTAGGTGGCTGTGTGGCTATGTGGCTACGTTATACATTCCACTACGTTATACTGTCTGAGTATTATGTTAGACTTGTGGGAATTTATTTTTTTTGTTTGTTAATGCGGGAGACCCGTGTGGTTATGTGCACTTGAGGCACATGCACTTGGTTATGTGCAATTTGATCATACATTTATATTTTCCCACAAGTCAAAAATTGTTACAAAGTGACATGTTATATAAGACTTCGTTTCTATACATTTGACTACAGTGATGTATCGGATAAGATGCAGACGCTATGACCACAATATTGATATGACCAAATATTACTGGACCAACCATGATATGACCATGATATGACCAATATGACCATGATATGACCAATATGACCATGATATATGATCATAATATGATCAAACACATATTTTGCGTGTAAATAGGACATATTTTGATCATATCATAGTCTAATTCACAGTGTAAAAAAGTAATTTAGATGACTATGGTTTGGT
>PIVX01000395.1 GCA_003353785.1 Gammaproteobacteria bacterium | reverse complement strand
GGAGCAGAATTATTTACATTATTCAAATTAGTAATTTTAGATGGACAAGTTCGGGCAAAACCAAAATATAATGAATGGCTTAATAGATTACGCGATCCAAACCTCGAATATCCGATTGACGATGTTTGGCTATCTAAACTCAATATTCTTACACAAGCTGACTTACAAGATAAAACAAAAGATTGGATGTTCACTCCTATAATAGTTTCTGGTAATGCAGAACGTCGAAAAATAATAGAACACAAAATTAATTTATTTGGTAAAAGACATGATGAACCAATATTACGTTGGATTTGTAACGTTAAACAAACAAATAATAGAGGTAAAAATACATATGGAGAACTTGATTTCGATCCTGTTGGTATCTATGATGAACTTATACAATATTTTGTGCGCGGAGCAGAATGCATTTTAAATGAATGCAACAACGGTATATCCAAAGGAACACGAGGAATTTATATTGGAGTAGCTTGGGAACATAATGTTCAAAACATAAATGATTTACCTCGAGGAAAAATTACAACAGTTAAACAACCAGATTATATTATAATTAAATTCAAAGAGATAATTATTGCGATTAAAGCTAAAGAAGTAGCATTTAAAGACGTAATTTCAAAAAAACAAAAAAGAGGATATTTAAAGCATAGTTGTGAGCTCATATTATCTCGTACCTATCATAAAATACAAGCATCAACTAAAAATTCCATAATTTTATCTATTAATTCTTGTGTAAAGATATCAAAAAAAATTAAAAGATTAGATCTTATTAGTCTATATGTTGGACTAAGTCGTGTTCACGATAATGAAGAACATCGCGTTCTTCCTTTTTCAGAAAAAGATAAAAA
>PIVX01000394.1 GCA_003353785.1 Gammaproteobacteria bacterium | reverse complement strand
CCGATAATGGCCTCTATTTGGCCCCCAGACATGGGGAGTTTTCGTAAATATCGATCGTCTGGCTTTAGGGCGGCGCGTCCTATCCTACAACACAGGGACAAAACACCCTCTTTTTTCGACTTTTTAAACGGCCAAAAATGTGTATCGTCTTTAGGTTTGAGCAAAGTTTCTCACGAAAATGTAAAATATGGATCAATGAAAACATTATTAGGTCTTTACCCGATCCCAATCGACCTCGTACAGCCAACCCTCGACCTCTGAACACGGAACACCTAATTAAAATTTAAATTTTTTTTTAATTTACGGTCCGGAATTGACGGTCCGGAATTGACGGTCCGAAGAATTTACGGTCCTTGACGAATTGACGGTCCGAAAATTTTTGGAATTGTCGGTCCGAAATCGAAAATTTCGAATTTTCGTGTTTTTAATTTCAGCTCCGACCGATTATTATTGGCCGAGTTACGGCGATTTCGTCTTTTCGGAAGCAAAATATCCCGATCTGGCCATTTGGGGTGTTTAGTGTGGGTTACTGTAGTTTTCGTGCCAGGACCCCGGTTATACTACAGCAACCCAACTTACCAACCCAACTTACCAACCCAACTTACCAACCCAACCCCCTTTCGGGCAGTCGAATTCTTGGCACGGTGCCAAACACACGCTAAACATAGGAGCCCGATAATGCCCGGATTCGTCACGCAAAACGTATGCTACAACGTGTAAACGGCTGCATCCGGTAATCGATAATTTTACACGTTAAGTACGGTCGCAAAAGCTCACTACATTCTTCTGGCGGCCGAATTCAGAATCGGTTTCAGACATTTTTAAAATTATTATTTCTGCAATCAAA
>PIVX01000393.1 GCA_003353785.1 Gammaproteobacteria bacterium | reverse complement strand
ATAACTCGTTAGCTAGCGCCACATGAAAAGCAACGCAACAACTAAAACTATTTTATCTGTTTCTTTCGCTAAAAAGTGAAAGTTCTAGTAGTAAGGTACCGAATTTCTACGAAGCGAATATCCCAAAAAAACCGCTGACTCGCTCGTTCTACAGTCGGTACTCAGTAATGCTTAAAAGTTGCGTTCATTTGCCAGTTTCTTGGTCCAAACTGACCAAAGTAACTTTTCCTTGAATGCTAAAAGATTCAGAGAACTTTATCTGCTTTTACAGTCAGGGCATTTAGATATATATAGACAGAGTTCAATATATAGTACTAGTCTTATATATAGTATCACATAAACCACTATGATACCATATATAGTATCAGTTCCATATATAGTAATATTACCACATATAGTACTGTATACTATATATGGTATCATAACAAAATGTCTTTCATATGATACCATATATAGTACTAGTACTATATATAGTAACAGTTCTATATATAGTATCACAACTAAATTTAGTACTAGTACTATATATAGTATCACATGATGATGTTTTTGTTATGATACTATATATAGTATACAGTAACTATATATAGTATCATAACAAGTTAATGTGATACTATATATAGTGACACTACTTTTTGTATTATACTATATATAGTATCACATTAACTTGTTATGATACTATATATAGTACTGTATACTATATATAGTATCATAACAAAAACATCATCATATGATACTATCTATAGTACTAGTACTAAATTTAGAACTGATACTATATATAGAACTGTTACTATATATAGTACTAGTACTATATATGGTATCATATGAAAGACATTTTGTTATGATACTA
>PIVX01000392.1 GCA_003353785.1 Gammaproteobacteria bacterium | reverse complement strand
TGTACTTCATATTATAGAGCCATCCCCCAGCTACGCATTTTCTGGCGGTCTTAGCGATACATCAGAAATTATTACATCTCAAGCATATGATGATTTCATACCATTGTGCGAGCAATACGGTATTAAAAAAGAAGACATCCATATTTTTATTTCTCCACTAAAGGCTGGCATATTAAAATTTCTGCAGAACAATAGATTTGATTTATTGTTTATGGGTAGTCACAGTAAAAGTGGGCTGTCTAGAATATTAAATTCTTGCACTAATATTCTTTCCCATACTGCTGGTTGTGATATTTACATAGTACGAACACAAGAATAATTGCTGTAAGAATGAAAGGTTCCGTCAAAACTCAGTCTAAATTTTACTTGTTTTTGTGCTTAAAAAGCTAGGAAACAAGATCTGATTAATACTTTTGGTACTCCAAGACTAAATTTAGATAGTCAAGAGTATAACGCTATTGTTATAACTATAACATCTCCTTATGAAATTCAAGTTGAGTTTAAAAATATATAAGAAATGTAATTTAGCTAGTGCTGAATTTATAATGCATGATTCAAATTAAGTTAAGACATTTATCAATCTAGAGTTAACTCTCAATTGTTTCTTGAGACACTTGGCTGTGCATCTAGAGTTGCACTGACTTGACATTCTCACCCACCTAAAGGAAAGTGATTCCTGAATCTTACATAAATTTCTTTATTGAACACTTTGTTTGTATTGCAGCCATTACGAATAAAACTATTCTGTTTAACTGTTCGTCCATTAATTTTAGTCGAATTATATTGACATAATAAGAATTCTATATAACTATCATAATGCTTTAATTTCATTAAGTCTGATTATGTA
>PIVX01000391.1 GCA_003353785.1 Gammaproteobacteria bacterium | reverse complement strand
TATGAATGCTTGTGGGGCGCGCAGAATAAGTTATTGTCTTATATTGGTACATTGAAAACTTTTAAGAACTTATAAAACTATTTTCACAGGGCGCGCTAAAAAGCTTTTTTTGAGCTGTGTGTGGTCTAAACGGATATGCGTATTGAATTCCACGACTCTGATAACCTATAAAGATCCCTATTTCAAACTTATATAGTTATAATTAAAATTTTCGATTAATCGATAATCGATTATCGATTGATTTGGTGATCGATGATCAAAACGGATACGCGCATTGAATTCCCCGACCCTGATAACCAATAAAGATCCCTATTTCAAACTTATATAGTTATAATTAAAATTTTCGATTAATCGATAATCGATTGATTTGGTGATCGATGATCAAAACGGATAC
Source organism: Gammaproteobacteria bacterium (assembly GCA_003353785.1). Lineage (GTDB taxonomy): Bacteria > Pseudomonadota > Gammaproteobacteria > PIVX01 > PIVX01 > PIVX01. The sequence continues at coordinate 455 of PIVX01000391.1, read as the reverse complement.
GCGCATTGAATTCCCTGACTCTGATAACCTATAAAGATCCATATTTCAAACTTATATAGCTATAATTAAAATTTTCGATTAATGGATAATCGATTATCGATTGATTGGGTGATCGATGATCAAAACGGATACGCGCATTGAATTCCCCGACCCTTATAACCAACAAAGATCCCTATTTCAAACTTATATAGCTATAATTAAAATTTTCGATTAATCGATAAACGATTATCGATTGATTGGGTGATCGATGATCAAAACGGATATGCGCATTGAATACCCCGACCTTGAATACCTATTATGATCACTTTATTATCACTTTACAAGGGTAATAATGGCCAATATAGCTTATTTTACCCAAATCGATATCGATTATCGATTAACGGAGTGATCGGATGTAAAAACCGACAACGCCAAACATTTTCTCTCACCCGATAACCTATAGTGGCAACATTTTT
>PIVX01000390.1 GCA_003353785.1 Gammaproteobacteria bacterium | reverse complement strand
CCCTTGGGGCTTGAGATTTGATTGTTCATAAATGTTTTGTTTTAACTTTGAACAATAAAACTGTTTTTGAACGAAAAGCAATCTATAAATGAGCCTATTATTTAGTCAACCTGTATGTCAGAGGCCTCCACTTATCATTTTAAAACGATCCGAAACGTGTATTGTCTTTAGCTTCGGTCGGGAATTGTTACATAAAATATCTGTAAACGAGACGAGATTACATTAGAGGGGTGTTTTGTCCGCGTACTTTGCGCGTAATCTGTGACGTCACACTTGTTATTACCGGGTACCGATCGACCTTTTAACCAGTTCTATTCGGCCTCTGAACATGCAGAATCGGCTGAATAAGCATAAAAACTCTCATTTTTTCGACTTTTTAAACGGTAAGAAAGGTGTATCGTGTTTAAATTTGAGCATCGTTTCTTTTGAATATATAGATCGACCTAAACATTATTAGTTTTTGCCCGGTCCTGATCGACCTCCTAACCAGCTCTACTCGTCCTCTGAACACGGAACATCTGTGGAAAAATGCGCATCTGTACACAAGGACAAAACACCCTCGTTTTTCGAATTTTTAAACTACCTGAAAGATGTATCGTGTTTACGTTTGAGCAAAGTTTGTTACGAATATGTAAAATATAGGTATTTGAAAACATTAATAATATTTTAACGGGTCTCGATCGACCTCTTAACAAGCTCTACTCGACCTCTGAACATGGAACATCAGCTGAAAAACGTGTGTTTATCTTATACACTCAGGGACATAACACCCTCATTTTTCGACTTTTTAAATGGCCAGAAAGATGTATCGTGTTTAATTCGAGTAAAGTTTCTTACGAATATGTAAAA
>PIVX01000389.1 GCA_003353785.1 Gammaproteobacteria bacterium | reverse complement strand
TATTGGTCGGATTGAGCTAAACTTTTGGTTGGGGATACTAGGGACATATGCGAACCAACGTACTTGTCACTTTCGGTGTGGCGATTTCGAAACCGCCTATTCGCGGGGTCCCAGAGTTATAAAGGAAATCGTTATAAAACCTTCTACATCGGTCGGATCGCGCTAAAAAAATTTTTGGGGATACTGGAGACATATACGAACACAAGCACTTGTCGATTTTGGTGCGACGATTCCGAAACCGCCATTCGCGGGGTCCCGAAGTAACTTTTACTGCTCGCCTACTGACTACTAATAATGATAGTATTATTGAATGTATACAAGTGTCTCGTGTAGTACAGTGGGCTAACTAGGAAGCATGGGGAGCAATGGTTAAGCATTGGCAATGGTTAAGCATAGGGGGCGTGGCTTAGCTTAAGCCTAAGCCTAAGGCTTGGATAGGGTATCCAAGGCTGTTTTGGGGGTATGGCTTGGATAGGGTATCCAAGGCTGTTTTTGAGGGTCTGGGAAGCAATGGTTAAGCATAGACAACGGTTAAGCATAGGGGGCGTGGCTTAGCCGCCGCCGCCGCCCCAGGGGCTTAGTCTAAGTTTAAGCCTAAGTACCTAAGCCTAAGTACCTAACGGTTAAGCCGCCGCCGCCGCCGGGCTTAGACTAGGCTTAAGCTAAGCCTAAGAGCCCAGCTGGGGTGCAATGGTTAAGCATAGTGGGTTAGCAAGCCTAAGACCCTAACCCTAAGCCCATACCCCCTATACCTCTTTACCTTTACCATATACAGACAGAAAGGAAGAAAGCCAGACAGACAGACAGGAAGAAAGCCACAGTCAGACAGAAACCCTGGCATGTCCAGGCA
>PIVX01000388.1 GCA_003353785.1 Gammaproteobacteria bacterium | reverse complement strand
TGCTTCTAGAACCACAAGGACTGGGATTTTCTGATATCACTTACACTTTAAACCGTCTTTCACAGCAATCTGAGTCGGAGTTACAGATCCTATCAATGACAATTCTAGATTTCTTAGCGTATGCATTTGTTATTTTATTTCTTGTTTGCGTTATAGAAATGTACTGCCTTATAAGGATATGTTTTTAACCACACTTTTACTTATGGTTTCAGAAAGCGTTTCTAAGTTTGCTTAGTGAGGCACTTAAAAAACATTAGGTAACAATGATGACTAGCTCACTTCAGGAAAACTTGCAATATCTAAAAAAGAGAGAGATGCGAGTTTATGGATGGATAACTGTACATCTATATACAAAATTTATATATATAAAATACATCTAAAATACATGTCTGTTCATTTAAAATACATATCTGTACGTATTTTAGATGTACCGATATGTATGTCAGATGTATCGATATGTATTTTAGATGTACTCTCTCTTTTTTAGATATTGCAAGTTTTCCTGAAGTGAGCTAGTCATCATTGTTACCTAATGTTTTTGAAGTGCCTCACTAAGCAAACTTAAAAAGAAAGTTCACAAATACAAAATCTATATTTTTTTGTTACATTTAATGAAACAAAGATCACAAAATTCATAAAAAAAAATATAGACTAATTCTGTATTTTTTTGTGCGTCAGTTGTTGAACTACCTAACAACTAAAAAAATCTACATCCACACATTAAAAGCAAAAATTATGTGTTTTGTGGAACTAAAGGGACAAAACACAAGTTCTGTAGGAAAACTAACTAAGCAGTCCAGAAAAGCGTTTCTGGAAACACCACATAATATTACATAATTATGACGTCATC
>PIVX01000387.1 GCA_003353785.1 Gammaproteobacteria bacterium | reverse complement strand
TGATAATATCTAATAATAAAATGAAATTTCTATCGTTCCAATAAAAAAATATAGCATAGTCAAATCTGGAGCCTTTCTTCGAGATCTCGACCAATACGCCAGATTGCTAAATGTTTGAGCATTCAAATTGGAGAGACGGTAATGCAGCCACTATTTATTAATATTTTAGCTGCACAGAATCAAAACTTTTCGTTTTATGCATACAAATAGGCGGAGATTTTATATGTAAATAACCGTAATACAATACCTTAATGGCTTTGGATGATATAATTCCAATAAATTTCCAATTAATCCAATCCATTTTTTTGTTTCAAATAATAATTAGTTCTTGGGAGTCTCGCCAATTTGCATTCAAATAAATGTTTAGAGCATGCGTGTATATCAAATAATAGTTATCACCATTCCATTCCTCTCACCATAGGATTTGAAACTACATCCGTTTGGTACTTTGGTTTGTGGTCCATTCAAAGCAATGCTCTGCCAATTGAGCTAGGTGCCTATTTTTCTTATTTCTTGCATTTACCATTATTTTAGATTGCTTTAAATCGGTTTCATATGAATTTAATACTTAATTGAGTTAAATTCATTATTGGGAAACCGATTTAAAGTTTGCAAAGTAAAGCGTAAGTGCCATGTAACTGAAGTTTTAAGTATTAGGTTTTAGAAAAAAGTTAGTTAGCTGGAGTATAATGAAACGAAAAGTCCAAATGCTATTTCGTAAATTTCGAACATTCCCAACTGTATTGTCTGCATTGGTAATGATATTGGTTATAATCTATGTAATGTTGGCCCCTTCACTAGATACGCAAGTGCCAGTTTTGAGACACAAACATATTGAAACTAATTCAGAGAA
>PIVX01000086.1 GCA_003353785.1 Gammaproteobacteria bacterium | reverse complement strand
ATCGATCATATTGTTTTTTGCCTATGTCTTCGATAATTTCCTCCTTCGTGATGACCTTATTTTGAGCCTTCCATATTTTCTTCAGCTTATTGACCCGATTCGTGATTGGTTTGCATTTATCCTTTTGAGCTCGGTGCGCATCCAGTTCTTTTTTGCATTCTTCATCAATCCAGGGCTTTATGACTTGTTTCGTTTTCCTTCCCACCACAGCTTCTGAATTTTGGACTGTTACCTCTGATAATAGTTGCATTGCCGAGTGAATTGTCGCCGGGTCGTCTTCTTTACCTTCCATTTGATGATTGATCGGGGCCATACTTCCTTCCATTGCCATATTCAGTTTTTCCCATTTTTCTTCATTCATTTTTTCTATGTTCCATTCCAATCGCTTTGTTTTGTGCCGTTTATGATAGTCAAATTTTGACATAGTTGCTATATTCGGGAAATGATCGGATATAAAGACTGTGTTGTCATTGCGAGTTTCCATCTGCAGAAAGTTAAGTGTTTGATGTGAAAGCCAGTAACTATCACATGCATAGTATTTCCGCTCTGTTTTTTCTTTGTTCCATTTCCATAGTGTTGGTTCACCAGAGTTCATATTAATACATCGATTTTTTTCACCATGCATTAGTTCAAACATTTTATCTCCATCCTCGAACTTCTTTTTCCTCTCTTTTCTTTGATCTGGGTCACTGCCTATTTGTTCTGACCAGAAATTTAGGTCTCCTCCAATATATATGTTTGGTTTTTTATCTTTCAGGAAATAATATACCGCATCAAGTATTTTTTGAAATTGTGTAATATCAACTGCTTTTGCATTGGGGGACCTGTATACTGACAGGAATACGAATTGGTTTCTATTTCGGATTTTCTTATCCATCATCAGTACCACTGCACTCGCATGGATTTTATTCTTACCTTCAATGCCTTCATATATCTGATCAGAGAATGGTATCGGCACAAACTGTTCAATGCTTTCATGTACAAAAACCGCCGTTGCTCCATATTTATCATGCGTTGCCAAGCACATACTGTCTGATATATTATGTATGTTTTCTTTCTTCACCGTCTCCCTGTAACCAGTGCCCTTTGTGCCATATGCTTCCTGTACCATTACTACCATTGGTTTTTGTCTTTGTACATAGTCTTTGATCTGTACTAATTTACCATAGGCTTTTTGTTCTCTCTCTTCTTCCTCTTTATCTTTATTTCGGTGTCTTTTCCCTTTGCGAGCCTTTCCTGCTCTAAGATAGCCATCAACATTCCATGTGATTACCTTATGTGCCACATCCTTGTGGAGCTTGAATTTTTTTACTTTTTTATGGAATGGTATATTGCGTTGATAGTTTGTGTATACGTCGTTGATGGTTGGTCCAACTTTTTCTTTTTTGTGTCGCGTTTTCCGTCGTTTTTTTTTTGTTATTAATCCTTGTTGGGCGCAATGTTTACATTTGTGGGAGGGTACCAGTTTTGCTTCTTCCTTTGAAAAAAAGCCTATATTATTCTTTATCCTTCTATTCGAGGTACATTGCATTGACTGATTGCGTTTTCTCCTCCTTTTTTTTGTGACCCGTTGTTGTGGTTCATTTGTTTTTCTCCTTTTTAGGGTTCGCTGATTCTGTTCATCCATGTTATTTCCCATTGTTTCATATTGAGTTCGGGTTCTTTTTCGCGACTGTCTTGATTGGTGTTGTTGATGGCTAATTCTTTGGATTCTGGAGTTTGGTATTATCGATTTATTGCGATTTGGATTGATTTTTGTTTCGTATTCATCATAGGAATTATTGATCCGAATTTGCATTGTTTTATTGGTTGGTTTGGGTGTTATTTGTTGAAAAAAAGAAAATAATAGAAATAAAATAAAATAAAATATAAAGATTATGAATTAATAACTGGTTAATATTAATTTGGAATAAAAATCAACCAGTTAGGATAAAAAAAAAGTAAAAAAGGAAAATAAAAACAAAAAAGTAAGTAAGTATTAGATTGGTATTCGGTTGTAATAAAAATAAATAAAATCAGTAAAAAAAAGAAATAGAATAAGATTAAAAATGAAAGTATTACTATTTAGAACAATTAAAATATATTAATACAATTTATAAAACAATCTATTATTTCAAATATGTTATGTTTTTTGTCCTCAATTTTTAGCGTCATCCTCAGCTGATGGGGATGACGGTAATGGTGGTTTATTGTGATTGTGATTATTATTTTGATTTTTATCATTTTTCGGCTTTAGCGACTCCTGCATTATCAGATCTATCTCCTTTCGCATGCTATCGTCATTGACTTTGCCTTTAATATTTTGTTTAAATGCTTCATTTCGTCGTTGAATCGCCGCTGTTTTTTTTCGAGCTTCTTCTTCACAATATTGCACTTTTAATTTTTCAAATTTCGTGAGTGCCTGGTCTGGTTCATATATTTTGTATTTTTCATCTGGATAAGTTTGTCCTCGCTTCCTTAATACCACCTTTCCTCGTATTGTCCAATCCTCTCTGTCAATTAAACGTAATCGATCCTCCCACTTCGAAACTGGTCTTCCTTTCTTTTTTATCGGGTATAATGTTTGTAATTCGATCATCTCTTTGACAATCCCTGTGCCCTGATTTATTGCTCTCTGCCAACGCAATTGATTATTCGGGGTTTCATTCATTATGATTTTTATGATGTATTCCGTCACTGTTTCCGCGTTCTCTCTGTCAGTAAGCGACGGTGCCCTCAGATTACTTAGGATCCCTTTTATTGTATATTTGTGATGGTATACCACATTTTTCGCCGTTTTCATTGTCATTTTTGCGCTTTTACTATGGCCAATAGCATCCGCAAGGTGATCATTGTTAAGTACTTTCTGTTGCAATAAATAGAACAATTTGAGCGTTTCCGCCGGCTCTGCCATATCCACTCGAAACTGCCATACTGCACTCTCTCTGTATCCTTTTTGTCTTCCTTCACTGTTGCCGCTTTTCCATAAGTGACCTATTAATTTTTTTATGTCCGCCACAGGGGTTCCCACTTTTTGCATGATTTCCTCGAGCATTTTACAAAACGGATATAATGCATAATGCAACGGATTTTCTGATTTTATGAAGACAGCTATTTGGTATTCTTGCGTGTATTTGTTAACTGTGAGATATTTGTATATTTCCTTGCCAAATAACCACTTTGTCTCCCTGCTATCCGTTGGGTCATACATGACTGCATCTTTCCGCAATGTATATTCATCATAGGGGTCATCTTGGTCCGCCTTTTCCTCCTCTTCCACTGCCTTTGGATCAAACCACCCTTTTACTTCTCTTATCATCCTCCTATCTTCCTCCCTCTGTGCCTGTTTCATCATAAATTCAATTTCATCCACCGTTACATCTAATTCTTTTTTTTTGTTTCCAGTTTCGCGCATCTCGGTGTCATTATATCCATCATCATCATTCTTATTTTCCGTATTGTTCGGTTCGGTTGATTGGGCCATTGGATTTTGTTGGTTTCGGTTTGGTTGTTATTGAATATTGGTTGATAT
>PIVX01000386.1 GCA_003353785.1 Gammaproteobacteria bacterium | reverse complement strand
CAAGCCCACTGAACTCAATTTGCCAAACGAGGACGTTTTCAACTCTAAAAGAGGGGAAGCGTAACCATAGTCATTGAGACTCCTCGGCAAAGTCATTGCGACAAACTGTACACGTAAATCGACTTATTTTATCGTCGGAGGGGCGTGTTACTTCTGAAAACGCTTTCCTACTGAATAATAAAATGGTGCGACCAGTGTTGACACGAGACCAGAATATAAACGACGGTTTAGATGAAATGGCTGAGGGACAAGAAGACGTTCTTGGAAACCTCATGCCTAGGCCAGTACGACAACCTTCAGTCCCAAGCACTGAAACTAGTCAAACACAATTGATCAATTCCGAAACGAATGCCGCTGCTCCAATTAGAGATGGTCCCAGAAGATTTCGAAATCCGAATATCTCTGGTGGACCATCTAATGTTCCGGACCCTGATGATCAGGGTGATGCTCCGCCTACTACAGTAGCTCCGCCAATCGGCTTACGTACACCGCCTCTTTTGCCGAATGACCAAGCTCGACAGGCCTGGGCAACGAGACCACCAATTCGCATGCCCCAGAGACCTCGTCTTGGTATGGGTCATGGTAATGAACCACTTCGTTCACCAGTTACTCGTGCCCGTACTGAACAAAGTCAGTTTACAGCGGCTGAGCAAATTGGTGCGTTACGAGCTGAGTACGAAAGACAACAAGAAGTAGTAGATCAGCAATTTGCCACTATTGGACAAATGCAGGATAATCAAGGTTTGGCAGAGCGATATGTAGGGGATTTAGAACAACGTCTACATGATAGTCAGGAAGGCAGGTTGTTGGCTTTACGAACACAGAGAGCTAACATGGAACGACAGTTCAATGAAA
>PIVX01000385.1 GCA_003353785.1 Gammaproteobacteria bacterium | reverse complement strand
TAAATAAAATTAAAAAAAAATTTGAAAAAAACATTAAATGACGGCGATCGCGTGGAGACGCGAATAGAACAACAATAGATTTCAACATGGAAGCATAATATGGCTGAACTGGTCCAATGCACAAACTCGGATAAACTTTGATCCATCCTCAACATAGCAAGGAAAGAAACAAAATGAAATATGTTTGTAGCCATGTGTCACTACCCTTTAACTAACCATACCAACTTTTATCGCAATTTGCTCCATTCATCTAATTGTTGGGACAATAATCCTTCGTTCAAATTTTCTCCTTCCTTTCTTTTTTCCTTCCTGAGTAATGCTAACTGCGGTACTCATCTTTACACTGCTCGGATGATTCTGAAAGTCGATAATACCCCTAGATTATCAATATCAAAAGTTGGTTGCGCGTATTACTTAATTATCACATATTATTGACCGGAAGCGAACCTCATAATAACTAATTAGCTGATTAGAGCTAATTATTGACTCTTCGTTTCGTCCATAAATCAGTCAAAATAAGTGCCATTTGACTGCACCGTTTTTTACATTAGTAAACGTACAGCATTATATATCACCTTGCAGTTCAAGAATGACCTAAGTAAAGTATTTTACAAAACTTTATAAGTACTTTTTTCTAGTATACAACTGTACGATTTCGATTCATACGCACCTCCTCTTCTCTACTGCGATCGCCGTCATTTAATGTTTTTTCAAATTTTTTTTAATTTTATTTAATCTGCGAGGACGATTTAATCCGCGAGGATGAGCTCTCTAGTATCTCTGCTTTTCTACGCTCCATGCAAACAGCTTTCGATTATTCTTCTTGTATCTCTGCTTTTCTACGCTCCATGCAAACA
>PIVX01000384.1 GCA_003353785.1 Gammaproteobacteria bacterium | reverse complement strand
GCTGGGTCGAGCCATGGTAAGGTTAAGTTGAGCAAAGTCCATGAGCAGTCACGGAGTGAAATTTAAACAGCGTGTGTTTTTTGAACCCTGACCCGCCCCTAACTTGGACCCGGGCGGGTCATAACGGGTCAAGGAGGGTCAGACTGTGTCGGGCAATAGCAATGTTGGTTCGAGCAAGGTCCACGAGTGGTCATGAGGTGAAGTTTTGAATGTTTGTGGTTGGAACCATTTCAAAATTGAGCGATTTTCCAAAAACAGCCCAGGAAAAAAAAGTTTGCGGGTCTGTAGCGAGCCAGGGCAGACGTTTTTTTAAATTTTTTTTTTTTTAAATGTAGCAAATCAAAAGACCTTTCGAATGAAGTATGATCCAGCAATTTACCTAATAATAACATGTTGAGTTTTTGCCCATTTTGTAACCAAAAAAAATCGCAAAAAACGCAAAAATCGCTATAACGATTTCAATTTTTCCGAAAAACGGGTCGATTTTTTTTTTAAAATTTTCCTCTCGATAAGAGGAATCGAATGAAAAAAAGATCACTTCGATCCGATGAATACTGAGAAAGTTACGAGATTTTGAAAAAAGTACGTTTTTTCGAACTTTGACCCGCCCTAACTCGGGTCAGGGCGGGTCAGGCGAGTTGGCGGGTTGGGAAAATTTTAATCTTATTTGGGTCTACAAAATCCATAATTTTCACTCGAACCCAAGATTTTCGATTTTTGAAATTGGAAAGCCTAGGGTTGTCATGGTGGGACATTGACTCTTAAGATATTAAATATCGTTAATAGGTAATTAATTATTGAAACTTTTTTTTAAAAACCGAGAGCGCTAGCACCAATCATTTTTTATTAGCTATCGAA
>PIVX01000383.1 GCA_003353785.1 Gammaproteobacteria bacterium | reverse complement strand
GCGATGGAGCCATAGAAAATTAGTATTACAGGCACTGTGCGAGTATGTATTATCCACAAATAGATTACGCGACATTCGGTGGTATTGGTGACAGCTTATTTGTAATGATTATTGAATTAACCTGCACAGTTATTTATTTATTGCATATTTACATAACCCAATTTATGCAGCACAGGAAAGTATTCTTTGCGGAAACATAAATTGAAATAATCCTTCAAAAATGAAAATTTAAAGGAGCCCAAATAATCAAATAATTTAATGTGCAGCCCCGGTCCATGGTTGCACTCGATGACAAAAACGGTGCGCATATAAGTTCGCTTTAGCGTGGTTACAATATATTTTTGTATCTGATTCAGTATCATCGTATTTCCGGTCACCGTCATCGTTATTCGCTCCGCTTCGATTGCTAATGAGATACGGTATATTTTGAATCGATGTGCTGGGATGATTTAATCGCTGGATTTTGTCTTTCAGTTTGAATGGTGTAATGTGCTTGGTATTTGTATATGTAACATAATTCTGGATAACGACTCGCTTTCTATGTCTCACTGCCTTTCGATTAATACGTCTCAGCTCATTGATACGATCCTTTAGCTCCCGCGACGGATTCCCTTGGTATCGTTTCCATAACCTTTGTTTCTCAGACGAGCGATATGCAATTTCAGGCGTACACCAAAATTTCTTTGGCTTAATGATAATTAAAGCGCCTGATATGGATTTTAAACTTCCTATCCCTACGGTTATTAAACTCAATATTATCCGATAACAACGGCTTTGTTTTTGTGGAGTGAATGAAATATAAGCCATAATGGTCAGTTACTGAATAAGCACTACGATTCAATGGATTAAAATTTAATAT
>PIVX01000382.1 GCA_003353785.1 Gammaproteobacteria bacterium | reverse complement strand
GAAATCTGCCTGTTTCAACTTGCAGTCCCTTAATAAATCTGTCCATTTCAACTTACAGTCCCTTAAGAAACTTGTCTGTTTCAACTTGCAGTCCTTTATAACCCTGTCTGTTTCAACTTGCAGTCCCTTAAGAAACCACTAATGTTCCTATTGTTTATGTTATTAGCAGTGCTATTTGAGATAATTCGCATGTTTTTAAAAAAATATATGCACTTTTTGTGACTTTTTGGCAAAAAAACATGATAAAACTTCCCGCCCGACCCGGCCCCAATAGATTTTCACTTTGGACAGCCCAGCCCGACCCAGCTCAGGGCCCAACCCGATGCCCATCTCTAACTCACAACTGCAAGTTGAAACGAACAGGGTTCTTAAGGGACTGCAATTTGAAACAGACAGGTTTCTTAAGTGTCTGCAAGGTGAAACAGACAGGGTTCTTAACAGACTGCAAGCTGAAATGGACAAGGTTCGTTAGGGACTGCAAGTTGAAATGGACAGGTTTCTTAGAGACTGCAAGTTGAAACAGACGTGTTTCTTAGGGTCTGCAAGCTGAAACGGGTATGGTTTATTAGGAACAACAAGTTGAAATGGACATGTTTCTTTTCTTAAGAGATGGCAAGTAGAAAGAGAGAGGGTTCTTAAGGTACTGCAAGTTGAATTGAACAGATGGATGAACCCTATCTGTTTCAACTTGCAGTCCCTTAAGACCCTGTCCATTTCAACTTGCAGTCCCAAAAGAACCATGTCCATTTCTACTTGCAGTCCCAAAAGAAACCTATCTGTTTCAACTTGCAGTCCTATAAGAAACCTGCCCGTTTCAACTTGCAGTCCCTTAAGAAATCTGCCTGTTTCAACTTGCAGT
>PIVX01000381.1 GCA_003353785.1 Gammaproteobacteria bacterium | reverse complement strand
CAATTAGTCGGCTTCTTGTTGTAAGTCCAAATAGACAAAATGGGGTCTATCCTCTGGCTTAAGCTCAGCAGGAGAATGTCCCGATTGTACTAATCGGTCTCGAAAGATTCGAGTGGCCAATTTCCAATCATTCAATCGACTTTGAAGATCAATCGAACCTATTGGTTCATTTGGGGATTCAGATCCTTCAACTAAAGGACGGGGTGAATCTCCTAAGGTGAAAATATTCTCTTCTTCTGGATGGATTAGTTCCGTTAGGAACAGCTCATCCTGAGAAAAAGGATTTTCAGTCTCATTAATTTCCTTTTCAGTAGAAATCACTATCGGATCATAATCGATTGTTGGTGATTTTATCGATCGAAGCGGTTCATCCTGTATTGCATCAGGAATAGAATTTGTCCATGCACATGCGATAACATGAGTAGGTATTCTGGCGAAAAGTGTCTCAGTGTCAGTGGGATCATTTAAGATCTCCTCATAACGCTGGATTTTATAACTGTTCGCTTCAATGTTGGACAAATAACCAAATTGATCACAGTCAATTACTTCAAACACTTGGTCGGGCAAAGTTGGTAAACTACTCCGATCAGTATTAGTGTCAGCAAGTGTTTGATCTTCGAGTAAATCGTCCATAGTAAGTGCACTGAGATCATGAAGGGGCATAGGTATTACCCTATCGGTCTCCTTCTTATCAATCAGAACTATAGGTATGTTCTCGTTATGACTACCACTAGGGTCAAAAATATAGTTTAGATCAACACGATCCAGAACAGGGTATCCGGAGCTAGTCTCGGAACCATCGGTCTGGGGTTCAAGTAAGGGTTGAATGGCAATAAGCTATTGTACATGTCTAGCATGT
>PIVX01000380.1 GCA_003353785.1 Gammaproteobacteria bacterium | reverse complement strand
GTGCTGTCGGTTCCTCTCCATGGTTATGTGCCTCATTCTCCGGGATACCGTGTCTTGGTTCATCCTCAGAAAGAAAACTTCGATCGGTTGAAGTTTGCTCCTTATCGAAAGAAGACTTGTTTTCATTTTCGATTGTAGGCCCTTTTTCACTCTCAACTTTTGTTTTTGTTGGAGGAGCCGTATTTTCAGAAGTTTCTATGAATGATAAAAGATTTGTAAGATCTTCGATAGCGTTTGAAAATCGTTCGTTTAAATCAAAACTAATATCAATTTCGTTGTCTTCAGCTTCAGTACCACTGGGTGTTACAGATTGTAACTCCTGATTTAATTCACGTACCTCAGTGTACAAGCGAGTAATTTTACCTTTTAGACCTTTTATATCGAAAATATCGTTATCAGAAGCTTTTTGCTTATCTGTTAGAAATGTTTGTCGAATATGTTCGACCTCTATTTGATATCTACTAAAAGTTTGCTTATATTTATCGCGTGTTTTTTGCCAAAAAACGATGTCGGCCTTTGTTGCCTTTTTGTTACGTTTGAGTGGCATGTTTACAAGACTTTATGTTACAATGTATGTTACACTTTACACTACATACAACACAACCTTTCACGTATACAGTATAACTTCTCAACACATACAATACACTTTACACACGTACAGTACCTACTTCACACGTACAGTACAACTTTGGTAATGTTGCGTTACACTTGATACAATACAATCAACACTACTATGTATGATCTGTATGTGCGATGTCTCTTACAAAGCACGACCTTGCGTATGACTGTATGTATGACTATATTTGTCTTATACAACTGTCAACGACTATTACGGTATACGATGCTATGACACAACTCTAT
>PIVX01000379.1 GCA_003353785.1 Gammaproteobacteria bacterium | reverse complement strand
CAGGCAAATCAGCTAATCAGACTAGTAAAATACTTGGAATATCTAGAAGAACTGTAGAAACACACTTTGAACATCTTAAGAAAAAATTGAAAGTTAGTTCTAAATATGAGTTGAGTGATTTATTAAATTGTTAGATTTAACCACCTCTGATGATTTTGTGAAAAATAGAATGTAAAATTTTCACTATGTTTTAAAAAAACATCTATAAAATTGTACAATTGCCGCAGCATTTTTCCTTTTTGAGCAAAGCGTTCACGCGCTTGTTGTATTCTAATTCAATGTCTTGAATTTCAGCATTTTTAGTTACTTTATAATTATGTTTAACCCATGCTCCTAGCGTAATTATACCTTGATTTTTTGTAGACTGAATAGGCATACTTAATTTGCCTACTGAACAGGAATTTTTATCCTCGTATTTAATATTAATCATATGAACTTTACTTAGATCATTATGTATAACGACATCTATACTAGCAAGTTGCTTTACTCTTCTAGTAATTTTAACAATAGGATTTTCTTTAATAGTTGAATTTTTTGTATGGTTTCCATCAGAAATCTGTACGGTATTAACATCGCGATAAGTAGTATTATGAGTAGTAATCTCTACTGAAGGTATAAGTAAAAGAGTTCCTCCTGGTTTAATACAAGTACCATCAAAAAGAATTAGCTGATATTACAATCAATAAGATATACATTATTATGCTTTTATGTTTAGATAAAAGCATACTATCCATGAATTATACGATAACACAACAATAAAAACTTCATTGGTTTTAATTTGGACTAAGCAAAGAGCAATAATTTTCATAATTTAGTACTAAAGTTCTAGTTTTGATACAATTAAATATGTCCTGCATTTTCG
>PIVX01000378.1 GCA_003353785.1 Gammaproteobacteria bacterium | reverse complement strand
ATATTTTTACATTTTCGTGAGAAACTTTGTATAGACAAGTATAGACGGGGGCGGCGCGACGTCCGGAACTAGCTCTCCTAACATGGAAAAAATGTCAAAACGACTGCAGTCGTTGTTAAACTGACTGGTTCATTGTTAAAGATGTCGTTTATGTATCTTTCGGATTGTCTTAGGCCTGTCTTGTCTATAAATTTACAGTCGCAACGTTTTAATTTAGTCCTACGCCGCCCCTCGATCGGCTCCAGACAAGACGTCACTAACAATTGGCAAGAGTCCAACCAGACGATAAATATTTTACGAAAGTATACATGGTCGGAGACTAAATAGAGACGAATACTAGATCGTTCGAGACCGGGTTAAAAATGAATAATGTGGAGCGTAACCTATAGTTACTATAGATTATTATTTAACGATAATAATGCAGCTATTTCTATACAAAAAGATGAAACGCTAGACTATGCATTTGTTTCGATTTCCGCCAGACGTCGCCTCAATAGAAACGAGATCAATAATTTCGAAAAAACGTTGTCGACGGGATGAGCGATCAAAGGGCGGCGGCAATCACACTTTATAAGAAAAATAGCGAAATAAAAAGCGTACGCCCTGCCTTCGCCCATATTTCAAGCTATTAATGAGAGGAATAAATTCAGTCTTCTTATAATATTTTTTCAATATTATCGAGCGGTGGTCAAAAAGTTAAAGTTAATACAAATTTATCGTCTTGCGCCGCCCCGTTGCCATGGTGACTGGGACTGAGACTTTTTTTGTTAATACGGAAATGACGATCGAATACGAAAAAGACGCTCTAGGAAACTCGGATAATTATGCTTTAGTTACAAATACATAACATCTAACCATTTTT
>PIVX01000377.1 GCA_003353785.1 Gammaproteobacteria bacterium | reverse complement strand
AAATTTCGATACTTTCGAAACGTTAATCATCGACTTCGACAGCTACATCGATCGAAAGCTAATAATGTCCCGAATCAAACGCGATCAAAAAATCGATTACATTATCGATTGGTTATCGATTAAAAATCGATACATTTCGATGCTTTCGAAACCTTTTCGATACACTTCGACACCTACATCGATCAAAAGGTAATTGTCTCGCGAGTCAAACGCGATCGAAGAATTGATTAAATTATCGATCGATTATCGATTCAAAATCGATAAATTTCGATATTTTCAAAACGTTGTTGATACACTTCGACAACTATATCGTTCGAAAGGTAATTGTCTCGCGAATCAAACGCCAAAAAAAACAATTAAATTATCGATTAAAAATCGATAAAATTCAAAAATCGATAAATATCGGTATTTCGGGTTCGTAAGTGACAATCATTAAGTTTGTGAATTATAAATAAAACAAATATACTAAACGTGTTCGTAAAGGACAATCTTTAAATTTATGAGTCATATTGCAATGGGTCAAATATACAGAATTTATGAAATATTAATAAAACAAATATAAAATTTTCGAGATAAATGGTTCAGCGAAGCTGAACGGGTTGACTAGTATTTCAAAATTAGTTAGTCAGCTCAATGCTCAACAGTGGAGGTTTCAAACAGTATTGTAACATTTCCGCTGGAATGGAAGCAGAAGTAGTTACCATGGGTAGCAGCTGCCATACAGTACGTGGAAATACCATATTGTTTGAAACATTGTGGAGTGACTGAATGGAACGAACTGTTCTGCATTCAACTGTGTACTTACACGTATTATGTGTATGTTTGAATAACGTTTATTATAATGTTGCAATAATCTAAATACTAGTA
>PIVX01000376.1 GCA_003353785.1 Gammaproteobacteria bacterium | reverse complement strand
CTGTATTGTGAAAAGGAAACCATAAATAACGGTCATATGTATCTGTAGAATTTTCAATTCCATTAAATAATTCCCAAAAATTATCCCAAGAAGTTGTGTCATTCCATGGTAAAATATTATCATATGGTTCCATAAGATTGCAATTGCTATCGAATGGTAACAATAATAAAGCATAAAATTCAACAAAAGTTTTTGCTTCGTTTGTCCAGGCACGCATTTTTGAATTTGATTGATCATTATTTGGTTGATCACCAGGATATGCAGGAGGTTTTTCACCACCTAGCCGCGGGACAGTTGGAAGTGATTTCATTATTTGTTCGAAACATTTGGCAGGTTTTGAATTCATTTTAAAACTAAATGTTGGATTTGGTCGTCGTCCAAGATTTGTATTGGTTTTCGATTTTTTTGCAAGTTTTTGATAACCAATATAACATGTATATGACCATACCGAATAATGATCTAATCGTTTACCCCGATTTTTATATCTATCAAGACTATTAATACTTAGTGCTTTTTTTGAATTCGGGTTTATTTCTAAATTTGTTAAAATTTCCAAGTCTTCAGTGTCTGCTTCATATTGATGACGATGATGTTGAATAATTTTCCATGGATATACGAAATCAAATTTGTGACTAGTAACATGAGAATTGTAACCCATTACACCAGCAACAGCTTGTTGATCAGAGATTTCGCAAAGTCCTGACTTATTTAAAAGTTTTTGCAATAATGTTTTAGCTTTAGCATACGCAGCACCTTTATCTATTGCTTTGGATCCATATTTTTGATATTCTTCTTGGGCTTGCAATAGTAAAGGGAGTACGCTTTCTAATTGAAAAGGGTGTTTTGACATATAATTTGAAATATAAT
>PIVX01000375.1 GCA_003353785.1 Gammaproteobacteria bacterium | reverse complement strand
CCTAAGTTATCGCCTAAACTAAGAGATCGATTTTATCATAGGGTACTCCCTTTGAAATATTTCATTCCTATGACGCCGCGACAGTTTTCCCAGCAACTGCATGCCCAATATATGCTCATATATTGGCGGGTGACGGGTACTCATATATTTATTTCTAAAGGGGACTTGGTGACAATGTTGGTCGAGGTTTATTTGAACCAAACCCTAAGAGGAATGTGCTCCAAGTTACGAGATTTCTTTATGACGGGGCTTGGTGACAAAGTTGGTCGAGGTTTATTTGAACCAAACCCTAAGAGGAATGTGGTCCAAGTTAGCCTAAGGTGAAGGTGTCAGTTTTCCCTTCAAGTTAAGTTTAAAAATTTGATAATATATTGCTCATATATTGATCAGTTATTGCTTCGATTAATATTTTGGAGATATTTTGGAGAGCAAATATTTCGGGAGCTTATAATATCCGTATTTGAAGTAAACCCATCATATTTATACAGAGAAACTATACATATTGGAATTGGATTTATATCTATTGCATTCTTTTATTATTATTTCGATATGATAGGTTTATTAAGTTTGTAGTGCCTTTGTTGTGGAATATTTATGATAGCACTTACAAAAATGAGTGGTGAAAACATATTTGATTACATCTTCAAAATGATGTATACAAATGGAAAGAATAAATAATTACGTTTCTTGTCAAGAACCGCGAAAATATGATTGAAGTGTTTAAATATTCATTGCTAATCGATTCATGACATAATATTAAAATGTCACTGCTCATAAAAATATCTTATCAGAAAAGGTAGAGGATCGAACTCTACTGAATAAGGCCACTCAATTCAACACTTGTGTATGACTTCTTTCGGGTATATCTGAAA
>PIVX01000374.1 GCA_003353785.1 Gammaproteobacteria bacterium | reverse complement strand
TATTGTGCAGAAAATGGTTTTGCTGTTCATATCAAACGACGCCTAATCAATGGCATAAATAAATTGAATCCAAAGCCAACACATTCAATATCTGATCAAATGTATTCATTAACAAAAGAAATGAATGCTTTACAATTTCAGACAACATCAATTTTAAACAATTTGCAGTTAGTGTTGAATGAATATAATCGAATCTTGGCTGCCATCAATCTAAACGGCCCATAGCTTTGTTGTTTTCGTATATTGTACTCCTTATTTTTTTTATTTATGTTAGGTTTTCGGGTGCATCTTTTGTATAGGATACGTATATTGCTTTGATCATACATCAATATATGATCACTGTTTGAAGGTATTCAAGAAAGCATTCATATTAATGTTACATTAATTCAAACAAACAAACACGTTTTGTCTAATTAAAATATCATTCTTGTCCAACCAGCGTACCTGTGATAATTATTTCTATTCTTGGCGTCCATAATACAACACCTTCGTCCATAACACATGGTGAGGTATCAGATTCCTTCATAATCCCACATCTTTCATGTGGAGGGGTATCAGATTCGTCCATAACACATGGTGGGGTATCAGATTCGTCCATAACACATGGTGATGTATCAGATTCCTTCATAATACCACATCTTTCATGTGGAGGGGTATCAGATTCGTCCATAATACCACATCTTTCATGTTTATGCTGTATAATATGTAACATTAATATAACATTAATATCAACAATTTATAATATTAATGTTATATTAATGTTATATTAATTCAAACAAACATATTTTTCATCTTGTAATAATCTTTCATGTGGTGGGGTATCAGATTCGTCACCTCTTTCGTGTTGATCCTCTTCTAACTGAAAGTCACTAC
>PIVX01000373.1 GCA_003353785.1 Gammaproteobacteria bacterium | reverse complement strand
GCATATATGCGCCATCGAGTAATAATACGGCCATAAATATTAATGTGTCAAAAACTGATAATAAAAATACAGCATCATCACCATTGAATGCGTCGGAAACTGGTGATAATAATACAACAGCAAGGCGATCAGGTACCACATCAAGCAATTCATCGAATGCGTTGGGAATTAATAATAATAACAATTCAAACATTGATAACATTGATATGTCTGAACAGTTAGGAACATCTGATGGATACAATGGATCAGATGGAACGATATTTTCATGGCGATCAATGTATTCAAGTGGATCTTCTTCAAATGTGTCTTGTTCAAATGGGTCTTCTTCATCTCGTGGATCAGAAAATGAATCATCACAAGAAGAATGAGTTTAATGACAGTTTTATTTTGATTTTGAAGAATAAGTTTATTATATTTAATTATTTGATTAGTACATTATAACTATCCTTGCACAACGAAGTTTGTTTCTTTTTACACTCATGTATACAAATGATATAAGATCAAAGTGTGCAATCACTGTGTAGGAAGGCAAGTGGTGGGTTTTAACGCGAATAACAATAAATAAAAACAAATCTCGCATATTCGCACTTGACACAAACGGCAGTATGACACAATACAAACTTGCACAATAAGTCAATAAAAACAAAAAAAAAAATAGCAGATTCTATAGGTTGAATAGAATACCAATTGATTTTTTTTTTGAGTGCGATTCATAAACAAAGAGCTTTGTGTTTGATTTTCCAGTCTTTTTTTTGATGTGATTTACAGCAATAATACACCTTTTGGCATTTTGCGCATTTTTTGTTCTTTGCCAATCGCGCATTTTTTTCACATTCTTCATTGTTTTTTATGCTATCTTTCCCAAACGATAGTTT
>PIVX01000372.1 GCA_003353785.1 Gammaproteobacteria bacterium | reverse complement strand
CGTGGAACCGGACGTGGACGAGGAAGAGGTCGTGGTCGTGGTAACTTCCACAACGACTGCTCCAGATCCCGATTGCAGAGTTCCTGGTCGGACTCTCAAAGACAATGGTCCCAGAGTCGAGAAAGGAAACCTCAGAAACCTTTTCCACCTTCAGGAGATTTTGGCCCTGAAACCATTCGGCGATTACAACAAGAAGCCTGGGATGCCTGCGCCAAACAGACTACAGCGAGATTGGCCGCTCATGGTTTGGTAGAAAATCGTCAAGGTACTCTAGTAGCTTCTGCCACTTACGCTACTAGGACCAACGATCCTAGCGTATTTCGCACGCCGACTGTAGCGTTTCCTACTCCAGTCACGGTGGCTACTGCCAATCCATTTCTGCAACCAGGACAACTTGGTTCACCAAATTTACTCACTCCTACGGGACCCGCTGTCGCTGTCGCAACAGAAACAGCCGGTCCTGGACCATTCAATATTTCTACACCATCACACTTTTCCGCTTCGAGCGAGATTTCATCCGAGCCAAGCGCCGGATTGTTGCAGCTTGCCACTGTTGGTACCACATCAACAGCCTGGCCACCTTTTTCTCCACAGCTGCCTTCTTTAAGGACTATCCCAACTCCGCCTACGGAAGAAAGTTTGCCCGTTATTACTACTATGTCGTATTACAAGACTCTGTGCGACCATCAACAGTTAGAGAGGGGTCGAGTTCTACAAAGAATTGGATCCCATATGCAATTATCATCATACTCAACTGTGGACCCTTTATCAGACAATTTGCCTCCTAGATTTCATCAGGGGGCACAAATCAATCAATTTCCGCGCTGGCAGTCCAATCGTCAGCAGAAACGACTTCAACGCCAAGAAAGACGTCCCCA
>PIVX01000371.1 GCA_003353785.1 Gammaproteobacteria bacterium | reverse complement strand
GCTCCTGAAGCTCTTGAAGCATTCCAAACGGGACAAACCCATCATATACCAAATATCTGCGATTGCCGAGGCTGTCGACCATACAGACAAGCACCATCGGAAAGCGTAGTGCCAGAGTATCGAGCTACTGTACTTCCAAGATTGGCCATTTTTCCCGATCGAATCGACTCCTTATGGTTTCGACGGCGATTTGGTCAAATGCTAAACACCGACCAATATATCCCAGTACCAGTGCCCCCTCAGGGTTGGAAAATTTCCAATTTTGTGGCAAGGTTCGGTATTGTATCTATTATTCCATACGAACTGGAAGACCATCATGCTTTGCCAGTACTATATCAAGAACAATTCCGAAACCCTCCTGCTGGATGGGCATCTTATAATTTGGAGGATTTGACCACTTTGGTTATGTATGACTGGAGTACTCGAACGGATGCCCAGAAGTTTGCCTATTACCATCTGGAAACGGGTATCCATTCAGACATGGTGTGGCCTCATCCCGGACAAATGGTTTCTCGTCAACGAAGACAACTACCCGAATTCTTAAGACATCTACTTCCGAGACCTCCTCCCAGAGTGCCAACTGACTGGGGAGATCATATTGAACTTTATGATGAGGAACCTACGGTATGTGTATTGAGTTTACCACTGCCGGATGGTTTCAAATTTGATTCGAACTCCATCGCTTTGGGATGTGTAGCAATAGTGCCCGATGGACAACCCAGAAATGTACGGCAAACCGGATCATTGTTACACTGTCAAACTATAATGGCCCCCGAGAATTGGCAAGTTGCGCGTATGGAGATTGAAGCTTGGCAGACTCCTGTCATGATGGGTCAACCAACCCATATCTTCATTCCCACGCTCGACTGTCTGTTCCGAGA
>PIVX01000370.1 GCA_003353785.1 Gammaproteobacteria bacterium | reverse complement strand
ACCCCAAACGGCCGGATCGGGAATAAATCGACCCAAAAACGTGAAATAGCCATAACTCGGCGAATATTTGACCGATCGAGATGAAAATTGAAACACGAGATTTCCAAATTATCGATTTAGGACCGTAAATTTCGGACCGTAAATTACATTTTACGGTCGGACCGTAAATTCCGGACCGTAAATTCGAAAGTATAGAAATAGCCATAACTCGGCCAATAATAATCGGTCGGAGCTGAAATAAAAAACATCGATATCGATACTCGATTTCGGAACCAAAAATCGGGAAAAAGATTCGATAATGGTAATATACGATGCTCGATATCGATACTCGATTTCGGAACCAAAAAGATTCGATATACGATGGGGGTTATGTATGGTTTGGCCGGTCGCCCATAAAACGATTTGATGTACAATGGTTCCCAGTAACATATCTAAAATTCGATCGGCTTGGGCCCAACCCGGGGCAGCAGCTGCCCCGGGCCAACCCCACCAGGCTGCCTCTTAGGCAGCCTGGCCAAGCCCCTCGGGCAACCTCTAAGGTTGCCCGGCCCAGGGGGATGAGCCGCCTCTAAGGCGGCTCATGGGGCGGTGGCCGCTCTGCTCACCCTGTTCTTCAGACCGAAATATTATCGTTAGGTAAAATTACTAGTCTGCCGGACTTAAAGTAGGCCAAATTTTATTCAATACAAATGTATCCATTTATTACCCTCCCCTGTCACTTTTTTCTTTGTAGGAAGGACATTATCTGGTAAATTGGAGTCAATTAATATTTTCTTGAACAGACGATGGTCCGGCGGCGCTGGTACCTTTTCTTCGGACAATGACCAGTTAATAAGGTCCAATATAGAGCTCCCAGTCGACGACGTTGTAAGATAACTGATT
>PIVX01000369.1 GCA_003353785.1 Gammaproteobacteria bacterium | reverse complement strand
GGTTTAAATAATCATTTGACAAATGCACAAATTCAAAAAGGAAAAGATGGAAAACAAGTTTTTTGTTTGAATTAATCAAATTCAAAAATTAACAATGTAACCAATAATTATCATAAGTGGGCTCTTCTTTGTATGTAAATTGTTCAATTTTCCACAAAATATATATAAGTTTCCAAGGCTTTACCTCAGATTGAACGTGAAAAAAATACGATCGTAATATTTCTTTAATTAATTCTTTATCACTGATTGGTTCACGATCACTGCTTATAATTCCATCTGAAAATTCTAATTCACATTCATAATCAATTATTCCGTCAATAATACATTCACGTAATTCGAACTCACTATAATTTAATTCAAACTGCTCATCTTCGTAACCGTATTTCAATCGCAATTCTTCTGTTGTAAATAAATTATATTTCTCGCGTTTTCGTATTACTTGATTTGGTTCGCTTACAGTATAACGTATTATTTTTGATAACATATTATTAAATTCATAGACCGATGTGCCTCGATTTATAGCCAATTGCTTAAATTTTAATTTTCTAATTAAATTCAATATTACTTGATTTGCAGACTTATAATTAAATTTAAATTCTCCCACGGCAACACTTGACAGTATATATCGATGAATATGTGTGTCACCTGCAATTAATCTTCGGCTGCTTGAAAATGTAAGCTTTAACCACGCGTATCTTACCGGGAAATCTTCACTTACTGAATTCTCAATTTTTTCTGTTACAAATTTTTTAATAATTCCGGCTATTCCAGATAATAAATCTCGCGATAACTGCAAATTTGAATCGATTTCTCTCGATATATAGCCAAAAGATATTAATTCGCCTAATTCTTCTCCAACATATAATTGATCTAAATCTTCACCA
>PIVX01000368.1 GCA_003353785.1 Gammaproteobacteria bacterium | reverse complement strand
TTTTATTATTAACACTGGGATGCTTTTTTACTCTGTCTATGAGAAACGTTTCTTTGGTCCACGTGCCTTTATAAGATTTTGAAAATGGGTGACGTAACGTCGATATCTTAACCTTTGAATCCTGTTTAAGGCTCGGGTTTTTAACGGGCTTAATGTATTCCCTTAATTTTGATCCATAAGTTTTAGCTACAACTATATGCTGATTTGTAAATGTCACGTCTTTAGGAGCATATCCTGTTTTTTCGTTAACGCCGCTATTCAAACCTTCTACAATTTCATCGATTTTGTCGATATATCGTACGGCTGGCTTCATATTGTTTTCACTTCGATAGGTTATGTATTGATATATTTTTCTCTTAATATATCTTATCGAATTCTCTGCTAACGCGGCTTTGTTCGGCTCTCTCAAGGCGTACAACGTTGTCCGGTATTTTTTAAATATCTTATCGCAATCTTTGTTCCACATTTCTGTTCCCATATCGCTGCCTATTAATGCCGGGGCAAATTGGTTATCGAAAAATAAGTCGAGTTGATGGGCTAACGTTGCGCCCTTTTTGTTTGCTAATTTAAGGATGTATATCATTTTGCTCAAACAGTCAACCTATAATAACGGCGATTAGTTCAATTTTGTTAACGTTGTATTACCAGCACGCATAGAAATTTGATTCCGTTATTAGCCGTCGCTATCGATGACATATCGGCTAAATCCATTTGGAGACGTTGTTCTATTCCTAAAGCTATTATAGGTTTTCTTTTCACCTTCATTCTTCTGGGATAGTGCAGCACGTAGGCGTTTTGCGATCGCAAGAATCTTATAAGCTCCCGCCTCGAAATAGGTAATTTACGTTTCTTGATAACTTTTAACATTTTATTAATACCAGACAAT
>PIVX01000367.1 GCA_003353785.1 Gammaproteobacteria bacterium | reverse complement strand
AAAACAAAATCCAGTTAATATACCAAAAATATTTTAAATTTTCGACGGTTTGGTCCAGCGAGTCATCTGAGTTCACTTATCTTTTTGCTAATTTTGAGAAAATTCACAATGGGCTCGCCTCAGGATTTGAACCTGAATCTTCTGAATTTGTCAGTGCCATTCTTGAGCTAAGCGACAAATATATATGCTGTCGATAATATATACTCTGCCCGTATATTTTGCTCCTATAAGAAGAAGGTTTTAAAATGTATGAGCAATGTAAGATCACTGTAAGATAAGTCTAAAAGTGTGAAAACTACTTAGTTAGTTACTCGAGTTGTATATATATTCAATCAACTAAGATTAACTGTATGAAAGTAAGTGCTGGTTATCGAGTGTTGTAAAGCCCACCTTTGAGTGCGATAGCGTTGCATCAGTAATTATCCTGTCTTGATATTTCGCTTAGTATGCTGATACAATGTTATAATCTATCTATAAACTATTATTAAGATATTTATGCATCATGGTACATAAATTTGATCGTTCGTAAGTATGATCACACATATCTGTACATATAAATAGAAACTCGATCTTTGTTGGATGAACACTAATTAATGATGGTGTATTTATAGTTCTAACATCAATCAATTATACATGAAAATGATGATTCAGATGAAAAGAAGTCAGATGAAAACTCAACTTTTTTAGCGCTGTTAAGTTCCAAAAAAAATAAAAAAAATAGCGGTTAAGTTCCAAAAAATACAATAAAATCCAGTTAATATATCAAAAATAAAACAAAATCCAGTTAATATACCAAAAATATTTTAAATTTTCGACGGTTTGGTCCAGCGAGTCATCTGAGTTCACTTATCTTTTTGCTAATTTTGAGAAAATTCACAATGGGCTCGCC
>PIVX01000366.1 GCA_003353785.1 Gammaproteobacteria bacterium | reverse complement strand
CGCAAGTTGACGTCTGAGCAGTGGCTGGCATCATAGTGTTGCCTACTGGTCCTGGGGGACGCTCTGGGGGTGGAGGGGCTCTTAACGTCACTACTGGTTGAGTGAAATCCACTCGTCGAGGGGCAGTGGTGGTGGTGGTATTCTCGCCTCGCCTCATTGCAGAGGGTAAAGATGTACTACCAGTAGTGGGAGTGTCGGAAATAGTGGGTCCACGAACAGGCATTATTGGGGTCTCTTGTGGGTCCTGAGGGGCAACCGGCCTGGTCATCACATTCGGCCCAACGGCACTGGCTGCGCCGCAAGGGGGAACACGGTGACTGGGACCTGGGGGTAGCGAACCGCCAGGTGGTCCGATAGCACTGTCAGGCGGGCCATATCTGGCCGCAGCCTCCTCTTGAGCAGTTACTAAAGCACGAGTGAGGAGATCCTGGTAATGATGGTCAAGATCGTTTTTGTACTCATTAAGTTCTTCATTTCGTCGCCTTTCATGCTGACGAGTCTCCTCTTTTAAAGTGTCTACTAATCGTTCGTGTTTCCTATCCACGTCTCTCATTTCAGCTTCCAGATCCTCGATATATGTGGTGGCTCTCTCCTGGCGATCAGCCATGAGACCCAACTGCTCACCTTGGTCCTCAATGAGAGAACGTTGCCGTTCATTCTCATCTCGAAAGGCACCATACTGAGTATATATATCGAAATCATCTTGGACTGTAAATGAGCGAGTTAACCGCTGAGGAGTGGTTAGCTTCTCAGGGACTGGGGCCCGATAACCGGGTCCTGGCGGGACAGTGGCATTTAAACCAGAGGGGCCTGGTGGTTGCACGCCCATACCGGGGGCACCCATCGGGGGCAACTCTACCAATAAAGGGTATCGCCTACCAGATGGTGACA
>PIVX01000365.1 GCA_003353785.1 Gammaproteobacteria bacterium | reverse complement strand
AATAAAAATTAAAAATTTCATAATTAATGCTAATTATGCTAATCAAATATGCAAATTTCGATTTTTCGAATAATTGTCGACAGACATTGAAACCTACATCGATCGAGAGCTAATAATGTTGCGAATCAAACGCGATCAGAAAATCAAATAAATTACAAAGGATTATCGATTAAAAATCGATAAATTTCGATATTTTTGAAACGTTAATCATTGACTTCGATAGCTACATCGATCGAAAGCTAATAATGTTCCGAATCAAACCCGATCAGAAAATCAAATAAATTATCGATCGATTATCGATTAAAAATCGATAAATTTCGATATTTTTGAAACGTTAATAACTGACTTCGATAGCTACATCGATCGAAATGTAATTGTCTCGCGTGTCAACCGCGATTGAAGAATTGATTAAATTATCGATCGATGATCGATTGAAAATCGATAAATTTCGATATTTTCAAAACGTTGTTGATACACTTCGACACCTACATCGTTCGAAAGGTAATTGTCTCGCGAATCGAACGTAATCAAAAAACGATTAAATTATCGATTAAAAATCGATAAACTTCGAAAATCGTTAAATATCGGTATTTTGGGTTCGTAAGTGACAATCATTAAGTTTATGAATTATAAATAAAACAAATATACTAAACGCGTTCGTAACGGACAATCTTTAAATTTATGAGTCATATTGCATTGCAACGGGTCAAATATACAGAATTTATGAAATATAAATAGCAAATATAAAATTCTCGGGATAAATGGTTCAGCGAAGCTGAACGGGTTGTCTAGTCTGTTAAATATGATTTGTTTGGAAGAGGCAAACAGTTTTCTGGTATGTGATAACCAAATATATACTTATTGGTACATTGTTGGTGTCTTTTTGATGTAAAA
>PIVX01000364.1 GCA_003353785.1 Gammaproteobacteria bacterium | reverse complement strand
CCCAGTGCGCATGTCTGCCACACACCCCCCGGCAAGGTACCAACATCCAGCATTCATCGTACATATGTATGATTCTAAAACGTTTTTAACTATTTTTAATGGACTAAAAGTCGATTATCGGCGATCGGGTCGATATTCCGAAATTCTAAGATTTGGCAGCCACGGCCAAATCGGCTAACAATTTTGGTGATTTTATGATCCGTATATGTCGTATGTATAGTTCTGAAACGTTTTAAAGAAATTTTAATGGATTAAAATTAGAGCTGCCGCGATATATCGATATCGATATCGAATATCGAGAATATCGACCATTTTTCAATATCGATATCGATATCGCGATATTGACGGTGTAAATATCGACGATTTCGATATTACTAAAAAGGCTGAAAAAGTGGTAAATTTAGCTATTTTTTTCGAATTTTTCACAAGAATTTTTCTCAAATATAACTTTTTGATATTCAAATGTCTAAACTTGATAACTATAGCAAGATTACTCAAATAACCTTCTTTTACAGTCAATTTTCTCATTTGGACGAAGCGAATCAATACTCAATAAATTGGAAATTACCAAAAATGTCGATTTACACTAGATATTATTGACAATTTCTAGTATCATTTTCCCGTTAAAGGTAGAAGAGATGCAATGATTGCTGTTCATTGTAAATTTGTAAACGTCATATCAATGATTCTTGTGCACTGTAATTGTGTAAACAGACAAATGAGATCGTTATGCATTGTGATTGTGTAGACATAATGTGGATTCAGTTATTGTCAAAATAAGATTCTATGCTCAAAAAAATAAGAAAGATAAATGTAGTTGAAAATCGAATTTTGGAAAACGCCTTACAGAATCGAATTTTAGCGAAAACACAAAAAACGCTCTCTGCTTTAGCAAA
>PIVX01000363.1 GCA_003353785.1 Gammaproteobacteria bacterium | reverse complement strand
GTTTTCTTAACTCCACCGGTTGCTGGAGCTGATTTTCTTGCTGCTTTAGTTGCTAACTGTTTTCTTGGTGCTTTGCCACCAGTGGATTTTCGCGCTGTTTGTTTGGTTCTGGCCATTTTATAATAAATATAATATCAACAATTAATAAATATAAATTATTAAATTAAAGCGAATTAAGGTTTGTTGTGGATTTGGTGAAGGTTTGATAGTTTGTTTAATTGTTGTTTCAAAGCTAAAAAATCGATTCAGTTTTCCTTTTCGCGCAGATATTCTCGATTAAAAATTATTGGCTATTCACCATTCACAATATGCACAATAATATGTTTAAAATGACGTCATTTTGTTCTATTCTATTCTATTCTATTCATGTCAGCGATGAATATAGATTTGGATTAGCGTACGTTTATCCGATCCATTTATAGCTGACCTGACTCATGCCTTGTTTTGTGATTGTTTCTGATGTTTGAAGTGTGACTTAAGTGAAAACCTAGAAACGGATTATTAATTACATTTTACTGGATTGGATTCACGACATTTTTGATTGTTTAATAATTTGTTGACCGGTTTATTGGTGATGTACGTTGAAAAACACCTAAAAAGTAATTAATCTATCAAAATATTGGTGATGCATTGCATTCAATATTAATATTAATATTATTACGCATAATGCAAACGGGAATATTATATTTGCACCAATTCGGAGTTTAATATGTTTGTCTCTCCATCGACTGAATATTATAAGAATGCATTGAGTAATGATAATTTAATAATTTATTGCTTTATTGGTGGTGTTGAAAAACACCTGGTAAAAAATAAAGAATTAATTAAATAATTGTCAGATCTGATTGATTAAGAAATATATAATTTATTGTGCATATTTGTTGACTGCTTTGCTTG
>PIVX01000362.1 GCA_003353785.1 Gammaproteobacteria bacterium | reverse complement strand
TCTCGATTGATGTAGGTTTCAATGTCTGTCGACAATTATTCAAAAAATCGAAATTTGCATATTTGATTAGCTTAATTAGCATTAATTATGAAATTTTTAATTTTTATTTTGATCGCATAAAATTCGCGACATTATTAGCTTTCGATCGATGTACCTGTCGAAGTCAATGATTAACGTTTCAAAAATATCGAAAATTATCGATTTTTAATCGACAATCAATCAATAATTTATTTGATTTTTTGATCGCGTTTGATTCGCGACATTATTAGCTCTCGATTGATGTAGGTTTCAATGTCTGTCGACAATTATTCAAAAAATCGAAATTTGCATATTTGATTAGCTTAATTAGCATTAATTATGAAATTTTTACTTTTTATTTTGATCGCATAAAATTCGCGACATTATTAGCTCTCGATCGATGTAGGTTTCAATGTCTGTCGACAATTAATCGAAAAATCGAAATTTGCATATTTGATTAGCTTAATTAGCATTAATTATTTAATTTTTAATTTTTATTTTGATCGCATAAAATTCGGCACATTATTAGCTCTCGATTGATATCGGTTTCAAAGTCTGTCGATAGCTATTCGAAAAAACGAAATTTAAAAAATATTTAATTTAAATTTATTTTCATTTAAACATTTAATTTTTTAATTTTTTTTTGGCCTATGTAGATATTCGGACCATAAGCTATCGATCGGTATATAGATCGTCGAAAACCGTCTGGCCGTTTTTTCTGGAAAGGAGCGTTACATCCATACATACCTACATACATCCATACATCCATCCATACAAACCGCTCTCGCATTTATAAGTAGATTTATAATGATTCGCTGCTCTGTAATTAGCATTTCGGTTTGATTGGCCTTGCCTAAGTTGTAATTTCGATCTAGTTATC
>PIVX01000361.1 GCA_003353785.1 Gammaproteobacteria bacterium | reverse complement strand
ATCTGACATATTATCCACCATCTATAAACTTGTTTTCTCTTATTAATAAGTTATTAAAATAAAGAAACTTACTTATTAAGAATAGTACATACTAGATTATTTGCTACACCAACCCATAAATTAAGCTCTGGGCTTTTAATTTTCCTAAAGAATTTACTGGCGTAAAGATCTAGCTTCTACTTTAACATATTCTAAATGGCGATTTTTGCCAATTGTCATGCTATAGCATCCTACAGGAAAAACTGTTTTAGGGGGCTGACAGTCGCCGAATCAATGATGTTCCCAGTATTCAGCAACATCTTTAACTTTCTCATTACCTCTTAAAAAATGTTTTAATACAATTTCTGCTCTTAATTTTACAGCAAAATCTGTACAGTCTATGTATTTTTTATATATGATTTCTTCATTTCTACCGAAAAATCCTAGTGCTCTCGAAGTTAAAGTCATTTTATTATTAATTGCTTCAAGTATTTTAATTGATTCATTCAAATCCGATTTTTCAACAACTTTTAAGAGTCCATGATTGAAAAGATTCGGCAAGTGAGCTTGTGTTTCGTTTGGAGCATCTGTTATCCAAGATTTTAGTACTTGGGCGGTTGGTTTAGAATCATAAATTTCTCTCATGAATTTATTCACAAATTTTTGTTCTTGGTTTTGAGCTATTAATTTTAAAGTATTAGAGTTAGGGTTATTATATATTTGTTTAGCTTCTGCCGCGTTTATAACATTAATCTGCAAAGCTGTCCCTGGAGTAACTAATCCT
The DNA here is from genome assembly GCA_003353785.1 of Gammaproteobacteria bacterium. Taxonomy (GTDB): domain Bacteria; phylum Pseudomonadota; class Gammaproteobacteria; order PIVX01; family PIVX01; genus PIVX01. The sequence goes on along the minus strand of PIVX01000361.1, from coordinate 137 downwards.
AGTTGTACTGTTCTTTTTACTGCATCAGATGATATACCATTATCATTTTCTAATTGAATTTTTGTTAATCCATTATTCATTCCAGCGGCAGCGGCTTCTTCTGGAGTTAGTGTTCCACTATCTATAGCTTGTCTAGG
>PIVX01000360.1 GCA_003353785.1 Gammaproteobacteria bacterium | reverse complement strand
TATAGAAAAAACTATAGAAAACCTATAGAAACCTATATGGGAAAGGCGCCCCAGCCAAAAACCCCTTACTATGGACAAAAGCCCGCCCCCGGAGGGGTGCGGGGGTTTGTGCACGCCCCATGGCGTGCCCATAGTAAGGGGATTTTGGCGGGGGCGCCTTTCCCATATAGGTTTCTATAGGTTTTCTATAGTTTTTTCTATAGGTTTCTATACGTTTTGTTAGGTTTCCGCATGTTTTCTATAGGTTTTGGTATGCTTCTATAGGTTTCTATAGGTTTTCTATAGTTTTTCTACAGGTTGCTATAGGTTTTGTTAGGTTTCCACTTATTTTCTATAGCTTTTGATGTGCTTCTATATGTTTTTCTATAGTTTTTGATAGGTTTCTATATGTTTTGATAGGTTTCTATATGTTTTCTATATGCTTCTATAGGTTTTCTATAGGTTTTCTATAAGTTTGGTATATGTTTCTACAGGTTTTATATAGGTTTCTATAGGTTTTCGATATGTTTCTATAGGTTTTCTATAGTTTTTCTATAGGTTTTGAAAAGTTTCTATATGTTTTTGATAGGTTTCTATAGTTTTTATATAGGTTTTGATAGGTTTCTATAGGTTTGGTATATGTTTCTATAGGTTTTATATAGGTTTCTATAGGTTTTGATATGTTTCTATAGGTTTTCTATAGGTTTTTGATAAGTTTCTATAGGTTTTGATAGGTTTCTATAGGGTTTTGATAGGTTTCTACATGTTTTCTATAAGTTTTTGATAGGTTTCTACATGTTCTCTGTATGCCTCTATAGGTTTTCTATAGGTTTTTGATAGGTTTTGATAGATTTATATAAGTTTCTATAGGTTTTTCTATAAGTTTGGTATATGTTTCTGCAGGTTTCTATAGGTTTTTCTA
>PIVX01000359.1 GCA_003353785.1 Gammaproteobacteria bacterium | reverse complement strand
AGGAAATAGATCCACCTCAAATGTTTTGAGGACTGGTTTTTATGGGGTTTATTTTTATTTTTATAGGAAGAGCTAGAGGGAACCTTCTAATTCTTTGGAAGGGGTGCGCCTGGTCTAGGTTAAATTTAAGAGAGGGTCTAAATTTCTTTAACTCTACCTTAATTTTGGTTGTAAGTATAATTGTTTTCCATGCGCTTATTTTATCCAGGTTTTATATATTTAGAGAAAAAGGTATCAGGGGGTTATTGTTCATAACAATGCTCTTTGTAGGAGCTATAATTATTTTAATTAGAAGAGACTCCCTGTTAGCTCTTTTCCTAGGCTGGGATGGACTAGGGGTATCCTCCTTTTTCCTGGTAGTCTGATATCAAACTTGAACTAGATGAGACAGAGGAATAATTACTTTCCTCTCTAATCGCTTTGGAGATTTTTTTCTTATTTTTAGTTTTATCAGGTATTTTTTGTTGGGATGAATTAGAGAAAGAAGAGGGAGAAACCTTGGATTTTCTCTTCTTTTTATTCTCGCCTGTTTTACTAAAAGAGCTCAGGTGCCCTTGATGGTGTGGCTCCCCATGGCTATAAGTGCTCCCACTCCGATTAGGGCCCTAGTTCACTCAAGGACCCTTGTAACAGCTGGACTATTAATGGCATTTAAGTTGAGGGGGTTTATTCTCGCCCAAATCTTCTTCCTTTTAGGAGTCTTTACCATATTAGTCGCCGGAGGAATCAGCTTGTTTGAAATAGACCTAAAAAAAGTGGTCGCCCTGTCTACTCTGAGCCAGCTGGGATTTATGGGGACCGGCCTAGGAGCCGGGATTTTAACTCTCACATTGTTACATATAATAAGACACGCGTTGATTAAAAGGGCCCTCTTAATCCTCGTTGGTGTTTTACTACATCT
>PIVX01000358.1 GCA_003353785.1 Gammaproteobacteria bacterium | reverse complement strand
GGAGGTCTTCAACTGTATTATATCGAAATTTGCAAACGAAAAAGTGTTATCTTCAACAACTTTTATTGGGAGGTAATCAAAATATGGTAGGGGTCTGATTTTGGCGTGATTTGGGGTTGGTATGATCTCAACTCTCAAGCAGTGCGCGTCACTTTCCAAATTTTGTAACCCAGTTAGTTCCAGTTAAGTTATCCAGGATCAATTTTAAACCCAGTTAGTTCCAGTTAAGTTAAGAAATTTGTTTTCAAAACCCAGTTAGTTAACTGGGTTAACTGGGTTATTTATTCAGTTAACTCAGTTTTAGGTTTTTAACCTGATTACAACGAAATTTTCAAACAAACAGGTGTTTTCATCAACAAATTTTATTGCCAGATGATGAAAATAAGAAAAATATAACTTCAATTACAAAGTTGGAAGAAACGGCGGCATAAGTAACGCATTTATTGATAATGATGACGTTGTCTGTTATCACATTTTAACTGAACTGGGTTAAAACTGGGTTTTATAACCCAGTTATTTTCCAGTTCTCTAACTGATTTAACTGGGTTTAACAATGAACAAACCCAGTTTTTGAAATCAAGAAAAACCCAGTTCCAGTTCAGTTCCAGTTTTGCCTAACCAAAACCCAGTTAGTTAAACTGGGTTTAACTGGGTTTAACTAACTGGGTAAAACTGGGTTTTTAACTAACTGGGTTTCCAAGTGACGCGCACTGACTAGCGCGTACGCGTGCGCTCCGCGCCCGTCGCACTTGCCTCCAGAACGAAGATCGCGCGCTGCGCGAGCTCGCGCCTCGGGGCCTGTGCCAAAGCAGGCCTGCGCCATAACTGGCCTGTGCCATAACTGGCCTGCGATAAATGCATTCCACGTCCCAAACGCCCAGCGCCTCAAAGCCCTCAGGGGG
>PIVX01000357.1 GCA_003353785.1 Gammaproteobacteria bacterium | reverse complement strand
TTTAAATTATTGTTCGATTATCGATAAAAATCGATTAAATATCGATAATTGTGGATATTTTTGATTTGTTAATGATAAACGTTGATTCTTTTTTCCATAGAAAGCTAATAAGGTTCTGAGTCAAACGCGAACAAAATATGATTTAGATTATTGTTTGATTATCGATAAAAATTGATTAAATATCGATAATTTTAGTTATTTTTGAAACTTTAACAAAATTGCTTCAAACCTTTTTAGATCGAAACCTAATAACGTTCCGAGTCAAACGCGATAAAAATTTGATTTAAATTAATGTTCGATTATCGATAAAAATCTCAAACAAATCAGTCACTGCAAGTTGGACATTCAGTCGCTCTGCTTGGGCTCTCAAACAAATCAGTCATTGCAAGTTGGACATTAGTTCTGCTCTGCTTGGGCTCTCAAACAAATCAGTCACTGTAAGTTCCACATTCCGTCTGCTCTGCTTGGACTCTCAAACAAATCAGTCGCTGCAAGTTGGACATTCCGACTGCTCTGCTTGGACTCTCAAACAAATCAGTCACTGCAAGTTGGACATTCCATCTGATATAAATCACATTATAAATCAGTTTGTTTTAGACAATATACCTTTCATAATGCATGGGGAGTGGCACACTTTTGACAAGATTTGGCACGGAACCGAATCACCTTATAAATCAGTTTGTTTTAGACATTATACCTTTCATAATGCATGGGGAGTGGCAACCTATTGACAAGATTTGGCAGGGAACCGAATCATCCTATAAATCAGTTTGTTTTAGACATTATACCTTTCATAATCCATGGGTAGTGGCACTCTTTTGACAAGATTTGGCACGGAACAGAATCGCCTTATAAATCAGCTTGTTTTAGACATTATACCTTTCATAATGCATGGGGAGTGGC
>PIVX01000085.1 GCA_003353785.1 Gammaproteobacteria bacterium | reverse complement strand
CCCTTTTAAATAGTTATAAAAATTTAGGAGGGTTAGGATTTAGAACTTGTGTTAACTCGCTTAATTTTATATCTAGTAGATTGGCTGTAACTTCACCTAGTTTTGAATGACCTGCATATGCCATTTCCTCTACGGCGTTATTAGGACTAAATTTATAGGTATGTGATCCTTTGGCTTTTAAGGTTTCTATGCGTTCTATATTAGCTATTTCACACAATTCTAGGTTCTTGCTAAGGAATTCGTATTGTGGATTTTCATAGATAATGTTATTAGTGCAATTGTAATAATCTGCAAGTATATAAATTAATTCTTTATAACTCAATTTACGTCTGTCTAGCTTGTCTAAAAGGTCTAGAGCTGGTGTAATATAGCTGTCGCTGTATTTTGAATCTCTTGCTTTTCGCCTAGCTTTTTCTATTAAAATAGTTACTGAAATTTGTTCTTTTGTCATTGTCATAATTTGGGGTTAATTGGTTAAGTACAAATAAAAAAATATATAGAGTTTAGGGCTTGTTTTGCTCTTTTCCGTTTTCTTTATTAGTAATGTAAATATAATATGTAATATTGACAAATGCAAATAAAAAAACAACTTTTTTACCTTTTATTTATTGTTGATAACTTGTTAACAAACATAGGGGTAAGGGCGTGGGAGTGAGGATCAACGCTTTAGCGTGGTTAGGGTGATGCCCTTGTGGCAGGGATGCCCTCCCCCGGTTTCTACGAAGGGAAAAAGGCAAAAAAAAAGGCAGACGGATCTGCCCCTTTTAAAAAAAGTATACTTTTTAGTACATTATTTCCTCTGGGTCAATACCTAATAAATTGGCAACGTCTGAGGCTGTTTTGGAATATCCCGTAAGTGCTAATTTATCTATAATGTTTTCTGTTTCTACCATAGAGCCATAATACTCATTTATTGCCTCCTCGCAATAACAAGAATATTTACTAAGAAATTTTAATTTCTCAGCATTAAATATGATATCATCGTCACATTGGTAGCGTCCTGTAAGTTCATTTATTAAACTTTCATAATCTTGAAAAGTGGCGTTTAATTCAGTAAGGTAGTCTTTAACTGGATCATTGTGGAAATTATCGTCAGCTTTTCTAGCCTCGATAGCTTTGTAGAGTTGTTTCTCTATTTGTTTAGGGGTTTTTGGTTTCATAATTATACGGGGTTGAAGTGGTTAAGTACTAAAAAAATATGCAAGATCTAGAGTTTGTATTGCTCTTTCTCCTTTTTTTTATCAGTAATACAAATATAATACGTAATATTGACAAATGCAAATATAAAAGTAACTTTTTTACTCTTTTTTTTGTATTATGTTTATGTTTTAGAAAAATGTTTTACTATGCTAATTACTTCGATTTCTATAAGTTTAACAAGTTTAATAACATCAGGTATATTAGTTTTACATGAATCATACGGCGTATGTTTACGGATCTCCCATTCATGAAACCAGCTACCACCTCTATCGCGGTATAGCTCGTAATTATTTTCTAAACAGTCGTAGTAGCGACTTTTATCGCAAACAGTTACTATAAACTCATTAGTATAATCTTTATAAATATTATAAAACTCTACTTTTTTGCCTAATCGTTTAAGAATTAGAGCGGGTAGCTCTTTTAAGTTACATGACTCGATGCCGTGTCCTTTTTTAAAATTGACTTGTATTACCATATTATACGGGATTAATTGGTTAAGTACAAATAAAAAAATATATAGAGTTTAGAGCTTGTTTTGCTCTTTTCCGTTTTCTTTATTAGTAAAGTAAATATAATATGTAATATTGGCAAATGCAAATAAAAAAGCAACTTTTTTGCCTTTTATTTATTGTTAGTAATTTGTTAACAAACATAGGGGTAAGGGCGTGGGAGTGAGGATTCACGCGTAGCGTGTTAGGGTGATGCCCTTGTGGCTGGGATGCCCTCCCCCCGTCTCTACGAAGGAAAAAAGGCAAAAAAAAAGGGGCAAACCCCTTTTTTTTAGTTTAATTATTTGAAACAGTAAGGGGGGTATACCCCCCATAATTTATATACAATATGTAACCATTATCTAATGCTTTTATAAGTGGCATTAGCTGGATATATTGGATATTTTTATTTACTGTTCTAGATCGTCTAAATTAATGCCCAAAAGTTCAGCTGTAAGGGCTCCGAGCTTTGAGTGTCCAGCTAATGCCATTTTTTCAACGGCGGTATTGGGCTGGAGCTCGGTATATAATTCAGTAGCAGAATTCTCGCAGAATTCTGGGAACTTGTGGAAAAAGTCGTACTGTGTTTTGGAATATATTATCTCATTATCACAATTGTAATAGCTTGCCAGCGTCTCGATTAGCTCTTGTCGATCGAGTGGTGGGCATTTTTCAAGTTCTTGTAAAAGCTCGGAAACAGGTGCCACGTGGGTACCTTCGTAGCCTAGCCTTTTGTAAGCCTTTTTAATTTGCTCTGTTAAGCGGGTTTGATATTTGTTCATAATTATACGGGGTTGAAGTGGTTAAATACTAAAGAAGTGTATAAGATCTAGAGCTTGTATTACTCTTTCTCCTTTTCTTTATTAGTAATACAAATATAATATACTATATTGACAAATGCAAATAAAAAAACAACTTTTTTACCTTTTATTTATTGTTGATAACTTGTTAATAAACATAGGGGTAAGGGCGTGGGAGTGAGGATTCACGCGTAGCGTGTTAGGGTGATGCCCTTGTGGCAGGGTGCCCGCCCCCCCCGTTTCTACGAAGGAAAAAAGGCAAAAAAAAAGGGGGCGTACCCCCTTTAAGATTAGCTGTTTTTTAGTTTGCAAACTCGTCGGAATCTATATTATCTATAAGTTCGAATAGCCATTTCCAAGGACTTGATTCAGGCGTATAGTCACAATTTAATACATAATTGTTTACTATCTCGCGAACTTCATCCTCAGAATCTGCGTGTCCACTTTCTCGCACGAAACCGCCAGCGGTTTCATTTTTGCGGATCTCCCAGTAAAAACAGCTATCATCGTTACAATCAATCCAGTGTGTGTCCTTACACTCATGAACTTTAAATTCCATTTCGTTGTCATAGAGGGCATCATCGGCATACTCATCTAGAGTCATTGTCGAAATAGTTAATATACCATCTCTATCAATCTCGTAAGTGTACCAATCGGCAGCTTCGAGACGCTCGCTCGCAAGCTTAAAAAGGTTATTTAGAGAACATTTTTCGACGCCGTGTCCTTTTTCAAAATTTACTCTTATTGTCATAATTTAGAGGGGTTGAGGTTAAATAAAATTACAAATTTGATAAAAATACTTCGAAGCTGTCAGACTCGATGATTGTTGATCTGGTGTCTTTTAAGTTCAAATACTCGTTGTAAGACTCTAAGACCTCTTTTTTCGAAGGCTCTGCGATTTGTTCGTCGTGTTTTTTTTCAGGTTCCATAATTTTCAAAAGTTGTAAAGTTGTAAGAGAACTTTTTAATTTTTCTAATTCTCTTTACCTTTATTAAAAACAAATATAGTACACTATATTGACAAATCCAAATAAAAAAGTAACTTTTTTACCTTTTTTTACGATTGTCCAAATTTATACATATTTGTGTAATTGCCCTTTTTGGCGTTGGTTTGTGGGGCGAAAAGCCAAGTAAACCAAGTAAGCCAACTACCCCAAAAAACGCCTGTTACTTATGTTTGCTACGAGATTGTATCCTTATTTAAAATTGATAAATTTTATG
>PIVX01000356.1 GCA_003353785.1 Gammaproteobacteria bacterium | reverse complement strand
CGTTAAAAACAGAAGCGACCACTCTTAAGGACAATTTTACGACGCTCTGCCGCTCAGCCGCCAAAATGGTCTTGCTGTGCGGTCCTTTTGCAAACACTACACACGCATTTGATGCCAAAAGCGCGGAGTAATCGATGGTTTTTAGATTTACATTGCAAAAGAAATTGGAAGGTTGCCAACGCGGCAATTCAAAAGGGGAAATAACGCTGACTTTGTCTACCGATAAATCGGTGTAGAGCCAGCGATATAGTCTAATATTTGGTAACCATTATAAAGAGGGTTAGTAGCATATTATACTATATTTACAAATATGTACAAGCTTTTTACCTATTTTGGGGTATAATACTCCCAGAAACAGAAGCCACTAGGCCCACAAAGCGTACATATTAATCTTCTTGGGCGCTAAGCTCCAAGAGAACACAATAATACATAATAATACATAATAATTATATACATGACATGCTTAAATGCGGCTTAAGCCTTACACAGTGCTTAAACGTTATTTGTGCACCAGGGTTAGAGGGTGTTGAAGGGGTATTATTGGCGAGTTTAGGACCGGGTGTTGTGATGAATTTGCATAGATGCCGAAGGATCTGGCACTTTGATTCTGGCTATGTGACATCCCCGATTTTTGACCAGAGTCGGACCCTGACTCGTGACATGGTGTCCAGGGGGACGCAAAGTTCCTTATGAGGGCTTCAGCCAATGAGCGCATTCTTCACTGGCTTCGTTCCAGGCAACTTCTTTTGCAGCTTAGAGTTTGTCTTCTTCCTGCAAGGTGGTAGACTGGAAAGCGTCTTGCCCGATAAAGTTCTGAGCTTCTTGGATGATCTTTTGAATGGAGGGGTCATCTCCCTCCGGATCTTCTGGTGTTAAATGTTCATCGGTGAAGAGCGATAAGGG
>PIVX01000355.1 GCA_003353785.1 Gammaproteobacteria bacterium | reverse complement strand
GTTTTTGGCTAAAAGAGTTGGTTATAAATAGACGTTAATGAAATTATGATTCTATATTTGCTAAACACAAATTATGATTCTAAAGTTTATACAGCTGTCCGCCTGTCCCGGACCAGGTTAAACAGAGGTTCAAATATGTCCTCATAAAGGTTATGATATTCAGTCAATCAAAAAAACAACAACTAAACTATTGAAAAAGTTTGTTTATTTTAATTTGTAAGAAAGTTTTGAAGTAGTTTACAAATTTTATATTTTTTTTTACTTTTCCAGTTTTACCACGTAATTACGACGGAAATCCACGCAAAGGGGTTGGAAAAGTGGTAATACTGTGGTATACAGCGTTTCTGCGTAGCAAACCACCAATTGTATAACTTGGTGCAGAACTTTTACGACCTCTTTAAGATTACTGGAACATGATGGAGTGTAAGCTAGTCAGCCTAAATCTACTTTAAAAATAGCCACAAAAATGTGGATGATTAAATTGTTTGGAAGGGAATGTGGATGATAATGACGATAATGTTGAAGACGAAGAGGGACAGCATACTGGATACATATAGTTACGATGTATGCGATGTATGCGGCAGTTATTATCATGTCTTTGTGATTATTCACAATTCCTGATAAACTCACACACATTAAACATTGTCATTTAGTTTTATTCGAATTCACGACTATATAAGATACTAAACTAAAGAGATTAAATAAGTCTCAGCTCATTAAATACTACTGTATTATCAATAAAGTTTGTCAATTTTCATTTGTTTCTTTTATAAAGTTTATCAATAATGATTGTGAACATTTCCGTTGGCAACACATGAATGGATTTAATTGCTACCAATAGTTCTTTATGTGCTTTTTTTTGCCATTCGTCATATACTTTTCTTAAATTTAACTCTTGATACAA
>PIVX01000354.1 GCA_003353785.1 Gammaproteobacteria bacterium | reverse complement strand
GATCTTCTCTATAAACCCTTGAGTATATACTACGTATATATTCTCAAGGGGATAATTAAAAATGATTGATCTTCTCTATAAACCCTTGAGAATATACTTCGTATATCTTCTCAAGGGGAATGAAAATGAGAATAATCCATGAAAATGAGAATAATCCATGAAAATGACAATAATCCATGGAAATGAATGAAAATGAGAATAATCCATGAAAATGAGAATAATCCATGAAAATGACAATAATCCATGAAAATGAAAATAATCCATGAAAATGAGAATAATCCATGAAAATGATCTCATATCTCGGATCTCATATCTCATATCTCTGATCTCTGGGAAGTCATTCCTTAAGTAAATCTCTTTAGGAATTTTTTCACCAAAAAATTTTAAATTTGGACAGTATGTATAAAAAATAGTTAAACTCTGAAATACCAAATTATAGCCAATATAACACAATAGAACAAGAGTTATTGGCTAAAAAACATGAAAATCTTGACTAAATGTCCTTAGATAATTTTCGGATACCTAAAGGTAAAAATTTATTTTTAATTAAACCTAGGTGGGTCGGGGACCCTTAAACCCTTGAGAAGAAGGTGTGGCAGCGGTGCCGCCGCACAACCGCACTTCGTATATCTCATCAAGGGGATAATCCTACGGAAAAATGACAATATTTCATGAAAAATGAGAAAAATCCATGAAAAATGAGAAAAATCGATGAAAATGAGAAAAATGCATGAAAATGAGAATAATCCATGAAAAATGAGAAAATCGATGAAAATGACAAAAATCCATGAAAATGAGAATGCATATCTCGGATCTCATATGTAGGAACTCATTCCTTAAGTAAATCTCTTTAGGATTTTTTTCACCAAAAATTTTTAAATTTGGACAGTATGTGTATCTTTGAG
>PIVX01000353.1 GCA_003353785.1 Gammaproteobacteria bacterium | reverse complement strand
TATACATATTACATATTACCATACACATTAATACACATTCATTTTTCGAATATGTATACTCATACATATTACCATACACATTCGAAATTTGATACATATTATTATTACATATTTGTACGTCTAAATGTGTATCAATATGTATGAGTATCCAGATAGGAAGAGTGGTGATTTTTGCCCCTAAAAATGGTCATTTTCGAAAATTTTCGCTGCGCGGCGGTGGGTGTGGTTGCCGATTTTTCCGTTCCATTGGGCGATGTAGGAAGGTGCAGCTATGTGTTGCTGTTACACAACTTTTTGCAGCTAATTTGACTTCACAACGAATTGTTTACTCTTCTGAGTTTATAAATCTAAGCACTTGTTGCCTGTTGGACACATCATTTTTCACAGTCTAAAGGATTATTTGAAATATGCCATTTAAAGAAATTTTAGTTGATTGGCCGGGAAAGAAGTAGTTGCAAAACGCAGAATGTTGATGCAGAAAGTGGTAGTAATCGTTCAATGGCCACACAGGGTACATATGAACCAACATCTAGGGGATTTTTAAGTGAAAGTAATTATCTAAATTTGAATGATTTGATTTGATTATTCTTCATTTGAATGGCGATTTTATGGCGGATTAGGTTATATTATCTTCAGATTCGTTAGAAATAACAATTACTTGAAGGAATAATTCGAAAATTTTGAAATTTTTTCAATACATATTACATATTACCATACACATTAATACACATTAAAAATCCGAATATGTATACATATTACCTTACACATTGGTCAGCCGAATATGTATACTCATACATATTACCATACACATTCAAAAAACCATTATTAAACAACAGTATTACTAAGTTAGTTAACGTTACTAAGTATAGTAAAAATGTTACTAAGTATAGTAAAATAGTGGAGAA
>PIVX01000352.1 GCA_003353785.1 Gammaproteobacteria bacterium | reverse complement strand
AATATTTTTTTACATCGAGGAATTTGATCCATCCTGGAGTCTTGTTAGATGAATTTCATAAAAAATTAATGCCATTTTCGAAATCAGCGTTAAAAACTGTGCTAGAAAACTTATTTTTATGAAAAAATTGAATTTTTTTTTTTTGACTTTTGAAAATTCCGTGACGTCTGGAGCCCTATAGGATGAATTACGTAAAAAATGAATATGATTTTCGTATTCAGCATAAAAAACTAAACCAGGAAGTATATTTTCAGCAAAAAATTCGAACAAAAATTTTTACGTTCCAACTTCGGAGGCCCAAAACCCCCCCATGCCCCCCCATATCGGTACTTTCGTTTATGTCAAAAGATGTGGGATATAGTTCTAAACATCATATAAAAAATATGGCCCAGGAAACCAACTTTTCGCAGAGAAATGACCGTTTTACTAACTTGACTCACGGTGAAAAAATGAATGTTCCCACACTAATTTGCATATCCGGTTCAGAAATTTTTGAATTTGGCAAAAGTCAAGATTGTATGAGAAAGTACATATGATGGGCTACAAAATGAGACCAAACTGGTTTCCGTAGCTTTCCTGGATAACCAGCTATGAGCGTTTATGTTTTTCTGAAATTTGCATAAAGTTTTATGCAAATTTGTCAATTTTTCAGAATGTATTGGGCTGCCCTGGGGAAACGAGTCGTCGCGGCTCCAAATGGACATCGGATTCGTGTTTCCCATGGTCGACTTAGGTAGGGAATATACTTTTTCTAGAAATAAACAGACCACGATTTTGCTTAAGCCATATGGGCCAAAATGGCTCACTTTCTAAAAAATGAGATGTTAAACATATGTAGGGTCGATTAGATGGAGCGATTGTGATTGAGCTGCCTTTAAGACCGGCGCTTATCCTAGCAGTCGAGC
>PIVX01000351.1 GCA_003353785.1 Gammaproteobacteria bacterium | reverse complement strand
GAAATTATTACGCGTATTATTGAGAATTCATATCAATTTGTTCTTTTTTGATTGAATAAAAATATAAAAAAAAAGAAGAAAGTAAGATGATAGGTATTGAGTGTCTTAATATTGCATATTTGGAAAGACGTGTAAATAATTTAGGATTGATGTTGTAGCAAACCAATCCAAATATGTTTCGTCTCAAGTTAATATCACTTGGAGCTTTCTTCTTGTTTTAAACTGCATAATATTGGCGTATATTTATACATGATTCAATTTACTGCAAAATGCTTATGGTTTAATTCATTTTGTTTAAATTAAAAATGTTGAACAGTCAGTCAGTCAGTCACAAGAAAACATCATGCATCATCCAGCATGGCAATGGCAACTCAATTGCAAGTTTGCGAGTCGATCGATCCGATCCTGTATTTAACAATGAACAATGGAGCCGCTTAATTCAATTCATGATGAACATTTTATGCATATAATTCCTTTTAATTATAATAATATCATATCATTTTATTGTTGTTACACAAACGTAACGCATTCATATCCGATCCATTCCATCATTTATTACTGCCTCACCAATTTAGTACTATTCATAGTAAACAATAACAGTCATTTTAATTATAATACCAATCAGATGATCCATGCAATTTATAATACATTTATTTAATATGTTTTTATGAATTTAATCAAACATTTAATATGTGGATTGTTTGAGCAATGTAATCATTGTCTGTCAATATATTTTGATTGCTACAATCCATGGCCATCGATATCAAATAACATATTACATTTTGTAAATGGACAATGGACAATACATATTTTGATCGGATGGATTTAATTAAATTAAAATCCGAATGCAATCGATTCGATCTGTATACATTAATTAATTCAACTGATCTGTTTTGTACATGATCA
>PIVX01000010.1 GCA_003353785.1 Gammaproteobacteria bacterium | reverse complement strand
AATACACCAAGCCTTGATATATCTCGTCTATTTCCTGCTTTAAGCGTGTAATCGATGTTCGCTGAATACCTTGAATATTCTTCTGCTAATGCAATATTAGTTATTACCGATATCAACAGGAAGATGGATATCCCTATTTTTTGATACATTATTATACTTTTATGTTTAAAAAAAGCATACTACCTATCAATTATAAGCAATACAACAATAAACGCTTAACTGGATTTAATTTACACTAAATTATGCAAACTATAATATAAAATGACAATAAATCAATCATAATCAACTTCTATCTTATAATGTTCTTTAGAGTTATTAACTCTCTGTTTAAGGTCTTTCCCTGGCTTAAAATGAGCTTTGTATTTATCTTTGGTTACAGTTTTTTCACCAGTTTTAGGATTATGGACATTCCTCGGTGGCAAATGATGTAATGAAAAACCACCAAATCCACGTATTTCTATTTTTTTACCATTAGCTAAATTATCGATTAAATAACCTAATAACAAATTAACCCCTAAATGTATATCCTGAATATTAAGATGGTTGTGATCTCTTTCTAAAATCCTAATTAACTCTGACTTTCCCATAACAAACAACAATTAGTAAAAATTAATATTCTCTAACAAATCACGTTCTTTAACAATCGGCATTCCTAACTTAACAGCATTTTTAATTTTGAGACTGACAAATTTAGCCTTATCGCCAACAACTAAAACATCTATATTATTACGCCAATTCTCAGTAACTGATATATGCAAATGACCTAATATTTTTTGCATAGCTTCTACTCGTTTAATATTACCTCTAGCGCAATCAAAATATCCTGTTAAACAAATTGTAATTTCGGAGCTTAATTCTGGCACAAAAGAATAACATAAATCAGCTAATTCTTCAGGAATGATTAAATCCCCTAACAAATCACGAGTATATGGATCCCTACTCACAATTTTTTGAGTTATTTGCTAGCTCTAAAACATGCTCTAAATCAACCCCAGTGATTTTAGCAATAAATTGTGGATGAGCCCCTGAATCTAACATTCTAATTATACAATCCTTAAAATGATTCTCCCAACCAAAATCATAAAACTCTTGACGAGCATTTCTAACCCGTTGTTCAACTTCCGAGATTAATTCCTTCTTGGTGAGAGCTTGCAACTTTCTCATAAGTTTATATGTCACGGGGTAATGGGTTATATGTCTGTTTCAACAATGCTCGCATATTAGTAATCTTTGGGGGAAAACTATTTCTACACCACACATTCTCCAAAGCGTCCTATTGTAACAGATTTTGATATGAAAAATTAAGGGTTGTGGGCATTATCAGCAGATTTGTTCACAGTTTAAAAAATTTATCTGATTCTGAAAGCGATAAGACACCATATTTATTTACATCTATTTCTTTTGGCAGTTTATCTCTTAATACTGGTACAATATATTGACAATTTATGTCGTTAACAATTTCTTTCAATAAGTTGTGCGCCTGATTCCCATGAATCGTTTCAATTTGATCGTGTAATATAAAATGCAAGCATTTTATATTATTTTCTTCTGCAAATTGGATGTACGATAAATCAAAAGCGGCTATTTGAGCCTTTTTTTTGCCAGCACCTAGATTCCCACTTATATTTGCAATATGCAGGTAATAACATTGCTTATCATTTCTATTATAACTTAAAACGAATTTTTCTCCGTAAAGTTTATCAGACAGCTGAGAGAAGTATCTATTGAAATCTGTAACCCTTTTTTCAATCAGATAATCTTTATCTAAGATAACTTCATTTATTTCTTTAAGTTTTCTTTCTATAGATTCTAAAGAAGACTCTGAATTTTCCCATTGTGTCTTCTGTGTTTCAAGTTCGCCTTTTTGGTAAAAAACATTTTTCAGTTTAGTTGTGATTTGTTCAACTTCATTGTCTGATGTAGCTGATTTAACTAGCCTAAACAACATTTTTTCTTCTAGCAGCAGCTTTCCTAGCTCTTCATTTAATTTATTAATCTTCTTGTTTAATTCAGGCAACTCACTAGTAATAAAGCTTATTTTTGCTTCTACCATGTTATTATGAAATTTTAGCGTTTCTTCAAAAGTTCTTTGTAGCTCGGGATATAATTTTTTTGCTTCCTGGTATAGCTCTTTGATTTTTTCTGCTTCAATATTAGTATAGTCTTTTTCTAAATCGACCCTGCTTTGATCAATTAGTTCTCTTCTAAAATCAAGGCTACTAATTTCTGTTGTAATGCTGTTTTTTTTTGCTCTTATCTTGTTCAGAGAATCTTGATTTTTTTTATACGCATCAGCTGATATAAAACCATTTCTTTTTTCTTCTAGAACACTTATTTCTTTTTCTAGAACAATAAGATTTTGTTTTATTTGAGGTAGATCATTTAATTCTAGAAGCTTTGATTGGAAGTTTTTTTCTCTTTGCTTTACAATTGCAAGCTTCTGCTTTTCGCCAAATGCTTCAACATCAATACCAAGCCAAAACATATAAAGAGCTTCATATGACTCTGATGTAGTTGTTGGATGTAAAATTTTTAAAGTGTTTACCAATTTATTTTTTTCATCTCTAATGTTTTTAGATATTATCTGTCTAAAGCTAGGTTTAATGTTTTCAGAATTAAAAATTAATTTTTTTAGCTCAGTGCAAAATAAAGCACTAGTATTCCCAAGATAACTATGGCCATTAATTTCTAACATTCTATTTTTATGGCTTAAAAAATTACGTCTAATAATAATTTCTTTTGAAGATTTATTATCAATGTCCTCTTTTAAAGTTAATACCACTACAATATTATTTTTTTTGAGAAAATCTTTAATAGATGTATTGGTTTTACTTTTAAATTCTGGGTCTTGATAAATATTTCTGCCATCACTTCCTAAACAATAATCTATCAACCTAAGCCCTGTCGTTTTGCCGATATTATTGCCAGATTCCCTCTTGTCATGAGTATTGGTTTCGTCAATTATTAGATTTAATCCTTTATGAAAAAAAATTTCCCTAATGATACTATCATTATTTTTAACTATGAGAGACTTTAAAAACATTTTTTTATATTTCCAGAAGAATTTTCTATTATGCCTAATATGTATAGCCAATCTAACGCCAACATATATGATTGAAATGGCGCTTTTGGCGCATTTTTTTTATTGATGTGTTGGTAGATATCAAACAAATCTATTTTTTCATACTTTGCTGAATTAATAGCATCTAATATTAATGCACCTAAGTAGTATATTTGTCTTTCGGGGTGCAAATCTTGATTAAGCAACATTTGTAGGCCTTTCTAATATTTTGCAATTTATAAAAGCATATACCACCAATAAAGTTGTTGCATGATCAATATCCCCAGGAGGCTCTTTTTCTCCAAGTTCTTTGAATATTTTTGACCGAACTTTGCCGAATATTTTATCAGAGTTATTGGATATAATCGATGCGCTATTTTCATAGTCTTCATGTGTAATTATGTAGCTTTTTCTAACTTCCAAATATAGGTGATTTATAATCTGTAATACATTTCTCTCTTGGAATTCTCTATATATTGAATTTATAATTACGTGATAGGGAGAATACTCTTTAATAGTCTGCTTGAATTGAATTAATTTATTATAGTCTATTTTATCTTTAATATTATATTCGTAAATAATATCAGACGTTTTTATAATTTTGGATAAATCAGAGTTGCTTATTCTTATTATTATATCTTTAAGGGCTTTGCAGAACTTTGATGGATCATTCATTCTGACTTTATCTTTATGTTTATTTTTCCAATCAATCAATAAGCTAGGAGGATATTTCTCTGGATTAGAATCAATAAAGTTATGACAGTTGCTACAAAGCAAAATTAAATTACCATAACCATTACGTTCTTCTTCAGACATGCTGGGATCATACCTTGCTCCTCCCATATTTTTAGCGTAGATATGAGCGATTTGCCCACAATGTGAAGGATCATCTTTAAAGAGTTCTTGTTCACAATTTGGAGAGGAACACTCGTTGCCAGATTCGGCATATAGCCTTTTAACTACTTTAGACGTTACTTCTCCCATTTTCCCTCTATTCTTATAGGAGCATAATTCAGTATAAATAACATCAAAAAATAAAAAGCGGACAAAAAAACAATTTTTTTGACCCAAGCCTCCAATGCTATCTACCTTACTATCCGAAAACTCCGCAATATTCCGTTTAACATCAAAAAAATTAATTTTGTTATGTGTAGATCTTAAACTACGCTCAAATATCATGTCAATAATTACCCATTATTTCATTAAACATCAAAATATAAATACACAGAAGATGCTAGATTTGTATCAATTTTACCCCCAATGCTTTATTAATTAGAGCACATTTTTCTATAATAAAAACAATATGTTTGCCAAAATCGCTAACTAGCTAAAGCCTCTATTAGCACTTGCTCTACTTTAATTTGGTCAATCTTAATGCTTTTATCAAAAACAATGCCATTCTTTGACCAATGACCTAGTACTTTACCGTCGGGCGTTTCTATTTTTTTAAGGTGATCTAGTTCAGCATTGTCTCCAAAGATAGCTTTCAAAACTAAAGATTCAATTTTTCTAACTCCTGCTCCTTGGCGAATTTCTTCGGCAATATCAATTAATGCTTCTATATATTCTTCCCCTTTATTAGCCAATGTATAAATAGCCATAGCAGAGCGAGCAGAAACTTTTGACATATCAATTACAGCATCCCAAATTTTAGTCGGTATTTTGGCGAAAGTTAAAAAATTATAAATTTTATTTTTAGAGCATTTTTGCATTTGAGCAAGCTTTTCAATTGTAGCTACATTAGCCTTAATGACTTTGTCAAAGTGTATGCCTTTGGAATAGTCAGATAATGGATGTTTCTCATTTTCTTTAATCTGATAAAAAGCAGCTTCCTCATTTTTTAAAGGTAATATTCTAGCAAGCAATGGTATATCCATCTCAAAGCATGCTTTCCAGCGCCGAGAACCAGCAACAATTTCATATTTAAATTCTTTATCATGGGATGGTCTAGCAACTACAGGCTCGATTTGTCCGTTAGCTTTAATATCTAAACCAAGAGAATACACATCACCATATTCAAAGCCAGATCTATCTTCAAATTGCCAATTTTTACAAT
The DNA here is from genome assembly GCA_003353785.1 of Gammaproteobacteria bacterium. Classification (GTDB taxonomy): domain Bacteria; phylum Pseudomonadota; class Gammaproteobacteria; order PIVX01; family PIVX01; genus PIVX01. Next base: position 53,692 of record PIVX01000010.1, on the reverse strand, counting down.
CCCTAGCTTTGATTTCTTTTATTTCATTAATGTTTATCATTTTAACCCTTAATTACAAATTAATACATTCTAAAATATATCAAAAATAAAATCAATAATTTTATTTAAAAATATTTTAAAAAAATCAATAATAGATAATTAGTTTTTAATAAAACTACGCAATGAATTAATAATCTTTACACGCGCGTGTAAAGATGAGTTTATATTATTCTTTATAAGCAATAAAAGAGCAATAACGCAAAACCAAGAGGTGTTTGTATATTGATCGCCTGAGTACGATTTGTTACATTGAGGGATGATAAAAATAACAGCGGATGTTGATGTGAATTATGTTCGAGAGTTAAAAGTTATATATCGCGATAGCAATAAATCTAAACATATTGGTATATATAAGCTAGAAGAAAGAGAGGTAGAAATATTACTCGAACCAGCTGATGCAGCTCAAAATGAGTATGATCAAGTTGTATTAAAATTAAAAAATTTAAGGCAAGCAGGCGTATATTTCTTATGTTATTGTAGTAAACAATCAGAGCCTTCTCTAATCCCTGTATTAAAAGACTCCACTATTTTTCTTAGATGTCATGAAAGAGAAAAGCATGTAGAAGAATGCGATTTTTTTATGAAAGGCAAAGATCAGCACAATCAAAATGTTTTGAGACCTAGGAGGCAAAAAAAAATATACTACGGCATTTATGGGAGGCCAACTGAACTAGCAGAAAAAACAACAGAGTCGGAAGAAGTAGGCACTGAAAACAAGTCAATTAGATTATCGAAAATTGGTTCTGTTTTTTATGATTTACTAGATGGATCAAAAATTAATGAAGTCACTACAGGAGAAAATATTTATCCTGTCCATCAGTCATCTCAATATAAAAAAATAAGAACATATGCAATAAAGCAAGAGCTTTGTAAAGGATGTAGTTTAAAAGGCAAGTTTTTTAGTTTTTTAAATGATGAAAATATAAACATTGCTCAAACGATGATGCTTAAATGGGAGGACTGCTTAGAAAGAGGAGAATTTTCTCTTCAGCAGCCAAAAATCATAGAGCCTACTGCGTATTTTCTTACTCCTGCAGATAGAATTGATTTGCATAAAAAAGAGATATTTTCTCGTGTATATAATATATATAGCCCAACAATAATTAATAAAAAAATATTTGTACCTTCTAGAAGAATTAATTTAGATAAAATCGGGACATTTTTGGTGCTTATGTCGGCAAGATTAAAAAATCGAACTTTAATATTTTCAGATGCATTTGCAATGCCTATTATTGGATTTAAGAATGATTTGACCCCGGTAGATAGTTATTATGAAAAAGATGTTCTGAATGATATTTTAGAATTTGTAAGGGGCAAAAATATAAAAACAAAAATCACCAAGCCTTTGTTTGCGGAAAGAGACAGTAAAGGCAATTTATTCCATGCTGATTTGTTAATAGAGATAAATGGGGCAAGTATTTTTATCGAGGTTTTGGGTTCAAATGACGCAGGATATTTAAATAGAAAAATGAAAATAAAACAGATTGCATCTAAATACTATGATTATTATTTTTCTATTAATTGTTTCAAAGACAATAACTCCAGGAATGCAGACATTTTGAAAATTAAAAATCAATTAATATTTCTGTCCGCCCAGAAATAGCTTCACGTGCGTGCAAATCGTAAAAAACACAATATCCTATTAAACTTCTATTACGATAGCCTGAACCTATTATTAGCACCTATCCCCATAGCAATTTTTCTAATTGTTGCTACAATATTTCCCCAACTCCAAAACTGCCTCTTGATATGTAAGCACCCAATAATCCCATCTATCTTTATACCATTTGCCTGATTACTCTAATTCACCATCACCAAACAAACCACCCCACAAATAATTAGAGAGCCAGCAACTAATAATTTGTAGTCAATGCTTCTTTTAATCTCCAAATCACGCATTTTTACAGACACATCTAAATAATCATCAAAGTCTCTCATCATTAACAAGCCTCTTTATGAATATTGTTGATTTCACCTAATAGCTCTTCTCTACTTGTATTTCTGTTAATTAATTCTAATACACTATTTTTAATATCAGTAAAAATCTTTCCAATATAAGAATAATTCTTTATTATAGGTGTTTCTAGTTTCACAATTTGCTTTGACATGAATAGCTCGTGTATTAGCTCCATTGGTATACCAATGTAGTACTTAACAAGATACTCTTCACAACAATCATGATGATTACAAAGATATTTTATTGTGGATTGGTATAATTCAGCATTTGAATTTAATTTTTCAATATATTTTTTTGAAACTCTGTGATTCTTGAGTTGTAGTTTCTCAAACCAATATTTTGCTTGTATGAAATAATTTAAATATTTTTCAGCCAAATAATCTTTTACTTGTGTTCTAAATACAGGAGCTTTAATAGGGACTAAATGTTGTTGAAAATCATCCATAATTTCAAAAAACCGCTTGCCGATCTCGTATTGGGCATTAGCATCACCTATTTTAGCCTTTCTTAGCAAACTAATTTCCTTCAACCTATTTAAATACGCTTTATTGTCAGCTTTAAAGCTGGGATCTTTAATAAGAATAGAGACATACTTCTTAATACCATCACAAAGAATATTATCTTCTTTTCGAGATCTCCAATTTTCTAAGTAAATTGTTTCTAACAATTCTCTTGCTGTTAATTTGCAAGACTCATCATCCAGTAATAAATCAGCCAAAGCACGCCAACTATGTGAGTATTCCCTTAACCACTCTTTGCTAACTTTCCCCCCCAACTCTATAACAGGGTGCCATGCCGCAACGCCCCACTCGTTATAAACTTCACCCTCTGCAAAATAGTGGCAATAGTCGCCAATTTTTATCATTGCCTTTGTGTCGCCTTTATCTTTTGCCTGTCTCAAAAGCTTTTTAAGGCTGCTTAACACTTCTTCTCGCATTGAGGTAATTTCTTTTTCTTTATGTATCCTGTATTTGTTTATGTCAGAAGATCTTGTTTTAAGATAAGATTTTTCTTTAGTGCATATAGCTGATTCTGCAGCCTTACACAAATAACGAATATTTCCTTCTAAGTACTCTAATTTAAATTCTAATACAATCTTTCTGCATATATTAATATTATCCAAATACTTTGTATGTTTTTTCTTGATATCTGTTAGCACACTTCTTTTGCCAGAAAGATAACCTTGATCAACTTTTAGCCAAGCAAAAAAATGAGCCTCCTTCTCTTCTTCTGCTAGCTCTACGAGATGCTCAAGAGAGAATAAATTCTTGCTACCATCCTCTTGTGGTTGGATCTGTTTTGTTGATATTATATTCATAGTCAAATTTTTCCTTGTTGTTAATTTTGATTAGTGATGGATTTGTATGTCAGTACTGTCCATCACGTTAATTTCAAATAAAATAATACGCAGACATGTACATCCCTAAAAATTCTCAATATGTTTCAGATATCTTTGCCACTCTTTGTCTTTCTTCAGCAGGAACTCAATTGCAGTAACATAAAAAAGTCCAGTTGGAACTCCAGCCCATTCACAATAATTCTTAACATCGGTATTGAGAGACTCAGGCATATTGAAGCCTACTGAAATTTGATTTTCTTTATCTTGTTTTTTTACTAGAGGCATTTCTATGATTCCTTATAATATACTTACTATGATAATTTATAATAAAAAATATGTCAATAAATATTATAAATAAAATTAAAAATAATTTAATAAATATTAGATTTAAATTTCTAAATATTTATCTATAATAAATCACATAAAAATATAGAATTAAAAAATAGAAATATATCTAGAGATATGCAATAACAAAACCCATAAATCCCAAATTCAACTTCTAAGCCATTAATTCACTCAAGACTAGAAAAGATACCCAAGATAGAAAAAGAATCCCTACAAGCCAAATATAAGCCTTTAGCAATACAATTTTCTTTTAGGATACCCTCGCAGAAACACTCACCCAATATAAGCGAAGCATGCCGAACACATGAAAGAAATAGAAAACACAGATACAATTAGAATGAATAGACCCCTAGCAACAAGTAGCACACCACCCGCACCGCTTGGCGGAATGGATGTTGTTTAAAATCAAGTGGTTACAAGAGCGTCGAAAATCCCCCATTTTTCCCTCATGGCAAGAATTCACAAATAATTAAATTACTTTTACAAATAATTAAATAATTAATTAAATAATTAATAATTCTGCTTAATTCGTAAGCTATTGAAATTAAACACATTCCAAATAATTAAATAATAATTAATAAATAATTAAAATAATTAAATAATTAATTAATAATTCTGTTTAATTCATAAGTCATTGTAATATAATTAAAATTTTAGAAAATAGTAAATAATTAAATAATTAATTAAATAATTCGGGTTGTGAAAATGGTCTGGTGTTGTACACGGCAAATATTAAACTTGCTGCGTATTATATTTCCATGAGCTGAATTATAATGGTACAAAGAAAAACACTTATCTCTGAAAATCTCACCAAGGAATCTATTCTTTGTTGCCCGAAAAAGGGTAAAAATTAAACACCAAAATTAAGAAAAAAATAAGTCACCGTAACCACACAAAAACAATATTAAGCCTCTCTAGCCCGACTTTAATATTGCTTCTACAAGGATAATCAAATGCTACCCTTCCCCTAACAACGGCTAAATAGAGGAGTAATAATGCACTATAAATGGAGAATGATTGTATAATTTTTAGAGCAAAAAAAACAACAAAGAGGTCATTAACAAGACAGAAAAATCTGAAAAATTCCTCAAATAACTTATAAAAAGTCATTAAAAATCACTCAATTTAATGCAAAAATACTATCAAAATATGCTAACAAATAGATAAAAAACGTCAATAATATTAACAAAATATGATAATAAATAAGCAGAAATATGATAGAATATGACAAAACAAATAAGGATGAACATGAAAAACCTCAACAAAAAAATAATGGAATATCAAAAAATAGTCAGTGAAAAGTTAAAAAATATAGCTAAAACCATTCGTGGATTAGCTGATATTCCTCTCAATCTAGACTTACTTACCCCGCCTACTTTGGTTAAAATACGATCTCAAAATCGCAAAAAAAAGTAATTTAGAAGTTTAGATATGGTGAAAATGTATACACAAACTTAACAGTTCTAGAGCCGTAAAAGACTCAAAAATGGTTAGAATTGCTCTTGATTCTGAGCCTTTAACTCTTCGATCTGATCAATAGGAAGTTCAGTAACCTTGCTAATAGTATTCAGATCTATTTTTTCTTGTAGCATCTTGTAAGCTGTTTTTATAACGCCTTTCTCGATCCCACGATCTTCACTTATCTGTTGGAATTTCTGCAATGCTGTCATAACTTCACCTCGATTTTTTTCTGATACTTCGTCAGCAATAATCTTTAGATATTCTTCAGGATTATCGCTTTTAGTATCAGCTATACTTATAGTATAACAGATTGCCTCTCTTAAAAACTCCCAACCCTCATGTTTTTGCTCTATTTCATGGGCAAAATTGGCCAATATCTTAGCTAAATCCTCTAAGTTATTACGAAATCTCGCGTGATTAGCTTTCATAGCCATCTCCATGAGGCCAGCCCAAACATGGTTACGTGAATCCTCATCCTCTATATTATTAAGGTCGACTAGCTGGAATGGACTAGTTAATATCTTTTCAGCCAACCCCCTGTGACCTCTAGGATACATATCTAGAAAGCTAGTAGTTAAATTATAGAGCTTATCTCCATTGTAAAAAATTACTGGCCAGATAATAGGATATTTAATATCATCATTACTTTTTTCAGCTTTATGCTTATCTAAATGATACTGAATAATCTCTAGAATATACTTCATGATTCTAAATGGCATCTTTTTATCTGGAGAACTTTGATGCTCGCTGAGTAAGTAGAAGTACCCATCTTCACCATTAATTTTGACTGAATAGAGCATATCTACTCGTTTTTCTTTCTTTTTATTAGATATCTTTTCACGCTCTGTAATAAAATTTGTTTTCTCAAATTCTATAGTATCAAGATTAACTTGTGATTTAATTTCTTTAGGTAAATGCAAGCTAAAAAAATCCTTTGCAACTCTAAGGTCTTGCATAGATTTTTTAAAAAAATTGTCATGTGGAAAATTCTCTGAACTCATATCAACTCGTTTATATAACTATTCTTGCTATATTATACTTTATCTATTCAGAAAGGAATATCATGATCAATCTCTTGTTCCGATGTTTGTGGATGACTACTCACAAGCAACCAATTCTTTTAACATTCTTTTAGAAAACTCAGAGTATTTCTCAAGAATAGCTTCTAATTCATCAGCATCACCATGTAACTCATGCTCTTCTAATTTAGGAACAAGGGCTAACATCTGAGTCTCAATAAACCCTGCTTGATTAATTATTTTTTGAGTAGGTGATATCTTTGCCATTAAAAACCTTATCAATGAGCTACTAAACAACAATCATTATACAGCTTCCCACTTCCACAAGCACAGGGTTTATAGTAAGTTGTTACATCCATGGTATCTGTTTTCGTAATCTTCTTAGGAGTAAAAACATTATCAAAACTCAACCAATACTGATAAATTGCATTAACTGTTTTAGGCAATGCTTGAACAGCTCGTTGTCTTGTCTCTTTTACTGATTGTTGGAGATTACAATTCTTAATCTCTTTACGTAGCCCATGAATACTAGCTGACAGGATTACAATAGGATGAAATAATTCTGCTTGTTTCTCATCACTAATGGCTGATAACATTCCAGCACTAACAACACCACGAACGAAGCCACGACACCAAGTGCTAGCAGCTTTTTCAATTTCTCTATCATTGTCTAATATTACTAATTTCTTGAGTTCTTCAATGGGATTATATTCACCATGCTCTAATTTCTCTTTGATGGAGTTGAAACAATTAATTGCACAATCAGTCATAGCTTTTCTAATAATCTTACTAGCATTAGACTCACTTAGCTTAATGTCGTTAATCCCTAACATCCTTAACCACTTGCCGTGTTCAATCGCTTCAGGCTCACATATTACACAAGCTATAAAGCCCTGCATCTCTATGAATGAGAAATTACAATGCTCCTGCAATATATTATTAGCAGATTGATGTTCATTCTCTCTGAATTTACTATAGATGCTGGTTTCCATCAATCACCCAACTTTTTTCTTCAGACTCAAAACCTTACGTTTAGATTCAGTCTCATCTTGAGCTATAATTTTTTCTAATTCAGCTTGTAATTGGTTAGCAAATTTTGCCACTTTTTTTGCATCATCCTTAGAAGGCTCTTTCTTAGTAGCAACATCTTTCTTTTTCTGCTGAAATTTCTTTATGCTTTCTTCTTGCTGAGTTTTTGTATAATCATATTCAGATTCGGTTACTTCTCCAACCTCATTACCTGCTAAATCAATCCTCTTAACCCCAGTCTTAATACATTTAAGGTAGGATGGCCTATTAACATAGGAAGACATATACTTTCGAATACTTCTTTTAGACAGAATATCAGGATATTCAGACATAAGAGCTAAAATATCATCTTTTATGCCTTTTTTAAGAGGCTTAGGAGTTTCCCCAAGCTTCACAAAACAATCAGGATATTTCTCTTCCAACAAACTCTTTGTTTTTTCATAGGACATAATTAACTGCTCCAATGCTTAAAAGGCCTTCATTAACCTGTTTTGATTTATATGCTATATTTTATAAATTTTCCTGGATTTTGATAGCTGAGATATATTTTCAATCTCTTTCGGACTGTTATAATCAAAAAAAATAACAACAAATAATACTTGTCCGAATATAATAGTCAACACGGCAACAACAATAGGAAAACTAGATTTTTTCATTATATAACTCCAAGCACCTCCATCGCAAGAAAAATCAATTAAAAATGTGGTTACAAGTGACATAAGTGCAGAATGATATGGCATTACATGTTCAAAATCTTTTTGCTTTAGATAATTTCTTTTAAGACTCTCCAGTTGAAGTTTTACTTTATTTGGATGATATTTCCTAAGAAATGCTACCATAGGAATAATAAAAGTTTCTGAGATAATTGGAACAATAAAACTCTTATATATAAGAGTAAACATTATAAATCCTACTCCAATATATAGTATTTCATAGTTACTACTGAAAACTTTGAAAAGCTCTGTTGATTTATAGTCTAGATGCTTTATAAAAATAAAGTAGATATTAAATAACAATGTTAAATCTAGAGCGTGTATTCCTGCAGTTAGCTTTTGACTAATTTTTACAATATTTTGTATATACTTCCCTGTATTCATGAAGCTCCCAGTTTTAAGTGCAAATGTATTATCTCAAGCTAGAAACTCTTTGTCACTTTCTAGGATATCGGGCTGTTATCATTTGTTTCAATATGTGTTAAATTAAATTCGCTAATCGTAAGATGTATTCCAAAATAGTTTTAAATTCATCTTTAAAGTCTGGCTCAAAACCTTCATTATTAGAGACTTTATATTTATTCAAAATTTATCGCAAAAGAATTAAAAATACTAAATTTGTGCTATATTAATGTAAATGTATCTTAAAAATATTTTTACCAAAACCGAGAATATATGGCTTATTTTTATTATGGTTTATTTAATTGGAGATACAATAACTTTTATTTATTTAATTTTTTTTGATGGATATATTTATAACTGGTGGAACTGGATAATTGCCGTACCTATAAATGTATTTTTATCTAATATTTGGCCTATTTATTGGCTAATATTAGTGCCGTTCAATTGATTAGTGAAGAGTATTTGTTAGCTCTTGATATTCTTTGTCATGATAATCTTGTAAATGATTATGCTCTTCTAATACATTGGCAACAACACAAAATTCTTCGTTAACAGAAATATAATTATTTAAATTCTGGAAATACGGTTTTTTTGACCAGAGTTTGTGATTCCCTACGACAAAAACAAGGTTTTTTGCTCTAGTAATTCCAACATTCAAAATATTTGGAGAAGAAGAAGCCCAATTTATGGCTCCAGGCTTGTCAGAGTTACCACCTAATAGCAATATTGTTATCTCTGCTTGTTTTCCTTGAAATGTATGTATTGTACCAATGGATTTATTTACCCAATCACGTATCATACTTTTCTTAATGCTAAAGCTATTGCACCATTTATCTATATTATAGAGCAAATACTGTTTCATTTTAAATGCAACAGCATTAAAAGGAGAAATAACATAAAGAGAAGGAAGAGAGTGCGTGGCGCTAGTCATAATTGACAAAAGATGCATTACAACCTTTCCTTCATCGATTATCCAATTACCATCGGCATAAGTTCCTTCAACATGGAACCATTTGCTTTCTGAAAATATTTTTTCAATCTCTGACTGTTTGTTATATGTAGCTTGAATCATCAGACCATCATATGCTATTTCATTAGCTATATTAAACATCGGAGCATTGCATCGTCTATGTACCCGCAAAGGAGCCCCTACCCATTTTTTCTCCTCACTTTTTCCAATATAGGTACCATAAGGATTAACACGATCAGCAAGTGTTTGCACAGACTCTTCTAGGGGATTCCATTTAGCACAAATTGTGTGATATGACATTAGAGCATCATTCATTGCGTAAGGAATCGTCACAACAGGTTTAATTTGCAATGGATCCCCAACAACAATTGAACGTCTTGCTCTATTAATTGCACTCGCTGCTAATTGAGGGGCTGCTTGACCTGCTTCATCAATTAATAGCCAACCAATTGACTCCTTGCTCATACCTTTAAAAAGATTAGCAAAAGAAGCAAAAGTTGTTGAAACTAAAGGCACAACCATAAAAAATGATGCCCATATAGATGGGAGAAGACTATTTTTTTCTTCTGGCCATGAGCGAGAAGTCATAATCATACTCATGCATCGAAGATTATTCATTATTTTATCTGACAAATTAATAATTAGGGATTTGTGTAATTCAATTGCATCAACAAAAAGTTGCCCACGGATAAAATGTAATTCATCAAATATCCATGGCGAGCATTTATGTAATTGATCTTCTGGTTGCTTCCAAAAATCGTTATCGGGGAAATTATCCCCCATGCTTGTTTTATACTTAAGCAGGAGCTCTTGTTCGACTCGAGACTTTTCTTTTAACGTATGGAGTAAAGTTATATCTGAATCTATTATTTGTTGTGATTTATCTATTCTACTTTTCAGCCCCTCAATTTCTTCATTTATATCTCGAGATATCTTAATATCTGTGCTCAGATTATTTAAAATTGATGCGTATTGTGTCTGCCAAATTTTATGGCTTTGACTTCTTGTAATAAATTCTATCAAAAGCGCTAGTTTAGTTGGTTTAAGTTGGCTATGAGAGTTCAATAATAGTTTTTCATTTTCAATCACTTTCTCTAGAGCCTGTAACTTATTTTTTGCCTTAACGAGTAAAGAATTATATTCCTCAACTTCAGTTTGTAACTGAAATGTTTTTTTCTCAAGATTCTGAATATTCTGGTTTTGCTCCGGCGTATTTTTGATAATTTCCTCTAGTTTAACTAGCTCTGCTTGTATTGCTTCATATGCATTCAGAGTTTTTGAAAAGTTCTTTCTCGCGTCATTCCAATTAGATTTTGGGCAAATATTCCCTAATAGATACTTTAATCCAAATGAAGAGTCTTTATTAACATTTTCTCTTGTATCTGGTTCTTTATTCCAAAATCTATTAAAAAATTCACTACGGTTTTTGTTGTTGCCAAGAACTGCAGCCCCAAGACCCCAGCTTTTCTCATTCATAACATAAGATGCAATTTCTGAAAAATAATCCAACTCCCATTTACTATCTATTTCGGTTTGTCTAGGGATTTCTTTTGATATATTCTCAACGGCTCCATTATTGGAACTAGCAACTACGACTTCATGACCCAACAAAGAAGGTTTTAGCTTCCATGTCTTATAATTATAATTCATTATTTGGAAGGTGGAAGAGCCTTCAAAAATATTATTTGGATCTTCAAACTGAAAAATTATCTTTGCTCTTTCTAGAACAACATGACTCAATATATCTTTCAATAAAGTAGTTTTCCCTGTTCCAGGAGGTCCATTAACAGAAAACAACCCACTTTTTTTGCTAACAGCAAGATTAACAGCAACTTGTTGTGCTAAGGATAAAGAATGATCTCCTGTACTAGGCCATCTTGCAGGAGGCAAATATTTTGGAGACATATATTTTTTCAGCAAATGAATGTCTTTACGAAAATCTTCTTTTCTATTACTATTATACATTCCCATATACTCTTTAAACCCTTCTCCTACATTGATTTTACCCATTTCGAGGGATTCTTTAACTTTCCTCAACTCATCGAGGTAAAAGCTATTTATAATCATTGTATTTGAATTTTTTATTTCTTCTTTCTGTTGTTTCTTTGGTATTGGTAATTTACTTGAATAAATAATGGCTTTATTTATTATGAGATTTTGTTTAGTAAGATTATTCCATTTTGAAAGACCAATTAAATCTCTAATAAAACCAGATAACTCTTCGTAGTCTAATGGCTTGAACGGTTCAGTTTGGTTAAGACGATCGCATAAATTAGAAAAAGCATCTGTAAATTTTCTTTTAAATTCTGGCGCTTGTTCTAACCATGTATTTGGTTTTTCCTTAAATTGAGTTAAACAGCTCATACCTATAAAATAGTCAGGCACTTCAAAAGTGCTTGAAATAGGCTTACCATTAATATCTAGTTGAAAAGCACAAATACAGGAAAGCCCATTTTCTTTCTTTAAATCATAATCAGGGTGATCAATTCTAAGGAACTGCTTTATTTGTTTTGTAATATCTTTTTTCTTTAATATTCCTAAAAAAACTGTATAAACCCAGGTAAATTTATCTGTTCTTTCATGATTGAAAGAGTCTTTGTTTAGCCATGGTATATCTTGCTTACCTAATACTTCTCTTTGAATTGATTTTACGTAACCCGTTTTCTTCTCAGGTTCAACTGTACAAGGAGTAAATTGTTCAACCGCAGCCCAAAAATCTAAAATTTTACTTGTACTAGTCTGTTTGTTTTTCATGGTTTTTCCTTTATCCATGCTTTAATACTAATTCAATATGATATAATAATTTCTTAGTAGCAAAAAGATTTACCTCATCATCTGTCTATCCATATCCACTTGCCTTTGCTGTTACACAGTTTGATTCTGAATTGTACTATTCTTTTTCTTATGATGGTGTATTTTTATTCTTGTTATAAGATGTAATAAAATAGTCATACTTATTTAGATCAACTTCATGGTTAATAAAGGGCTGTATACTATTTAAGAATCGTGTATTTGCTACATAATCGTAATACATATCTGGATCATCCTTATCAACAATATTGTTAACTAGCTTTTCTAATATTTCATTCGGAACATTATCTAGCTTCTCTTCACTAACAATAAATTCATTATCCCCTTCCTTATAGTACCATGTTAATTCTTTTCCAAATTTCATATATTTTCCTTGTCTTAAATTTCACAAATCACGCCTTTTCCACCACTCATCAGTCTTAAATTCTTCTGGAATATCTGGCGATAGAATAGGATCTTCTATACCCATTTTTTTTAACTCCGTAAGCCATTCATCTCGTAAATTTTTAGGTAGTTTTTTTCCACACCAAGGACAGTTATATATTACAATATATGATGACGCGCTCCCATGCTTACCGTCTCTTATGGGCATACCACATTCTCTTATAGGGGGCACATAAACTAATACAGAATCTGGACAGTCAAGAGGATTTGAATGATAAGTACATTGTACATTTATTTTTTCATTCATATGATTGCATAAATTACTATAATTAGTTTCTTTAATATTCATATCTATTATATGTAGTCTTCTACCTTTAGTTCCCCCCGACATTACTCAACCTCCTTATACGGATGCTTTTAACTCTTTCTGATGCTCCCCCTGCCTTTAGAAATGGGGTATCAGCACATTCATTACAATCTGCTATTTCTTTAGTTATATTTATATATTCATTTTTGTAGTATTTTTTATATTCTGCACATTCCATATTTTTTCTCCTTAAATTTATCGCCGATAAAAACTCGTATTGGATTCCCTCGTTCTAGCTGATTATGTTTCTCCCATTTTTCTTTTGTTTTAATCGCTATTTCCTTGTTATTTTGCTCATCAAAGATAGAGTTAAGCCGAACTAATGCTAGTTTCTTATTCATATGTTGAGAACGCAATTCTTGTGCCTTAGCCACTAGACCTGTAGGAATATGGGTTACACGTACAGCACTACTAGTTTTATTGACATGCTGCCCACCTGGACTAGAAGCACGCATAGCTTCAAATTTTAGCTCTTGCTCATTGAACGTAATTTTTTTCTCAAATGAAGATAATACATTCACCCCAATAAACCAGTTTTTGCGCTTATGGTGAGGGCGATAAGGGCTTTCACAAATCCATTGTACTGTGCCTTCCCATTTATTGATAAAGAAATCTATCCCATCCCCCTTTACTTCAATAAGCACTGAGATAAAAGTATTAGTTTGGTTGCCTGGTATTGACTCCAATAATTTTGTTTTCAAACAATGTTTTTCAGCTTCTTTCATTAGGCATTGCATAATGTGTCTGACAGCTAATGCGCATTCATCTCGCCCTTGGCCAGCGGTAATTTGCATCCAACAGGTATTTGCTTGAGCCATCATTTCCTCCTCCGCGTCTTGTAGGTAATAACAGGTCGTAATTTAGCTATAATGCGGATCAAGCCTTCATTCACCATATCATTTACAACTATACCAATATCTTTATAAGCTTGTGGGGCTTCCTCATAAATGAGGTCTTTATTTTCACAAATTACTCGACCTCCAAGAGATGTTTTAAGAAAATCACCTATACGATATTTTCTTAAACAATGCCTTGCAGATGAACGACTCCATTTGCGCCCTGCCCCATGCGCCAATGAATAGGCATTCTTATCCTGTGAGCCTATTGGTTGCACAAGATAACTTAAATCCCCACGCGAACCGGGTATAATAACCATACCTTCTGTGGCAGAACTTGCTCCCTTACGATGCAACCAATATTTTTTGCCACTAATATATTGTGGGAGCACAGCATTGTGATTAACATTAATTATTTTCTTTCCATCGCCATGTAAAGAGCTTAAAAATCTGTGAGCTATAAGAGACCGGTTGGCCTCTGCCCACTTAACTGCTTTGTCATGAGCATCAATATAGTTTATAGCCGCTAGAGAGTCTTCTTGTAAACCCTGTTTACCATATGAATCAATATGATTATGTAAAATATGTTCACCCAAGCCACGAGAACCAGAATGCACTAAGAGATAAAAAATTTTTTTATCTAATTTTAATTTATCGCATGCCCCTTGATCAATACTAGCCTCTAATGACATGAGTTCTGCAAAATGATTGCCACCACCGATAGTACCAAGTGAATTATCAAAATCAGAATGTTCTGCTTCATAATGCTGAAGCCATGCTGTGATATTGCCATCCCATGGTAAGTCTAAATTATTAAGCTTAGACACCCATTTATCCATGTTTAGCTTATGGAGTTTTAAATCTGTTTTCCATAAACCCATGCCGCAGCCTATATCATTCCCCACAAGCTGAGGATAAAGCCATCCTTCAGCAATAAATGCTGCACCAATAGGATGTACTCTGCCTGGGTGTAAATCTGGTAATCCCACGGCTAGCCGAACACCTTTAAGCTTTGCTGTGTTATGCAATTGATTTACAGCATCACTCTCAATCCAATTTTTATCAGAAGCAATAATTCTTATAGTCGCTTCTTTTTTTTGTTTAAAAATATTCATAATAAACATCTTCACTTGTTGTATCTTTATTGAAATTGTTAATTGTATTAATATTACATTGCACAAATACTAGAATGATCTTCTTGCGCAGAAAAACAGGCATGTGAAAACCAAGCATATTTTAATGTAATTTTAATGATTATCTATTTAGAATTAATTTTCAGAAGAAAGGTAAGGATGAAAAATGCCTTAATCAAGTAACTTATTTAAATTATATTCCAAATAAATATTGTAGATGTAGTTGTTGCATATTAGTCTCCTTTTTGAATTGATGCACCTAATAATAGAATTAACTAGATTTAAAGTCAAGAGCAATTCAAAAGAGATTGACTTATTACTCTAAGTTGTTAGAATATCCTTCGATATTTTAATGAAATATGAGGTGATTTATGAAATTCTATAAAAAACACCAACATTCCTTTTGAAGTTATAAGTAAGCGACGCAAAGGTTATCCTTCAGAGACTAATGTTAAGAAAGGATATCGAGTTGTGCATGGCAATAAAGAATTAATAGAAAAGTTAGGCCGTAATGATCCTTGTCCTTGCGGATCTTTGCTTTCCTTTTAAGAAATGTTGTTTAACTAGCAAAAAATTCAATGGTAGTATGCGAAAATATTATTATCGCTAATTAATGCCGCACAGGATTGTGAGTTTAGCAAGGATGCTTTATGTTTATCACCTCATCATCTGCCTATCAACATCAATTTGCCTTTGCTGAACAACATTTTCTTGCTTAACACTCTTTGGTTGTTTCTGCACACTTATATCATCCTTGCTAATATTGTCACCCTTAGATGATATAGCCACTATATTGTCAAAACTGTTATTAACATCCATAGGCTTATTAAGACTATCACTAACCGCATCTCTTCCATGTTCTTGTAATAAATTTTGAAAACTTAATGACTTATCATTTGATGCTTCTGGAATTCTAATAGAAACGTCTAAACCTTTATCTTTAAAATGCTCCACAGCTTGAACAATGTTAGAATTCTTAGTGACATCATCTCTGCTAGCACAAATAATTATCTCTTTAGTATCTCTAAATGGCTTAATCTCTTTGAAATTTTGCAAAGACAACACTGATAAAACTGTATTATCCTTACAATGAGCCATAATACTAAGCCCATCCTCTGGACTATTTGTTAAATACAAATTTTTATTATCTTTCCCTATATTAATTAAGACAAAATTTCCTGTCTTTTTAGCTAAGGTAACATGTGAATCGACCTTAACATTTTTACCTGACTCATCTTTGATATATTTATCAAGCTTGTTCCCATTATTTTCAAGATAGATTTTTGTGACACCCTTGAAGTTTCCTTTATTGTCTTGAACAGGAGCAATTACCGCAGATAGATATTTATCCTTTAACTGGGGATGGCTAATACTAGCTAGAAACCTAAAATGTGATGGAATTGCAGAGTCAATATCTTTAAAATATTTCTCTCCGATTGTGCCTTTAACTGACATAGAATTGCTATATAATTTATCTGCTTCTTTAACTCTCCATATTTTATTCTGATCTTTTTTGTTCTTTATCTCCATCGCCGCTCTTTCGTCAACCCTAAACTCTTTATTAATATCTATAGGATTATTTAAACATCTAGTTACAGCACCTTGACCCTTTGACATTAATAAATCATTAAAATCCAATTTCTGTTCTATTGAGGATATCTCCGGCATAACAACAGAAACTTTTATACCCATATCTTTAAAATGCTCTACGGCTTGTAATAATGTTTTATGGGCTTGGCTATTAACACCATCCCTATCGGCACAAATAACGACCTCTTTCGTCTCCTTGAATAATTCAACCGTCTTAAAGTTATTCACGGCAAGCACCGCTAATATTGTATTTTCTCGACAAGAGCCAACTAAACTAAAAGCAGTTTCCACACCTTCCGCTAAATAAACCTTTTCATTATTTTTCCCCCGATTAATTAATGCAAAGTTTCTTTGCTTTTGGCCAAGATCGGCTTTAGTAAGAGCCTGAACTGTCTTACCGTTTTTGTCTGTAATTTCTTGATTAAGTTTACTCCCATCTTGTTCAAGATAAATCCTAACAATGCCTTTAAAATCACCATTGCAATCCTGGATAGGCACAGTCATCGCCGGAATATTTTTATTTAATTCTTTATGTTTGATGCTAGGATGAAAGCCAAACCATTCTGGCAGCGGGCATTTGACTCCACGATGCTGCCGGAGATATGTTTCAGCCAGCGTGCCTTTTAATGGTTTAGAGGCTCTATATAAATCATTAGCCCATTTAATTCTTTGGGATTGTTTTTGTTGCTCTTGAATTTTATCGATTTTTATTTTTTCTTGACGTTGCTGTTGCTGCATTGTTCTTTGTGGCTCATTTAATGCACTGATATTAATAAGGTTAAAGTCTTTAGACAATCGATGAATTCCTTCTTTAAAATTTTGCCCCGTTTTTTGCAAGTATAAAGATAGCATATCACGGCCACCGTTACCTTGCTCCCAGTCCATCCAATAACCAAGTTTGCTGCCATTAATATGAACTTGCATAGAGCCTTTTCTACCCCAGTAGAGAGTATTGTTAGTAACCTTATCTGGCTCACCTAATAAGTCCCTAGCAAATCCATCTATATCACTATGCAGCTTGTCAATCACTACATCTTTATCAACATACCTATCTGATTTGGGTTTGCCGTTAGATTTCACATCCGATTTTACGTTTGATTGGAGTCGAGCATCATTTTCACTCAATGATTTGTCTATCTCTAACTTTTCTTGATGCTTTAACGCTTGAGTTTTAATCTTTTTGACATCTAAACCATTATCTTCAAGAACCCTTTGATATTCGCTAATGTTTTGGAAAATCCCGTGCGCTAACTCATTACGTTTTTCCAAACTAGCCACCGACTTATCTTTAATCATCTCGGCTATCTCATAACCTACGGAATTAACCCTTTGCTTGTGACTGAAATATTCTCGTCCTGCTAATTTACTAGCCTCTAAATATTCATTCACCTTCTCAGTTTTTTTAAGAACATCAAACTCACCAGTAAATACATTCCCTGGGGCTTTGCTGGCATCTCCTTTAATGTTTGGTCTAAATTTATTTTCAAACTCCTTGCCCCAACCATCTTGGATTAACTCCAATGCTGTTTCAGGCAATCCCACTTGCTGTTCAAACTTCTTAGCCAGCTTCAAGGCATCATCAGTCACTATCTGGACATTATCTCCTCTAGTAATAGCAACTAACAACTCATCTATGCTGACATTTGCTGCATTAGAGTTTATATAAAAAAGATTATCTCTAATGTTTCTACCTTGAATCATATAGGATGTAACCGTATAACTATAATCCCAGTGCTGATTCTTGCAATCAGTAGCATCTAAGGTTAGAGCTTCTCCATTAGCAAGCTTCACGCTAAACTGCTTGTCTTTTGGGTTAACGCCAACTACTGTCGCTACCTCACCATTAATAATTCCGCGTTTTCCATCAGTGGCTCGCCAAATGATACTATCATTGGTCATTAAGTCACTACGCTCTGATGGCTTGAATACTTCAACCCTCTCAGGGTTACTTTGTAAATTAGGTGTCCAGTCAATCTCTTTCCCAGAGCCTAAAGACTTCACAACTACAGTCTTACTATTTGCTTCATATCTTAAAACTTTGCAATATTCACCTTTTGAGATATCAGTTCGATAACCATTACTAAACTTAATAACATCTCCTTCTTCATAGGATACCGCTCTGGTTTTATCCGTTTCTAATAAATCCTTTCTTGGCACTAATATCTGAGCTGACAATGACTTCCCCTCTAATAGGCCATCCTTTTTCAATTGACTCCGAATAGTATTATTAACTTCAACCCTATCTTTGTTTGAATGGGCAATACCTGTTCTACCACTACCTGGAGAATCCTTTATTGATGCTAAGTATTCATCGGCTAATTTTTTAATTGCAATACCTCTATCTGGTATTTGCTCTATCCTGATATTATTTAACGCATTGACTACATCCCCTTGATAAATAGCTTTGGCAGCATCCAGAGTTCGTTTAACATCCAATCTCACATTGGTATCTAGTGTTTTAAACTCCATCCCATTTTTTAGCAATAACTTATAAGGGTGGCCAGCACCAATAGACTTGTTTTGTTGAAAATCTCCAACAACCAACAACTGTTGCCCAAGTTCCTTACATAGCTGCTCTAGAGCTAGCATCTCCTTATTGGAGACTAGAGAGCTTTCATCAAGAATGAATAAAGTCCTAGGAAACTCTTTCATATCTTTTAATTTGCGCACTTGATTCAATAACGCCTTAACCGTAAGAGCCTCAACCCCAATCTCACTAGCAACACCCTTTAACTCACGACCTAACTCACCTCTACCACTGGTGGTATTAACAATCCCGACAACATTTACCCCAACTTCATCATATATCCGTACCACCTCCTTCATCATGCTTGTCTTACCACTTCCAGCTATTCCCTGAACAGCAAATATTCCATCCTTTTGAGTGACAATAAATTCTATGGCTTCCTTTTGAGCTTTATTAAAAAATGTATTACTGTGAATGGTTTTAATTAAGGGATGGTTATTAGCTAGAATAGGCTCAAAACAGTCCTTGCTTTCTTGCATTAACTTAATACATCGGCTTTCAATATTAATTGTTTCTTTGGTGGTAAGTAATATAGCATCATCTCTAACTAGCTTATTATCATCAGCCTTAGTATCAACTAATTCTTTATTATCAAATGACCTATCAATAGCATTATCAATATCATCGATTCCAACTCTACTACCACAATACTCTAATGCTTCTTTCTTAAGATTCTTTAAACTAAAAACAGCATCCCGCTCTGATAGTTTAATCATCCCATGCACCACGGCATTATCAGCTACAATATCTCTCCCATCTCTTTGACTAATACTACGTTCTTTCTCTACATCAAGACTCTTAACCTTAGTGCCACCAAGACTACCAATATCACTAACAACTACTTGACCACGCCTTGATAACATTTCCAAACAGGTATGAGCCTTAATAGAATCAATCTTCCCACTTGGACAATATAAAACATCAATCTTTGAATCTTTGTATAGACTCTCTTGAATGGTTCTAACATAAGCCCTGTTGAAATGCTGCTGCTTTAAATCAGTAGGGTTAATAATAAATTCTTTACCAAAATTATCACGAGCCTTGATATTGCTTCTATCATTAACATCCAATACCTCAATTAAACAATTACGCCTACGCTTTTCACCATCGATGGTAACAGTTCTTGTCCAAACTAAATTATCACCCTTAGCTATGGACAAAGACCTTTGTTGGTAAACGTCAATGGATTTAAAGCCTCTGTTATTTAAATTCCATTCCTTAAATTCCTTGGTTGCTAAATTAACTAACTTAAGGACATTAACATCTCTATCCACATCCTTGACCTCGTAATATTGACCATCCCCTCGAATAATATAGCCAGTTTGATAGAACTGAATATGGCGTCTATCTACATCTGACATTGGAGCTTTATCAAGGATATCAACTTGAATAGAATCTGTTGAAATTCTCCCACTTTCAACAAAACCATTTCTGATTTCTTCATTAAGCAAAACCTTCAAAGACTTTGTCGGCACAACAACCTGCGGTACTGATTTGATTGTTTGGCAAATATTTTTAATCCGGTCGAACTGACTATCATAATCTTTGATAACATTTATTCTATTGCTATCATCTAATACTTTAATCCTATCCTCTAAACTCTTAGTATCAACCTCGCCGATACTTTCCATTCCCTTTCCTAATAAAACATTACAACCTCCCAATTGATTTTTTAACTTCCCCAAACTCTCTTTAACATTAAAAACAACCTTAGCACCCAGCTTATCAGCTAGAGTCATAATTTCATTAATACCTTCAGTGTTAAACAAATGAGCTTTATCAACTACAAATATCTGCTGCCCTGCACTTGGTAGACGCGCACCTTCAGCAAACTGCTTCCCCCAATACTTCGTTAACCCAGATAAGGTATACACACCCTTTGTACCAAGTAACTGTTGCCTTTCTCCAAATGATTGCTTTGACAAAGCAGTTGGAATTACCGCCGTGACATTATAATATCTAGAGTTTCGAATTATAGTGCCGAAAGCTTTCAAAATATCGTAACCATCTTTATCATTGCTATTCAAAGCAACATATTGACTCTTAGTGGTAAGCAAGGATACTAACTGCTCTTTCTTAGAAGGAGTTGAATTTTCTAACATCCCAAGACTGGCAATCTTGGCAAAAAACTTAAATGAAATTTTACCAAGCCTACCATTTCTCATTAAATCAATATTCTGCTGTATCTGCTCATGGGTTATCGAAGACATCACATTATTATCTTTACCCCCAACTAAGAATCCCTTGCCCAGCCTCTCTTCAATTTCATGCTTGATTAAGCCAATATCTAAACCTATCCCATAGGCGCGAGCTTGTTTTACTAACCTATCTTTAGTCCATATATCCGCATAACACATTAAATGATTAACTGCCTTATCAACGGCCTTTACTGTTAAGTGCTTTTCATCATTAATATCAATAGCACCACGTGATAAAGCTTTATCTACAAACCTATCAATGTCAGCCATTGAAATAGATGTTTTTTCATTTAACTCCTGCTTTAAATTTTCTATAAGGGCATCATATCCAGCAGACTCATCTTTCTTTTGGCGCGTAGCTTTATTAGCTATTTGCATATCAACATTCAAAATACCTGCATCTTGCATATCCTTAGCATATTTCTCAATACTCTTTCTTCTTTTGGAGAACTGGTCATTTACCGACTTTGGAATGTCCTTAAACTCCCAAAAACCCTCTTTACCAGTTTCAACTATTTCATACCCTCTTTGTTGCACCAACTCAGCCAAATAATTACGATAAACCAAACCCAAATATTTAATATCATTGCTGAAAGTATCGCTAAATAATGCCTTGAATTTCTCTCCATCATGGGTAGCATTCATTAAGATAATATGAGTATGTAACTGCATATCCAAATCACGTGAAAAGAACTGGGTAAACATCCCCGCTGTTAAATTATTAGTTTGAACTGGCTCATTTTTACCCTTAACTTTATTTCTAGCAAAGCTATATTCACTTTGAATAAAATCGATTGTTTTAGTAACAGCTTTAATATGCAAATTAATTAGCTCTTTATCTCCGAGCATCATCACTGAAAATGACTTAGGAGCTGAAGCAGGCAAATCATATCCTGGCCGATGCTCCCAACCATTCTTGCCATGTCTGCCAAGCTCTTGACCATCTGGTAATTTCCCCTCTAGCAAAGCTAAAAAATCAGCTTGTTTAATTTCACCCTTTAATCCAAGCATCTTTGCACCTTTACCATACCACTGCGATAGCTCTCCTTGCTCATAGTAACCTGCATAATACTTAGCAGCACCACTAGCACTCTTTAATGTTGTAACATTCATCATACCTTTCCCCTCCCTTTACCGACTCATCTCAATAACACTTGGTTTAATAGACTCTTTTGAATTTAAGCTTTTACCCTGTTCAATACTTACAACGTCTTTAGCAACCTCATTCAAATCCTCAGCTTTCGGTTTCTCCTTTTTTCTTGGACGACCCAAAACCCGAAATGTATGTACGAAAAACCTAGGATTAACAATCTTAATAATCTCTTCACCAGTTTCTTTATCAACCTCACTCTCCTCTTCCTTCTTATATTCACCAACAACCTCTAATCGACAACCCTTAGTGATATCTTTTAACGCCATCTCAGCCAAAACATCGAAAAAAAACAACTTGTACCTAGTAGTGGTTTGGGAAACTATATTGTCCTTACCACTAACAGCACCGTACTCAACAAGACCAGCTGTAACCACCATGCTCTGCTTAAACTCATCCTTACGAACCTTGGGGCTTGCAACATACCCAACTACAGTCTTAATTTCTTTTTCGGGCTTCTCATCATCCTTTGGCTCAACAACATCTTGTTTTGCAATATCTGTCTCACCTTTGCCTCTGCTTTTACCCCTATCATTTCTAGGTTTCCTTTGTTTTTTAGACTTATCCTCCTCAGACTTTAGTTTTCCTATTTTATCTTTTACGCCTGGCTTGCTCGGTTTATTTATTATTGGTTCGGGCTTTTCTTCCGATTTATCCTCTGAACTTGCAACTACAAAATCTGGGATCTCAACATCAAGACCACCAACTTCTGTCAAATCAATATCCTTAAAAGTAATTTTACGAAGCTCTAAACTATTAGCTATTTTTTTATATTTCTTAGGTTTTAATTTGATTTTAGCTATAGGCTCATCCTCAGACATACTTAAATATCCCTCTAAAGATTTAAGACCTTGGATCTCAGCAGGCAACACAATACGATCTCTACGTTTATCACGAGTAATATTGACACCATCCCTTATAGTGTTAGCCCCATATGAACGACCCTCTTTGCTTTCCAAATATTCACGCTCACCTAACCACTTAGCCATCAACTCAGCAGAATTAGGATGTTTAACTCTAAGAAACAGCAGAGTATTAAACAAAGATAACAATGTTGTTTCTTCAGTGCCATAAACAGTTCTAAACTGATTAATGTCTTGTACAGCAGTCATAAATGCGCTCCCATACTCTCTACCTTCGGCCATTAATAATTGTATTGAGGCTAGCCTTTGGAGTGATGGCAATTCATCAAAGAATGACCATATCCGCCTATCAGGATCTAACTCCCGATCTAAAATAGACTGCAAAGCTATATCAGCCCATACAGATATTAAAGGACGATAAGCTGCACGTTTTCTAGAGCGCACAATTGAAATGAACAACCACGAATCATCATCTTGCTCAACCCAATCCCTAATACAAAAGTTACGTTTACTCTTATCATATTTAGGCAAATACAATAATGACTTTAAATAGGTGGACAGAGTTGCTTTAATCCCAAGAGCTGTCTGCTTTATATCCTTCGATACTAGGGATTCAGCTTCAGTGCCTTTAAGTAATTCAGCTAATTTATCTTCATCCCCTGCATCACTAAACACTTGGCGCAACAATTCTCTAGCATCAAAACATCCCCTTTCTTGTAATTTACGACAGGCAGCACTAAATATTGTACGAGCCGAATTAATCCAGAATGGATCTGATGTTGAGATATGATGAGGCATTAGCGTTTCTGCAATAGCATCAAAATCTTCTGGATCGCGACACTCACTCCATAGATTCCAATTAGGCATCCTAGAGTCTTGCGGATTCAAAATCCAATCCCTATTTTTGCGATAGAAAATAGGAACAAACGAACCTTTCCTATCATATACAACAGCCTTTTGCCCTCTACCTCTAACCTGCACAGCTACACTTTTCATAGCTTCTGTCTTACCAGTACCTGTTGTGCCTACAAATAAGGTGTTCCAAGTCTCCGCTTCTTTTATTAGTGGTATTTTATCCTCTGTTAATTTGATAGCGTTGAAAGCTGCTACTGCCCCTATCTTATCAACAACAAATTTCTTTAATTCTTTTCCTGTAACTAACTCTGCACCTCGCTCATGCTTAGTCTCTTTCTGCTTTTTCCCATCCGAAATATAAATCAACGCAATTAAAGAAAACAATCCTAAGCCACCAAACAACCCCCACCACAAACCATCTTTTGCAGAGGAGTTAACAATACCTACACTTGTATTAACTTGGGGATTTTTCAAGACATCCATTGATTTAACTTGAATAACTCTTCCGTCTTTCAATGTATAAGCTTGAGTGGCCTTGTTCCCATCCATAGCAAAAGTGGTATAGAAACCAGCTTTCCGGTAAGTAAAATACTGCTTCCAAGCGCGGCTTGGAACTTTCAAACGCATATAGTAGCCAAATATCAATATAGAAACGAATATAGAGATCCCTATACCTTTTTTAGCAACCTGACCAAACATTATTATTCGGTGATTTAATGTCTGACCACCTCTAGTAAAATTACCTGTAAACACAATTTTTCTCCTCAATTTAACAATTAACTTAAATTAAGAAGCGCACGACACCATATAGGCTATAGACCTTGTTAACATCAAAATGCTACAATCATTGATGAGAATACGCTTCTCATGCGCTTGCAGAAAGATTTGAAACCCCTATCTGCAAGCCACCGTTTTTCTTTTTATACTTCTACATAATAAATCTCCCACCTAGGCACATAATCGTTCCTTAGAACATCCCAAATTAATATTAATACTTACAAAATTTTTATAGTGAATATCTAGCATAGCTATAGCAGGCAGATGTTTTTGCTTGGCGGACTTAACTAACCAATATTTTGCTTCCAGCAAATCAAAATGATCAAAATAATCTTCATCATCTCCTAAAGATATATAGCCACTAAATTTGAAGCAACAACCGCAAAAATAATCATGATGCATACACTCATAACAAAATTTATTTCCAAATAAGTGATATCCATAATACAACCCTAAAGCATACTGGGAATCAACATCCCCACCTTCAGCCTTTTGCAACAATCTATCTATATCCATTAATTACCTCCAACGACTTGTTTAATCTCAACATCAAAATCAATCTTTTCATCAAAATATAGATGTAGCCGATACAACGCTGGAATATAATTTTGCTCTGCTGATTTGCATAACAGTTCATATGCTTTGTCTCTGTCATAGACAACCTCATCTCTATCCTTCCAATAATATAATTCACTCATCTCATACTGAGCCTCAGCATCTCCACAAGCTACCGCTTTATCCAACCACTCTAAACCCAAGTCATAATCAGCAAATAACGAATACCTCCTGATCTCTTTGCTTAATCTATAAACTTCACACATAGCTTCAACATCTCCATTTCTGGCCTCGGTCAATGTCGCTCTTCGTTTAGATATTATCTTGGCAGCTTTCTTGCCATCTTCAATTGCCCATTCTATATCTCTACCCCATATATGCCCCATCCGACTACACTTACCATCTAAACTAAATACACCCTCAAATAAATCTCTAATTTCTTGCGCAGCCCTTTCACCATCATAAATAATGTCGCTATTTGCTTTAAAAGTTAGATATTCGGCTTTAGCCTTCGCAACAAACTCGCTATTACAATACCGGCGACCTGCTTTGAAGATTAATAGCCATAACTCACGTGCTTTTTTAAAACTCTGTGGAACGCCAATACCTAAATAAAAACACCAAGCTAATCTATAACTAACACACCAGCAATAACTACCAGCATATTCAAACCGTTCAAAGCGATTGCTAATGCTATATACATACTTCCACACATCTCCTAAATGCCACTCGGCATACTTACAACCTCCCCTTGCAGATTTAACCAACCATTTCCCGGCATTTTCAGGATCTGTAACAATACCCTCTACGCTAGCAAAACCATCACAATCAAATTCCTTACCTTTAATATCAACCCCGTAAGCAACAGCCAAACATAAGCCTAAAGCATATTGAGCTTCAGCATCGCCTTGCTCTGCTCTTGCTTCCAAATCTTTAACCCAAAAAGAGTCACTAGAATAATATTCTGTTAATTTCTCCTTAGCAATTTCACAGTCGCGCCCAAATTCCCCTTCAAAAAAATGCAAATCACTAAGTTCATACCATTTATACGCTAATTTATGATCTTTTTTAAAATCCCTAACACCTTTCTCATGATATTGGGCAATACATTCTTGCGCTTTGGCAGAGCCATTTTTAGCAGCTTTCAACATCCAATAATCAGAAAGTTCAATATCCTCATCTGGCTTTTTTTCGTTAGTATGATAGTAGGGCTTATAATGTGCAGCAAGCCTATACATTGAATCAACATCCCCACTCTCAGCCCTAACTTTTAATTTTTCCACATAACTATTCACAACTTCTCCTTTCATAGCAAACATCCTAAAACATCCTCAACCAAACAACCAAAAGAGCCGTAAGACTCGCATAGGTTAATATGATCAAATCTATAAAACTTCTTGTCCGCAATATTATAAATAAACAAATCGCAATCACAGCCGCCAAACACAACATGCTTGCAGTCAAACTGATCTGCATAGTCATCATTTTCTGGAATGAACCCTGAAATTCTAAATTCACCGTTGATTACTATTTCGTTAGTGCCAAATATCCTCATGCCAGAATGTTCAACCCCATTTTTAATTTTCAATAGGTTAATGTAGTCTTTCGGCAATGACACACCCAAACGTGATTTACAAAACTTCTGAATTTTCATGATGTCAACATCATTAGCTGGAGCTGCTAATTTACAATCCCAACCTAAGTTACCATTATTTATTTCATCTAGGCATTTTATTAAATTATTTTGTAATTCCATAATCTACACAACCTCCCTCAATCTACTCTGTAATTTCTTGAAATACACTTTATCAGTCTCAAACCCAATGAAATCTCTACCCTCAACTTTGGCAGCAACTAAAAATGTTCCACTGCCACAAGCGTTATCTAAAACTAAATCTCCTTTATTAGAATAAGTTCTAACTAAATATCTCCCAAGCTCTAATGGCTTTTGAGTAGGATGAAAATTATCCTGATTAGGATTAGCAATCTTTAATACACTGGACGGATAACCTTTTTTAGTTTGCACATAAGCTTTCTTCTGAACAAAATTATAATTAACACTCTTTAACCCAACGCTTGAATTCTTAATAGAGCAATCCTTCAACCCTTCGGGGTTATAAGTAGGCGGTTTATTATAAAACACCACTATCTCCTCGTGCTCACGCAAAGGCATTTTCTTAGCATGAAAAAAATTAGTTTTAATACTCTTTTGCCAAATCCAAACATACCTGAACATCCCAAAATTAGAATTAATCAACTTAGTTGTAAAGGGCTGACAAGCCGTTAATACTATCACCCCTTTTTCTTTAGTAACTCTCTTATAGTGATACCACAACCCACGCTTACGATGAATATCCCAACTATCATGTGCTGCCTCAACATCTAAACCACGACTAAAGCAATACAAAAAATATTGCTCTGCATTAAGCCTCCTACCACCAACCACAACATAATCATTCATAGGAATTATCTTATCCCAACTATTAGCCGTAACTCCGTATGGCAAATCACACAACACCATATCAACTGAACCGTCTTTTATTTTATTTAAACCTTTCATACAATCTATTCTATAAGCTTTATTTTTCGCTAGCATACGCACCCCTCTTTGTTTGCCGTTTATTAATTAACTTTATGTACCGTTCTTTCTATCTCGTATTCTTTAAGCTTAATCCTCCTCTACCTCTTATTAACCTTCCTAATTTTCTTACTATCCTTAACCCTCTTCTCACGCATCTTCCTCAAAAGAACATGAAACCCTACAACATCCTTTGAACCAAACTCCTTAGCTAATCTTTTCTCCAAACTACTTTGACTAACTCCTAAAATACTTGAGGCAAAACCCATATCACCATCAGAAAAATTAACGACAGCCTCAAGCAAAGGCTGTTCAACTAAACTCACAAAATCATCAAGCTTATCCAAATCTTCCAATTGTTCTAGTAACTTCACATACAAATTTTGCATAATCTCTTTCTCTACTTTGCCCACATTACCCCCTATTAATAAGTCCTTTTTTTAACCTTCTCTCTCACATTAAACCCAAGCTACACCTTTTATTAGCAAAAACTTGGAATTTAATTTGAGGAAACTTGAAAAAACAAATAGACTATATAAAAGGTATACGGACATGAGCAAAGACACAATCAACATCGATGGCAAAACATACGTAAGGCAAGACAGCCCCGCTGTTAATCCTAGAGACATCACTAACGCTAAAAACCAACTCTCAAGAATTAAGAAACTCTCATTTCTTGGTAGCTTTATATTTGGCTGCTTTCTAGCACTCATAGGCTTTAGCATTGTATTCTCCGCTGCAATAGTTTTTATAAGCTTTGTTATTTCTATAATTATTAGCTCTAAATCCATTGAGAAAAATTTCTCTTCTGACGTTATCCAAGCTGCTTTTCCAGAAAAAAACTATTCTCAAGACAATCCTTTTAGTTACTGCTCTTCTAATTATCTTAGATATAGAAATGATTAATCCATCTACCATTAAGCCTCCTCAGACATATTATTTTTCTGATTGCTAGCAGTATCTTGTTGTAGCGAACTATCCCCAGCTTGAACAACTCTACCGCCAGTTAAATCATTCTCAGGCTCAACAATATAATCCTTGTTAACCATCATACTTTGCTCTCCTGTATCAACGATCTTTTTATTTACAGAATCTTTATTTACTCCCCCCATAGCTTCTAATAATGAATGAAGTCCATACTCTGCACCACCATCAGGAACTGCTGACAACCCTGGCAAGAAAACATCTTCAATTAAATATTTATCTTGCTCATTCGTTACCTTGTTTTCAATACCAGATGTTTTTGCGTTCAATCGACCTTCACTATCAGATATATCTTGTTTATTTTTATTTATTGTTTTTAAGGCATTATCTTGAATAGATGTATCAATTTTTTTAGCTGGATTAAGACCAGCTTCATCAGTTGCATTCATAACTTCAGCGTTATTATTTACAGCAATGCTTTTAATATTGTTATCTTGCTTGATTTTCTGGCTATCGCTACCATACTTCGCTTTTAGCTGTTCGGGCGTAGCATAGTTTTTAATAGCAGCATTGCTACTAACATCATTAGATAATTTTCCAGTATATCTACCAAGAGTTTCTTTCCTAGCATTAGCATCACCAGTACGCCAAGCTTCATATTCAGCCTGACTAATACCGCCCTTAGATAAAGGCGTATTCACAAGTTTGTTTTGCATGTCAGCAATATCTTGATCATGATTTTGATTTAACATAGCTGAACCAGTTTTAACGAGTGCTGCTGTCTTATCATAATTTTGAGCATCACGCAGTGATGCATCGCTTTGGGTTTGCAGCGATTTAGATTTAGTTAAATTACTACCTATAGAATCAGCATGTTTTTTAACCTTTGATTCGCCCTCACTAAAGCTTAGATCTTGACTAGAGCCTTGAACTCTATCTAAACTTTTTCTAAGATCTTTATTGTGCGCTGCTTGCTCTAGCTTAGAATATTTATTGTGCTTTGAACTATCACCTTTAAACTCTGCTGAACCTTCAACTCCAGCCTCAGCTCCAGCAAGTTTAGCCGCGATGCCACCAGGAGTGAATTTTGCAAAGGCTCTTCCTGTAGCAGCAAGAGTTTTACCATCCATCTTATCTACATTAATGCCCTGCTGTTTCAAATGACTTCTTGCATCACTAAAGACTTTCTGTTCTTGTGAAGACAATCTATTTGCCCAGCTTCCTTTAGTGCCTACATCTTTACCAAACTCTTTTAAAAGATTTAACGAAGACGTTTGAGCTGCTGCATTATGATCCATTGCTTGCGTTGCTTGACTTTTTGCTGCAACATAACTCTTCCCAGCCCTATTAGAAGCCTCAGAACTAATTCCATCTGACGTTGTAATAGTATCCAACATATTAGACTTATCTACTTGATGGATTGTTTTGCCACCTATATTAGATGTTTGACGAACACCAGAACCATCACCCCTACTCATTGAGCCATAATCAAAAGAAGAACTCTTGTTAACATTAAACATCCCGCCATTGTTCCGAGAAACATTCTCGTAGTTACGATTAGCAAAACTAATATCTCCGTCGGCCTCCATTCCTGCATATTTACCAGCAGCAGCTTGACTAGTACCACCTAAATGCCCAGCCAAATGAGTAAAGGCAGCAGCTCCTTTACTCAATAAAGCCTGACTTAAAAAAGGCACAGATAAACTTAACATGCCAGCTTGAGCTGCAATACCGCTGTGAATATTATGCATGGCCACAGACGCTCCCCAAGATATACTATCATCACCTGTAGCCGTGGCAGCACCAACCCTAAACACACCCTCAACACTCATCATCATGTTAATGACCGCATAAATAATTGGCCAAGTATTAATCCAAACAAGTAAATACAAATATTGAGATAGGACTTTTCCTCCATCTAGAGATGCTATTGTCATAATCATTATAACAGGAAACAAAGCATACAAAATTGCCTCAAATAATCCCTTGGCACAAACAAGAGATTCACCAGCCATATCACCCATGATATTAAAAGCACTATTTTGTTGGAGTCTCGCTCTATCGGAGGCCAGCTTTTGCATCATTGCAGCATTATCTAACCTAGCTGCATTATTTTCAAATCCATCTCGAATTACATTACTCAAAAGTTTTTGTTTAATTATATCTCCAGCATCACGGCTAGCCCCACCCAAGTAATGATCGGCAACTTGCAGCCCTTTTAATAAAGCAACTTTAGCCTCAGTGTTACTGCCATGAAAATATCTCTTACCCCAGGTGATACTTGTGTCATCAATTATCTTTTTCCACTGAGATTTTAATTTAGCGAACCCGTCTTTACAGGTAGGGAGGCTGGATGTTCTAGTCTCAGAATCCAAATAGGTAAATCTTCTAACAGGACTAGCATGGGTTTCTAGCATTTCCCATATATCATCGGTAGCCAATAACTCTTGTTCGGTATATTTACCGCCAAGTAAAATATCATAAAACACACACTGACCAACATAACCATGATAGTTAGCTCTAATATCAGCATCTTTAATAGTAATGTGATTAGCATCTTCCATAACCTTTGAAGCAAAGGCAAGACCAGATGTCCCATATTGCAATTTCCCTGGAACTTTAAATACGGCTTCAAACGTCTTGGTAATATTATATGAAGCTGTACTAACAATAGAAGCCATCTCACCCATAGCAGCAGGAATTCCCTTAACAGCGTATTTATCTCTAGTGACTAAATCCTCAATTAATACTGTAGTCTTTGGCACAAAAAGCACTACCATCGCCACTGTGTACCAAGCTAACCACTTAGCCGTATACATAGGATTATTCTTTGCTACCGCATAAACGGAAGCAACTAAAAAGCCGACCTTAGCAGCTATCTCATATAACCAATCGGAACTACCATCGGTCATCATTGCAACACCATTCAATATCAAACTTAATAACCACCCATCACCATACCCATATATCGTACTAACCAATTTAAGCCCCTTTAATATCTATACTTGTTGCTAATTGTCTTTCTAATAATCTAGTTTCTTCCGCAAAAGCAGTTTGTAAATGCTGACTTTGATATAAATCAAATCTCTTACTTACGACAGCCTTTTTAGCCTTTTGCAGATTAACTAAAAACTCTTGAAACTTAGTGGCATCTAACTGAACTGATTTTAGCTTGGTCGCGCTATCAATCAAATCATTGAATATGCCAAGCAGATATTCATATAAAATATCATAGGCCACCCACTCAGCATACTTCCCAGCATGCAATGGAGCCATCCCCCGAGTAGCTGCTATATTCACATACAACATTTTTAAAATAGGCAACCTTGTCCCTTCAAGAAAAGCAATTAACTTGCCCTGCTCCTCACTCTCTAGTGGGATATCCGTTCTAATACTTGCAGAAAATTTCTTTAGTAGCTCCCCAGCTTTACCAACCATTGAATCTTCCACGGAAATATTAAGCTTCAATTTCTCTTTAATATTCAAACAGTCAGTATTATCAGTACAACCAAAATATTCAGCTTCACCACCATACATCAAAGCATGCAACAAATTATTCTTCTCAATAAGACTTGGGATAGGCTTTATTCTAGCTTCACCCGTAGTATCTTCATCACCACCTTTATCGGCATCGTAAACTATCAATGTTCCAGTTAAAGACATATAGAAATACTTCAACTCATCGCTTTGCGTTTTCAAATAGTCATGATTATTAATAGCCATCCAAGCCACATTGTAATTATTACCGAGTACTAGCCCTTTTAACTCTTTCTTGTTTTTAGCTTTTTGGATAGCTTGCTTTTGTTTCTTCCGTTTGTTACATTCTCTTTGCACACTTAAGTAATCAACACCTTCGGATACACCTTGACATACCCTAGTGCTAAGAGCCTGATTGCTCATCACCGCCCCATTTAAAAATTTATGAGCATCACGACAACCATTCAATGAAAGAGAGTTAGCCGTATTTCTAAATCTTTCCACTTCTGCCATAATTCCCTTAATACTTGGAACCAGCACCTGCATAGCCAACAGAAAACTATAACTAACGGCTCCTTGAGCCAGATTCCTTAAACCATTAACAAACTCTTCCTTGCTAATATAAGACAAAGCCCCACCAAACATATCCAAAGCACAAATATCAGCATGCAAATGGGGTAGCTGCAGATGTACTAACTTTATCGATTGAGATGCTGTACGCATCTGAAGATTACCTCCTGCCATATAACCGCCAGATTGGTTCTCATATATCCCAGCATTGGTATAATTGCTATAAACCCCTAGAGAATTAAAAGCTTTTTTCATGGCACTTCCAACACCAGTACTCCAACTACAATTAGCAATAAAACACAACAAAATAAATAATCTAGTCTTCATGCACCTTACCTCGCTTTAAATACTCATCTAAAAATAACGCTCTATCGATAATCTGCTCTTCTACCATAAAGCCATAGGCTAAATTCAATACTTCTTTAGTCTCAGCGTTAAACGCTAAAAGTGCAGGCGTACCCTTAACCTCTAAAGCACGAGCCTGCCCTTTATCAACTACAAACTCTGGGAACTCAGCCAAACTTCCACCATCCATTGATATGGCCAATATATCCCAGCCAAACCTTTTCGAAAAACTCTTAACTACCGGCGACATCTCATGACAATGTGGACAATCACTACTATAGAAAAACAACAATCCATGTGTCTTAGCTAAACCTTTAACAACCTTTAATTTACGTTCCTCTAATTCATTAGCCACTAATTTTTGACCTTTACTTGATGTAGGATGAGTAAAGCTATCATTTAGGTTAGGATTTTGAGCTAATACTATTTGCCAAACTCCTGAGAACCTTTGGGCTTTATCAATCAAGAACTTCTGATAAGCAATTACATTTCCTGTGTCACTTGGATGACCCGTAACAATAGCCTTGTTAACAAGCCTCAGATATTCTTTGCGCCAACCATCAACAATACTCACATAATCACGAGAATCAGCCACTTTAACCGATTTAACTTTCTTCTTAACAACTGGTCGATTTACCTCATACCAAAAATGCCCTCTAGCATGGTCTTTAAAAAAAGGAACATCCAAAGCCATTACCAACCCACTAAAACTAACTAATAAAATAACTAATAACCTATACATACCTAATAACCCCTATAAAGTTGCCGAAACCACAAAATTTAGTTAAACTATTAATTCGAGTGTTGGTATCTGTTAAATCATTTTTGTTCAATAAAACTGTGACGCCAACCTCGATTAATTCATTTACAAATAAGCATATTTTTTGATATAATTCCCTATACAAATTAGCAATAAGGTTGATGTCTTTTACCTTGTTGCTAATGCGTATACTCTTGCAATCCCAAGCTAATTTTTGTAAACCCCTATCCCAGCTTTGACATCTAATATTTAATAAACCAAATAATCTCCACATTGATAAGCTAAACCCTTCCATCATTACCCCCTGTAGGCGGTTCTTTCTGATAACCACCTTTTTGCACAACTCCTGTTAACTGACTCTTTAAACTCTGCTGAATTTCAGCAACATCATGGTTTTTGTAGCCAGCCAATACGTCACCGTATACTTCCGTCAAATTAATTTTAGAAAAATCCACCTTTTGCAAAGATTCAGCACTTAACCCTTGGCAGTTAGGATTATCAGCACTTCCCCAACCAATACCTAACTGCCTACGCGCCTCTACCTGTAAAATCCTCTGCAACTTGCCTTTGAAGCAACAATAACTACGTTTCTTCTGTATACACCATGCTTTAGCTGGTGCCCACTTAGCGCAATATTTTCCAATAGGAACACAATATTTTTTAGAGCGCAGATGAGCTAACTGCTTTTCGGAGGATGTGCATTTAGCAAGACCAATAGTATTGCCCCATCCATTTAACCTGCAACAATTCTTAAAACCTAATGGATTAGTTTTACAATAACGGCTGTCCCCTTTAAAAATACTGGGATTAGTAGGAGAGTCTCCTTTAATATCCTTTGATATTTCCTGTAACACAGATAACTGAGCAACAGCCTCACCAATATTGCCATCGTTAATATCTTCATCGCCACGACAACTCCCATCTAAACATTTCGGCAATTTCCCCTTAATACTTTGACTAGTTTGCACATGCAAGCTACATTCAAATGTCTTACCCCAAACCACGCACGTGTCTGATACTGACCTAAGACATTGCTTACTCTTTTCTAAACACCCTCGGGCTTTCAAGATGCTACAATTATTCTTAGATGGGTACTGGCATTTAAATATGTTTGTTTTCGACCAAACAGACGAGTGCTCAAATCCATCTACCAATTTAGTAGACTCATCCTCCGCCTTATGAGTTATTCTCTCGCAAAATCCCTGTAAGGCTTTTTTCTCTAAGTCATGACAATTTGTCTCCCATCCGTCATTAACGCCATCAACACATTTATAAGTTCTACTCATAACAGTACATGTCTTACCAACCATTTTTTTACAAACCTGCTTTATCTGTTTACAACTAGGCAACCTCAACTGTTCACAATTATTAAGTGCTGGGTATGAACATTCATGACTTAACTTACGCTTCCAACAATCACGTGCAACATCTTGGCCTGCAAGAAACTTGCTTGATTTACCTATTTCACAATTGTCTCGAATTAACTTACAAGAATCGCGATTCTTAA
Organism: Gammaproteobacteria bacterium; assembly: GCA_003353785.1. Taxonomy (GTDB): domain Bacteria; phylum Pseudomonadota; class Gammaproteobacteria; order PIVX01; family PIVX01; genus PIVX01. Next base: position 18,211 of record PIVX01000010.1, on the reverse strand, counting down.
ATGACTCACAGCCAGACCACTTATCTTGAAATCTTTTGAAACAGCGCATGGTATTTTGATAGTTAACGCATACTCCCTCATGATATCTAAGACATTTGCCATCAATTTGACTACATCCTTTTGACCTAAAATCTTTACAATCATTTTTAGATGGGAAATCACACTGATAGGTAATTTCTTTCTTCCAACAAGATTTTTTAACCGTAACCCCATATAACTCTCTATCCTTAGCATCAAGACACCGTATGTCTGTCTTAACGCACTTTGCTCCTGAAATATTGTATGTATCACCTACCCAATGAAAAACCGAATCAGGTATTTGAGCTTCTCGCATCTTAGTTAATGTTCTATCCCATCTAACAAGGCGTCGCTCATGAACCATGTTATGACCTCTACCTCCTCTTTTCTTATCAAGCACCATCACATTATCAAAAACAGGAGTCTCTCTATAAAGAGCCGCAATAATTTTGACATCAGGATGTCTCATCTCATCACCAATAACTCTATCTTTCCAACTCCATTTCCCTGCCCATGCATCATTAGTATGAAAAGCCTTCCCTTTTCTTCTCCAATGATATGGAGTATGTCGGTTTTGAACATAATTAACACTGCCCTTATATACCTTCTCAATTATTGGCATTTTCTTTTTCTCATGAGCCTTTTCCTGCAGAGTTGCAACAACTGTTTTTATTATTGAATTACCTTGTTGCTGACAAATTTTCGTTTCATATTGAGCAACGACCTCTAAAGTCTTAACACAACTCTCAACACTCTTTTCATGCTGCTCTTCACAGACTCTCTCCCCATAATAAGGCACTGGTTTTAATAAATATTTGCAACTAATTAAATATGGATTTCCTGACTCTTCACAGCTTTTAAGCCGAGAAGCGTTTGACTTAACCTCAACCGCTTTACCGTTAAAAAAACCAGCAACTGAATTTACTGGATTATCAGTTAGCTTATTCGCTGCAACTATGCTTTCATCTTTGCCAGATAAAATAATCTTATTCTCTCTGTTAAACTGTTTACTAACAAAACTCCCATACTTGCCCTGTGCTGCAAGGGGAGTTTGCCTATCCAATACATCTCCATTATCTAGTCCTTTATTATTTATACCTTCGAAACCAGGCACACTATCAGGACTAACCTTACCCAAATCACCCTGAAGACCACCAAGCAATGATTTGCCATAATCAGCAGCTACACCGTAATCGTCAGCTAAAACCATGTTAGCCGTAATCAATAATGTAAAAGCGAACAATCTAATCACTAACATTACTCCTTAACCTATCCAATAAAATGCGAGCATCCCCATGATGCTCGCCTCGTTTAGTAAACTCTTCTAATGCATAATCTAAAGTGACATTGCCAGATACCTTATCAAAGCTCTTGATGTTTCCAGTTACGTCAAAATCAGCTAAAACAAATGTTGGTACATCACTAATACCACAATCATCAAAATATTCAGGAATAGTTAACATCCCCCAACCGGACTCAGCCATTATCTTTTGAACCTCTACAATAGTTTTAGGTAATGAGCCATCAACCCAACCACGCAGATTCAAAACCCCATCAACCTTGCCAGCATCTTTACTTAACTCAACCAATGACTGCCGAGGCATACTAAAAGATATAAACACTATTAACTCCACTTTAGCAATACTCTCTGCCATAAGGCACAATCCTAAAATTAAACTAATTATTTTTCTCATATGCCCATCCAATTATTAATACAACAATTACGCTTACGCCAAATCATGAACCCAAAATCTTCACCGCTATATGCAAATTCTCGTCCTGCACCCCAAATAACTGAAGTCATCCCTAATGGATTACAACTTAGCTTTGAATTAGTTAATGCCTTTGGATAAGTCATCTGAGTTTTATATTGAGATTTCTTAATGACAGGCCGTAATTTCTTTCCACAAAGAGCAGCCGAGCCTGATGTCTCATAGGCCAACCCCAATCGATGTAACTTAGCTAACATTCTTTGAACTAATAACAAAGCTGCCTCAATCCCACCATAATGATTAGCCACATGCCCAGAAAAAGGATATAAACTACCCTGACTACCTGCACACCAACTTAAACTATCCAACGGAAATTTAACATTTGCTGCAATAGAATCAGCAACACAAGCAGCCTGCAAAGGTATCGAGGTAAATAACGCTGCCTCTGGATTTATGATAAAACCCCATTCATCATTGTTCCAAGTAACATCTAACTCAGTAAGATAACCCACATCAAAGCTGGACTTCTCCATACACACAAAATCAGTTAATAGCTCCAACCAATATAACAATGGATAAACATAATAGTGAACTTGATAAAAAGAACTTCTACTCCCATCACCATTTTCATTAATAGCACCATGTCCTTTTATATTTCCTCCCATATCAATACCACCCAATGAAACCATACAATAGGGAGTACGAGTTACCTCAATTAATCTCGCAGGCTCGTAGTAACCTATAGATATCCCTGGCATTGGAATAGGATTAGGTGGCCTTTGACATGCACAAATAGGGCTACTTGGATTCTTAGTATCACGCTGCCCTGAGAAATTAACCGGAATAGCTCCTATACTTATAGGAAATAAGCAACTCCAACATATATCAGTTATAGGATTAACAAATTTACCCATGCACGGTTTAGCAACTGCATTGCAAAGCAAACCAATTAATAGGATAATGCTAATTATTCTAGCCATGATGAATTACCTTACGCATATTAGTTAGTTTGTTGTGAGATACTTCATAATATCTATAACCTAATCCATCATTAATTTTATTAACTGCATCCCTTGCATCTAAACCATCATCTAAATAATGTTCGAGTTGACTAGCACCTTGAGCAATTAATTCATCCCAATACCAAGCTACAGCAAAAACAAACACCGCTATCGGCAAAATTAATTCATTAGCTAATAATCTAAAAAACTCCACAATCCAAATATCACAACCAAAATACTCAGCTAAACTGCTACTTACTAATAGCAAATAAATCAAGAAAAAATAGCCGATAGCTTTAATACAGCTCTGCTCAACTATACCTACCCCTAAATCTAAAAGTTTCTTGTTTTGTTTTTTTCTGCAAATAGCCTTTTTACTAAAAGCCCTAATAAAAACCCCTGCTCCAACAAATCCAATCACACTCACAGCAAGCTTACAAAAAATTTGCGCTTTCTTATGGGGAGTATCTACAATCTCACCCCAAGGAATATCCCCCCAATGCATGCACAGTTGATAAATGAACCACAGCACAAAATAGCTAAACGCTATTAATGCCCCTATAACAACGCACTTTAAAATCTTACCCATAGCTTTTCTCCTCTCAATTAAACTACAATCTCTTCTATTAATAATTTGCCATTAACCGCTGACACCTTAGCAGGCACATGAGTTATGCCAAACTTCTTAACCAATAACCCAAACTGATCAAACCGCACCTGTTGCCCTATTTCCTCACTAAATTTTAACTGCTCTCCATTTATTAAAATGGCGATCCCTTTTTGCCGTTTAAACCACTGGACTTGCTTTTCATCATCACCATCCAAAAATAATAATGGCGTAGGATCACTAAATATTTTTAAAGGATTAACTACCGTTCCTTTTGCAACTAATACTCTGCCATCTTTACCTAATATTTTTTTAATAGCATCGGCTGTCTGTGGCTCGTGCCCAGATAACTCAGAATAATTAACTTTAATATCACGAATTGTCTTAATGCTTGGATCAAACACAACTGTGCGCGCCTCAACTGCTCTTGGTAATTTTGCACCTCTAGGTCTTGCAACCCAATCTCTAGTTTTCTTGATAATTTTTTCATTGTGTTTGCGTTTTTCATGATCTGTCATGCTGTTATATTTAGCTTTTATAATTTCAATAGGGCTTATTTCTTTAATTGGGAATGTATTAGCAACCCTTCCCAAATCCGCTGTATAAGCATCCCCCACGATCAAAAAACAACACCCGACTAAACCAATGAAATTTAAACAATTACTATTTCTGGGATTAAAAAACCACATACACTTTACCTTCAACAGCGTCACCATCAATCAACCCTATCTCTTTATACCTAGAGTCAAACGATCTTGAATGAGTTGTATAAGAAAAATATTTCCCTTTAGGAATGACTCCATTATCAATTGGGGTTAATGTTTCGCCGTTAGTTCTTCTTGATAAAACTCTTGCCTTAATATCGCCATTAATAAATAACAAATTATTACTAACTGTAATTTCATCTCCTTCTAAAGCAGCTATGGTTTTCACCAACTCTAACTCTTTGCCATCTATATTCATCTTAAAAGAAATCAAATCATCTCTAGATAAATTATTCTGATTTTGAGTTTTCAGATATACCCAATGAGGCAAGCTAGAAGAAACATTGAATTTAAACCTAGCATAGGGAGATAACGCCCATGACAAAGCAATATATAAATATAGAGCCGACATCATGCCATACCATAATATTTTCAATTCAATACTATTTCTATGCATCAATAGGCACTCCATTTAAGGCCAAAGCAACATCCATGTTATTAACGCCTTGGCGAGCCTTATTATTATTTTTCTCACTAGCCACTATTACTGAATCACCAACATCTTCACTATCGCCAACAACTAAATCCTCTGCCAACGCTAATTCAATACTCTCCTTATCAATCACCTCGGCAAACTGATTAATTAGCTCAAACTCCTCTATCCTTCCAATCCATTTACCAGCAACCTCACCCGTGTTTTTATTAACAAGAACTACAGCTGGGATATTCAATATCTTGAATTTTTTTAAACATTCTTTAACGTAAACTGTACCTGACTGCCACTTAGAAAATTCAGCTAATGGTTTACCATCAACACTTACGGCTATAACCTCAAACTTAAATCTCAAACCAAAATCACGAACAATAGAGCTTATCGCATGACAATTGTCACAATAATCGGCATAGATAAAATACAATTCATGCTGCTTAACAAATTCATCAACCTTGCTATGCTTAATTTCTCTTATTCTAGTTAACGCATCTGCTAACTTTTTTTCTTCAATCCTAAATTGTTTGGCTTGATTGCCTTTTGCCTTTACGTAATCACTACACGTTGTTAATTTGTTGCCATATAGAAAACAGGATACCTTTGATGATTTATTTGCTAAAAAACCCCAAGGTTCTTTACAGTTCTTTAATTGCTCTATCGTATAACGCTCCATGGCGACATCTCGGACTATACAATTCTCGAAAAATGAGTCTGCCCCACATTGAATTGAAACCACTAATCCAAAAACTAATAATAAATATTTAATAATCATTGCTAACCCCCCTTAATAATTTTTTCAAATAATATAATTTCTTTTTATCACTCAAAACCTTGCCCTCTAACCTTTTTTCCTCTTTCATTAACATTTCATATCTTGCTGCTGAAGTGACAGCACTAGTACAATCAACCCCAACAACAAGCCCTAACTCTCTATAATCATCAAATTCAATTCCTAAAATACAGCCATCAAACCCTCTAATCTCTCTATACAACTCAGCAACTCTCCCTTTAGTAGCTGCAATATCGCCGGTCAATTTAGCTATCTGCTCTTTAAGTTTTTCTTTTACTATAGCTTTCATATTAAATACAAAATTCCTCTGTAGTTTTACCGCCACGAATGCATATCTCACTATATTTGCCTTTCCTAGTCTTAATACTCATCAGCAAGACCTAAAAAATTTAATATAGCTGTAGGCAAAATCATAAAAAGCATACTCACAACAACCACTGCCAACATATGTTCCTTAAGAACCTCTAATATCCATATACAACCTCGCATCAATGACTCACACTCGAAATAACCAATAGTGAAAGTAAATACCAATACAACAAGCGTCCCATACTTCAAAAGGTTATTACCGAATTTGCCAACAGCTTCTAATCTTTTTTTAACCTTAACTCTATCCATTACAACTGACCTCTCTCACGCAATATCGCCTCAACAGCTTCACCAATACTCAAGCCTTGGGCTAACTTTTCTTGTTTAGCAACATAATCATCTGGAGCAGTGGAATACAACAACAGTGTAAAAGGATCTAATCTCAACCTCCCTACGGTTGTAACATTTTTACCACCACGAATGCATATCTCACTGTATTCACCTTTCCTAGTTGTAACACTCTTTAATAAATTTTCAGTTCCTGCATCCAAAGAAAATTTCTTATTCACCCTAAGCGCATCTATTGACTCACTCTCTTGTTGCAACATTAACTTCCAAGCAGATTGATCAAACGATGCTTGCGCACTTTTATTGTCAGAGAAATCCGCTACTGAATGAGTAGCTTGCACCAGCGAGCCTCTATATTTTCTTGCTTTTCTAGCTAAGGTTTCAATAAATTTTGACATTTGCGGATCTGACAAGGGCTGCCAAGCCTCATCTATGATAATGCAAAAAGGCGTACTACGATCGCCAGCAAACATCTCACTAGTAATATTAATAATCATTATTTGCTGGATCACATACTGCAGATCTAATCTTGATTTCAACTCTTCAAACTCAACAACCGTTACATCATTAGTTAGATCAACATTACACTCACCTTCAAAGAAGCGACCATATGAACCATCTTTAGTGTAGCTATATAACATCTCCGATAAATCATGGGACACAGGATCACCTAAACTTTTTAGATGTTTAGCTAAGATAGTAATATTAGTTTTTTGTTTATGAACACGCCAAACCTCACGTATAGCACGCTCTATCTTAGGAGTTTGCAAATCATCCAATCCTCTTTTAGGAGCTGCCATTTTAGCCACAACATCCCGAAGATAACCAAACATATCATCTAAGTAATCGTCATAAACTTCTTGCGATGTAGATCCGTCATATTCTTTAATCCGACTGAAAGGATTAATACACTTACCAGCTCCACCTTCAAATGATACAAACGTACCATTATATTCTTTAGCCATATTCTCAAAAGAGCGTCCAGTGTCAAACACATACACTCGTCCACCACAGCGTAGAAGTGCTTCTAATAAACATTGCAACCCCAGAGATTTACCTGAGCCTGGCACACCAATGAGATTGACATTATAATTAGTATCACTATCAAAAGGATTCCAATTGAAAATCTGCCCTTTGCGGTCAAAAAATATTATTCCATGACTATCAGTACCACGATAACCTCCTTGTAACGGCATTAAATTTGCTGGCTGATAAGACAAAGCTGTAGTCATCCTACTAAACCCAGCCATACGTTTATGCCAACCAGCCCCCCAGCTCATGGGTAAAGTGCTTAGGAACGCTGGCAAGTGAATATACTTATCTTGCTTTAAGCGAAAACCATTACCTTTGTATAAAGATAATAATTTTTGCTCTGCTTCAATTAATTGATTATCATCATTGGGAGATAACAATACTACAGAATAACTAGTTTCCAAAAACTTATCCCCTTTGCCAAGACGCTCTCTAGCAAACTCCCATTCTTCGTGCTGCTCTTTCAGATCTGGAACTTTTTTGACAGTATCTGTTAATACCTGTTTAGCTATTAAATCAGCCTTAGCCATTTTTTTATGTTTAGCTTTGTCAGCCAATATATGCGCTCCATAATGAATATAGAAACGACAAGGAATTTGACTTAAGTTAGACACATGACTACCTAACAAGTTTCCCATCAAATGCTGCTCCCACGCTCTTGGCATGTTTTTTAGAGAAAATGATTTAATCGCCCACTCTTCTTGATCAGAATAAAATTTCAAATGGTTATCCGTAGTAACTAACTTACAACCAGGATTGCCTAACTGCCGTTTGATAGAAATTAATGGATCATAATTACAATCCATTTGTGCTAACTCACTATCTGGATATAAAATATTGTACAAAAGACTTAATAAATCAGCCCCATCCAAGGATGTTGCTAAAACCCCAGCGGTTTCAAGTTGACTAACAATTTGTTTTTTCAATCTTAGTAAATCAATAACACCATCTTGATCAATTTCACCTTTTTTAGAATAAGACAAGAACACTCGGAAATTTCTAGTATTGTTAGCAATAGCATACTTCAAATAATGCTCTACCCGATATTTAGCCAACCTATGAAAAACTTCTTTTTTAGCAACAACCCCTTTTTGCCAATGTCTAAGAAAGTCTTCCACCCTATGGTCAGCTACCAACAAACACTGAAAATTACTTCCAACGGGCAACACATCCTGAAACAATGACACTATTGTATCAACGGTATTGTCATTAACCCCGACTAACGGGGAACACTCAAATAGTAACCCTGCAGAGCTACTATTATTAAAATATCCATCCTTACTATAGCTTTGATATTCTAAAAGCTCTTGCACCCAATTAACATCATAAGCATCAACTACATCCCCCATGTCAGGTGATGACACATCTTCGCCTAAGTCTGCATGACCACCTGTAAGCTCAGTAAATTTATTCAACAAGCCATGATAAAAAAGTCTTGCTTTTGTAGTTGGTAAATATTCCATACCTAACCTCTCACATAAATAATATTATTATTACTTTTTGGAACGCTCGTTAAATCACGCTCTACATTATTAGCAACGTGACTTATAGACTGGCACTTAATACCATTCTTTGGCACAGGACAATCTAAAACATCTCCATAGGGAGAAACGCACCCTGACAAACAAGCCATTGCCCCTAAACTCAAAACCATTAATATCTTTGTTACTCTCATATCTAATTTCCCCTTGCATCAGCAATAAATTCAGCGGCCATTTCACTACCACGTGAGTTAGCATTATTTAACTCTGGGATCTCCCCAACATTCCCTGAACTAGCAGAGGCCACGGCAGAATTCCTTGAAGTATTATTTTGTCTAATATTTGGAGTTCTACCCAATGTTCCTAAAGCAATCCCTTGAGTAAACACAACATCAACTTTTCTACCAGCACTCACTTGAATAACAGGATCTAACATTTGCGCCCGCTCAATTTGATATTTAGCATATCTATCAAGAGCAGAGCCTATACCTTGACTACCAGCTTGCTTCAAAAGATTCTTAGTACTACTATCCTGATTAACATTGCCAGTAAATGGATTGTAACTAGAGCTTGAATTTGATAATTGACTAAAGGCATTAGCAGCACCGGCCAATGTTCCCCCAATAACAGAATTCATCAAGAACTGTCGGTCACGAGTTACTACCGTTCCTCGTATACCAGCTCGACCTGATTCATCACTAACAAAACCATTAACCGTAGTTTCAACTGACTTGCCAGTTTCTCTGTCAATACACCTTAAAGTTTCAAGTCGCAAATATACTCGCTCATCACTGATACTTCCATGAGCAGCACCAATAATTAAACATTTCTTTTGCTTGCTAAAAAACCATTTAGCAGGACTATCAGTCCCAGCCAACAACTCCAATACCACCGGCCGTGGGTTCTTACTGCTATTTGTAGCCGTGCTTGCTACAACCCCACCTAACAAAACAGCCTCAACAATATCACCAGCACCAATATTATTATTTTGGTTATCTTCTAAGCTAACAGCCACCATACCAAACCCCAGAGCTTTCTTTTTAACTGGGTAATTAACTGACTGACTATGAACATTAGAGCCTGCAATACTTCCATGTTCAACAACTCCAGCACTCTCAAAAGCTGCACTAGACTCTAAAATTTTACAAGAAGATGATTTTGCATTATCTGGACTTTTCTTAGTTGACTCCAAACCCTTTTGAATAGAGTCTTCCACTGAATTTGCAATATCATCACGGAAACTTTTTAATTGCTCCGATACCTCAGCATCTCTACTAACAATCCCTTGTTTAGTTTTAGCAAGCTCGGCTTTTGATTTAGCTAAATCGCCTTTTAGCTTTTCAAGCTCTGCCAGCATTGCTTGACTTTCAGCCCCAACCTCACTAGTCCAACGTGCAATATGATCAATATTCTCATCAGCCGTCTCAATCTTAGTTTCAATAATCTTAGATTTTGCCTGTTTTTCTGCAGCACTAAATTTCATATTAACCCCAAACAGAATAAGACCTACCCCTATAAAACAAGCGGTATATTTCAATCCTCTTTGCTGCAATAGTTTTTTAAATCTATTTATACCTTTCATCACAACTCTCCTCTATCTATGTACCAACTAAAAGCTTCAATCTCTTTGGAACGATTTCCAGGCTCTTGTTCTTTATTAACATCGAACAATCCTCTTTCATCGGTAACTATTAAAACTCTGACATAATCTCCAGGTTCGACAATTGATCTATCAATACTGATAGCCATAGCAGAATCACGCCACAATTCAGCTACGGTAATTTCTCTAGCCTTTCTTGATACATTTTTTAAAGCCAACACATGGCCTATTAAATTACCTTTAACCACATGCTTTAATTTTCTAAGCTCCCAACCCTGTTGTACTGAGATAGATTTATTTCTCTCAATCATTCCTTTAAGTCTTTCCTCAGCAATTAATTTATTTAATAAATTAATTGCTTGCTCTTTACAATTTGCTGACTTAACTATTTCAACCTCCTTGTCCTGCAATATCAAAGCCCGAGCCTTAACATCCATGAAGGTAAACAACCAATCTTGCGTTTTATTTTTCTCCGTAGTAATAGTAAAACTAAGCGGATGTTTGCTGGTTTTTTTAATAGGTCTCACAAATATTTGCCCATTAACCTCATCGTTAACAACCAAAAATAAATCTTGATCAAAAAACATCTGAGTTATCCTGTCCTGCTCAATAGCTATTCTATTGAAATCACGACTACTCAAATGAGTCTCAATAACCTGCTTCTCATTGAGATTAAATACCGTTGCAGCATTAGCCCAACCCACCATTAGCATTAACCAAACCCTAACCATCACTCTTCTCCTCTTTGTTTAACTGGAAATTACTCAGATACCATGTGGCATGTTCATTTTGAAATTTCAATCTAAATTTCTTATCCTCATTAGTAACCACACGTTCAGCTACCCTAGTAACTAAATTACCCCTCATAGTTACTACCTTCTTATCAGTATTAACCTCTATCTTACGAGGATAAAAAGTGGTGCTTAGATTCTCTTTTTTATAACGCTTCTCATCATTGAACAGCTTTGCTTGAATTCTCCCTTGACTATCCGGATAAACATATTTAAGCAACATCAAATGTTGGAAATGCGAGTTCTTAACATTTTTATCTAACAACAGATGGGCAAACATAATACTCATCTCCTCAAGATATGAGCGAGAGATCTCAGAGCCTTTAAACCATACCTGCAATTTATTTTCAGGAGGCACAAATATTATTTCCTTGGACTGAGAGACTAATCCAATCCCTAGAATAATATTCATAACCATTGATAGAGCTAGAAAAAACCTAACTGAATCACGGCTTTTCGTTAACATCTTTAAATTACGTTCGCTTACTCTCGCTTTCATAAAATATCTCCTTAAGTTAAATACTCAGTAATACTAGAATCAGGAAGCCCACTATTTTTATCCGTGGGCAGATATTTATAAGCTGCTTGCTTCACTATTCCATGACCATCACCAATGCGATCTTTAAATTTTCGTAACATGAAATAGCAACCCAGCCCTATACCTATCCCAATAAAGACACAACCAAGCCAATACAATAAAAATATTGGCACAAAAAAAGCTGCAACTTCTTCTCTAGTGAAGTACAAAATTCTCGGTGGCTCGTCTAACATCCTAAGCAAATATCTACTAGTAAACTGCGTACTCATAACACCTCCTATATTAGTAATGTATGAACTTTACCCATGAACTCATAGGCAACAGGTAAACCCAGGCCAAACACAATAGGAGTTCCAGCCTTTATTGCATCTCCTTGAGCCTTCCAAGCAAGTATTCCGCCGCCAGCAACTAGACAGCCGCCAATGGTATAAATACCTCTACCAATCAGCCCATCGAACTTACCAATACCAGTTTCAAAAGCATCTGCCACTTCAGTCTTTGCCATACAGTCAATAGCTAATAATGCTATCCCCAAAAGCAAAAACACTTTAACCATAGCTTTGCAATAAGCTACAATTTTTTCTTGCTGCTTCTCATTTATCTGAATAGTCATCTGGCTTTGATTACACAAAGGCATACGACTACCACCAAATCTGAACTTAGAATTTAAATACTGCTTAATTTTACTCACACTTTTCTCCTCATTTTAATAATTAATTAAATTTGAGAAGCGTACGACACCATATAGGCTATAGACCTTGTTAACATCAAAATGCTACAATCATTGATGAGAATACGCTTCTCATGCGCTTACAGAAAAATTTGAAACCCCTATCTGCAAGCCACCGTTTTTCTTTTTACCTTCACATAACCGCCTCCCGAGCAATATTTAATTTGCCTTTACTCTTAGCCATTGAAACCACAATGTCAGAAGCATCTTGCAACGCATTATTTAGATATCTGCCATATTGTTCTTGATCAATAGAATTATCATTGATTTTGATAGTACTAAAATGATTAACGCAAACATTTTTTTTATTACTCTGCAGCATGATTAACCCCATTAACTTCCTTTACTAGTTTCCCATTAATATAAAAAGGTTTCTTGTTAAGACAGTTAGCGCAAGGAGAAGATGGAATTTTGTTGTCTCCTGCACGCTTAACAGCAGAGATATATTGTCTCATCATATTAACTTTAATTAGAGACTCATCTATTGCATTAGGATGATAAATTTTCATCCCACCTAAAAATGAAGACAAACTAAATAAATAATCATCATAATAACCTTTAGAAATTTCTTTAAGATGACTACCCCTGATTTTTCTTAACTTCTTTGCAAGTTCCAACATCTGCTTGCTTTGCATTTCCATATAATCAGCAAAATAATCTTTCTTGCCAATAGTTGCTGTTAACTCAGAAATTCTCGAGGCGTCTGGGGTATAAGCAACACTAGTCATACCTATCGCAACACCATCATCTCTAGCAATATTCATAGCCAATAAAGATGAATGGTTAAATTCAACCCCTGTCTCCCCTGTAGTATCGGCAACATATTTCATCGCCTTTTTAAAATCATCGAAATACCTAATGATGTTATCTTTAGTTGGTTCATCAATAGCCTTTTGATGCGAAAGCTTAACTCTATCAGCAAGGATTTTTAAATGAGACATATTCCTAGCAACATTCACGCTCACAACCCCAGCAGGGACTTGATGAACTACTTGGCTCTGCTCAGAGGACGCATTATTCTCAACAGACGCACCACAATAAGCAGCACTAAACAACAACCCTGCAATAATTGATATATATTTTTTTAACATTTCACTTCTCCATATTTAACAAAATTAAATTTGCAAGAAGCTACTCAGCTCGTGAATAGACACATATGTCTTGATAGTAACTAGCAAGTTAACTACAATACACACAAGTGTGAGTAACCTCTTACGCTTAGGCGTTACGGTCGATCGTCGAAAATTTACCGTAACGTCGCTAACTTTTTTAACTAATACTCCTTATAACCTCCTGATGGCACTTGCTGCATTGCTTGAACCTGCATAGGTGCGGCATAAGCTCCAGCTCCCTGAACCTGGCTTGCAACTTGTCCTTGCTGACCAACGGCCTCGGCAGGAACAACAACATTTTGAACTTCCTTTTTAATTGAAAATAATTTTTCCAAGTCCTTAGCAACAATCCCTAATGTTTTTTGCTCAACACCGCCCTTTTGCCATTTACTAGTTTTTAAAGCTGCCTCAATCATAACTCTAGACCCTTTCTCAATACCAAATTCTTTAATCTTGGCACTAAGCGGATTAAAGAATTTTACACAATGCCACTCTGTATTAACCTTCTGCTCATTAGAAGATTTATCCCTATAATATGAATTAGTAGCAACGCTAAGATTAACAACATTGTTTGTTTTATAATCTACCTTTCCTACTCTCCCTTTCAGTTTTACCCCGTTAATATCTTTACCCATATTTATTTTACCTCTCTTTATTTATATGTTTACCTTTTGTTTGCTTTTACGCGAACCCATTTATCTTAAATATTGAGAAGAATCTTATAGTTACTCTGACCGGACGAATAAATCCTTGAATATCGCAGAAAACACGATATAATAAAGTCTGAGTAAGAATTAGCGTTCTTCTCGTTCTAAAGGCTTGCGACTAGGCTGTGAAACTCAAATCGCAAGCCACATTTTATTAATTAATTTTTTCTCCCATTACCTTCTTCCACCAAAGGCAGAAAATATCCTAAGTAAGCTCACAAACAGATTATATAAAGATACATACAATCCTATCGTAGCTATTAAATAATTCCTTTCTCCACCATTAATGATTTGGCTAGTTTGAAATAATATCATTCCAGATGAAATTAAAACAAAAGCTGCAGACACTGCTAGATGTAACGCCGGAACATTAAATAGCATTGCAGCAAATCCTGCTAGCATCGCTGTTATCATCCCGACAAATAACATCCCGCCTAAATAGCTATAATCTTTTTTAGATGTCAAGACATGCCCTGATAATCCAAAGAAGACAACTCCCGTTGAGAACAATGACATTGTAATAATATTCCCCCCATTCTCAAACATTAACACTGAGTTTAACAAAGGAGCTAAGGTGTAACCCATAAATCCTGTAAATAGAAATACTGCACCAATCCCTAAAGCACTATTCTGTAGGGCATGAACAAGATACATCGAGCCATAAGCACCAACTAAAAGCACTAATAAGTTTGGTTGCTGCACATTCAATTCCATGGCAACGCCAGCTACAGCCCCACTAAATATTAACGACATACTTAACAACAAGTAAGTATTCTTCAGCACTTTATTTTTTACCTGAACATCATACAATGATGATGTTCTTGTTTGATATCTATTCATAAATTTTCACCTTTCTTTATTTAAAATGCCTTATAACAGCATTGTTTTTTGAAATCAAGTATTATTTTAATTAATCCCCATCTCTTTCATCTTTTAAAACTTCAACAACATGAGCTTCAATTTCAGAACTTACCGTGCCATTATCTTTAATTGCGTTATTCTTAATTCCGCCTAATAATTCTTCTCTAACCCATTTTTCTGTATCTACAGCATCTTTTGCGAACATTTCCAACACATAACTAACCTTGACCGGCTTTAGTGTTCTCTGCTCCTGATGCTTAACATAAAACATTGCGCTAATTCCTACAAAAAACAATAACAAAACAATTTTCTCAACTATCAACATCACCTACCTCCTTATCATCAAAATCAATATCATCAAAAAATAATTTCATTATCTCTTTCATCTTTTAAAACTTCAACAACATGAGCTTCAATTTCAGAACTTACCGTGCCATTATCTTTAACTACGTTATTCTTAATCCCGCCCTCTAAAAAAACCTTAGCTCCTTTAACTATTACTCCGTCAACCACATCCTTATCACAAAACACCCTATGAAATGCCAGCCTTTCAACCATTTTTTTACTTCTAGCATCTCTAACAATGTCCTTAGTCATAACTCTAAAATTAACAAAACTACAGTCATAGCTAGCATACTCAACACTACCTATTAATGTTACTCTATTTAAATCCTCTACCATTATTTAACCTCATCAAATGTTGTTCCAACAGCTCTAGTATTAAAATGCCTCATCAGTCTTTTTGAAAGAGTCTTTTCATCACATCTTAAATATTTCACCGCTTTGCTCTTATTGCCCCCACAATACCTCATGGCTGCTAAATACACAGGCTTCTCAATAAATTCAACAAAATTTAAATCTTTGTTTTTGCCATTTTCAAACACCAGCTTCATATAATCCCCAAATAATCTAGCCAATTGCTCCTGAGCTTGCTTTATCTCTTCTTCACTCATCCTAACCAACCTCTTTCAATTCAACATCATCACAAAGCTTCGTAACCCCAAAATAATGTTCAAGACTCTTAATTAAATCAAATTCCCTAACACCCAATAACTGACTAGCTCTATTTAAGTTATCCTTGGTATACTCCATAACAGCCCTATACATAGAACGATTAATCATATCTCCAAACTCACTATCAATATCACCATCTAGATATATCTGCTCAAAATAGTTCATGTATAATAAATACATCGTGCTTCCCTTTTCCTTTGCCTGAATTTTAGAAACCAAAGCAGAACGAAAATATTCTCTTAACTTATTAAATAATTTATCTCTCGACATTCCCAACATCCTTGCCATCTCATCCTTATCCTCAAAATAATCCATCGCCGCTAAATATAAAGGAGCTTTAACGACCCGCTCAAATCCAACATTAATAGCACCACTCCAACATAGTTCAGCTAATTTGTTTTTATACAACCTCTTTAGATGTTTTTCAATCTCCAACAACTCCTCGGCATCAACAGCAATGCTTACACCTTCTATCGCATCTAAAACATCTTCTTCATCAGTTTTTATTGAAACCAACTCTTTTACTAAATCCATAATACCCTACAAAAATAATTTCTTTTTTTCTTGACACACATAGTCTCTCAATTTAAAGTAAAAGTCAAGCCCATTGGCTTTAACAAAAATCACTTTTACCCCTTAAAACACAGCATAAAACTAACTTTTTCAGCTGGCTGCAATCTACCCTTTGACGCGCCAAGCTCAAATTTTTCTACTCCCAATAATTTATTTTTACTTATCAAACTCTTATAGTTTTTATTTTTTTAGTTCATCATTTTTTAACTCTCCTACAATAGTTAGTTATTCGCTCATCCTCTGCATAAGTAGCACGGGCTGTAATCTTTTAATACAGAATCACTTTTTTTATAATCATTCTTTTTTGCGCCATTTCTTCCCATAATCCATAATTAATTTAATTATTTTTTTACTCATCCCCATCCTTACTCTCCAAGCCATCTCTAAATAACGCTCTATACCTAGAAAAATATCGTTTATCCTTATCCAAAATTATTTTCAAGTAAGGCTCCATAGTGAAAATTACCCAAAGACATATAATTATAAACAGCCCCCATCCGCCAAAAAAATAGTAACTCAAAAAATACGCCAAAACTTCAAGACAAAAGCTTATATCTCGTTTCACTCCAACCATCAACGCCAACCTATCATCTTTCCTCTGACAACATCTATTACAATGACTCTCTCTCAATCTATGCTCTTCCATCATTTACCCCTTAACCTTTAATCATCCACTAAAAAACAAACCCAAAGTTCAATGTCAAAAATGGAAACGTAGTCATGCCTAAATACTTAATAGAATTACGCTGAACCCCAAACCCAAACCTCATATTAAAACCACTCTTCCAAATCCATTGTTTGGCAAGAGCTATTGCAACTGTATTGCTAGACATATCTTTGATAGCTGACTTATTCTCAAACTTCCCATAGCTATAGGTATAATAAGGATTAACTAGCCAACCATCATATTTCATAATGTCTTGACCATCTAACTTAATATTGACTCCACCACCTACCGCATAATACTTAATGTAATAGGTAGAATAATCAAATATCCCACCAACTGAAATATTCTCACGAACCTGAATATCAACCCTTGCGTTAATTAACCCAAGTAAAACTCTAGGCGACATCCGAACATTAATATTAGACGCATGGCTTGCCCCAACAACCATTAACCCAGCTATCATTATTTTTATTATTATTTTCATCATTTCTTTTTTCCTTATTTTAATTAATCAAATATCCCTCTAACATTCCCTCTATGACGCTATCAATAGATGAATTTTCTTCAAACACCTTCTTCATCAATTTTTCATAAACCTCAATAGGAATAGTTATATCCAAATAGAGTGCTGCAATATCAGGTCTTGAAGCACATAGTTGTTCATAATCTTTCTCAGCCTTTCTCTGAACTCACGCATTTTTATTTTCTCCTTTTGCTTTTTTACTATTCTTCAAAATTCAAGAACATTAACAGTATCACTCTCAAGACTCTTAATAGAATCTTTAATCTCTGCAACCCTATATCTCAAATTAGCTAACATCCTAGAATCCTTCTTAACTCCCAACCCATGCTTGTAATGCTTAATTAACTCTTTAGTTGCTCTTAAATCATCTAAATCAGAGCCGGCCTGAAAAGCTTTAGCCGCCATTTTATAAAGATAATTTCTCTGATATATCTTGGTAAACCTAACCACATCCATATCTAAAAGCTCATCCTCAATATCCACTGCCCTTTCAAAATACTCTCTACCTCTTTGATAACATCTCTCATTATCTTTCTTAATTAATTTATTATTGTTATTCTTAACTAACTCCATTTTCATCTCCTATAAAATATTCATCACAAT
>PIVX01000350.1 GCA_003353785.1 Gammaproteobacteria bacterium | reverse complement strand
TACATAATCAGACTTAATGAAATTAAAGCATTATGATAGTTATATAGAATTCTTATTATGTCAATATAATTCGACTAAAATTAATGGACGAACAGTTAAACAGAATAGTTTTATTCGTAGTGACTGCAATACAAACAAAGTGTTCAATAAAGAAATTTATTCACTAAATACTATTATTGTGATGATGAGAATGTGAGTACTTCAATTTCTTATTCTAATGATTACTGTAATGTATTTAATGAAACTGATATATTATATGATATTGAAGGGTTCTGTCAAAATTGAGTTCGAATCTTGCTCCAGCTACGCTATTTCAGAATCTTTAACTATTTTGAATTGCTAGATTATTAAATTGTTGGAATTTAGACGCAAATAATCTACGTCTCTCTGCACGAGCCTTATGAGCCATTCTGAAAAATTGTCTAATTTCTTCAAAGGCGGTACAAAATATTAAGGCACAGAAAATATTCTTGAACCCCTTCATAGGTTTATATCTAGACTTAATTCCTCTGTGGTCTTGCCTAAACAATTATTTTTATATTTACTATCGCGATGCTTAGTTTTATTGCTAAATATTAATCTGTAATCTGTTTCTTTACATAAAAAAGAGAGGCAGAAATGATAGAGCAAAAATCATTACTACATTGGGATAAGATATTTAAAAAAAATATTATAAGAAAATAACAAAAACTTAAAGTTAGCAAATGCTGCTTCAAAGAAAAAACTAGCATCAACCATTAAGGTGCTTAGTAAGAATATTGCAGATTTAGAAAAATCATTAGGATTCTTAAAAGCTAAACAGCAATATCTAAAAGATTTAGCTGCCCTTGCTAGAAAAGCCATCAAAGCATCACCTGGCAAAAAGACAGCAGCTAAAAAGAAAGTAATAGCCAAGAAATCAACTAA
>PIVX01000349.1 GCA_003353785.1 Gammaproteobacteria bacterium | reverse complement strand
ACTACTGATTCGTCTTCTTCTTGATTCATTTCCATTATCTGGAGTGCGGCCAATGTTGGGGTTATGATTGGTCTGACCAATGGTCTCATACGATCGACTGCATCTTGATACGTCCGCTTTTGATCATCGGGAATCGATATGAATGCTTCTTTCGCGTTTCCTTCGAGGCTTCTTCGCAATATATCGAGTTCTGGTTCACCAGTCTTTCCAGAATATGTCACTACAGTGGCCAACCAAGCGTCGAATTCTTCAGAGTCCTTTGCGTCGTCTGCATAGAACATCTTTGGCGGCGGGATATGAGCTGTCATTTGCACTCCTCCTTGTCGGTCGTTTATTTGTCCAATCAACAATGCCATCTCTCGACGGTTTGCTTCGTCCTTTCGTCGGTTCTCCGTCTTTCCGTTGATTTTCTTCTCGTCTTTCTTCGTCTCTTTGTTCCATTCGTTGCATGAATGCCAACAATTCGTTGTTGTGTCCTTGTCGATGACGTGATTTTCCAATGATAGGTGTCTCTTCTTCGTGTTCTTCCTCATCGCTCTCTTGTGGACTGTTGTCTGTTGATCGGGTCATTACTCGTCTTGTTTTTACCATGCTTGAGATTCGGTAGAAGATCTGTTGATCGGATCGTGTCCCGTTGTTCTCCACCAAAACTGTAGGGTTTGAGGCGAATGGAGCGTTAAAGATATGGTTTACAACAACCGCTCTTGACGGCTACAGGTTAACAATGATAAATAACAAAGAGGAATGACATTAGTATCACGTATCTACGATCACATGCTTGGCATTCTTCGCATATCCGGGCTGTCCCCACACTCCCCCCCTTGAGTGAGGGAGTACCAGCAAGCAATGTTTGGACTGTTTGGACGTCGCCTCTCAAGCCACACTTGTATGCCGAATCGCCTTGCCGT
>PIVX01000348.1 GCA_003353785.1 Gammaproteobacteria bacterium | reverse complement strand
ATCATATATATATGATATTTTCATGAAATTATAAAAAAAAAATCATATATATTATTCGAATTTTCAATATATGATCAGAATCCTAAGGGAAACTTCGCAGTCTAATATATATATTAGCTTTATAATATATAATATGAGTACTAATATGCGTACCTCTTATCGGGAACACTACTGTAATATTAATATATGGCATCAAATGAAAGATATGAAAATAAAAAATATATTCTCAGCACCAAACGGATCAGAACATTCATTTTGTATTTCAAATGAGAATAAATTATATGCTGTCGGACGGAATGATAGGAATCAATTTGGTATACAAACAAATACAAAAATGAATAATCAATGGACACCAATTAAATCATCATTATCGATTCAAAAAGTAGCCACATCATGGTGGTATACAACATTTTTAACTACAACTGGTAAAATACATGTTGCTGGTGATGATTTGTTTGGTGGTGGTTTAGGATTAGGTAAAGATATTAACTCACCAAATATTCAAGAAATTCAAATAAAAAAAAAATTTAAGGATATATACTGTGGGTATTTACATACGTTAGCAATTGATGATAATTATTGTGTTTGGTCGTGGGGATATGGCGAAGATGGTAGTTTAGGTCACGGAGATGATAATAATAGATATTTGCCAACAAAAATACAATATTTTATTCAAAACAATATTAAAATTGGTAAAATATGTTGTGGTGTTTTGCATAATATATTATTATCATTAAATAACAAAGTTTTGATCTTTTTGTGTTGTGTTTTGTCTGTCATATACAAATATATTTTAATAAATAAATAAGATATATTGTTTTGGAGGGAATGGAGTGTATCAATGTGGCAATGGTTCAAATGACACTGTATATTTACCACAACCAAATGAAACATTAAAAAAGGAAACAAT
>PIVX01000347.1 GCA_003353785.1 Gammaproteobacteria bacterium | reverse complement strand
TCTCTAGTGATAGGAACGCTGGTAGTGCCTATATCTTGGCCAAGTTCGGTAAACATACTAAACAAATGTTAATATAAACGAATAACTCTGGCGCTGGTCTTACGAAATATATGCGTCGTCATAATTCAGAAGCTTGTTCGTTACATTATCATAATTGAGCTTAAATGCCCCGCTTCTGGGTATCTCTCGGCCGTCCACGGTCAAAATAATTTCTTGAACCTCTTGGGGTTTAAATTCCAACCTATTTTGACGATAAGACCCCAATCTCGCCGCCTCCGGTTGAAACATGATAATAATCCTGTTCGGCAAGTATCCCTACGAGAATTGGTTATGCGAGTTTTTTTTAATAGTAAACCCTTACTTGCAAGATCTGTTTTGGTCCCCACGTTTGCACCGTTCTCGAGTGAGTGAAACTGTACACCGTCGGGTGGACGTAGCTGTATAGCTGCTTGCCTATATTGCTCTTCGGTATTACTCGGGGCACGACCATTCTCGCGCTTAACCACTCGATCTGGTATACCGAAGTGGCCGACGAGGAGTGCAGACATTGGTCCGGCGGACTCGGGAACAATCGTATCGTAAAATCCAAACCGTCGGGCAATGTATCGATACTCATCAGAGGGGCGCATATAAGTTTACCCACGAGAGTGATGGGCGCGGATTGATCTATTCTGCAATTTTCAAAACAGAATTAAATTCGACTTTTTTTTTAAATACCTGAGCATTCGAGAGTTCAATTTCGGATATTCGGCGTTTGTTAACTGGTCGCCTTCGACCATAACGAATTCTCCGGGATTATCTAATTCGAATAATGCAGTTGTTTGCGTTGTCACCTTTTGACTGGGCGGCGTTTTGAGAAGCGTGCTCAGATAAGTTGTAAGCTGGTATTCGGTGTTAGAGTACGTTTCTAG
>PIVX01000346.1 GCA_003353785.1 Gammaproteobacteria bacterium | reverse complement strand
TTTGGGTTTTGAACACTAGGAGCCTCCAGATTTGGATCTGGGATTACTTCCTGGCGTACAGTTTCTCGACTCGAGGTCGGCTGTAACCCGCGAAGAATACTAAAACCTTTGTCCCATGGGAATTTAGGTTTGGGATTGGAAAATCCACTGGGTCCAGCGGAAGTCTGTGGGTCAGAGACCTGTGTGGGATGAGAGGATCCTGTTCGTGGAACAGGTTGATGGAAGGCACTTTCCATCGCATGCTCCAATCTCTGGACATGCCTTGGTAACCGCATTTCGCCATTTACGCTTTGTAAATATCCAGCTACCATATCTGCTTTTTTATTGGTTCAGACTACACGTTCTTGTGCATCAGCAGAGGTGACATGTGGCCGCGCACTTGAATATTCGGGCAGTACCGGTCCACCATCCACGACTTGGTTGGTTATCATTGCTCTGTCTGTCAAGAGTTGGTCACGCAGCTCTCTGATTTGACGTGCCATTGCTTGTCGTTCGCGGTCAGCTCTTACCATGAACTCCTCCGCTTCGACCATACGCAAGTGCTCAAACTCAGTGAGACCGGGATCACGCCTCGTTTCAGATGGCGGTTCACCAATACTCGTGGCATCATGCCCTACCGTATTTCTAATTACATCACGCCGATGCGCCAAGTTGATCAGACCTGGTGCACGAACGGGTGACTGACTTCCGCTCCGGGTCATATTCTGTACCTCGGGCTCAATGAGTCTTTCCGATTCTGGCAAATGTTGTACTGTTGGAGGAGATTGAGCAAAATTTACTCTTCTCGGAGCAACAGCTGGTCTTATCTCAGTCGCTGATCGCATAGACTGGGTTGAAGCTTCACTAGGTTGTACTCTAGGAGCAGTTGGTTCAGGTTGAGGGGTTGACCTCTAGACAGGGGTCTCATGATGG
>PIVX01000345.1 GCA_003353785.1 Gammaproteobacteria bacterium | reverse complement strand
AATTAAACACTTTGATAATGGCTTCTTTACGTAAGCCGAAAGCTCAGTGATTTTAAATCCTTAGAGATTCAACTAATTCACACTATAATCTCGTCCCTATATTTCATCTTATTAATAATCTTAGTCCTTTATGGATAGAACGTGTAGAATTAGGACCAACCGATTTGGATATCTCGTGCGATCCGTACAAGTTTACTTTTTAGAATTCGCGTCCGGGTCATGGAGTCTTGTTTGGTATCCAATTTTAGGGCGTTGCCCCATCGGTCGACATTGTCATTATTTATTCGATTACATCCAACAGAAAGCATTACAATTAGCAAATTTATATTGAATTTTGTATTGAATTATATTTGTTATATTTTGCAGAGTGTGTAAATAAATTATTAATTATTTATATATATATATTTACATTGTATAATTTCCCGGCATTCCCAGCTATTCCGCTATTGATTTCAGTATAGGTAAAAATCCGACCGCCATCCGTATGCGAGATATTATTATTATTCCGGTTTTTTAGATATCCCGTCATTGATCTGGTGCATGGTAAAAAGTCGACTGCAACCCTATGGATCACAGGGATATTTCCCGAATTCCGTCGAGTGGTGATGATTATTCTCAATTTTTAGGAATATTATCAAGCTGTATTCATAGGTTTATTTTGCGGAATGCGGTGGATTTAAATAATTTTAATATTATTAATAATATGTTTTGTTTTGTTTTGTTTTGTTTTGTGTGGTTTTTGTTTTTGTTTTAAGTTTTGTAGTTTTTGTGATTGAAACATCAATTTTCTTTTCAATTAAACACTTTGATAATGGCTTCTTTACGTAAGCCGAAAGCTCAGTGATTTTAAATCCTTAGAGATTCAACTAATTCACACTATAATCTCGTCCCTATATTTCATCTTATTAATAAT
>PIVX01000344.1 GCA_003353785.1 Gammaproteobacteria bacterium | reverse complement strand
TTAAAATAGTTACTATTAATTCCTCTGAATGACAATTACTAGATAAAATTGCACTAATACAAAGAAATAGCGTTTGAATATATATTTTCATAATTTACCTTCAAATTTTTATTAGCATATAAGTAAAGATTAGTAGATTTTAATGTAACAAACCGCCCTCTTATGTCCAGCAACCCATAATAGCTCTCATAAAAGTATAGTATGTTGCCCTATTATTCTGTTTCATAAACCTATTTACCTCATTAAAAATTTCTTCCGATAGCAGGAACCTAAAACTATATCAGGACTAAATTTATCCCTGATTAAAATGTAACA
This sequence comes from Gammaproteobacteria bacterium, assembly GCA_003353785.1. Classification (GTDB taxonomy): domain Bacteria; phylum Pseudomonadota; class Gammaproteobacteria; order PIVX01; family PIVX01; genus PIVX01. The sequence continues at coordinate 598 of PIVX01000344.1, read as the reverse complement.
TTGTATTAAGCACATGTATTTTCTAAAGAACTTATCTTTGTTGACTAGGATACTCACAAATTTCGTAAATACGTATTTTTGCGCCCAAGTATTAACAATAGGATAATCAGCTAAGCTCTTGATATATCTATTAATTTCTATCAACGCAGCTTTAGCCTAAAAGGGTATAATTTGCTAGTTATTTAATTTTTAACGATTTTTTTCATTTCTAAACTAGCCTTTTTCGTAATAAATACCCTTAATTTACTCTCTGAAAGTCACTCTTAATCACACAAACATTAAAATAATGCCAAATTATCTAAAAAAAGATCTATGTGAACAATTTGTTGACATTTGATGGTGCAATATTTATAATAACTGACTTAAATAAGTCCAATTAAATTATAAGAGGAGTATCTTTATTATGAAAAAATTACTTTTATGCGGTTTTGTCATTTTTACTAATTTAGCTATTGCTGGTGAAGATGATAATATTCATGCCACAATTCCAAATGCTGAGAAACAACAAACATTATTAGATTTTTTTGATAATAATGACTTAGTTACACTAAAAAAAGTTGATGTATCATTTCATAACTCTATAGTTAAATATGGAAAA
>PIVX01000343.1 GCA_003353785.1 Gammaproteobacteria bacterium | reverse complement strand
TTTTTCAAAAATCGCCATAGATACATACATACACACATACATACATACAAACTCGTCTCGCATTTATAAGTAGACTAGACAACCCGTTCTGGCTTCGCCAGAACAAATCTTTATTTATGGAAATTAGATATTTAATTAACATAAATTAGCATAAATTATGAACTGTTAAAATTTGATATCGATCGAATATTATTCGGGACATTATAACCTCTAATTTGATCTATATATCTTTATATAATATCAATAAATCGAAAAAACACAACTAATTAGCAGTGACTGATTAACTGATTAGCATTAACTTGCAGTGACTGATTTGTTTGAGAGCCCAAGCAGAGCAGACGGAATGTCCAACTTGCAGTGACTCATTTGTTTGAGAGCACAAGCAGAGCAGACGGAATGTCCAACTTTCAGTGACTCATTTGTTTGAGAGCCCAAGCAGAGCAGACGGAATGTCCAACTTGCAGTGACTCATTTGTTTGAGATTTTTAATCTATTTTATCGATAATCGAAGAATAATTTATTTCAAATTTTGATCGAGTTTGACTCAGAAGGATATTAGCTTTCCATCTAAAAAGGTTTGAACCATTTTGATTAAGTTTTCAAAAATAACTAAAATTATCGATTTTTAATAGATTTTAACGATAATCGAACAATAATTTAAATCAAATTTTTATCGCGTTAGACTCGGAACGTTAATAGCTTTCGATCTAAAAAGGTTTGAACCATTTTCGTTAAAGTTTCAAAAATAACTAAAATTATCGATTTTTAATCGATTTTTATCTATAATCGAGCAATAATTTAAATCAAATTTTGACCGAGTTTGACTCGGAACCATATTAGCTTTCGATCTAAAAAGGTTTGAACCATTTTCGTTAAAGTTTCAAAAATAACTAAAATTATCGATTTTTAATCG
>PIVX01000342.1 GCA_003353785.1 Gammaproteobacteria bacterium | reverse complement strand
AATTGGGCCATCAAACAAAATTTCAATTTTTGCGATGACATGAAAATATCTTGAAAATTTAAATTTTGTTTGATGGCCCAATTTCGGCGCTTTGAGCAAGAAATCGGACTTCTAAGTACGAAAAATGAACTATACGTCAAAAATTAGTCTAGAAACACTATTTTTTGGCTATTTGGAGAAAGTTTCCAATTTTGACAATTTCGCTTCGGGACCCAATTTCAACCACTTATAGCAATCGGAGCGCAATTTGAAGGTGTGCATCGGAACCGGCGTGTCTCAGTTGACCTAAAGAGGTGTTGTTTTGTTATTTTTCACGAAGTATGTGAGGAACGGCCCAAAAAAACCGTTTTTGGCACTTTTTGGGCATTTTCAGTGATTTGGGGTTCCGAAAACCGTCTCTATCTCCTCAGGGAAGCGTTTTACGAAAAAATGTCAAGAGTCAAAAAAGTCTTATTTTGACGAGGGGAATCGAATAGCATATTCAGATTTTAATTTAGAGCAAAACTCGGAAACCCGTTTTGGAGAGGTTTCAAGAAAATGGGTAACCAGGTTCCCCAATCTCCAAACGGACACTAGGGCGAAGTCGACCACAAAAAATAACCTCGACCTTGTGAAAGAAGTTTTTTAATCTGAGCTCGTATAAAAATAGAAAAACGCAAAAAACCGCCAGCGCCACTTATTTTGAAATGGACTTTAGTCTCTGAGCGACGTATCTTGATGCGCCGCTAACAAGCAAAACGGCTATCCATTCATTGTTTCAATATAGGTAACAGTTACAGTTTTTGAGATTTTTTGCCTGAAATTGTGAAATGATCAATAATGTTGCGTTGAAGTTACATAGGATCAAGGTAAGCTATTTTTTGTGACCCCGACCTTCGGGAGGGGCCACTTAGTCGTCACGACTGTCCGGTGTTTT
>PIVX01000341.1 GCA_003353785.1 Gammaproteobacteria bacterium | reverse complement strand
ATGACCACAGGTATTAATATCCCCTCTATGGAAACTGCTAGAAGTTATGCTAGTAATTGTGAACAATTGCTCAAAAGTCATGAATATTTAGAAGGTGTACGTATGCATCAGCGATCAGTCACCAGAATATTGGCCGATTCCAGACCCATTCCCAATTTTGGATCAGCGCCGGCTATTCCTGGACCTCGCGATCGCGATGAACGTTCTGGACGATTTCAGAGACGTGAGCCATTTCCGTTGCCTAGTGCCATAAGACCCAGGGTGAGATTTCGCCCTGTGAGTCCCGAATCAGCCTCACGTCCTGTATCTCCGTCACCAAGGATACCGGTAGCCTCTGCGGCACCAGTACCTCAGAGACCATATCCTACCACTCCCAGAGCTGCGTCTGGAAACAGACCGCCAAGTAATTTTGCGCCGAATAAAATAAATGTCGCGTATAATGAAATTCGTGCTTCAACCCGTACTTTCTCCAGAGGCGGAGTCCCCCGACCTACTCATAACGGAGTTACAGTAGGGTTGGGTGAGACTCTGTGGAATCGATGGTGTAAAGAACACCAACCTATGGAAGACAGAGCCGCATCTGGAAAAATGTATGAAGCAGCTATGGAGAAATGGAATTTCCTCAATGGAAAGATTCAAGAGGAGAGACCTGCAACCAGAAGCACCCCAGTGAAAGTAGCTGATTTTCAACCCACAATTAATGTAATTGAAGCGGATGACTATGAATCTGACGCTGGTTGGACTGAAGAATTGGTTCAGGAAGCTTTGAACGAATATGGAATGGAGCCAGGGTATGATTATGCTTCTGACCCCAGCGCCGAGCGCGGTGACGTCGTGTTGAATCCCCCAGGGGATTTTTACGAAAGATCCGGCTGGGGGTGCTGAGTGTCGGGTCGCAGTGTACAGTAGGCACCAGT
>PIVX01000340.1 GCA_003353785.1 Gammaproteobacteria bacterium | reverse complement strand
TAGTCTTACATACATCGTGCCGATATTTACATGATTACAAGAAGTGAATCAGCGGGAGAGGAACAAAATTAGAGCCTGTTAAGTCATTCTTTAAAGCAGAGAGGAGTAGCCGCCTCCACTACTACAGGCATTAAGCTGTGATTAGCTCCACAAAGTTCTCTACACTGCCCGTATAACACCCCACATGCGTTTAAGTTAAGGAAAATAAGACTTAGTCGTCCAGGCGTCGCATCTACTTTTAATCCCGCTGAAGGAATGGCTCATGCATGAATGACGTCTTCTCTTCCAATAAGACACCGAACTCTTCTTAGTGTAGGGAGGACCGCTCGATTATCAGCCTCGAGGTACCGAGGCTCCCCTAGAAACAGGTCTTCTGAGGGAAGTATTAATCTATCAAACTCCACCTCTTCTAAGTCTCTATACTCATATCCTCAGTACCACTGATGTCCAATACACTTAAGAGTAAGAGAGGAAGCACCTTCTTGTTCGTGGGAGTAGAGAAGACACATTCTTGGCACTGCTACACTACAAAGAATCAGAGTGGGCAGGCCCGTCCAAAGGACCTCATAATAAGGAATTGCTTTTTCGTAACGATATAATCCTCCCTTTAAAAAATTAATTCCTATTATAACTAACACGCCTAACGCAACTAATATTATCTGAGACATTGTTCAGAAGAAGAGAAGCTCTATTCCTCTTCCCCTCCCCTCAAAAAAGTTCTGAAAACTAAGAAATCCTGGACCCATCATTAAAAACCTCTCCTTCAAGTTTGCAACTTGCTGTGCTTTACACCCTTGTTTTTTTTGAGAAACTTAACTTCCTTGGTAAAAACAAGGGGGTCTTTTAACCTAATATCTCAGGTGAGGCCTCCAAAATGACAGTTTGGTGTACTTTATACTTTTCTAAATGGTATAGTT
>PIVX01000339.1 GCA_003353785.1 Gammaproteobacteria bacterium | reverse complement strand
TTCATTATATTTTGTATTTGCATTAAAAATATAATCCATTAATCTCAAGGCACACAAATGCGATTTATTATTACTTCGTAAATCAATATGATCGGAAATAAATCGAATATCTGAAATAAAAATATCCTTTGCAAATGCAAATAATCTTTCTTGTTCTTCCGGATAATTTGACAACGGACTAACATCTAAATAGAAATTAAGATCCCCAACACCATCAGGTTGTAATTCTAAAATAATGCCTCCCTCTGCGAATTGTGCAGCCACTGTTAAACTCAGAGTGGTACTGATTGGACACTTGAAACTTGGCTTAAATCTGTTGAATAATAATTGAATATTTAAGCCATGATAAAATGTGTCTGTTTTAGTTGTTCTTTGTCCATAAAAGAATACCGTATTATAAAATATATGATACCAATGACCAATTTGTTGATTCCATTTTGCAATATCTTTAATTGTATCCTTATTACTTTGTTTTCTGCAGCCAAACTTCTTAAATTTATATTGCATTTCTGTCAGATTTGTATATAATAAAACTGTTAACATTGCGGAGATTGATAAGGGAAAATCTATCGGCATTCCATAGTATTTATTGTTTTGTCCATAATTTCGTGCTTTCATACTTTTGCCATGTTTGGAGAGTGTTTGGTTTCGTGCATTTATTAATTGTGAATGGAATATACTTAATGCGAGTTGATAGATTTTATTATTTAATAATTCTTCTTTCAAATTCTTAAATGCTGGCTTTGATATAAATTTATCTCCTTTCTGTGCTTTATAATAATTTGAATAATAAAAAAACCTTTCACCAAACTCAAATTTCGGCATTGTTTTTATTTTTTGTTTATTATTATTCTCATTCTCAGCCTCTTCATCCTCAATAACTTCAGTTACAAATTTATTATTTTTCGTGTTTCGTTG
>PIVX01000338.1 GCA_003353785.1 Gammaproteobacteria bacterium | reverse complement strand
TGTGTGTGTGTTTTCCATCGTAACTGTGAAAAATGTAAAATATGGATCAATGAAAACATTATTAGCGCTTTACCCGATCCCAATCGACCTCGTACGGCCAAACCTTCGACCTCTGAACACGGAACACCTAATTAGCATATTAAGCATAGGTTTGCACTCCCCATTATGACTCCACAGATCGTGTACAAAGTATAGGCCTAATTTTGCACTCCCCATTATGACGTCACAGATTACACGCAAAGTACGGGGACAAAACTGCCCTATATGCCTACTGCCCTTGGGTCCTGGCACGAAAACTAAACCTTTTTATAGCTAAGGTATTAAAAAATCATTTATGGGGTAATCGAGTATAGCCATTTCATTTATGATAATGAAAATACAGTAATCTTGGGTCCTGGCACGAAAACTACTCTACCATAGGAATTCACTTATAGTTAAATATCTGTACACAAATCTGTAACTCAGTCAATAATATCCCGATTGGGCTGAAAATTAAAATTAGCCATATTAGGAATTTGGATTTGGAAGGACCGTAAAATCGAATTTACGGTCTTTTAATTTACGGTCCGACCGTAAATTGTAATTTACGGTCTGGAAAAAAAACCCAAATTTGGATAAATTGAGTTTCAAATTTCAGCCCGATCCGGTTGATATTGACCGAGTAACAGAGATATTCTGGAATTGTACACATTGTGGGTACGTCACATATTGGGCTTAGGTATCGGGCTTCTTTCTAAGGCTTATGGTAAGGCTTCAAGGTATCAAAAGGGTAAAGGAAAGGCATAAGGGGTACAGGTTTGCTGCAAAAATTGTAAAACTATATTGCTTTTGGTGACAAAGTAGTGACTACCGGTCATTCTAGTAGTGACCATTGGTCATTCAAGTAGTGACCACTGGTCATTCAAGTAGTGACCACCGG
>PIVX01000337.1 GCA_003353785.1 Gammaproteobacteria bacterium | reverse complement strand
AATCGAGTGTTGAGTGAGACCGAAGCGTTCCTTAATTCGTTCCTGACTTTTGACTGAATGCGAGGCTGTTTCGCCAATAAAATGAGTGCCCACTCGGCGGTGATGGCAGTCGTGTCTGTCCCTGCAATGAATAATAGTCTGATATCGGCTATGCTCTCTCTCATGTCTGTCCCTGCAATGGTATAGTCCACGAATGTCTCCTCTGTCTTTTCTTTGTTTGTCTGCCGACGTCGACGAGCAATCAAACATTGCAAATTTGCGTCGATTCTGCGTCGATTGTCATGGAATGGTTTGACGAATGGAGCCAACACAAATGTCGCCGATAACTTTGGAAAGACAATGGCAAAAAAGTGTCTAATCAACATTGCCATATTCATCGACCTTTGTATGTCCTGCGACAGCTCTTGGTACAGCCCATCTTTTCTGTCACACTCTGCGCCAAAGTTGCTCTCAAATATGGTATTATACGCCACATATGTCAATATCTCGCGTGGGTACCAAACATTGGATGCGTTCTTTGCGTCGCCGATGATCGCACTCAAGTGCGGCTCTAATTCGTTGGCGATGGCAGCGGTCACAATTCTGTGAATGAGTGATGTGTTGAGCATTCGCACTAATTTCGATTGAAACAAGCGCCGTCGACGAGTCCAATCCGTGCCTGAAACGGCAATGAACGCGGCGCAGTTATCCTTTAATGCATTGAGTCTCTTGCTCCACTGCGGCGGGCGAGCCAATGTTTGCGACAAAATGTGTTTGGCCACGCTCGACTCGTTTAGGAATACTTTCTTGATTCCAAACAATGGCAGATTTATGAACAGAATCGGGCCATACATATTGAGTGCAGACATGTGAAACGAACTGGGATTCCACGCTTGGGAGACGAAATGGGCAATGACTTGGACAACGCCCGTGGGCCCAGG
>PIVX01000003.1 GCA_003353785.1 Gammaproteobacteria bacterium | reverse complement strand
TAGAACAATAAAATTCACATAGTTTATTAACTCCAATACTATAGCCATTTGTGTAATAAAGGCCGATAGAACTATCTTAATCATGATAGTTGCTGGCATTTTACCAATATATTCTGATAGTTTAAGCTTATCTGCAATAACTGTAGATAAGAAGAAAAACGATAGCTCCCAAAAACAAAACCAGTACATTCTAATCTCCTTGCAGAAGCAACATTACTACAATAGGGCTCTAATAACTCCCAGCAAAGTTGTTAAAGTTATAAATTCATTTAAGAATATAACAGAATGTAGTATTAATAACAAAACTACTCTTATATGAAAAATGATTAGACTAAACAATATAAATCACCATATCTATAATTAGTTTAGTTATTACTTCTTGTCTTATGTACTTTTCAACCAATTTACATGGAGATGCTTTTTTCCAGAGTTAATTGTTAACGATTTATTCTATGGTCAAGGAAAATGGTAAGACTGAGTTTTTCCTCCTGCACCAGCATATTTTGATATTTTTTTATATTTTAACGTTAACACAAGTTAAAAGCACAATAATTAAACTTTTTAGTATAAAATACATCTTAGGGGTAAACTAAGCATAGAAAATATTGTATATAATCCCTTCTTAAATATGGAAATAGATTAATACTCTTACTCATAATTAAACTTAACTAAGAATTTTTAATGTCAAAACGATAGTCATTAACTTACCTAAACGTTAAGCATCTACTACTTTTTTACACTATATATAATACATAAAATCAGTAGATAGACAAAAGAATATAAAGATAATAATATTACTAGTATTAGCAAATTAACTAAACTAAATTATTAATTTGTAGATGGTAATTATTAGTATAAAGCTTACTTCATCCTACTGATGATCAAATATATTTTTGAAAAATATTTAGCTTTACTAAAAAATTTATTAATATTAACTATGTAACATAATAGAATTTAACTAGTTCTTAGGAGTGATTAATATGAAATTTTTATTTAGAGATAGAAGATCAATAATATCCTTTATTTTACTTATTACGATTTATGCTAATACTCAAGCAACTGCTGAATTTATTGATATGCTAACAATGAGATGGAAGAAATTCGAAACAAGTGAAGATAAAATGTCAGTAGAAATTCCTGCTAGCAAGGGATCTGAACACGGATGGTATACAGTTATGATCAGAAAATTCTCAGTTAACACTGATTATGTTTTCCAGCTCACAGATGAACACGAGAATATTCCACAAGATTTCATAATAACACCACACCTTGTTTTAAACGCAACAAAATATGAATTGAGAAAATTCGCAGTAGAAGGAAATATCTTTTTTATCTCAACTAAAGATAATACACCTAAAGAAGCTGTCATTTTATTTAAAATGGTTAACACCTCTAACAAAGCTAGAACATTATTTGTTAACAAAATAGAAGAAACTCTCGTTAGCTCTGATAATAAAGATAGCAAATCACTCATTCTTAATGGATGGGTTAGAATAAATGAAAAATCTTCTAAAACAAATACTATTAGTGAATGGATTATAGTAAATTAAAATTTTTCTTATATTCAATAATTTAATTTTTCTGAAGAATCCTTAAGATAGTTCATAAGAAATTTTTGTTATTTTTTGTTTACTTTTACATCTCTTAATGACAATCTCCCCTATCTCAGATAGTTGTGATAAATGGGTTCCTCCACAAGGCACAGAAACAAAATTTCCTATTTTACATAGCCTGAACTGCTGATCAGAAAAATTATATTTATTATACGATGCAAAACCATCTGATTTGTCACTCTCTTCATAATAAATACTAACCTGATAATTATCAGCAATTGCTTTCTTTAAACCGTTTTTAATATTATCTAGAAATTTAATATCATTATCAGGTTTCCCAGTAAATTCTATATAGGCTTCCCCAGGAAACTGATGCCCTTTAGTTGCTATTAATCCTCTATCAGCAACTTGTGCAACATCAGCTATCAAATGTCCAGCAGTATGATATCTAGTATTTAAACTTCGCCTCTTGGGATCTACCTCTAGTTCTATTATTGCACCGGTTATATCAATTTCGGGTAAAGCACTTACATAGTGTTTAATTTGATTATCACTTCTTCTAACATCTTTAACCTTATAAACATCGCTTCCAATTTTAAAAAGCCCCTGATCAGCTGGCTGACCTCCTCCTTGAGGATAAAATAATATCTTATCAACTATAATATATAAACCCTTACTATCTTCATCGGTATGTATAACACTGGCTTGTGTAGTAAATATACTGTTATCTCTAAGATATATATATTCAATCATAAATTTCAGTTTTATTTAATTTTAAATTTATATTAAAACATTAATTTTTGTTCTATTTACGATGCACTAGCAGAATCGTATCTTCTAGAATAAACCATTAGTTCATTCGCTAAATATAATATTTGCATACCAAATAAATCAGATTTATTCCATTTCATTAAAATATTATAATTTTTTGTAACAAGCAATTTAGGCAAGTGCTCATTTGGTAATTTTATTATCTTAACTAATTCATTATCATCTATTAGCCATTGCCCAATATTCGGCTTAAGATATTTTTTAATTTCACCTAATTTCATTTGCTTATTAAATTGGATGTTTTTATCATTCGTAATTGATATAAGCTGACCTATTGGTATATTTTTGCTGTATCCATGAGCAGATAAATATAAAGCTATTGAAGATAGTACATCAGGTGCAGAATTCATCAAGTCGATATTTTCTTTACTATCGTAGCTCATTCCATAAGCTGAAATATTGGAAGGTAAAAATTGAGTTTGTCCAATTGCTCCAGCCCAAGAGCTTGGTTGAGGTCTCACAATATTTCCTTTGGATATTTGCCTCAGAAGTGCTATAGCTTCTTTTACAAATATAGTTCTTCTGCCATCGTAAGCTAAAGTTAAAATAGCGTCCAAAGCCTCATATTGATAATGTACATAACCATATTTAGACTCTGTACCCCAAATAGCCAAAATAATTTCTTTATCAACATTCAATTTATTTTCAATATCAATTACATTATCTTTATACTTATTAAGCATATGCTTACCAACACTTACTCTTGTGCTTGTAGGACCGTGCTCTGGAATGAACATCCATTGAGCAATGGTATCTTGATCTACAGACATGGCATGACTAACTTGATTGCGATCTTTATACAATACGCTAGGATTGAACAATACATTTTTAAATTCACGTTGAACTATGTCATCATCTATACCAGCTTTAACGGATATTTTAGAAAATCCTTTTAACCATTTTCTGAATTTTTTTTCATTAAATAACTTACCTTGATCTTCAGCAATAAAAATAAAATTTTCTTCGAATAAAGATAGTAATTTATCACAATATTTTATAAATTTAGGGTTGTCCGCATATTGCTTGATTTTTTTAGACCATAATGACAATTTTTTTGGACTAATACCAAAATAATTTAAATTTTTCCCAGCCATTATCTCAATAAATTTAGATGGCCCCAAGATAAGGTACTGATCCATTAACTCATACCACTCTTTAATTTTCTGATCATAAATTTTAAAATGCTTAATACTTGATAATGATATTGAATACGTAGCTCTATATTTACTATTACTATTTTTGAAGAAAATTTCATCTTCAACTAATTTTAAAAATGCCGCCTTATCCTGTTGCTCTATCCCATCTAAATATTTATATATCCCATATACACCAGCAAAACGCTCTCTTTGTAGATCTACAAATGCATGATGATGCACCCCGGCTAGAAAACCAGCATTCAATGACATATTATTATAATCATTATTTTGGGAATGAGTTTCCTCTCTTTGTATTACTCCCAGATATCTAATATCCGGAAATAGAGCACCCATTAAATATTCATTTTTTTTACGGTCTTCAGAGCTAAGTAAATATTTATTCGGATATACAGCTTGCAAATATAAATCTGCAAACATGATATGACTAAAAGGTCCTGCAGCAAATAAATTGCTATTTAATATCACTAAAATTAACGTTATTATTTTTATTAGCATTAATAAATTCATTTTTAAGGGAACAAAGAAGACATATTTTAACAAATATTAGTAAATTATTGTAGCTATAAAAAATAGTGTTTTAGATTAAAGGGGTTTATCCAACAAAACATAATTTATGGAGCTAATAAAAAATGCTTTTGGCGGAGAGAGAGGGATTCGAACCCTCGATGGGGTTTAAGCCCCATACTCCCTTAGCAGGGGAGCGCCTTCAACCACTCGGCCATCTCTCCAGGACATTTGCTTGTAACATTAGCTAAAATACATTTGAAATCCGCACCTTCCTAAAAGAAAGATGAATCTTAAAAGGCCTCCATAATGATACTACTAATGTTGCTATTTCACAGATTTTATATCGTTCTTGCGCAAACTAGAAATGATATTAATGTAGACCGCTCTGATTGTCAAATATATGCCTTATATCCTCTGCCATCAGGAACAAAGGTTTAACCGCACGAAGATAAAATAACTGCTTAATTAAAATATAGGAAATATATAAATCAAAATTTTTTGCTTATTAAGTGAGCATAAATTATGTTTTACTGGTTACCAGAATCACCATTTTCTTTTTCTTTTTTGATGCGATCATAAATTTCTTCACGATGCACAGAAATTTCTTTTGGAGCATCTATGCCAATTCTAACTTGGTTACCTTTAACCCCCAAAACTGATATAGTAATATCATCACCTATAACAAGGTTTTCTCCAACCTTTCTAGTTAATATTAACATCAAACCCTCCAATAATTTCGCATTGTACTACAAATACAAACAATATACAAAATAATTATTTTACCATTGTAATCTACTAATTCTAGACTAACAAACTAGTATTTACCAAACAATCCTGATGTTAATGATAAAAAAGGAAACATTTAAACATTTTTAAATTATTTTATCAAGCTCTAGAACTTTATGGGATAATCTAAGGGCTCTATCAATATTATAATCATCTACTAATAAAGATACTCGGATATCTCCTGTACAAATAGAAAATATTTTAATATCATTTTCCTCTAGACAAGATACTAACATACTCAAAATATTAGAATAATTATGCCCTTGCAGTCCAAGACCGACAGCAGACAAAATACTTTTATCTTGTGAAATTATAGATCCCAGGATTTTCTTATCTGATATAGTACCAGCAATAATATTATCAAATATTTCAAGTTCTTCATTAGATATCACACACTCTAATATTATCTGCGAAGATCCATCGCTAGGATACCTAATTCTTAACATTTCCAGCTTTAATCCTTTTGCATAACATAACTCCAGAAATTGTGATATTTTAGAACTATACTCATTTGATAATTTTAAACTTATTTTTGCCATATTTTTCAAGCAAGTAACTGCTCTGACAACAGGAGACTCCATAGGAGCTCCATCCATATCTCTTATATATGTACCTCCTTCTGAATGAAAGGACGATAATACTTTAATAGTCATCTTATATTTAGCCGCTAATTCTACAGATCTAGGTTGCATAACTTTTGCCCCTAAATGAGATAATACCAGCATTTCACCATGATCAATAGATCCAATTTTTTGAGCATTAGGCACTATTCTAGGATCTGCAGAATATACACCATCAACATCTGTATATATTAAACATTCCTTTGCTTTTAAGGTAGCTGATAAAGCCACAGCTGTTGTGTCAGAACCACCTCTACCTAAAGTAGTTATATCACCATCTGGATCAATCCCCTGAAAGCCAGCAACTACAGCTATTTTATTATCTGATAAACATCTTTTTAAATTGAAACTATCTACATCAACAATATTAGCAGACAAATGATTTGAATCTGTGTGAATCATAGCCTGAAACCCATTAAATGATTTTGCAATAACACCCTTTTCATTTAATGCCATACACAATAAAGACATAGCAATTTGCTCTCCTGTAGATACTAATACAGCATACTCACGCGAGTAGTTGTAATAGTTAAATCCACGAGCAAAGTCTATTAATCTATCAGTCTCCCCAAACATGGCTGAAACTACAATAACCTGGCTGTGTCCTTCTTGATGGTGCTTCACAATAATATCAGCAACATGCGAAATTCTATCGAAATTTGCCAAAGATGTTCCACCAAATTTTTTTACGTATATTGCCATAGGTATTAATTAAAATTTTTTATTTTAACAAATGTTAAAATTATTCAAAATGATAGTCATCATTAAATAATTCTTCTATATTTATCAGCAGAATTAAATAACTTATCTTTAACCAAAGCTAATCTTTTTTCTAAATCATTTGGGATACTTGATCCTCCTTGAGCCATATCCTCACGCCCACCACCTTTACCGCAAATAATACGGATCAATTCCTGTGGTTCTACTATACCTATACAAGATTTTGTTAGTTTACATACTACATTAATTTTATTATTTAGTTTAGAAACTAACACAACTATGGCATCTTCATTCCTATTCTCATATCTATTCAATATATCATCAACTATGATTTTCAAGTTTTTCCCGTCTACATTATCAACAATTGTTGCTAATAAATTAACCATGCCAATTTTCTCAGCTTTAGATGATAAGCTATTAACCTGTTCTTTAGCTTTAAACGCGGAAAGTTTATCTATCTCTTTTTTATAAGATTTATTATCAGCAATTAATTGCTTAGCTTTCACCAACAAACCATCTTCACTGGTGTTCAATGTTTTTATTAGCTCCGATAATTTATTAGTAGTTTGTTGGATATAATTTAACGCTTGCTTGCCTGTAATAGCATCTATCCTTCTAATTCCTGTAGCAATAGAATATTCATTAATTATTTTAAATATACCTATGTCACCAGTTCTAGTAACATGTGTTCCACCACATAATTCTTTAGAAAAACTATCTACAGAAACCACTCTTACAGAATCTTGATATTTCTCACCAAATAAAGCAACAGCGCCAAATTCAATAGCATCATTAAAAGACTTAATGTCGGTATTCACTTGTTTATTTAATCTAATATATTTGTTTACTAGATTTTCTATTTCTACAATTTCATTATCCGTTAAAGAGACGCTATGGGTAAAATCAAATCTTAACTTATCTGCAGTAACAATCGAGCCTTTTTGCTCAGAATGCTTACCCAGAATTTGTTTTAAAGCTGCATGTAATAAATGCGTTGCTGTATGGTTGTTTTTTATAGCTAATCTCTTGTTTTGATCTATTGTAGCAACTACATGCTCATTTAATTTTATAGTTCCTGACAGCAAGTTACCATAATGAATAATAGCTCCTTTTATTTTCTGAGTATCAGTAACGGCAAACTCAAAGCCATCAGCCTTAATAATTCCCGTATCCCCTACCTGACCACCAGACTCAGCATAAAAAGGGGTTTTTTCTAAAACTATCCCTGCTAAACTATCATCATTTATTTCAGCAATAGACTTGCCTTCTTGAAGCAACATCGTTACTTTAGATTTTTCTTGTAGATTTTCATAACCAGTAAAATCAGATAAAACATCATCCTGGATCTCAACGCTCTTTTTATACAAACCAAAACTGCTAGCATTTCTGGCGAGACTTCTTTGGCTTTCCATACACTTATTGTATCCTTTTAAATCCAGATTTAGATTATGTTCTTTAGCAATATCTTGCAACAAATCTACAGGGAAACCATAGGTATCATACATTTTAAAAATTAATTCTCCAGGAATTACATCGCTCTTAATACTAGCAATATCTTTCTCTAATATTTTTAAACCAGTATGTAATGTTCTGCCAAATTGTTCTTCTTCAGCCCTAATAATTTTCTCAATAGATTTCTGTTTTGTTACAATAATAGGATAATGCTCCCCCATCTCAACAATTAAAGGTTCAACTAATTTATAAATAAACTCTCCATGTAACCCAAGCTTTGTACCATATCTAATGGCTCTTCGAATAATTCTACGTAACACATATCCTCTACCATCATTGTTAGGTTGTACTCCTTCTGCCATCAAAAAAACTATTGAACGAATATGATCAGCAATCACTTTTAAAGCAACGAGATTATCATCTTCTATCTTTAGAATTTTCTTAAATGATGTAATCATCGATTTAAATAAATCAATTTCATAGTTATCATGAACATTTTGCATAACGGCACTAATACGCTCAAGCCCCATCCCTGTATCAACAGATTTCATAGGTAATGGTTGCAATTTCCCCTCTGCTGTTCTTTCAAACTCCATAAAAACTAGATTCCAAATCTCCACATACCTATCACCATCTTCATCAGAGCTACCTGGGGGACCACCACTAATACTATCGCCATGATCATAAAATATTTCTGTACAAGGACCACAAGGCCCAACTGCACCCATAGACCAAAAATTATCTTTTTCACCGCAATAACTAAGTCTCTCTGAATCAACGCCAATATCGTTTAACCAAATATCTGCTGCTTCATTATCATCCTCATAGACGGTTATCCATAATTTTTCTGCTGGGATATTAAGTTCCTTCGTGATAAATTCCCAAGAATATTGAATTGCTTCTTTTTTAAAATAATCGCCAAAACTGAAATTTCCAAGCATCTCAAAAAAAGTATGGTGTCTCTTTGTATAACCAACATTTTCTAGATCATTATGCTTACCGCCAGCTCTAATACAGCATTGAGAACTAACAGCTCTATTATAAGCTGGTTTATCAACACCTAAAAAATAACATTTAAACTGTACCATCCCAGCATTAGTAAAAAGCAAGGTTTTATCATCTTTTGGAATAAGCGGAGAAGATGAAATCTCGGTATGATCGTGATTCTTAAAATATTCTAGAAATTTTGTTCTAATATCATTAGTTTTCATATACAGGTTTTTTAATCTAATTTATATAAATTATATATTTGATCATTTGAAAAACCTCTGGCTTGTAAAAATGACATAGCTTTTGCCTTGTCTACATAATTAGCTAAATTACTTTGACCAAATTTTTTCTTATGTACAGATAAAATTATATCATCCCAGTTTAGCTCTACTTCATCAAATGCCTTACTAATAGTTTCATCATCAATCCCTTTACTCTTTAAATAAGAGTTAATCCAAATAGGGCCATATCCTTTGTTTGATCGATAATTTATTACATAACAAGAAAAACGTTGATCACTCAAATAATTACGTTCTTTTAATTCAGCTATAACATTCTGAATAATATCAAAATCATCAGGGAATTTTTTAGATAATTTATGGACAAGTTCATAAGAACTATGTTCCCGATTAGCCAAAAAGTCCAAAGCTTTCTGGTATAAATCATTCTTATTTGACATATATTCTAGGCAGTCTCCTCTATATTTGTAGAGTTAATTTCTGATTCTGGTAATAATAGTTCTCGAAGAGAATTTTCTAAACTATCTAAAATATCTGGATGATCGTTAAGATAATTTTTTGCATTATCTTTACCTTGACCTATCCTATCACCCTGATGACTATACCAAGCACCTGATTTATCTACTAAATTCGCATTAACTGCAAGTCCTAATATCTCTCCAGCTCTTGAGATCCCCTCACCATAATATATATCAAAGTTAGTTTGCTTAAATGGAGGAGCAACTTTATTTTTAACAACTTTAACTCTTGTTTCATTTCCTATTATTTCATCACCTTTTTTAATTGCCCCTGTCCTTCTAATATCAAGTCTTACAGAAGAATAAAATTTCAAAGCATTACCACCAGTCGTAGTCTCAGGATTTCCAAACATAATCCCTATTTTCATTCTGATCTGGTTTACAAAAACAACTAATGTATTAGTACGCTTTATATTGGCTGTAAGCTTTCTTAACGCCTGTGACATCAATCTTGCCTGTAAGCCAACATGGTGATCTCCCATTTCACCATCAATTTCAGCTTTTGGAGTAAGTGCAGCAACAGAATCAATTATCACAACATCAATACCTCCAGAGCGCACTAACATATCTGTTATTTCTAACGCTTGCTCTCCGTTATCTGGTTGTGAAATTAATAATTCATCAATATTCACTCCCAACTTACCAGCATAAATAGGATCCAAAGCATGTTCTGCATCAATAAATGCTGCTGTTCCACCAGCTTTTTGACATTCGGCAATTACTTGTAATGTTAGAGTGGTTTTTCCAGAAGACTCAGGACCATAAATTTCTACTACACGTCCTTTAGGCAGGCCACCAATTCCAAGAGCAACATCTAATCCAAAAGAGCCCGTCGATATAGCTTCTATATCTTTGTTTATTCCTGATGCACCTAAACGCATAACTGATCCTTTACCAAATTGTCTGTCAATTTGCCCAAGAGCCGCTTCTAGCGCCTTATTTTTCTGCTCACTCATGCCTTTACCTCTAAGTAATATATTCAAATAAGTTTATTATGACACTAATACTAGTAGGATAAAATAGCTTAGAAGATTTTTTATATATCTAATATAATTTTCTAAGATCTTTATCAGCATTTTTAGATGATCTTAAAAAATAGCTATAAACAAATGAATAAATTAAGTATTATAGTAACCCTAAAGCACATATTTAACACTTTTTGGTTAAAAAAAGAGCTTACAGGTTAACATAATTAGACGGTAGCTCTTTAATTCTACAATATTAGCTAGTACGATCAAAAAATTAAAACAACAGTATTGATATTATGCAAGTAAATCCTCAAGAAATAGATAAACATACCCCAATGATGCAACAATATTTAAGAGTAAAACAACAACATCCCGATATATTATTACTATATCGTATGGGAGATTTTTATGAGATGTTTTTTGACGATGCTATTGAAGGCTCAAAGCTATTGAATATTACCCTTACCCAAAGAGGCAAATCTTCAGGTAACCCAATACCGATGGCCGGAATTCCATTTCACGCTTTAGACAACTACCTGCCTAAGCTAGTTAAACAAGGAATTTCTGTTGCAATTTGCGAACAAATTGGTAATCCAGAAGCAAAAGGCCCAATGAAAAGAGAAATTGCTAGAGTAATTACTCCTGGAACTGTAATGGATGAAATCCTTCTGGATGAGAAAACTGACAACTTACTATCAGGGATCTATCAAGATAAAAGAACCAAAGACTTTAGCATAGCTATTCTAGATATAACTACCGGTTCATTTAGTGTAAAAAGACACATAGAATTTTCATCATTAACTGATGATATAGCTAGATTAAAGCCCGCAGAAATTTTAATAACTAAGGAATTATTCGATCAATATAATTTCGACAATACATTACAGTACACTTTCAAGCCAATTGATGAATTCAAATATAATAAGTCCTATAAAATTCTGTTAGAACATTTTCAAGTATCTGATTTACACGCTTTTGGTATTGAAAGTCAAACTGATATTATTATCTCATCAGGGGTCGTCTTACAATATGCAAAATCTACTCAAAGACAGCATCTTCCTCATATAACTGAGATTAGATTCAAGAATAAAAATACTACATTGCATATGGATGCAAATACAGTACAAAATTTAGAATTAATTAAAAATTTACGTGGAGGAGATGAAAATACTCTATTTAAGGTACTAGATACTTCAACTACAAGTATGGGCAGTAGAGAACTTAAAAGATGGATCCTAAACCCCTTACAAGATCGTGCATTAATAGAAAAGCGTTCTAGCGCTGTTAATAAAATATATAAACACCATAGCATGGATAATTTCATAAAACTATTAAGATCTATTGGAGATATTCAGAGAATCACAGCAAGAATAGCTGTCAAATCTGTACGCCCCCATGAGCTGCTCAAATTAAGCTTAACTTTAACAAACATTCCAAAATTAAAACAATTATTAGATTATTATAATGATGACTTGCTAAATGATTTAAAAAATAAGCTGGTAGTTTTACCAAACGTTATTCAAACAATTAACAAATCAATATCCGAAAATTCTCCAAATTTAATCCGAGATGGCAACGTAATACTAGAAGGATATAATAAAACACTAGATAGTTTAAGAAATATTCACTCTGATAATGGTAAATTCTTGCTTGATCTTGAGAACACAGAAAAAGCCTCAACTAATATAACTAATTTAAAAATATCTTACAACAAGATACAAGGTTACTTTATAGAGATACCTAAAGGCCAGTCTAATAAAGTTCCAGAATACTATCAAAGAACTCAAACACTAAAGAATGTGGAAAGATTCACTATAAAAGAATTAAATAAATTTGAAGCTAAAATGTTATCTGCTCAAACAAAAGCTCTAGAGCTAGAAAAACAACTCTATGATGAAATACTAGACTCTATCATAGAGCATTTACCATCACTAAAAAGCAACGCTAACGCTATAGCAAAACTAGATGTAATAATTACATTAGCTGAGAGAGCAGATATTTTATGCTTTGTTAAGCCAGAAATATCAAAAGATAAAATTTTATATATTAAAGAAGGCAGACATCCTATCGTTGAATCTTCAATAACAGAGCCTTTTATTTCTAATGATACTAAACTTGATTCAGAACTTTTCTCAATGATCATTACAGGCCCTAACATGGGTGGAAAATCTACTTATATGCGTCAAACAGCACTAATTGCTCTTCTAGCCCATATAGGTTCATTTGTGCCTGCTACAGAAGCTAGGATAGGAGTGCTCGATGGCATTTACTCTAGAATAGGAGCATCAGATGATCTTGCTGCAGGCAGATCAACATATATGGTAGAAATGAACGAAGCCGCACATATATTAAGATATGCCACAGAGAAAAGCTTAGTTATAATTGATGAAATTGGTAGAGGTACCAGCACATATGACGGTCTTTCACTAGCATGGGCATGTCTTAATTATCTCACAGAACAAATCAAAGCATTTACATTTTTTGCTACTCACTATTTTGAAATTACAAAAATGACAGAACAGCTTACCAACATTAAGAATGTCCATTTCGATGCTATGTTAGAAAATGGAAACATAATATTCCAGCATAAAATCAAATCAGGTTCAACAGATCAAAGCTATGGTATTGACGTCGCAAAGCTTGCAGGAATACCAGATATTGTTATTCAACAAGCACGTAATAAATTAACTGAATTACAGAATACCAAATATGTTATAAAAAAAATTACTAAACCTACTAACAAAAAAGTGGACAATTTTATTAATCAAATGAAAATAGAAGTCAAGCCAGACCAACTAACTCCCATCCAAGCACTAAACATGCTGTACGAATATAAAAAGCAATTAGATCAACAAGATTAATATTTTGACACATCTATCTACATAAAATAAATATTGCTATAATATTAAAACATAATACTTTGCTTGAAATTCTCTACTAATTTTTTTGGTAACTCAAGAAAATGTCCTTTCTTTAAATTTTTAGGCAGATCAAAATCAGCATAACTTATCCTAACCAGACGACTTACTAAGACTCCTTGAGATTGAAAAATGTTTTTTATTTCATGATTTCTGCCACGAGATACCTGAACTATATACCAGGCACTTTTTGCTAAAGCTCTAGATAATTTAATATAATCTACAGAATATATTTTGTCTTTATATTCAACCCCATTTTTTAAGTTTTTAATTTCCGTATTATCTAAAATCCTGCTAGCTTTTACTAAATATTTACGAGGGATTTTTGAGTTGGGTTGGATCAATAAATTCACTAATTCTCCATCATTAGTAAATATATACAATCCAGACGTATTAAAGTCTAATCTACCAACTCCTATCCAACGACCATTAGATATCTTAGGAAGTTTATCATAAACTGTAGGCCTGTTTTTTGGATCATGCCTAGAACAGATCTCACCAGCTGGTTTATTATAAATTATAATCCTTGGATCATTATCAGTAATTGGCAGAGTAATTCTTTTGTTGTAAATTTTAACTATATCGCTAAAAGACGCCAGATCTCCTAATTTAGCAACCCTACTATTTACTGTAATTTTGCCAACAGCAATAAGCCTTTCAATTTCTCGTCTGGAACCATAACCTGCATTTGCAAGCAATTTCTGTAATCTGATCTTTTCCATACAAACAAAAATTAGCTACTCACTTCAAAATCATCATTTATCTGCTGCTCTGAATCATTTAAATTCTCTTGCTGTTTTTCCAGAAACTGAGAACTCGCATCAATAACATTATCTTCATATAGGTCTTTCTCTCTCTCAGCTGTTTGTTCCAATACTCCATCTTGCTGAACAACTACTTCATCATCTTGCATTTGATCCAATTGAAATCCTTGTTGAACATCATCATCAATTACTTCTTTAGAAAAATCTATTCTGGACAAATCAATCTCTGGCAAATCATTCAGATTAGATAAATTAAAATAATCAAGAAAATCCTTAGTAGTTCCATAAACTGCTGGCTTTCCAGGAACATCCTTATGAGCGATCACTTTAATCCATTGTCTATCTATTAGCACTCGTATTGTATTAGTTGAAACAGCAACCCCTCTGATATCCTCAATTTCAGCTCTGGTAATTGGTTGCTTATAAGCAATAATCGCTATAATTTCTAAAATAGCTTTTGAATATTTAGGGGGTTTCTCTTCCCAAAGTTTACTTATCCATCTTGCATATTCAGCTTTTACTTGTAATCTATATCCACTAGCTAGTTCCTTTAATTCATACCCCCTATCGCTACATTCATTAGATATATCATTTAGCACATCTCTAATTTGTTTAGAACTTAAATCTTCATCTTTTTGAAACATTTTCTTAATATCATCAACAGATAAAGGTTCCCCAAAGGCAATTAAAGCACCTTCAATAATAGCTTTTTTACTCATATCTCTATACCCACTATATTTTCTTTACATGAATTGATTGAAATGGATCTGATTGAATTAATTGTAGTAAATTCTGCTTAATAAGCTCAAGTAAAGCAATGAAAGTAACAATAACACCAAGTCTTCCTTCATTGATATTAAATAACTCAATAAAATCACAAAAATTATCTTTAGGAACAAAATCTAAAATATAGACCATTTTTTCACGGATAGACATTCGTTCTGCTTTTACAAAATGACTAGTTTTAACTTTTGTTCTTTTTAATACCCCTTCAAAAATTTTTATCAACTCATCCATTGATACACAAGCTTCTTTTTGACTAATATTAATTTCATGTATTTTTAAAGAAGCTCCAAAAATATCTCTCTCTTGCCTAGGAATTTCATCCAACTTTTCCGCAATTTTTTTAAATCTTTCATATTCCTGAAGCTTACGTACTAATTCAGACCTAGGATCTTCCTCTTCCTCTGCCTCTAACTCAGATTTAGGTAATAACATTTTAGATTTTATTTGAGCAAGCATTGCTGCTATTACTAGATAATCAGCTATTGAGTCTAAATCAAGATCATGCATCAAATCTATGTAAATAGCATATTGCGCAGCTATAGGAGCAACAGGTATATCTAAAACATTAATATTCTGTTTTTTTATCAAATACCATAATAAATCTAGTGGCCCCTCAAAAGCTTCTAAAATCACTCGTAATGCTTTTCGCGGTATATATAAATTTTCAGGTAGTTCAGATATTTCCTTGCCATGCAAGATAACACTCATGTGACTATCTAATTCTTGTGCTGAAATTAATTGGGACACTATATCAAATACCTAATTCAAACCGAATATGTATAATACCAGAAATGCTCATAACTCGGTAAGAATTAAATAACTCTAAATATATCCCCAGTAATCAAATTAATTCATAACATATTGATATAATTGATAAAAATTTAGATAGTAATATAAAAACTAACAAATGATTAAATTTTGACAAATCTTTCATGCATAGCAATACTATATTTTAAAAGGTTCCGGATCACCAGCACCAACTCGAATAATTTTAGGTAATCTATCAGTCAGATCAATTACTGTTGTTGGATTATTGGGACAATTACCTCCATCTATAATCAAATCCACTTGTTTTCCAAGAACATCTTTAATTGCCGATGGTTCACATAGAGGAAACTCAGCATTTGGTAAAATTAAACTAGTAGTTAACAATGGAAAATCAAGCGCATCTAATAAGGTAAGCATTATTTTATTATTAGGTATCCTTAAGCCAACCGTCTTCTTATTAGGTTTTAACATCTTTTTAGGCACAAGCTTAGTAGCTGTTAAAATAAAAGTATATGCTCCAGGAGTATAAGCCCTCAGAATTTTATAAATGTTATTATCAACAATTGCATATTGTTGTAAAGTAGACAAATCACTAAATATAAGGCTAAAATCATGGCTATAATCTAGTTGTCTTATTTTTATAATCCTTTTTAAGGCTTTTACTGCCCCTATTCTACATCCCATTGCATAACCAGAATCCGTTGGAAAAACAATTAGTCCATCATTACTAATGATAAATACAGCTTGGCGTATTAAACGAGACTGAGGATTATCAGGATGTATCATAAAAAATTGTGTCATTTATAAATCCCACTCAAGCCAAACTGGTATAAAATTATTAAGCCATTTGCTGTATTTTGATGCATTGAATACTTTATTTGTTCGAGGAACATGAAAATCACTGCCCATGGATGCTAACAACCCGTATGGTTTAGATAATTCATTAATTAGCTTCATTTCTTTATAAGTCATATTACCAGAAATAAATTCTATACCATCACCATTTAATTCGCTAAATGTTTTTATTAAATAATTTATTTCTTTTGTTTTAAAACCATACTTCAAAGGGTGAGCAATTATACTCTGCCCTTTAGCACTCTGTATAGCTCTAATCACTTCTTCCAAGTTAGGCCAATCAAATTTATCCTTAATATTAATCTTCATAATAATATTTTTAAAAGCTTCTCCTATGTTTTTTGCGTAATTTCTATCTTTTAAAAACCTAGCAAAATGCAATCTACCAACAGACTGAGGAGAATATTTTTCCACAATATATTTAAGAGAACCAGGATACCCAAATTTTTCTAAATGATAATCTATTATTTCTGCTCTATTTCTCCTGATATTTCTATTATACTCTAATAACTCATCAAGCTCAGATGACTTTTCTTTAAGATTTAAACCTAAAATATGGATCTCAGAATTACTACTCCAAGATGTAGTAATTTCAACACCAGGAACTAGTACAATCCCATCTACATTACCTTTACTACTTAGAATATCATGATCAGTTATAGCTATAACCTCAATGCCTAAATTTTTCATGTAAGATATTAATTGCTCAAAAAGGAAACATCCATCAGAAGCAGTAGTATGCATATGCAAATCAAAAATGTTCGGCAATATTATTCTCACTCATAATAAAAGTACAAGTCACTAGTATATGATATAATTTTATCTTTTTTAATTAAGGATATTAATTCTATGAAAATGTTGTTTGATTTTTTTCCAATAATACTGTTTTTTATAGCATACAAATTTCAAGACATCTATTTTGCAACTATTGTCGCCATGATTTCAACTATTTTACAAGTGTTTTTTTCCTGGATAAAAAAGAAAAAAGTAGAAATGATGCATATTATCACCTTGGTAATGATAATTTTCCTAGGAGGAGCTACCATATTTCTCCAAAATGATATCTTTATCAAATGGAAAGTAAGTGTGGTGAATTGGCTATTTTCTATAATACTTTTAGGTAGTCATTTTGTTGGAGAAAAAACTGTCATCGAAAGACTAATGGAAAAATCTATAGAACTACCAAAATATGTGTGGAATAGGCTTAATGTCAGTTGGTCTGGATTCTTTGCGTTCATTGGATGTTTAAATATATATGTAGTTTACAATTACGATACAGATACTTGGGTAAATTTTAAATTATTTGGAGTACTTGGAATAACTCTAGTTTTTGTAATATTACAATCGATATTTATGGCAAAACATATAAAAAAATGATAATCCAATATAAAATTTCCCTCAATCAATATTACCAAAGAACAAAACATAAAAAACCCAATCTCTTACAATACTAATGCTACAATTTGCATCTTTTAGTTGCAGCCAACATCCTAATAAGTGATAATAACTATATCTCAGAAAGGATGCTAATATGTTTAAATTATATAAAAAAATCCTAATTTTTTTTAAAATAATAAAATTCAGTATTGAATTTTCTTCCAATATAATCAAAACAAGGGATTAACAGACTTATGACATACATAGACTAATTACCACCATATTTTCACATGGGACAATGTAATAGAATTACCTAGCAAAATAGTATCATTTTTGTATACTAAGAGATAATATGAATATTAGAATCAATAAATACTATCTTATCATTTTACTATTATTTATCATCCCTATAACACATGCAAAAAACCGCTTTAAAGATATTGTTTATGAAATAGAGATCCAAGATATGGAAATCAAAGACGATATTTACAACAATATACAGGAAAAATTAGACATTTATAAAAAAGATTTATTAAATAAAATTACCAAAAAAAAATTAAACTATTATTATAAAAATCTTGAAGAAACAGTTGCAACAGCTATCTACCCATATGGATATTTCAACCCCAAAATAAACATAAAGTATCGGCTTTCGATGAAAACTGAAATTACTACAATCACAATAACACTAGGAGAGCCAGTAATAACGCGTTCTGTTGCAATTACCTTTACAGGAGAAGGTGGAGAAGATAAATCATTAATAAAATTACTTAAAATACTGCCAACTAAAGAAGGCATAATCTTTAGATCTATTGACTATGAGAAAACAAAAAAATTGATAACTACGTGGGCTACAAATAATGGTTATATTAGATCACAATTTATTAAAAAAGTTACTAATGTTAGTACATCAGATAAAACAGCCGATGTGCTTTTACACTTTGATACAAATAAGAGATTCTATTTTGGTGATACTAAGATAAATGAAGTTGAAATCAGTGAGAAATTAATCAGGAAATACCTGGAGTTTAACAAAGGAGACGTATTTACAGCAAAAAAACTGGTAAATAGCTATAGCAATCTAAGTTCAAGCCAGTTATTTCAATATATCAACTTAAAACCAGATTTCTCTGATCAATCAAATATAGTTCCTGTTGATATAACATTGAATATTAGAAAAAAAATAGGCTTAAGCACAAGTGTTGGATATTCTTCAAATAGAGGAATAGACACCTTCATAGGTCTTGAACATAGAATATTAAACTCTAAAGGACACAGGGCGAAAATTAACGTTGGATACTCTAATTTTTTAAAATATACTAAATTTGTATACGAAATACCAGGAGCAAAACCAACAACTGATACATACTCTATTAGTACAGACATAAGAAAAATAAAAATTGAAATAGGTAGAAGCACAAGCTACTCCGTTGGCTTTAGTTGGTCAAGATTAAAAGTCAAATGGAATAGAATCATATCTTTAAATTTATCACGTGAATCATATGAAATATTTCAACCACATGAAAAAGATAGTATTTTCTTAGTAGTACCTGATCTTGTTTTATTCAGAAAAAAAGCTAACGACAATGTTTTTCCTACTCTTGGATATAAAATTTCTTGGAATATTAACGGAGCTCATAAAGATATGTTGTCCTCTAGAACTTACCTACAAGCATCTTGTAAGCTAAACTATATTTTTACCTTAATGAATATTAGATTCATACAAAGGAATAAAATAGGAGGAAACTTTTTTATTGATGATATTACCGATCTACCTCCATCTAAATATTTCCTAGAAGGTGGCAACAGTAGTATAAGAGGATACGATTTCCAATCCGACTTAGTAGGAAGAGGCAAATATGTATACGTAGCAAGCATAGATATGCAAATACCTATTGTTTGGAGGTGGTATTTTACTACATTTTATGACATTGGTAATGTTTTCGATAATATAAGAACTCCAGCAAAAAGCAGTATAGGAATCGGATTTATGTTTAAAACCCCAATAGGACCTGTAAATTTAGGGTATGCAACCGCACTTGAGAAAAATGCACCTGAATACCGAATATTTTTTAGTATAGGTTCAGAGATCTAACTATGAGAAATTTTATTCCTATCCTGAAAAAATTTATTCTACTTAATTTAATTATTATTATTGTATCTGGGTATTTTCTTTTGTATACAACACCCGGACTACATACTATCTATAAAACCACCAATTATCTGATACCAGGTAATTTAAAAATCACTGGGCTAAAAGGAAATGTTCTCAATGGAATTAGTCTAGAAAGCCTTATTTATGCGTCTGAAGACATTAAACTTGATATTACTAATTTCAGTAGTGAATTAAATATAGATATATTTAAAAATAATCTAACAGTAAAATCAATCAATGTAGATAGTATAGCTATTTTGTTAGAAGATTCCCCTACCACCTCTGAAGAAAATGTCCCAGTTAATTATCCTGTCTGGTTAAATTTAGATATAGAGCAATTTAAAATAGAATATCTGTTAATTAGGAAACCTCATATTTCTCCTATATTAATACAAAAAATTAATATAAGTGCTAACATGAAAAAAAACAATCTCATTATCAAAGAGATAAAAGCAAATTCTAATAACTACAAATTCAACCTTAAAGGTGAATTAATTTTGGGAGAAGATTTTCATCTATCATTAGATTTTGACGCAATAAATGACGTAATTCATCAAGAATATAATACTAAAATAACAGGAACTGAGAACCATATAAAAGGAACTATTAGTGCAAATAATATAACATCGATAGATTTAAACTTTGACGTTAATATTCAAGATAATTTGTTAACAATAAAATCTAATTGGTCAGATGGAAATATTTTATATAACAATCAAAACTATGGACTACATAAAGGTAATTTTGATTTATCAACTAAGATTCTACTGTCAAATAACCAGTCATGTTCTTCATTCTACTGTATGTTTAACTCAATAACTAAAGATATAAATGAAGAACATGAAATTGCATTTGATAAAATAATTAGCAGCATTAGTTCTAACTCTTATATAGTAACTAGTAATAATAAAATTATCTTTGGGAAAAATTCATTTAGCACTGATGGAGAATTAGCTGTTAAAAATAGCAAAGTCTCTATGAACATGAAAACTAAATATATTATCAATAGAAAAAATAACTCTATTGACTTCAAAGAATTTAAAATGACTGATGAGAATAATACTATCAATATTTCTGGAGAATTATCAAAACAATCTGATCTAAAATACGATATTAATATTCAAGACTTATCAAAATACTCATCTTTGTTAGGTGGAAAAATTTCAAGCTCAGGAGAAATTCATGGAGATTTCTTATCCCCCAGAGCTAAAATATTTGCTGAGTTAAACAAATTAGTTCTTCCTAATTTCAGGAACGATTATTGCAAATTAGATATAAACTTCAATTTTGATAATTTAAAAAGTTCAGGAATTATCTACGTTAAAAATCTTAAATATGACGATATATTAGTTGATTTGATCGATGTCTCCTTAAAAAACAAAAATAATAAGCAATATATGGCTGCATTAATTAACATTAATAAATATAAGGTAAATACTGATATTGTCTATATCACAGAAAAGGATAGAAGTAGTTTTACTTTAGATAAATTAAATTTAATAGATCCTACCAATAAGACCTGGGATATACAAAAACCTACAAAGCTAACAATTAAAGAACAACGTATGTATATGGATAATCAACTATGTATAGTAAGTAATAATGACAAATTATGCTTAAATTTTTCTTATCTTAATAAGAAAAATTTTTCTATCAAAGCTAACATTAAAACAGACAATAATCTACTTAATTATTATATAAAGCCATTCCAAATTATTACACCCATATCTTTTGATATGAATTATATAGCACAAGATAATCATATTATTAAAGCAGATCTGAATTTATCATCTAATAATACAGTTATCTTAAGTGGGATTGGAGAAAAATTTACTATTAAAGAAATAAATTTTTTGACTAAGCTTATAGATAATTCAGTAATATTACAGGCCAAGATAATAAATGATGACAGTAATGGCACCACATTTAATCTTAATTATGCAAATACTAGCTTATTAGCTCAATCACTAGTAAAAGCTAAAATTTCAGGGCAACTTAAAAGCAAATACAGTGATCATAGAATCTTAGATTCTTTAAGCACATCTATTGATGATATAATAGGTATTCTTGATACAAACATATTAGTATCTGGAACTATTCAAAAACCAATTTTTAATGGATTCTCAAAAATTGAAAATGGCTCTATATTAGTTGTACCATCAATGTTAGCAATTAATGATATTAATTCTAGATTTGAAATTAAAGATAATTCATTTAGCTTGTCTACAAAGGCAAAAGCTGGTAAAGGTGATATTAAAATGGAAGGAAGTGGACAAGTACAAAATTATAACTTATCAGAACTAGATTTTAAAATAAATGCTAATACATTTAGAATATCTGATACTAGCAAAATAACGCTTGATATTAACTCAAACTTGACTATATCTAAAAATAATTTTTTTTCATTAAACGGTAATATTGATGTAATTAATGGTAAGGTTATAATTGATAGTTTCCCTGAAGTAGAATCTCTATCAAATGATATAGTTATAAATGCACAAGATGATAATGGTAACAAATCACCACTTTATTATGACCTTACTTTGAATATTTTTGATAAAATCAACCTACTAGCCTATGGGATCTCTGGCAATCTTAAAGGTAAATTAAGACTAGTAAATAATGATATATTTTCTGATGCTGTATTTGGCCGAATAAATATTATAAAAGGTAAATATAGATTTTTCAGCAATTCACTCGTTATTAAAAAAGGAGAGTTATCCTATACCGGATCAAATATAGATGATCCTAGAATAGATCTAAGAGCCACACTAGATATTTTTTCTGACTATAATATAGTTGATGAAGAAATACCAAAATTAGTAGGTGTCAAAGCAAGCGGAAAAATAGATGATCCAGAAATAGTATTGTTTGCTAAACCACCAGCATTTTCTCAGGTAGATATTTTATCCTATCTAGCATTAGGGAAAAGTACAAAACAAATAAGTGATAATGCGCAGTCAAGTATTACCTCTGTTATAGTATTACTCCAAGGAAGCAATAATGACTTAGGGGCCATTAACAAACTCCAAAAAGCTACGGGCTTTGACATAGACATTAGTACAGAATATTCCAGTGTCCCCGAAACTCAGGAAGACTTAAAAGATAAATCTCAAGTTAGTGAAAGAACAAATTACTTTATAGGAAAACAAATTACTCCCAAGCTTAATGTATCAGCTGGATATAGTAAAGGTACCGATGATGTACAACGAGTAATCCGAGCCACTTATAGCATTACTAAAAGATGGAAAATTTCTTTAGAGAAGAAAGAGGAAATAGACTCAGCCGTAAGACTATTATATAACATAGAATTCTGGTAAATATTAAAAGATGCTACACACAAATATACATTAACCTATTATCGTATAATTGATTTTAGTAATTTATCTGCTTCAGGAAAATGATGTGACACACATAAAATATCAGTCCAGCAAGGTTCTTTATCACTAATTTTTTTGACAAAATTTGATATATCCTCATCCTTTATTTCCACATATCCTGTTGCCAAGTCATGATGGAAAATTCTAAAATTACTTATTAATTGTTTAAGAAAACCAACTGCCCCCATATCCCTAAACAATTCTGTTTCTAAACACCAAGGAGTAAATTCTGTTTCTATAACACATGGGATTTTCTTTGCAAAAATTTTTTCAAGCCCATCAAAAACAAATGGTTCATATCCTTGAGTATCTATCTTAATAAATGCAGGTATAATACCAGAGCTACTCTTTTCTAAAAAATCATCCAATCTAATTACTTTAACAGGTTTAGATAATGTTGTAGGCAAGGGATTAACTAAACGGTTATCTTGTGATTGCCCTAAATCATAATACATAACACTATAATTATTAAATTTACCTACTGCATAAGGTAATAATTCAATCTCTTGATCCATATGGTTTAATTCAAAATTCTTTTTAACTAATTTGTTAGTGACTCCAGGTTCAAATGCATATATTTTTTTATCATATTTTAGCTCTTTCAGCATAGCTGCCATTAGCAAGCTTATTATTCCGTAACTAGCTCCCACATCTATGATATGAAAATCATTCTTAAATCTTTCACAGAAACTTGATAGAATTTTAAAAAGATATGATGCTCTTACCCTAAAATTATCTTTTACAATATCATTATTGGCTATAAAGAAAGAAACTATATCTTCCCATTTAGGAGCAGTATGCTTATCAAGATTATTCACTAATTTAGGATTATGCGCTAATTTAAAATTATCTGGTATGATAGAGTAATGCCCATCTTGTTTATAGTAAAATAAAAAAAGCGCACCATTTTTTACTAAATCAACTTCATCTAAATAAGCATGTTTTTTATCAACTTCTCGTATACTCCTATCTAGAATATGAATTTTTTTACTACTAACAAACATAAAATAAACACTCGCTAATATGTATTAGTAATATATAGTCAGACTGCTGGTTCTGGTACCGCTTTTATAATCGGCTACATTATATAATTTTAGTTTAGACCTAGCCGAGCAGCTTTAAAATATGCCGCTCGGACTAAAAAAGATTTATTTTTTTCTAGCGCTAGCACTTGGATCGATATCAGAATCCATCACTTTAAACAACTCAATATCGAAAATCAAAGCTTGATTAGGTCCAATCCCTCCTTGACCAGTCTCTCCATATGCTAAATTATAAGGAATAACAAGATTCCATTTATCTCCTTCCTTCATCATTTTTAAAGCTTCTTGCCAACCAGAGATCAATCCGCTCACTGGTAAACTAACAGCTTTACCACCGTTTCTATCAGTAGAATCAAATACAGTACCATCAATAAGCTTTCCAGTATATTTTACTTCTACAAACTTATCATTTGTTGGTATAGCCCCTTTTTTGGAACGCTTTAAAATTTTATACTGTAAGCCACTTTTAGTAACTTGAACACCTTTTTTCTTTTTATTATCTACTAAGTATTTATCGCTCTTTTTCTTGTTCTCAGCAGCTTTTACTTTAAGCTGTTTCTTAAGTTTATCTAATTCCTTTTGTCTTTTAGCAGTCATCTTAACTTGAAAACTTTTAAGAACAGCCTTCATTTCATCATCAGTCATCCGATATTTCTTATCAGAAAGTGCTGCTTTCAAACCAAGATAAACTAGCTCGGGATTAATTTCAATTTCTTGACGCTTAAAATTATCAGCTAAATCAATTCCTAAAATATAACTAAATTTTTCTGCTTCCGTTTTCATAGAAGTAGATTTCTTAACAGAGAAACTCTTACCACTAGATTTTTTAGATGTCGCTGAGTTAGTAAGTTGTGGTAAAGATATTACCATAGCTACTAATACAAATTTTATTATCAAACTTCTCATTATCAGTTCCTTATTCATACTTGTCTAAATTATTCTTACAAACTAAAATAAATATATCATAATAATTTTACTATATATAAAATATTAATGTAGTTTTAATAATATTTATGGTTGTTTTTTATGGTAATTGCCTATTATATAGGCAATACTTCCTGTTAATTTCTCTACATAAGATAAATGCAGAAATTCATTTGGGCCATGAGCATTAGACTTAGGACCTAGCACACCCGTAATTATAAACTGAGCATCTGGAAACATTTCTCCTAACATACCCATAAATGGAATAGTGCCCCCTTCCCCAATATACTGAACTTCCTTGCCAAAAAACATTTTTGAAGCATCATCAGCGACAAGATGAACCCATTCTTCAGTTTTAGGAGCATTCCATCCAGAAGCAACATCTTCAATGTCATAATTTACTAATGCATTATATGGAGGAGCATATTCTAATTTATTTTTTATTGCCTCTGCAGCATCATTAGCCTCTAAAATTGGTGGAATTCTTATGGAGAGCTTTAATTCTGTATATGTTCTATGAACATTACCCGCAGCATCTATTGAGGGAATGCCATCAATACCAATTATAGATAAAAACGAACGCCAAGTTTTATTTAAAACTAATTCAACAAGATCTTCAGTAATAGGTCTAGCGTCATGCACAAAAGGTAGTTCATGATAAATATTATTTTGTAAAACTTTGGCAGTTTCTTCTGCTTCTTTTAATCTATCATTAGGAATTTCCACTTGTAACTCTGGCAGAATTATCTTCCCAGTATCCTCATTTTCAATTCTACTAAGCAATTTCCTAGCTATTCTAAAACTACAAGGAACAACTCCACTAGCAATCCCAGAGTGAATTCCCTGTTCAGTAACCTGAACTTTTAATCTTCCTCCTACAATGCCTCTTAAAGAAGTAGTTACCCACATTTGTTCATAATTTCCACAACCAGAATCTAAACAAATAATAAGATCAGGCTTGCCTATTGATGATTCCAATTCAGTAATATAAAGAGGTAAATCAATACTGCCGCTCTCCTCACTAGCTTCTATAATAATGATGCATCTTCCGTGCGGTATATTCTGATCTTGTAAGGCATTTATAGCGGTAATTGCAGAAAAAATTGCATAACCATCATCTGCTCCCCCTCTACCATAAAGCTTATTATTCATAATAACAGGTTTCCATGGTCCAAAATTATTATCCCATCCTGTCATCTCAGGTTGTTTATCAAGATGCCCATATAACAAAATTGTATTTCTAGATGGATCCCCATTAATATCTATATAAATTAGAGGAGTTCTATTATTTATTTGAAGTACCTTTAATTCCATACCATTAGGAGCATTATTCTCACACCAACATTTTATTAATTCAACAGCCTGAGCCATATAACCATTTTTTTGCCAATTAGCATCAAATATAGGAGATTTATTAGGGATCCGTATGTAATTTTCTAAAGTAGAAATAATAGAATTATTCCACACCTTATTTATATAATTATTACATTTTTGCACATCCATTTTAGCCCCCAATTTAACTCTAACTATATTACATATATTCTTTTATTATAGAAATTACTTTTTTATTTCCTATAGTAAATTTATGAGATGATAATTTTTTTCTATAACTAGTAGTCTCTTGCATAGTACTGTACAGGACATTTATAAATTCACTATCTAATTGTTCTTCTTGCAAGACTACACTACCATAATTATTCTGAAAATACTCTGCATTCAATCGTTGCTCTCCCCTGCTTACTTGACTTGATAAAGGGATCAAAATGTGTGGCTTACTAATAGCTAAAATTTCATGGATAATATTAGAGCCTGCACGAGATACTATACAGTCTGCGTAAGCAAACAAATGAGCTAACCCTTCTTCCACATATTTAAATACAACATGTGAAGTAGGATCTATTATAATATTATTTCTATTACTGATCCCTGTTATTTGTATAATATTAAATTTTTTTATCAGAACATCATAATTTTTCTCTACTAGGTTATTTATAACCTCTGAACCATTACCTCCTCCTATAAATAAAAGCACTGGTATTTCTTTGGTAAACTTACAGATATTTTTACCTAATTCGGCCTCTCCATTGACTATTTCATTCCTAATAGGAGTACCAGTATAAATAAATTTCCCTGATTTTTCTAAATTTACATTTGGAAATGTTAAACAAACCTTCTTTGCAAAGAAAAAGCTTAATTTATTTGCCAATCCAGGGGTTATGTCTGATTCATGTACAATAATTGGAACTCTATTTAACCAGCCTGCTAGCACAACAGGAAAAGCAACGAACCCCCCTTTAGAAAAAATAACTTGAGGCTTTAATCTAAAAATTATTATTATTGCCTGAAAAATACCTAGAATGATCTTTATAGGATCTAGGAAATTCTGCCAACTAAAATACCTTCTAAATTTCCCAGTAAATATAGCACTGTAATCTATAGCTCTATTAGTAATTACCCTTCTTTCAACTCCTGTATAAGAACCAACATAGTGCACATTCCAACCACTATCAAGCAACTCTTCTATCAGAGGCAAGCAAGGTACTACATGTCCGGCAGAGCCACCTCCTGTAAAAACCGCTTTGATTTTTTTTTTCACATTAAACCCATCGAAACTAATAGTAAATTATTATTTATCCAATATATTCTTACAAGAGTTAGATTGTTTTTGTATATATTTTAAGCTATACTTAAATGCTCAAGGAGGTAATTTATGCAAAAACTCGATCTAAAAAATATCTGTAGAAATACTTTTACGACCAATAACAAAGATTATGTATTCTATGATCTACAACTACTTGGACAACAAACAGGTATTGATGTAAATAAATTACCTTATAGTCTTAATATACTCCTAGAAAATCTAATTCGTAATTATGATACTGAAAATCCTAATAATCTAGCCGCTTTTAAAGAATGGTTCAATGGAAATAATAAAGACAATGAAATTTTTTTCAATCCTAGTAGAATACTAATGCAAGACTTTACCGGAGTTCCAGCCGTAGTAGATCTAGCTGCTATGAGAACTAAATTAGCTGAAAGAAATATTGATCCCAAACTAGTTAACCCTGTTATACCTGTTGATTTAGTAATTGATCACTCAGTTCAAGTAGATAAATTTGGAACAAATTCAGCTATGCAATTCAATACTAAGCTAGAGATTGATAGAAATAAAGAACGATATCAGCTATTAAAATGGAGCCAGAACTCTTTCAAAAACATACGGGTAGTGCCTCCTGGAACAGGAATATGCCATCAAGTTAACCTAGAGTATTTTGCTAATGTAGTTTGGGAAAAAGAAATTAATGGAGAGTTAATCAGTTTTCCAGATACCTTAGTAGGAACTGATAGTCATACTACAATGATTAACGGTCTTGGCGTCCTAGGCTGGGGAGTAGGTGGAATAGAAGCTGAATCAGCAATGCTTGGCCAACCAATTCCACTAATGCTACCAGACGTTGTAGGTGTAAAATTAACTGGTAAACTAAACCAAGGAACTACAGCAACTGATCTAGTGCTCACTATAACTCAACAACTCAGAAAACATGGAGTTGTAGGCAAATTTGTTGAATACTTTGGCCCTGGAATTAAAAATATTTCACTTGCCGAACGAGCTACAATATCCAATATGTCGCCAGAGTATGGGGCGACCTGTGGATACTTTCCAATAGATCAGGTAACTATTGATTACCTATCGTTCACCGGTAGAAGCAATGAATTGTGTTCTTTGGTGAAAGCATATACACAAGCACAAGGCTTATGGTTTGATGAAGCTAAAACAATATCCTACACAGATACTATAGAAATTGATTTAAACACAATAATACCTTCTGTAGCAGGGCCAGCTCGTCCCCGAGACAGAATGGATATAAATAAATTACCCAAAGCATTTAAAGAGCATGAGATAAACTTCGATAAAGATAAAGGTTTACAAAGTGGTTCTGTAGTTATAGCCGCCATCACTAGTTGTACTAACACCTCTAACCCACACGTATTATTAGCAGCTGGTCTATTGGCTAAAAAAGCTGTAGAAAAAGGGCTAATGACCAAAGAATGGGTAAAAACATCCCTTGCTCCAGGTTCTAAAGTCGTAACCAAATATTTAGAAAAAACAGGGTTACAAAAATTTCTTGATCAGCTTGGTTTCAATCTAGTTGGCTATGGATGCACTACATGTATAGGTAATTCTGGGCCTATCCCTGAGAATATAGACCAAGAAATTGTTGAAAAGAACCTAACGGTTTGCTCTGTATTATCAGGAAATAGAAACTTCGCAGGTAGAATAAGCCCACATACTAAAATGAGTTGGTTAGCTTCTCCACCATTAGTAATTGCCTATGCATTAGCAGGAACAATGAATATAGATTTAACTTCTGAGCCAATAGGAAAGGATCCATCCGGAAATGAAATATTTTTAAAAGATATTTGGCCAAATAACAATGAAATATCTGAATACTCTTCTCAAGTTACTAAACAAATGTTTATAGAACAATATAAAGATATATTTAATGGAGATAAGGAATGGAAAAATCTTCAAGGAGGCTCTTCTACCACTTATGACTGGGATACAAATTCAACCTATATTAGAAAACCACCCTTCTTAGATCATCATGAAATTAATGATATCACCAATGCTAATATTCTAGCTATTTTTGGCGATACAATAACAACTGATCATATATCACCAGCAGGCTCAATCCCAGAACATAGCCCAACAGGAGATTATTTAAAAGAGAAGGGAATTAAAGTCCCGGATTTTAATTCATATGGTACCAGAAGAGGCAATCATGAGGTTATGGTAAGAGCATCATTCTCCAACATTAGAATTAGAAATGAAATGGTGCCTGAAAAAGAAGGAGGATTCACTATTCATTATCCTTCAAAAAAATCAATGAGTATCTATGACGCTATACAAAAATATAAAAATGAAGATACTCCTCTTATTATTATATCAGGCAAAGAGTATGGTACTGGTTCATCTAGAGATTGGGCAGCAAAAGGTACCAGAATGCTTGGAATAAAAGCAATAATTGCTGAAGGTTACGAAAGAATTCATAGATCTAATCTCATAGGAATGGGAGTGTTACCACTACAATTTAACGAGGGAGATAACAGGGAATCTCTTAACCTATCAGGGGAAGAAAAAATTAGCATTAGTGGAATAAAACAATTAACTGAACCAAAAGCTATACTATCAGCAACGATTTCTTATCCCGATGGCAAAAATATCTCTATAAATCTCTTATCAAGAATAGACTCTACTAAAGAAATAGAATATTTTAGAGCAAACGGTATTTTAAATTATGTCTTAGAACATTTAAGTCAATAACTTACTAATATTGCTTCATTAATATCACAATTATTCTGTAAAACAATATAATCATATTGAATTAAATATATCTAGAGCTAAATTTAACTAACCAGTATAGAGTTAAATTTACCGTTAATGTTATAAAAAGGATACGTGTGGAGTACAAATATTGATTAATTATAAATTATTTCCTACATTTTTAGTATTCAATATAGCACTTATTGACTAACAAACTATTGTCAAAATTTTACATATAATCAATATAACCATAATGTATTTAGAGGGAATTAAATATGTTAAGAAAAAGTACTATCAAAGGAGAAGCAATAACTATTGCTGTTCTAACCTTAATAGGGATAATAATAACTGTAGTTGTAGCTCCAGCAATTAAACATCATTTAGATAAAAGAAAACTTGAACAACAAGAAACAAAAAACCGTGATATTATTATATCAAATTCTGCTGGCGAACCAATTGATTTTCAATTACGCAGCAGAGATCTAAAAACAGGTGATAAAAATGAAGGTCTCCCAATTATGATCTCCTCAGGTGATATCCATAATGTAGACAACTGGGTTGAGAGAGAACTTATCAGAGAAAGAAAACAAGTTGGTGGTACTGCTACAAATAAATCAGGACATGAAGCTAGATGTATTTTTAGGCCATTTGAAAACAATCTCACGATTAAGATAGTAAAAACATTTGATGAAAAAATACGTTGCGATACTTAACTTAGATATAGTAAATAAAATTTTTATTTATTTTAAAACAAGACGTAAATATTATTATAGTATTATTGATAATGAATTTATTTGTTAGCTATTTAATGTTTCTAAAACAGCTTTCCCTATATCAGCAGGCGATTTAACCGTAATCACTCCAGCTTCTTCTAGAGCTGCAAATTTATCTTCAGCAGTGCCTTTGCCTCCAGAAATAATAGCACCAGCATGCCCCATTCTTTTTCCAGGAGGAGCTGTCACACCAGCAATATAAGCAATAACCGGCTTAGTAATTTTATTCTTGATGAATTCTGCCGCTTCCTCTTCAGCACTACCTCCAATTTCCCCAACCATTACAATAGCCTCTGTCTTTGGATCTTGTTCAAATAACTTAATTGCATCAACAAAATTCATCCCAGGAATAGGATCTCCGCCTATTCCTATGCATGTACTCTGACCAAGACCACAATCAGTTGTTTGCTTTACTGCTTCATAAGTTAATGTTCCTGATCTAGACACAATACCAACTTTTCCTTCTTGATGGATCTCCCCTGGCATTATTCCTATTTTACATTCCGATGGTGTAATAATACCGGGACAATTAGGACCTATTAGTATCGTGTTATCATGAGTTTCTAAATAATACTTTACTCTGAGCATGTCCAGTGTTGGGATACCCTCTGTAATGCATACAATAACTTCTATCCCTGCATCTATTGCTTCAATAATTGAATCCATACAAAAGGCAGCAGGAACATATATTACCGAAGCATTAGCCTGTTGTTCATTAACGGCTTCCTTCACTGTATTATATACAGGTAAATTTAAGTGAGTTGTTCCTCCTTTCCCAGGAGTAACACCAGCTACCATATTAGTTCCGTACGCTATAGCTTGCTCTGAATGAAAAGTACCTTGTTTACCAGTAAAGCCTTGGCAAATAACCCTAGTTGTCTTATCAACCAAAACACTCATACTTTACCTACCTTATCAACTATAGTTTTAGCAGCCTGTTGTAAACTATTTGCCGATATTATATTTAAATCGGCATTATTAAGTTTCTCTGCAGCTAATTCTGCATTATTACCTTCAAGCCTAACAACGAGTGGAACATTAATTGATACCTCTTGTACGGCTCCTATTATGCCATCAGCTATTAAATCACATCTAACAATACCACCAAATATATTAACTAAAATTCCTGCAACTTTATCATCAGACAAAATAATTTTTAAAGCTTCGGTTACTCTTTCTTTTGTAGCACTACCCCCAACATCTAAAAAATTAGCAGGATCACCTCCATATAATTTAATAATATCCATAGTTGCCATAGCAAGGCCGGCACCATTTACCATACAACCAATATTTCCATTCAAAGGAATATAATTTAACTCCCAATCATGAGCATTATTTACTCTATCATCTTCTTGAGATTTATCTCTTAATTTCTTAATATCAGGTTGACGATATAAAGCATTATCATCCACATTAATTTTACCATCCAAACACAATAAATTATCAT
The DNA here is from genome assembly GCA_003353785.1 of Gammaproteobacteria bacterium. Taxonomy (GTDB): domain Bacteria; phylum Pseudomonadota; class Gammaproteobacteria; order PIVX01; family PIVX01; genus PIVX01. Next base: position 109,476 of record PIVX01000003.1, on the reverse strand, counting down.
CCCCATCAATAACTAATGGATTAACTTCAACTAGATATAGATCTTTCTCATTAAACATTTTAATTAGACCCATAATTATTTTACTGAATTGCTTAATTTGAACATTGGTAAACCCTAGACTAAAACCTAGTTCTCTAGACTGATTAGGCATAACTCCCAGCAATGGATCAACATATATTTTAAATATTTTGTCTGGGGTATTTTTGGCAACTTCTTCTATATCAACCCCTCCCTCCGTAGATACCATAACAACAATTCTTTTTGACGCTCTATCAACCACAGCACTTAAATATAGTTCCTGGTTTATTTTACATTTCTCTTCAAGCAAAACTTGATTAATTGGTTGACCTTTAGCATCCGTCTGCACAGTAACTAAATACTGTCCTAGGAAGGCATTGACTGTATCAATTACTTCATCCTCAGAGCTTACCAACTTTACCCCACCAGCCTTACCACGTCCGCCGGCATGTACTTGAGCCTTCACAACAAAATCACAAGTTTTATATTTACTAATTACTTTAATTACTTCATCTGAATTTACAACAACCATACCATTTGGAACTGGCAAGCCATAATCAGCAAATATTTTTTTCGCTTGATATTCATGTAAATTCATATAAATCCTTATTTAATTAACTGTATTAATTATAAACCTAACATTAAACTTAGTGGATCTTCTAAATGTTTTTTAATATATGTTAAGAACTGTACAGAGTCTTTTCCATCAATTAGCCTATGATCGTAGGAAAGAGCTACATACATCATCGGTCTAATTACTATCTCACCATTCTCAACAACTGGCCTTTCTTCAATCTTGTGCATACCTAAGATTGCGGTTTGTGGTGGATTAATTATTGGAGTAGATATTAAAGAACCAAACACTCCTCCATTAGTAATAGTAAAAGTTCCTCCCTGCATATCTTCTATAGAAATTTTATTTTCACGAGCTTTAGTAGCATACTCAATAATACTAGTTTCAATTTTATCCATAGATAAAGCATCAACATTCCTTATTACCGGAACAACCAACCCCCTTTCTGTTGAAACAGCAATGCCAATATCATAATAACCATGATATATAATATCATTCCCATCTATAGAAGCATTAACGGCAGGAAACTCTTTCAATGCGCTACAAACTGCTTTTGAAAAAAATGACATAAAGCCTAATTTAACATTATATTTCTTTTCAAATGCATCTTTATGTTTCGCTCTGACTTTCATAATGGCTTTCATATTGACTTCATTAAAAGTCGTTAACATAGCGGTGTTTTGTTTAGATTGTAATAATCTCTCCGCTATTTTTGCTCTCATCCTTGACATGGGAACTCTCTTTTCTATCCTATGCCCATTTAACTCTACTGTATCATTAGAGGATGTTTGTTGCTCTTTAGTATTATCAATATCTAAAGCATTCAAAACATCTTGCTTAAGAATACGACCGTCCTTACCAGTTCCCGTAACTTTAGTTATATCAATACTTCGCTCAGAAACAATTCTTCTTACCGCAGGAGAAAGATTTAATTTATCGGTATTATCTTCGTGCGTAGTTTTACTCTTCGAATCTTCCACGCTAGAATCAGTTTCTTTATTTGCAATATTTACTCGTTCTCCTTTTTCAATAATTGCTAACAACGTCCCTCCCAAGACAACTGCTCCAGTTTCCTTTTCAATAGATTTTAATGTGCCACCATCAGGGCTTGGAACTTCTAAAACAACTTTATCCGTTTCCAAATCTACTAAAGATTCATCCCGCTCTACATAATCCCCAATTTTTTTATGCCATTCTAAAACAGTAGCATCTGCTACTGATTCAGGAAGGCTTGGTACTTTTATTTGTATAGACATATTTATTCCCATTACTTATTCAACTAAGCGCACCTCTAATTATTTCTTCCTGACTTTTCTTATGAAGATTTACACTTCCTTCTGCTGGTGCAGCTGAAATTTCTCGACCAATATATTTTAAACTTTGCCCTGGTAACATGCATTCTATTAAATAATTATAGATAAAACTCCATGATCCCTGATTTTTAGGCTCTTCTTGACACCATACTATATCTTTTACCGCAGAATATTTATTCAGTAATTTTTTCAAATTATCAGTTGGAAATGGATATAATTGTTCAATCCTTAATATAGCTATTGTATCCACATCTCCTCTCTGCTCATATAAATCATAGTAGATCTTACCTGAGCATAAAATAACTTTAGTAACTTTATCAAAATTCATCAAATTTTCAGGAATAATTAACTGAAAATTTCCACTACTTAAATCATCTATAGTAGATTTTGCAAGCTTGTGCCTTAATAAGCTCTTTGGAGTCATAATTATTAAAGGTTTACGATAAGGACGTATCATCTGTCTTCTGATTAGATGAAACATTTGTGATGGAGTTGTCGGCACACAAACCTGAATATTATCTTGAGCACATAGTTGCAAAAACCGTTCTAGTCTAGCAGAAGAATGTTCAGGACCTTGACCTTCAAACCCATGAGGCAAATAGAGAGTTAACCCACATAATCTTCCCCATTTCTGCTCTCCTGAACTAATAAATTGATCAATAACTACTTGAGCTCCGTTAGCAAAATCACCAAACTGCGCTTCCCAGATAACCAGCCCATTTGGATCTGCTAAAGCAAAACCGTATTCAAATGCTAAGACTGCTTCTTCTGATAAAACTGAATTAATAACTGTGAATTGTGTAGATAACTCTTGCAAAGGAATATATTCCATACCTGTATTAATATCATGGAAAACAGCATGCCTATGTGAAAAAGTCCCACGTCCACTGTCTTGGCCAGATATTCTGATCTCATAGCCATCTTCTAGCAAAGAAGCATATGCCATAGTTTCAGCAAAGCCCCAATCTATTAATTTATCACCCTTAGACATATCTATACGAGTCTGAATTATTTTACTCGCAGCAGAATGCAGTGCAAAATCTTTAGGAATATTTGTTAACTTCTTATAAAGTTTGAATATCTCTGTTTTTTCAATCGACGTAATAGCTTTCTCTTGCCACGTTTTATTAAGATAAGGCTCCCAATTTAGAGCCTTCTCATCTACATATGTAGATACTAATGACTTAACTATAGAATCTCCCTGATCTAGAGCATCACGATATTTACTAATTAATTTTTTATCTTCGGATGCAGATATTACTTTTTCATCTATCAATTTCTTCGCATATTTTGCTCTAGTAGTTTCTATTGATTTGATAGCTTTATACATCTGTGGTTGAGTAACAGAAGGATCATCTGCTTCATTATGACCATGCCTACGATAGCAGACTAGATCTATAACAACATCTTTATTAAATTTCATTCTGAAATCAAAGGCTACCTTAGTTACAAACAAAACGGCTTCTGGATCATCAGCATTAACATGAAAAATTGGAGCCTGAATTACTTTAGCTATATCGGAACAATATAAAGTTGAACGTGCATCTAGTGGATTACTTGTTGTAAACCCAATCTGATTATTGATAATAATATGGATCGTTCCTCCTACACTATATCCTCTGGATTGAGAAAAATTCATAGTTTCCATCACAACTCCCTGTCCTGCAATTGCCGCATCACCATGGATTAAAACAGGAACAACGACTTGATGCTGATCTAAATCATCTCTTCTCCTTTGCCGAGCTCTGACAGATCCTTCAACAACAGGAGAAATAATTTCTAAGTGTGAAGGATTAAAAGCGAGCCCAAGATGTACTACCTGACCAGTAGGTACTTCAACATCCGCTGAAAATCCCATGTGATATTTTACATCTCCAGTAATATTTTTTTCAAATTTCCCTTCAAACTCTTCAAATAATGATTCAGGAGTTTTTCCTAAAACATTCACTAATACGTTTAATCTTCCACGATGTGCCATTCCAATAATGATTTCTTTAACATCCAAACTACCTGCTCTTGCTATTAAATTATTCATAGCGGGGATTAATGATTCTCCTCCTTCAAGAGAAAAACGTTTTTGACCAACATATTTAGTTCCTAAATATTTTTCCATCCCTTCAGCAGCAGTCAATTGTTTTAAAATAAACTTCTTTTCTTCAACAGAAAATTTTAGCTTACCATGCGGTTTTTCTAAACTCGATTCAATCCATTCAGTTTGCTCATTATCAGTTATATGCAGAAATTCAACTCCAATTGTATTAGAGTAAGTCTGAATTAAAGCATCATATAAATCTCTAACCCTACTTCCGGATGAAATTAAGCTCGTCGAAATTTCTATTTTAGAATCTAAATTGTTATTTAACCCATAATGTTCTAAATTAAGATCTGGAATTATCTTTCTCTCAGCTATATTAAGCGGATCAAGCTGAGCATGTTGATGGCCATGCAATCTATATGCATGGATTAATCTAGTGATTTTTGCATGAAGTATTGACATGTTTTCAGATTCTTCTTTTACAGAATTACTACTATTTAATGACGTAAATCCTTTAAATTGATCAATTATTTTAGCGTGAGAAATATCTTGTTTACCATCAGATATATTTTTAAAATATTCAAGCCATTGTTCAGAAAGGCTATTAGGATCTGATAAATATATTTCATATAAGCATTCAATGAATCTCTGATTATCGCCTGACAAATGTGAATTATTATTTTGCAACTCTAAATTGTTTTCAAACATTTTATTCTTATTTAATCTTAAGCATTTCTTTCTTTATATTATTTATAGCTTTTGTTGGATTTAATTTTTTCGGACAAACTTCTACACAATTCATAATAGTACGACAACGAAAAACACTAAAAGGATCTTGCAAATCCTGTAATCGTTCTAATTCTGCATCATCTCTAGAATCGACAATAAACCTATTAGCCTGTAGAAGACCGGCAGGACCAACAAATTTATCCGGGTTCCACCAGAATGAAGGACATGCAGTAGTACATGCTCCACATAAAATGCATTCATAATGACCATTTAGTTTTTTTCTATCTTCAGGAGACTGCAACCTCTCTTTCTTTGGCGTAGGCTGCCTATTAATCAAATATGGTTTTACCCTAGCATATTGCTTATAAAAAATCTCCAGATCTACCACTAGATCTCTAACTACTGGTAATCCTGGCAATGGTCTAATAGCTATTTTTCTAGGTAAACTAGATATTGGAGTAATACAAGCCAGGCCGTTCTTACCATTTATATTCATAGCATCCGAACCACAAACACCTTCTCTACATGATCTTCTAAAAGATAAAGTTGGATCTAACTCATCTTTAATTCTTTCTAATGCTCCTAATAACATCAGATTCTGTTCAATATCAAATTCTAAAGTATAATCCTGCATATACACTGATTTATCATCATCTGGATTATATCTATAAATTGAAAATTCTAACTTATTTACTTTAGCCATATAATTTTCTTTTGTTAATAAACCCTTTCTTTAGGAATAAATGTATCAATAGACTTAGGAGACATATTCACATTACGGTATGAAATTAAATCATCTAAATGGTAAATTGTGTGCTTCAGCCAATTGTTATCATCTCTATCTGGGTAATCTTCTCTAGAATGAGCTCCTCTACTCTCTTTTCGCTCAATAGCAGAATAAGCAGTTGCGCATGCGGCTACCATCAGATTTCTAAGCTCAAGTATAGTGATCCTATTAGTGTTGAATATTTTACTAGTATCTTTAAGAACAACATGTTCTAGCCTATCTCGTAATTCACCCAAACTCACTAAGCCTTCTTGCATCGATTCTTGAGTACGAAAAACTCCAAAGTGATCCTGCATAGTTTTCTGCATAGAGTGCCGAATATCTACATAATTTTCACCAGTTTTATTGCTTTCTAACTTGTGATAAAAATCTAGTATCTTATCAACATCAGCCAGATCAGGAGTAGTGTATTCAGACTTTTTCTCCAAATGCATTCCAGTTGCTCTACCAAAAACGACTAAATCCAGCAAAGAATTTCCACCCAATCTATTGGCACCATGAACAGAAACACAAGCACATTCACCTACAGCATATAATCCATTTACTATTTTATCTTTATTATTTCGATCAGTTTTAATAACCTGCCCATGAAAATTAGTAGGAATACCTCCCATACTATAATGGCATGTCGGTACAACTGGGATTGCTTTTTCTACAGGATCAACATGAGCAAATTGTATCGACAATTCTCTAATTCCAGGAAGTCTTTTTTTAATTGTTTCTTCCCCTAAATGATCAATTTTTAAATCAACATATTGAACACCATTAAGCTCAAACCCTCTACCTTCTCTAATTTCAATAGCAATAGCACGTGAAACTACATCTCTAGATGCTAGATCCTTAACACTTGGGGCGTAATGTTCCATAAATCTTACACCATCTTTATTTAGTAAATATCCTCCCTCTCCACGGCACCCCTCAGTTACCAACATACCAGCTCCGGCTATGCCCGTTGGATGAAATTGCCACATCTCCATATCCTGTAAAACACAATTTGCACGCAAAGCCATACCTAACCCATCTCCTGTATTAATAAGAGCATTAGTTGTAGACTGATATATATTACCTGCCCCACCTGTTGCTAATACAATAGCTCTTGCTTTGGCAAATAGTAACTCTCCTGTTTCAATAGAAAGCAAAACCACTCCTGAAATAGAGTCTTTATCTATCGATGAAACTAAATCTATTGCATACCACTCACTAAAAACTTTCGTTCCTGCACGTAAAATTTGTTGATACAATGTATGTAGCAATGCATGACCTGTACGATCTGCGGCAGCACAGGTTCTAGTTGCCTGTTCTTTACCATAATTTTTAGATTGACCTCCAAAAGGCCTTTGATAAATTGTCCCATCATCATTTCTTGAAAAAGGTAATCCCATATGCTCTAGTTCATATACTACCTCAGGACCATTTTTGCACATGTATTCAATTGCATCCTGATCACCTAAATAATCTGATCCTTTCACAGTGTCATACATATGCCATCGCCAATCATCACTATCTATATTGCCAAGAGCAGCTGTAATACCTCCTTGTGCCGATACAGTATGAGATCTAGTAGGAAAAACTTTAGATATTAATGCTATATTTTGACCAGATTGAGATAACTGCAACGCTGTACGCATTCCTGCTCCTCCAGCACCTATAATTACAACATCAAACGAATCATTTGCAATATTCACTCAAAACCCCAAATAACTTCTATAGACCAAACTAAGTAAAATAAAATCATTCCCATTACCAAAACAAAGTACAGATTTCTTAAAAATGCATTATTAATATAGTCAGTAGCAATAATCCACATACCTATCCAGCCATGAGATAAAATAGAAACAATAAAAAAGAAAGTTAATATTCTAACAGGCATTAAAGAAAATAAATCTTGGATTATCTCAAAATCTAGATCTTTATTAATAAAAATAACAGTTAAAATAGCCAGAACATATAAAGCCATGTAAATAGCACTTAAACGCTGAATAACGAATTCTATATACCCTCTATTAGATTTTACTATACTACCCATAAATATGTCCCAATCCAAATAGCAAATATTATTGCCAATACAAAGACTATCTTACTACTAATATTAGCAGATAGTTTTGTTTCAAAATTGCCAAAATCCATTAATAAATGTCTGACTCCTGCTAGCATATGATAAAAAAAAGATACTGCAAAAACCCAGATAACAAACTGAACACAAATATTTGCATTAAGATAGCCGATAAATATTTTATAAGTTTCTTTACTTGTTAATACTAGATCTAAAGCATAGATGAAAATAGGAATTAAAATAAATAATAAGATCCCTGATAATCTATGCAATATAGAAACTATAGCAGTCAAAGGAAAGCTAAACTGAAAAAGATTAAGATAGACTGGCTTTTTATTTTGCATAATGTTTCTTTATACACAAAGATTTAAAATTATAATAAATTTACATAAAAATACACAAATATATTAGCTAAATATAATATAATAGTAGATGTTAACTAAAAAATGTTCAAGCAATAATGTTTTAACAAGTCAACTAAATAGCAACATATTAAAAATATAATTTATAATATAAGAATGCATATGAATAATCCTAAAGTAAAACTGATTTTTAATGGAAAAGAAGAGCCATTGGAATTACCAATAATTTCACCAACTATTGGTAATGATGTTATTCAAATAGAGCAACTACAAGAAAAAAAGGTGTATATGTACGATCCAGGATTTGTAAATACAGCATCTTGTGAATCACAAATAACTTATATAAACGGCAAACAAGGGAAATTACTCTATCGAGGATACCCAATTGAACAACTTGCAGAAAAATCCGATTTCCTTGAAACATCTTACCTTTTATTGAATGGAGAACTACCAGATCAAGACCAGTACGAGCAATTTTCCAGATCCATAAGAATCCATACAATAGTACATGAACAAATGAGACAATTTTATAATGGATTCCGCCGTGATGCCCATCCAATGTCCATTATGGTCGGGGTCGTTGGAGCATTATCAGCATTTTATCATGATTCTCTAGATATCAATGATCCAACTCACCGTAAAATAGCAGCACATAGACTTATTGCAAAAATGCCAACAATTGCTGCAATGTGTTATAAGTACGCTATAGGACAACCTTTCATGTATCCCGAGAATAGTCTTTCATATACAGGAAACTTTTTACATATGCTTTTTGGTACTCCATCTGAAGATTATCAGGTAAATCCTATAGCTGAGAAAGCATTAGATCGTATATTTATCCTACATGCGGATCACGAACAAAACGCATCAACTTCCACTGTCAGAATAGCAGGCTCTACTGGGGCTAATCCATTTGCATGTATCTCTGCAGGTATAGCTGCACTTTGGGGACCAGCCCATGGAGGAGCCAATGAAGCTTGCCTTAAAATGCTAAGAGAAATAGGAACTCCCGATCGGATCCCTAAATTTATTAAAAGAGCCAAAGATAAAAATGACTCGTTTAGATTAATGGGTTTTGGTCATAGGATATACAAAGAGTATGATCCAAGAGCTAAAATTATGAAAGAAAGCTGCCATGATATATTGGAGCAGTTTAATGCTAGTGACATACCGCTTTTCCAAACAGCTTTAGAACTAGAAAAAATTGCTCGAGAAGATGAATACTTTATTGAAAAAAATCTTTATCCTAATGTAGATTTTTATTCAGGTATAACTCTTAATGCATTAGGTATACCTACACAACTATTCACAGTAATATTTGCTATTGCAAGAACAGTAGGATGGATATCACATTGGCATGAAATGATAAGTGGGAAAGTGAAACTAGGAAGACCCAGACAACTCTATACAGGCAAAAAAGAAAGAGATTACGTATCTTCTAATAATCGATCGATAAAAAAATAAAAATTAATGATTAAGGACATTATCTCCCTAAATTAGCTCGGCTTGTTATTTTACTTGATAGTTCTTCTATATGACACATCTTCACTGCTTATATGATTTCGTACTTACACAATTTAATTTATAGGCTCTATAAGATCTTACAAAGCTTTAAATTCAATACCAGATACTGCAGAAATCAGTAATGCAGAGATTAAATATGGATCCGCATTTGCTCCTGGTCTTCTATCTTCTAAATACCCATATCCCTTCTGTTCTACAATACGTGGAATTCTTATAGAACATCCTCTATTGGCTATTCCATAAGAGAATTCATTTAACGAGGATGTCTCATGCTGACCTGTTAATCTCTCTTCTAGCCTATCACCATAATATTTAATATGATCTACATGTCTAATTTTAAGGTTAGCTATAGCTTCTTCTATAGCTTTTCTACCTATATCCTTATTTCTCATATCCTTGGTTGAAAAATTAGTATGCATACCAGCTCCATTCCAATCTCCTTTAATAGGCTTGTTATCATGTGATATATGAATATTGTATTCTTCACTTAACCTATGCAATAACCATCTAGCAACCCATAGATGATCTGAAACATTTATGGCACTAACATCTTCCTTTGTAAAATCTCTATAGCCAATTTGATATTCCCACTGACCAGGCATAACCTCAGCATTCATACCATAATATACAATACCTGAATTTATACATATATCTCTATGCTTATTAGCAAGTTCTCTCCCAAAAATTTGCTCTGAACCAACACCACAGTAATAAGGGCCTTGTGGTGCGGGGAAACCATGCTCAGGCCATCCTAATGGGATATTCTTTTTAAACATAGTATATTCTTGCTCAAAGCCTAACCAAGCTTCAAAATCCTTACCACCTTTCTCAAGAATATCTCTCAAGACTGCTCTTTTGTTTGATATATGCGGGCTTCCATCGCTGTTTAATACTTCGCATAAAACTAAATAGTTATTAGTATTGTTAGTATCAGATATCGGATCACTAAAAAAATTTATAGGTTGTAATATACAGTCTGAATCTGCACCAGTTGCCTGATTGGTTGACGAACCATCAAAGCTCCATGTAGGAAAATCTGTAATTCGAGGATTTTCAGACAAAACAACGGCTCTTGTTTTAGATCTTAGAGCCCCAGTAGGATTTATTCCATCTATCCATATATATTCAGCAAAATTCACTTTCATATAATTTTAAATTTATACCAGTTTCATTTTAACAATTGTAAAAAATAAATATTAAATATGCAAACACTTTCTCTCCTGACAAAGAGTAATTCCAAATATTATACTAACAAAAGCAAAGCAAGAAAATAAAGCTCTTAAACCATGTTTGATAATATTGAGCATAGAATCCAATCTATACTGTATAACATTCTCCAATGTCAAATTTAAGACTCCAATTTTTAGTAAAGACTTGCTCTTGGAAAATAAATCAGTAATAGAACATAAAAAGTAGCTAGATTTCTTAATATGCATTTTTCGCTAAAGAAACCAATAATATCTTGCATATTGCTCCAAATATAAATGGAATTAAGCCAAACTGGATAGCATTAGCAAATCCTATTAAAGTAGCCAAATATCCAACCCCTAGCACATATACAAAAAATAGTCCGAAAGCTTGAATAACAAATGAATTTAAGAATTCATTTTCAAATATTCTCTTACTAGTCGAGCAAATATAGCTTAAAATCAAAAAGCCAAATAAATATCCACCCCTAGTTCCTAAAAATACAGCTGAACCTGTTTCTATTGAAGTAAACACAGGGAACCCCATAACTCCTTCAAATAAATAAGCAATGGTAGATATCATAGCAACTTTTCTACCAGCAAATAAAGCTATACCCATTATTACGAGAGTTTGTAAACTTAATGGTACTGGATAAAATGGTATAGAAATTTTAGCTGATAAGATCAAAAGAGCATTTGCCATGAGTATCCTAATCAACAAACTACTACTATAAGTAGTATTTAGAATTTTTGTAGAATTATTTACCAGAGCACTCATGCTAAATCTCCATCTTAAATAAACTAACCATACCCAATTATCTAGCACTCTGTCAACTAAAAACTCATACTTAGTTTACAAGTTAAAAATTTTTTATATTTGATAATACCAAAGCTAACCTGCTATTGAACAATTTTATTTATATTTATTCCATATTTTTTGGCAAGAATCGCCTGAGGAGCAAGTTCTGGAAAACTCATGCAATTTAGCGCAGGGTAAAATGTTTGCTCAAGTACATATTGCCCTTCTACTACTGCATGAGAAACAATATCTGTATAAACAATCCAGGTTGTTCCACTTGGGAATCTATAAATATCTTGCGGAGAATTACTTTGCCAAAAAAAATCCATTTTCATTTTATTGTGTAATTCAAGCATCGCATGATCATATAAAGTTCTTTTATCTTTTGTGATCCCAAGAATATGAAGGACTTCAGATTCAAATAAGAATTTAGTTCTAATGTTTTCATAAAACTGCTCCACTACTTCAGCAAATTTAACCCCTAACCGCCAAACACGTGACTTATTATTAGGATTAACATTGGTAAAAACTCTTAATATCCTCCTATTTTTAACTGGCTGAGATGCAAATGCATCTACATGAAGTAATCTATCATCTTTAGCTAGTGATTTTTGCTTTCTTCCTTTAGCTTCTTTAGGTCTATAGCTCGTCCTACCAATACGAAAATCATTTTGATATCCTGGAGCAACATTCGCAATTAATTTAGCAGTTAAGCTTGCATACCTTTTCAACATTATTTGTAAATAAAAAGTATCTCTCCCTCCTGTAATATAACCCTTTAATTGATTATTATTAATATTGAAACTTATATTTTTAGTTGTAGCTCTAATAACATTTTCATTTAAAAGTTGTTGCTCTTCCGCTGAAATAGAAAAATTTAACTTTGGGCAATATAGCACATTGCCTTGCTCTAAATTTTTAATAGCAGTTTTGGCAACATCTAGTTCTATTTTTTGATCAAAGTTATCAATTTCTATAGAAAGAAGTTTATCATTTTTAGACATTCACTGATTATATGTGAAAATATCTTAGGCCCACTAAATATGATAACGTAACACTCCATTAAGAGATTCCATCCTACCAAAAGAACCATTTGTTATGCATTTTTATAATATCTTATACAAACCCTATTAAGTCAATTTGGATAATTAAAATAGATTTTATTTTAGATAGTGATTAAATTTACAGAAGATATAAACTTAAAATTTTTATAACCAAACATCTTTTATCTATTCAAGATGTTTGGCTATAAATAATCAGCACTGCTTAATATTCTAAATTTATCTACAGTCCCTGATAAACATTATTTAAAATATTCGCAGTTATTTCTGTAATACCTAAAAGTTTATTCTTTGGTACATTATTAGCACGAGCAGCTCTTGCCATTTCTGTAGGATCTATATTCATCTTACTAACACCATTTTTAATCATTTCATGAGCACCATTAGGGTGTGCTTTCAACGCTTCTTCAAATGTCTTATTAACAACAGTTTGAGATTGAACCCCATTTGCAGTAGAAATAGTCTTAAATTCATTGTAGTTTATATCATTTCCAGATAAATGCTGTAAGACTTCTTGACCTATAAAAGCTAAAGGAGCTTTTCGTTCATGAAGAAAACCAAACCCAGCAGTTAAAGCCTCCACTTTAGTTATGCCAGTATTATTATTTTGTGCATTAACTATATCTTTCCCTTTAAATCTAGCATAAGGTCCTAGATCTTCCATAGATTCTAGAGCTCCTCTAGCTAATTGAACATTAGTAACCCCAACATTCCTAGCTCTTTCTTCAGCAAAGATAGTCTTCAGATCTTTATTATCCTTCATATGTTTCCTCTGAATTATTGCACCAGCAACCATGGATGTCTTCAAATTACTATTGTATAGGTCGACCTCCGTAAACTCACTGTTTTGCGCATCTAAAGCCATTTCAGCAATCGCCATGTGATGTGATTTTGCATCAACTCCTGCTTGTATCTTTCTTCTTTCATTAAGATCTGCAATAGTAGGTTTTATTTTGTTAAAGTTTGCTGCCATTGCTTGATCAACTCCATCAAGAAAATCATTCTTACCAATACCGTGTTCATCATTCAGGTGCTTTGCAGCTTCATTTAAAGTTTTTGGATTAAACATCTCCCCTGTCTTTTCATATTCATCGACAGAATCAGGCATTAACATACTCATAACCCCAGCAGATATATCTTTATCAGATACATTTTTATTCCTAGCACGAGTTATGACGGAATCAGCTGCTGAAAGATCTCCTTTCTTCTCTCTACATTCTTTTAACGCAGAAGCTACAGCCTCCGAAGGATTTTGATATTTATTATCAATAGATTGCTCAAATGTTATCTTACCTTCATCCATTTTAGTACTAACAACAGTTTTTAACGCATCTTGTTTAACAACACCTGCTGAATCCTTAGTCTGTTTTAATTTCTTAACATTTAGCTTACCAATATTAAACTTAGCACGTTTTTTACTATCTGCTTTTTTAGTACGATACTTATCATCCCCACTAACATCTTTTACCGAATTTTCATCGTTATCAAGACCAAGAACGCTTATACCTTCTTCATCAATTAACCAGATATTATTTGCCTCACCATCTTTTAATGCATTAACTTCTTCAATTGTTCTAGCAACGGTAATATTAGAATTAATTCTTATTCTATCTCCCACTGCTTTTATGTAAGGAATTGCTTTACCGTTAGCTTCTTTAATAAATAACAATTGACTTTCATCAATTTGTGCAGTATTCGCATCTATATCTCTAACTGGTAATTGAGTCATTTTTTTGTTAATAATTTTTCTAGCAGCATTAGCACCACTGTTGTGAGCTGCAGGACTCCAGCTGAATTTAAGTCCTAGATAACTAACAAAACCTGCTACTTTATCTCTACTACATTCACCTTCTAGTGCAAACCAATTGGTAAAAGAATAATTGGTTCTAAGTCTAATTCCATTCATTGATTTCACTTTTTTGTTGCTGTGACCAAAATGATAAAATGCTAAAAATCCATTTAGTTTTCTAAGAGCTGGTAATGAACCACCAAATTCAATATCAAAACCATGCATCACTACTTCTGATACCTTTTCCCTATCTGCCTTAACAGTCGTTTTAATACCATTGTAGTGAACATTATACATGTCATAATCTTTAATTGGTTTTTGCTTACTAATTGGTAAATAGATATTAGCACGGCACTCCATATTAGCTTTCATAAATTCAGCACCTATGGTTACTTGATGTACTGTATTTTTACTCGGAGTACGTCTTAAATCATAAAAAAGGTAGCCACCTATAATAGTAGAACGAGTATATAAAACTCGATAACCTGCCCCAAAATTACCTTCAATAGCTTTATTGGTGTCTGCCATTCCAATCACAGTAGCAAACGCCACACTTCTATTATTTTGAAAAAACGGCATGACAAACCCTAAACGCCCAATATCACGCTTAAATTTCTTTTTACCTGTAATCCCTTTTTTTGCATTTAATTCAACCTGTGATACAAATTTCGGCCCCTGAGCAGCGTTATTTTCAGCAGCTTGAGCACTATTGAAATTAAAAAATATGAATAAAATAAGAGAAAAATTAACTAAGAATAAATTTTTTGGTGTATGCATTTTTAACCTCTTGGATATTTAACTTATGACCCATCCATGAGGCAACAACTACAAATATGATATTTTTAACAAAAAGATATCATTTATGGTCGTTTATATTACACCTTATCAATAATTTAGTCAACAGATAATTATAATGCACTGAATTTACTACTATTTATTCATAATAGTTCTATAATTATACTTTAATCTCAACAGCCTTATTAAGTAAATCTATTAGAGTCCTTTTAGGAATAGTCCCCCCTTCTTTATATAAAATTGTTTCGTTTTTTATGATCAAGACCGTCGGAACTGTTTTAATAGCCAAATTTTCTACTAACTGTAGATTGTTATCAACATTTATTTTACAAAAAAGAACTTCTGGATAATCCTTGGCAATCTCAATAAAAGCTTTTGTAAAATTTAGACAAGGCACACACCACTTAGCCCAAAAATTCACGATAACAATAGAGTTAGCGTCTACTATATCGTTAAATTTATCTTGAGTTATATCTATAATATTCACATCTAGTCTTTAATTTATCTAAGTACTACTAGTATAGACACCTAGACAAATTAAATACTGATAATATGGATGTACCTACTCTCTTGTGGGATCAAGTTTAGTAATTATCTGTGCATAGACCTCTGCTACATTCCCAGTACCATCTATATCCAAAAAGGGGATCTTATCAAGCTTTTTATTATAAAAATCTTTCATTTCTAGGATAGCTTCATTATATATACTAAGCCTTTTCTTTACTGTTTCTTCATGATCATCATCTCTTTGGACTAAGGGCTCCTTGGTAATATCATCAACACCAGGCACTTTAGGTGGATTGAATACCGTGTGGTAACTCCTGCCAGATGATAAATGGGTACGCCTACCAGATATTCTCTCAACTATAATATTATCAGACACAATAAGTTCAACAATAGCGTCAATTCCAATATTACTATCGTCTAGTGCTTTTGCTTGAATTAAATTTCTCGGAAAACCATCAAGTAAAAATCCACTCTCACAGTCAGGCTGACTAATTCTAGTATTAATTAAATCTAAAATTACAATATCAGGCACCAGTTCACCTTTGCTAATATACTGATCAGCAATATCACCAATTGGAGTGCCCTTTTTAATTGCCTCTCTTAACATATCTCCAGTTGCAATCTGAGGAATATCAAAATGCTTACAAATTTTTCTTGCCTGAGTACCCTTACCTGCCCCAGGAGCTCCAAAAATTATTAATCTCATAAAACATACACCTTAATAAAAGAGTCTATACCATGGTTTACCTGGCAATGAACTCTTACAGTTTTCCATTTGTATTCTGTACATTCTTGCCCTCTGACGTACTTTTTTCGCAGTTTTTATCAACCATGGCTTCTTTAAATAAGTCTTCCTACTATAACCACCAATACCTTCATGGTAAGCTAAATAGAGAGCCATAGCATCCTTTTTATTAAGCCTGGTTCTCTTATATGCTTTATTAGCATACCACCCAATAAAATCAACTGAATCAGCAAAACTATTTCTATAAGCAAATGATCTACAAGTATCTTTCTCATAAAGTTTCCAAGTAGGATCAACAGCTTGGCAATACCCATATGCCGTAGTAGGTCTTTTCCAAGGTATTATCCATAAAATTCTAGTTCTAGGAGGTTTAGCATCACTGTCAAAACTAGATTCTTGATAAATCATTGATAACATCACAGCTATTGGAACCCCCCATTTTTTCTCAGCTTTCTGCGCTGCCCAATACCAAGAATTATAATGTTTAAATATAGCGCATGCATCATTTGCTTTACTCTTCGGCAAAGATGAGCATCCTGAAATGAACAAAATAATGACAGTAAACCAGATACTATGTAATTTTTTTATTAGCATGTCTAATTTTTTATAAATTTATGTAATAAAATATCAGATTTGTTGTTATCCTACCACTATTAAAGTTTTGAATGCGTTAACTATGAATATTTTAGTATTTGATATAGAAACTATTCCTGATATAGAACTTGGCAGAAAAATATATGGCTTAGATAGCTTAGATGATGCTGATACTTTGCAGGCCATGAAAAAACTGAATATACAAAAATCAGGAAATGATTTTTTTCCTTTATTTATGCATAGAATAGTTGCTATTTCACTAGTGCTAAAAACAAATTCAAATTTAAACATATGGTCTCTAGGAAATGTCGATTGTAATGAACAAGAACTATTACAAAGATTTTTTGATGGAATTGAACGATATACACCTACCATTATTTCCTGGAATGGGACTAATTTTGATCTGCCTGTTATCCATTATAGAGCTTTAAAATATGGAATATCTGGTTCAAGATATTGGGAGACAGGCAAACATGATCCAAATTTTAAATGGAACAACTATCTCAACAGATACCATGAAAGACATACTGATATAATGGATTCTTTAGCAGGATTCTCTCCAAGAGCTATTACATCATTAGAAAATACTGCTCTGCTAATTAATTTACCTGGGAAAATGGGAATAGATGGAAGTAAGGTTTATGACATGTACAACCAAGGAAATATACAAGATATTCGAGATTATTGTGAAATAGATGTCCTAAACACTTATTTAATTTTTTTAAAATTTGAATTAATAAAAAATAATTTAGATAATGAGCAATATAATGAAAAAATTAATGAAGCAAAAGAATTTCTAACAAATAGCGAACAAAACCATTTTCATAAATATTTAGATACTTGGAATAGTAATAACAATAAAGATCAACGTTTATCCTTAAAAAAATCAGATAAAATCCTTGCACAAGATCTAGAAAGAACACCACCTTGATACAAAAGACTTTGGGCCGTATCGTACTTAATCCTATCTAACCCATTTAAACGCTCCATTCTTGAATGATCTTCTGCTCCAAAAATTATTTCAGATAGTCTTGCTTGTTGTATTGCACCTAAACACATAATACACGGTTCAAAAGTAACATATATTGTAGAATTTAAGATACGATAGTTATTAACATTTCTTGCTGCATCACGAATAGCATTGATCTCAGCATGAGATGTAGGATCACAAGATTGAATAGGATTATTCCAACCATGGCCTATAATTTTATTATCCTTAACAATTACAGCACCAATAGGGATCTCCCCAATTGATTCTGCATATTCTGCAAAAACTAATGCTTCATTCATCCAATATTCATGGTTTTTACTAATCTCATTATCCATTCTATTCGGTACGCTCTTTGAAAATAATTCTGAACTGTACCCCAAACAACCCTAAATTTTTGTAAAAATAATTGTTAAGATATTTTTTATAATCTTTTGATATATTTTTAGTCCTAACCCCATGAATAATTATTATATGCGGATTTAAACTACCCATATGTACGTATTTTAATTTAGATCTTTTCCTATTTTGTAAAGGAGGTGGGTGAGCAATAATAGCATCCATTAATAATTTATTAAGGAGTGCTGTTGAGATCTTCTTTGATATTTGATCATATGTTTTATGAACCAAGTTCATTAGTTTTGCAATATTTATGCCTTCTAACGCTGACATCTGATGGATCTGTAAAAACTTAGCATACTTTAGCTGAAACATAATATCCGTATTAAGTCGCTTCTGCTCATCATTGGTCAATAAATCAATTTTATTAGCTACTACGATAATTGGCTTGCCAAGCTTAATGACATAACTTATAAGCTTCATATCTTGATCAACTATCCCATCAACAGCATCAATCAAACATATAGTAATATCAGCTAATTCTACTGCTCTTAGAGATTGATAAATTGTTTTTTGCTCTACTGGATCGGTTATTTTCATTTTCTTTCTAATTCCAGCTGTATCAATCAAAGTGAAGTTACGACCTTTATGCTCATATGGAATAGAAATACTGCTCAGGGTCGTTCCAGGAATATCAGAGATAATAGTGCGATCATTTCCTAATAGCCTATTCACCAAAGTTGACTTACCGACATTAGGCCTTCCTAAAATAGATATTTTTATTAGATCTCCAGATAGCTCATCTTCATGACTAGAATCAGGCAAAGAGAACAATTTCATTATTTTAGCCAATTCAGATAATGCTTTAGAGTCTAACTTACTCAAAGGCCAAATATCCTTTATCCCCATAGCATAAAACTCTGATAAATCATTAGTTTTATTAGCATAGTTTACTACTAACAAAATACGTACACTCTGTTTACGAAGTATTTTTAGGATGTTTAAATCTTCATAAGTAACACCTACGTTAGCATCTACAACAAAAAATACAACATCCGATTCTGCAATAGCAGCCTGAACCTGATTAAACACCAACTTATCAAATTCTTCCGATGATTTTAGTACAATCCCTCCAGTATCAATAATAATAAAAGCACGTTCATTCAAAACTGCAGTACTATACATCCGATCACGAGTTGGAATAATAGTTTTAGATTTTTTCCCAGATGTTATTAATTGAAAAACAGCTGACTTACCAACGGCAGCTCTACCAACTAAAGATATTATTGGTTTCATGATAATGATACTATATGCTTTATTTTTTAATTATGAATGCTGTGACATACCCATTATTTGTTTTAACAAAAACAACGTTATTATACACAATGGGAGGGACAATCACTCCTGTCCTATGAACTTTTATCCTACCTAATAATTTACCACTAGCATGTGACATAACATGTAAATACCCCTGAATATCTGCAACAAAAATCAATCCTCGATAAATAACTGGAACTGTTAGATCTCTATATTTTAAACCTTCTTGTCTCCAAACAAGTCTACCGCTAGCTCTCCTGTATAGATAAACTATTCCATCATTGTCAGTAATAACAACTGATGCTCTATCAACATCCAAACCTGAATAAGAGGAAATCTTTTTCTTCCAATTAACTGAATAGGACAGCATATCAATAGATGTTAAATTACTATTTATTCCAGCAACATATAAATCAGACTGGTAAATCTTAGGATCAGTATCAATATCTACCATCAAATTATCTAAACTGTGAGTTACATTACTTGTAATTAACTTCTTCCAAAGAACATCTCCATTAGCAAGGGATAACGCTATAATATAGCCACTTGAAAATCCTACAAAAACTTTATCATTCTTGACAACTGGTGCACTACCTACACGCATGGTCAATTGAGGAGACTTATCAGAATATTCCCATATTAACTTACCAGTTTTAGCATTAAATGTTTTAACAACACCATCAACTGATTTAACAATAATTTTTCCTTTAGTAAATACTGGACGTGAAATTACTTCACTAGATAATTCCGCTATCCAACGCTGCTCACCAGTACTTCTCTCAAAAACTGCTAATTCAGCTTTTGCTGTACCTATCATTATGTATTTAGAACTAACTCCTATGTCGCTAGTGAATAAATATCGATGATTTTTACTCCAAATAACTTTGCCATCTTGCCCATCTATGGCCTTAAGTCTACCATTACGATCTGCTACATAAATAATTCCATTATATAACAAAGGAGATAAACGCAAGTACCTATCCCATGTTCCAGAACCAACATCACGGCTCCACTTTTGTTCTAATTTAACAGTTTCTTTTATCTCAACAAGAGGAGTTGGTTCACGCATCTTTTTGCTAGAACAACCAGATAAGACTACGATAATACTTACCAAGACACTAATAAAAATTCTTTTCATACAATTAACTGTTCCCATCAATCTTTAGGTATATTTTTTGATACAAATTGTAACTTATTCTCTAGAATCGAGCTAGATCTTGGGAATTTAGATCTTTGTTTTTCTAAAGCGGTTTTATATTCTTTGGCTGCATTTTCGTGTTCATTTTTTCGTAAATAAATATCCCCATATAATTCATGAGCAAAAAACCCAAAGTCCGTTTGTTCTAGTCTCTTAGAAAGCTGAATAGCCTTCTCAGTTTTACCTTCTGATAAATACATTCTTGCAAGCCTCAGTATGGCAATATTTTTCAAAGTCTTCTGTTTAGTTTTATTGATCACTTCCGATAAATATTTTTCTGCTTCAGAGTATTGACTCTTTTTAAGTAGAGACTTTGCTAGTAACATTCGAGTAAAATCAGCATATACACTATCGGGATAATCAGCTAATAAATTATTAGAAGTTGCCTTAAAATCAGAATCATTGCCATCAGAGAAAGCCATAAATGCTCTAGTATACAAAGCAGACGACTTTTCCAATATGGCATCCTGCTTGCCTTTCCAACTTTTATACCCATATGTTCCTGCAAAAATTATTAGCAAACCATAAAATATATAGTTCCCATATAAGGACCACCATTTTTTAAGGCGAGCTACTTGCTCTTCTTCTGTACGATATTCCATACTTTACACCTAAACTAAATTATTATGCAAAAATCTGTCAAATTCTTGCATAGTATACATTGTTTGCGATGTATCATCATTAAGAATTTTGGCAGATATTGAATCATTTTTGAACTCTTTGTCCCCCAAAATTACAGCAACCTTTGCTTTATATTTATCAGCTTCTTTAAATTGTTTTTTAAAATTACCATTACCAGTATATATCATTATACTTTTATCAGGATAGTTACTTCTTATCCCTTCTGCTATCTCCATCGCCTTAGAGCGTACAGATAAAATATCATCTGAAATAACGAATAAATCTGTTTTCTGATTATAATTAACATCAATTTGCTGCATTAAAGAAACTATTCTATCTAATCCCATAGCAAACCCCACGCCAGGACATTCGTGACCTCCAAGTAAACTAACTAGCTTATCATAGCGACCTCCTGCACAAACTTCACTTTTTGCACCTAAACTGTCCGTACTCCATTCAAAAACTGTATCATTATAATAATCCAACCCTCTAACAAGGGTAGGTTTAACACGGTAAGTTATTTTTAAATTTTCCAACATTTTTTTTAATTCAATGAAATGTTCTTTAGAACCATCATCTAGATAATCCAAAATACTAGGTGCACGAGATATAATGTCTTTTAAGTTAGGATTTTTTGAGTCTAATATTCTAAGGGGATTAGTTTCAAGCCTACGAACACTATCTTCATCAAGAGAATCTATATTATCTCTAAAAAAAGATACTAATTCTCTCTTATATTCTTCTCTAGTTTCTATAGTACCTATTGTATTAATATTTAGTTGTAATACATTTTCAATACCTAACTCACGCCAGAGACGATTACAAAATAAAATTAATTCTACTTCAACATCTACTGAACTAATACCAAAAACTTCTAGGCCAAACTGTTCAAACTGCCTATACCTACCTTGCTGAGGCCGCTCATGTCTAAACATAGAACCAAGATACCAAAACTTACGTCGTTGATTATATAATAAACCCTGCTGTAATCCTGCCCTTACACACACGGCTGTACCTTCAGGACGCATAGACAGAGAATCTCCATTGCGATCTGCAAAAGTATACATTTCCTTTTCAATAATATCTGTATTATCTCCTATAGATCTCTTAAATAAAGCAGTCTTTTCCAATATAGGAAACTTAATATATTCATATCCATACCTATTAGATAATTTCTTTAAACTATCTTCTAGATACATCCAACAAGCAGCATCCTGCGAATGAATATCTCGCATCCCTCTTACTGACTGAATATTTTTTTGCAACTGAAAACCCTAAATTTAAACTGCTAAGAAATAAAATAAATAAAAATATTTTAATTATCTGCCTGTTTTACAAAATCTACCTCTGTAGTTGAGTAATAACTATCATTAATAACATAATAGAATTTATTATGCCACCACACCCCAATTACAAGTATTGACAAGATTAGAGCAGACACTGTAATGAATTTTATATGTTCGGAAAAAAAATTCATTAACCCACCCGATTTTTTACTTCCTAAGACATCCGTTGAACTATTGATTATCAAATGACTTTTAGAAGAAATACTTCCATCTGAACCAATCATTTCACGATAGTCCTCTACAAGTTCATCGGCAGGTAATTCTAATAATTTTGCATATGCCCTCAAATATCCTCTGTTAAAAACATCTCTACTAGAAGCTGAATAATTATTAGATTCTAAATAAACAACAACAGACTTGGTTAAATTAAGTCTAGCGGCAACCTCTACCATAGTAAGCCCAATTTTTTCCCTAGATTGTTTCAACCTAGTTCCAAGTAGCAATTTTTCTTCAAGAATAGACTTTTCTTGCATCATTCAACTCATCAATAATTAGAAACCGTTTAACCTAAAATTCACAATACAAACCCATTTTTTTATATAAATAAATTTTATATACTAGTATATTTATAAGAATAATTAAAGTAAATGAGCTCAATTTCTTTAATATAGGACAATTATGCGATCAATTATTAATATTTAACAATATTGTGCATTAACTTAGTTGTCTTTGTTCTTTTTGCTATATCACCTACCAACTGCCCACAAGCAGCAAAAACATCATCTCCTCTAGTCTTTCTAATGGTAGTTGGTATATTTTTTTCTACTAAAAAATTCCTAAATTCTAATATTCTAGCCATAGGGGAAGAACCATACTTAGCCCCCTCAAAACTGTTAAATGGGATTAAATTTACTTTAGCTGGAATATTACTAATTAATTTAACAAGTCTTTTAGCATCCTCCATTGAATCATTAACATTATCAAGCATTAAATATGCAAAAGTGATCTTACGCTTACTTTCCTTAGGAAAGTAATTCCTACAAACATTCATTAAACCTTCCAAAGGATACTTTTTGTTAATAGGAATTATCTCAGTTCTAAGCTTATTGGTTGTAGCGTGTAACGACACTGTTAATGAAGCCTGGCTTTTCTTAGATAACTCTTTTAACTTTGGCGTTATTCCAACTGTACTAACTGTAACTCTGTGTTTTGAAAGACCATAAGCATCATCGTCTAACATCATACCAGTAGCCTTAACAACATTATCAAAATTCAATAGGGGCTCCCCCATCCCCATCATCACCACATTGGTAATTTTATCCATGTTCACATTAAGTTGTTGTAATCTATTTCTAGCAAAATGTAACTGGCCAATAATCTCAGATACATCCAGATCTCTATTAAAGCCTCCAACAGCAGTTTGGCAGAAACCACAATTTGCTGCACAACCAGCTTGAGAGGAAATACACAAAGTTCCTCTATTATTTTCCGGGATAAAAATAGTTTCTATACTATTTTTGCAGTTCAAATTCAGTACCCAACGAATAGTATCATCAGCTGCTATCACTTCTTTCTCAAGCATAGGAGTACTAACAGTAAAATTCTGTCGCAAAAAATCGCGCAAAGACAGGCTTAAGTTACTCATATTAGAGAAATCTGTGTATCCTAGCTGATGCACCCACTTAAATATTTGCTTTGCCCGATAAGACTTTTCGCCATATTTCTCAATCACTGATTCTAAATCTGAGACCTCAAAATTAAGAATATTTCCCTTTATCATCTAATAAAGCTATATAGAAATAATTTCATCAGGATTGAAAAAATAATCAATCTCTGTTTTAGCAGTTTCTGGTCCGTCTGAGCCATGCACAGCATTAGCATCGATATTTTCAGCAAAATCTGCACGAATAGTTCCTGAAGCTGCTTTTTGTGGATCAGTATCACCCATCACTTCTCTATTCTTTTTGATAGCATCCTCACCAGCTAAAACTTGAACCATCACAGGCCCTGATATCATGAACGATACTAGATCGTTAAAAAAAGCTCTATCTTTATGAACAGCATAAAATTCTTCTGCCTCATCTTTTGTTAAATGCTTAACTTTTGCTGCAACAATAGTAAGACCATTAGATTCAAACCTAGATAAAATTTCACCTACATGCTTTTTTGCAAAAGCATCTGGCTTTATTATAGATAATGTATGTTCCATTTTTAACCTTCAGATATAATTGAAATAAACATTATACTAAATTTTGGCTTCTTTGAAAATTATTTGGAGTATTTAGTAAAATACCTCCTATAACCATATTAGTACAAATAACAACCAAATAATTTTTGTATATTTATCATCCTTGTCGTAAAACCTCACACTGATGGTGAAGGCTAAGGCACTTGCTTAGTTAAGTGTCTCTTGAGAGCTAATATATTCTTTGATGATTTCTAAAGAGTACACCGCCACAACTACCAGTAAAGTAATATAGGAGACCATAAAAGCATTGCCACAATAGTATTTTTCTAATTCAGGAAAATTAGTTTTCAAATATCTGCTAGATACTCCTTTTAAGCTGTTAACCAATTTGGATACAGATAATGCTGCTCTAAATGCAGCAAAAAATATATTAGTGGTAGGACAGGATGTCATGTTAGCCTGCTTCGACATTGCATTGGCAATTTCTGTGAATCAGGAACTTCTGCAAACGAGTTATTATGTCACAGCCTGAAGTAAAATTGAGGAATACACGCCGAAAGGTGGGTTGAGAATGTCAATTTACACAACTATCAAGATAAGATTTATATTATTAAGTTAAGCAATTGATTAATATTTATTTCCGATGATGTATTAGTAATGTTCAGATCATTCACCAAAGAAAATACTTGTTTTCTTAACTTTTCTGTCCTCTTTCGCTTGATGAATATCATTGACTCTGATGACAACTGCTTTATAGCATTTACCTTCCACGTAGTTGAAACATCTTTGCGAATTTTTATATCACCATCGATACATTGCCAAACTTGAGTCTTAGACCCATATATAATTTTCATTAAACGTTCTTTAATAAAAGATTTAAACGTCATACTCCATTCCGTAATGAATATAGGGTAAGCCACAATGTCATCATTATAAATAATTTTATACTGGCAATTTATATCAAAATTCATATTATTATTTAATAATTTCTCCTTAGATACCGTTATCCATCCTAATTCATCAATACATTCAGGACAGTTCTTTAGATACTGTGAGAGATTTTCAATAATTCCATCAGCAAATATTGATTGCGCAAATAATAGGTAAATTGCAGCAAAAACTGTTTTTGTCATTCTAATTCCCTTTAAAATATTACAATATAAACTAAGAATATGTTATTTTCATAGAAAAGCAAAAAAATTTAGGTTAATATTTATAAAATCTAAGACGATAATTTCTGTAAGATAAAACTACTAAAACTTAATCTAAACAATTTAAAAGACAGTCATAAATACACTACAAAATATTAGAAAATAGTTTCTATTAATAATTTTCTTAGACTAATATTTCTTCATGATTTGTTCTATTAGACTATTCATCACTACTACGAAGATAATCTTTATATTAGCCAATTAAAGTTGGGATATTTTTTGTATTAACAAATCAATCGTCTTGATAGCATCTATTCCTGATGTCTCTTTATAAGTACTAGAAACTTTTTTAACTTCCGATGAAGTTTTATTAATATCTAGAGAAAGAATAAATAAAAATACTTGTTTTTTTATTCGTTCTATTCTTTGCTCTTCAATAAACTTAATTGACTCAGGAGATAACTGCTTTATACTATTTATATACCAATCAGTTGAAACATCCTCTTTAATATTTATTTCGTCATCTCTACATTTCCACACTTGGATTTTGTTACTAAAATTAATTTGTAACAACCTATTTCTAGTAGAAGATTTAAAAGTGAAGTCTAGTTCTGTCATAAATACGGGAAATGCTGTCGTACAATCATCATGAATAAGTTTATACTGACAGTTTATATCAAAATGAGAAATATTACTTAATAATACTTTCCTTGGCACTGTCACCCAACCTAGCGCATCAACACACTCAGGACAATTTTTTAGATATAGTGGAAGATTTTCAATAATCCCATCAGCAAATACTGTTTGTGCAAATAATAGATATACTACAAAAAAAAATTTTTTCATTTTAATTCCCTTTAAAATTACAATACAAGCAAGATTACAATGATTACAACAAAAGATCAAAAATTTTTTAGGTACAAACTCCTACTAAAATCACAATTGCCATTATAGAATAATTATTAGACTAAAATAACAAATTCTCAACTTTATTAGAAGTAAAATGGTGTTATTATCTTTTTAGAAAAAATATTACCCATATCTTTTTTGAACAACTCACAGCTAACAACATCTAAAGACTTGTCCTTAGACGACTTACGCTTAGCGCGCTTTGAAACACCTTTCTACAGTTGTACCTAATTTTAGTTAATAGAAATTTCTTCCCTATTTGTCATTTTCTTTTCCATCATCGCTTTTCAAGAAAGAAACTCTTAAAGAAATATCATATTTAATTTCAGACTTGATTACAGCATACTCATTATAGTAACGTAGTCCAAGTACTCTATAGATAGCAAATTCTTGCTTTGATACATTGATATCAACTGACACAAATCGTATTGCATCGTTACCAAAACCATCCTCTAGATGCACTTTATTTTGCTCAACTACATATTTTTTAAGATTTTTAAGGTAACCTTTATGCATTTTCTGTATATATTTAAAAAAGTTATTTTTGTCATAATTTCTGTTATAAATAATTTTTACTACACATTTTTTACCATCCATAACCGAATAAAATTGTTTTACATTTGAGTTAGTTTGGAACAACTTAACTAACTCCAGTCTTATTTCAGATGAAATTATTGGACCATATTCAACATCGCGTTGTTTCTTATATAGTTCATTTGTGTTTTCATCATCATACTTTCCTTTTTTTGTATTTTCTTCGAATAATTTTACAATATCCTTTCTACTATTTCTGTATGCATATACTATAGGCTGGAGACCACTCTTATCAACATTAGAGTTACTACATTCATTACTCAATAGTATTTGTACCTTTTCATAATAGTTATTTATTGCTGCAAAGTGCAGTCCAGTTTTACCGCTATAACTTGGTAGATCTCTAAAACTAGCAAAATTATCAAGATTAGTTAAGTGTAATAAATACTTTTCTCTGCCATCTTCATTACATATGTAACGCAGCACCCATCCTAACGCATCATTGTCATCAATATTTTTTTGAACAACTATTACAAAATTTGGGAAATGATCAAATAAATTATCGTCTCTTAATTTCTTAAAATCATCCCTACCACAATATCCATTTAAATTTACTAGTAATAAAAAAATTATTTTTTGATCTTAAAGACATTTTTTATAGTTGTCAAAAGATTCAAACTGTGATGTCCTTATTTTACTATATAAAATGGATTATACTAATGCAGCAAAAAAATAATCATTATCAGATGAAGGACTTTTGAATATTGTTAGGAATTTTTTTAAAACAGTATAGAACGTACCCGCTCTTTGCCACAAATGACGAAGAGCCGTCACCCCTATATAAATCAGTTAATATCGAAGAATATTTGATAAACTTAAATAATAAATATTTCAGTTTTTGTGATAATCCATCAGATGTTAGAGAGGTTGTACAATTACCGTAGTTCCAGATCCATCTTGCTGAGGTAAGTCAATAAAATTTTTATTTAACCATTCTGCATCTTCAATAAATAAACGTACACACCCATGACTTGCTCTATAACCAGGAACATCTGCTGAGCCATGCAAGGCATAACCACCATGAAAAAACATGCAATATGGCATAGGTGCACCACCACGCCCTACAGGGTATTTGCTTGATTTACATTTAGCACCACGTTTAGTATACATGCTAAATTTACCCACGGTTGTCTTACAACCTCTTTTAATATCTGGACAATAATTTTTACCAGAAGAAATTGGCCCCCAGGCAATTAAATCTCCCCCATCGTCGTAAGCACCCCAAGCTAACTTAGCTTGATTAACAACTAAAACTTCATCATTTAAGTCATTTTCGATGGATCTTTCAAATGGAGCAATATCCAAAACATCTAGAGAACTTAAATTCTTTGGAACTGCAATACGCATATTCCTACGCAATTTAATATTCATCCTGTTTAACTTTTGAACAACTTCGCGCTCTTCAGCATCAGGAAATAATGATGACCAACTATCACCTTTATCCACTTTATGACAATAGTAGCCAGCCTGCTCACAAAATTGCTCACCAAACCTTGTTATTGCATTTGCTGAATAAAAATTAAACAGCAAAAGTGATGTACATAAAACAACAGATATCTCTTTCATAATATATTTAAAATGTCCTACAGAAAATACGCTATTAAGGTAATAATAGACCAGATTGTGGCATTTTTCCTATATTTGTCTATATTTTGAACTAAAAAGATTTAACTTGTTGTTTCTATATGTTGAAACTATCTCCACAGCCACACATCATTTTTACATTTGGATTATTATAAACGAATTTTTTAGAAAATCCTTGAATTTGATAGTCTACTTCTGTTCCAGAAATCAAAGAAATAACATCTTTATTAATAAATATATTTATTTCAGATTCTATTAACTTATAATCATTATGCTGAGGAGCAACAACTGGATCTATAAAAAACATGTAACCTGTACAACCAGCTTTTTTTATTCCAACACGTATCCCTATGGCATTTTTACAATCTAACAAAATATTTTTAAACTGATTCAATGCATTAGAAGATATGGTTATGGGTCTGTTCATAAAAGTACTCCATCAATATTATACATACTAGGACTTCTCCAAGTACTTTGTCAATGCTACGTATAATGCTTCTTCCACTTGAATAGCACAATGTAATTTTAAATCTGCAATTTTTAGCAAGCTTGCTATCTCAAGATAATCAATAACTTTTGCATCATTGACAGAAGTTCCTAAAACTAACTTGACCATCATTTCACAACAAGCAATTAATACCGGACATCCATTAACAAGATATCCTGCCCTACGAATAATACCTAAATTATCAATTTGCAAATATAACTTTACAAAATTAGAGCTCGAAGAACCAAAAATTTCAGCCTGATATATATTATCACTAAAAGGTAAAATACCCATATATTTCGGCTCATCAAATAATCCCAGTATCTGCTTACTATATTCCATCTGCTCTCCATCCAGAGATATTCCTTAATCTATAGATCTCTTTCTTTAACAACTCAATTGTTTTATATATTTCATCTTTAGTGGTGAATCTTCCAAATGAAATCCTAATAGCACTCTTAGCAAGATTATCTGGCACATCTATTGCTCGTAAAACATACGAACCATCTTGAGTAGTAGTAACACATGCAGATGCCGTAGATATTGCAAGCCTTCTTAACGCACATAGTAAAGCTTCCCCATCAATTCCCTCTACAGAAATATTAATATTATTAGGAACACGCATTTTATTAGAACCATGAAAAATAATTCCTGGTATGTTTGATAAAGTATTCAATAATAATCTATTAAACTCTAATGCTTTAGCGTTATCTTGAGGCAATTGCTGTTTTGCTAACTCAAACGCCTTACCCATACCAACAATTAATCCTGTTGGTAATGTACCTGCTCTCAATCCAAGCTGTTGTCCCCCTCCATGCATACATTCCACTAACCTAACTCTAGGAGATTTTCTAATATATAATGCTCCTATACCAATAGGACCATAAGCTTTATGAGCAGAAAATGACATTAACCCCGCTTGCATTTTTTTCACATCTATCTTTAATTTACCTATACTCTGAGCTGCATCTACATGCATAATTATTCCATTTGCTTCCGCTAGTTTTCCTATTTCCTCAATAGGTTGAATAACACCTATTTCATTATTAACATGCATGATAGAAATCAAAATTGTTTGAGTACTTATTGCATTTTTAATATCTTGTATATTTATCAAACCATCCTTCCCTGGTTTAATAACTGTTACAGAAAAATCATGTACATCAACTAACCACTGGATAGGTTCTAAAACTGCTTTATGCTCCGTAGCACATGTTATAATATGCTTACCTTTTCTATGATAAAACTGAGTTGAACCCTTGATTGCTAAATTATTAGCTTCAGTAGCTCCTGAAGTAAATATTATTTCATCAGGCGTTGAATTAATACAAGCAGCAATTTGAAGTTTTGCTTTTGTTATTGCTTCCATAGATTTTTTGCCGTACACATGCTGAGAATGAGGATTACCAAATATTTTTTGATCTTGAAAATAAGGCAACATAGCTTCTGTAACTTTACTATCAATAGGAGTAGAAGACATATAATCTAAATATATAGGAAAATTAATGTTCATATTTATCTATATAATTTAAAATACCACGTAAAATATTAATTTCTGATTTTTCTAGATTAACTCTATTAAATAGCCTTCTCAACTTTAACATCAATTTCTTAGGTTCATTGGAATGGAAAAAAACCATTTTATTTAAAACTTTTTCTAGATGCAGATAAAATGAATGTATTTCTTGATACTCTGCTAAAGATACCGTTTGATTAATCGAACTGTTCAATTGTTCTTGTAAACTAGCCATCTTAATTTCATAACAAATGACTTGTACTGCCATAGCTAAATTTAATACGCTATAGTGATCACTAGTTGGAATATAAACCTGTTTACTACAACACATTAACTGTTCATTAGTTAAACCTGTACGTTCAGAGCCAAATAATATAGCTATATTTTTGTGTTTGTTTTTTAAACATAAAGTCCCACATTCTCTAGCACTCAACTTAGGTAAAGATATAGATCTAAATCTTGCACTAGTTCCAATTACAATTTCAGAACCTTCTAGAGCATCTGTAAGAGTTTCTACTACAGTAACCTTTTCTACCACCTTAGTAGCGTTTGATGCCATTGACGTAACATCGGGATGGTTATATTGCTTTGGAGCAACTAACAATAATTCATCTAACCCCATAGTCTCCATTGCACGCATAACCGCCCCTATATTCCCAGGATGTGATGCTTGAACCAAAATTATTTTAATATTTGAGAACATTAATGAAGTATTTATATGAATTAAGACGTTTTTATATTAGACTGATATAATAACATATAAATTGTATAATCTATAATATTTAAGTATGAGTGGTTTTATTAACATTGGCATTACTGCGGCAATCCAAGCTGGAAAAGCAATATTAAGAGGATTTGCCAATCTTGATAAGATTAGTGTATTTGAAAAATCAACTAACGATTTTGTTTCAGATATTGATCATAAAGCAGAATCCATCATTATTTCTGCCATAGAGAAATCCTATCCCGAACATTCTATTATATCTGAGGAATCAGGAATAAAATCAGGCAACGAAATAACTTGGATAATAGATCCACTTGACGGCACAAACAACTTCATTCACGGATTTCCACATTTTGCTATTTCAATTGCAGTAAAAATAAAAGAACACATAGAGCATGCTGTAATTTATGACCCAATTAGTAATGATTTGTATATAGCAACCAGAGGCAAAGGAGCACAATTAAACAACCAAAGATTACGTGTTTCAACAAAAAATAAATTAATTCAATGCCTATTAGCAACAGAATGCCCATCCCACTCAGAAGAAATGATAGAAAAGCATCTAGAAAAATCTAGAAAAATGATGGTTAAAACTTCTGGGCTCAGAAGAACTGGATCAGCGGCTCTCAATCTAGCCTTTGTTGCATCGGGAAAATTAGACGGATTTTGGCAGTCAGGAATAAAAATATGGGATATGGCAGCTGGGATCTTATTGGTAAAAGAAGCCGGGGGAACTATTTATGATTTTCAACGCTCAAGTAATTACTTAGAATCCAATCAAATAGTAGCAGCAAATTTAAAGATCGCTGATAAGATCTTAGCAATAATTAAAGATTAGGGTCTATCATCATAAGTTGCTTTTGGCCTAGGAAGCATATCTGCTCTTGAAAGTCCTAAAGTAATTGCCAAAGTTCCAGCTACATAAATCGATGAGTATGTACCAAAAACAACCCCTAAAATCATAGTAAGAGAAAAACCCTTTAGGGTTTCACCCCCATATACGTACAGTGCTACAACAACTGTTAAAGTTAACATGGATGTAATTATTGTTCTTGATAAAGTCTGATTAATTGATAAGTTCATAATATCGCTAGGGGTTTTTTTACGGTATTTTTTGAAATTTTCCCTAACTCTATCAAATACGACAATAGTATCATTTAAAGAATACCCAATAACTGCTAGTAGAGCAGCCAAAGCCTTTAAATCAAATTCTAACTGATAAAAAGAAAAAATTCCTAAAATCAATATAGGATCATGAGCCAAAGCAACTGCTGAACAAACAGCTAATCTATATTCAAATCTCATAGCAATATAAACCATAGTAAAAATCACAGAAATAATTATCGCAAGCATCCCTTTACTCATTAATTCTTGGCCTACCTGTGGCCCAATAAATTCTACTCTTTGAACCGTGGCACCTGGAAGTATTCGGACAATATTTTTTATTTGGGTACCTTGATTAGCCCCATCCATTGAAGGAACATTAATTAGAACATCTTTTGATGTACCATAATTTTGCACCAACGCCTGCTCATAGCCATTTTTATTCAGAGCATCTCTTATATCTCTCAGATCAACTGGTTGTTGATAGGCGATCTCTAATTGAGTCCCACCAGTAAAATCTAACCCCCAATTTAAGCCATTCATCACCAAAGTAATAGTGGAAAAGATCAGCACCGCTATTGATATCGTTCCGGTTATTATCCGAGAATTTAAAAAATCTATTTTTGTATTTTTTTTAAAAAATTCCATAACTTTAAACCTTTATACCAATTGACAGGGACTGCAATTTTTTGCTGCCATATAGCAAATTAACTATTGCCCTAGTACAAGCTAAACCAGTAAACATAGAGGTCATTAATCCTAAGATCAAAGTAATAGCAAAGGCCTGAATAGGACCAGAACCAACAGCTAATAATACTATCGCTACTATCAAGGTAGTTATGTTAGCATCAAGAATAGTCTCAAAAGCTCTATCATAACCAGAGTAGATAGAAGCTTGAATAGATTTACCATTTCTAAGTTCTTCACGGATCCTTTCATAGATTAATACATTAGCATCAATTGCCATACCAAGGGTCAAGACAATAGCAGCGATACCTGGCAAGGTAAGAGTGGCACCAATCCAAGATAAGCAAGATACTAGCAAAAATAAATTTAGCACAAGAGCAATATCCGCAATTATTCCTAAAACTCTATAATAAATTGCCATAAAAATTAAAACTAAAATCATTCCGACAGCCAATGAGACCAATCCTCTTTTAATATTCTCCATACCTAATGTTGGGCCTACCGTTGTTTCCTCAACAATTTCAACAGCCGTTGGCAAAGCTCCAGCCCTAAGTAGTAGAGCAAGATCTCTTGCTTCTTCTGGATTTGATAAGCCAGTTATTCTGAAATTACTCCCAAGAGCACTCTGGATAGTAGCGACACTTATTAACTTCTCTATTTTCTTCCGTATTTTAACAAGCTTACCTTTAATTTTTTTAGTAATAGTTTTATTTTCAATAAATAATATTGGCATAGCTCTACCAATATTATTTCTTGTTACCCTATTAAATTTACTTTCTCCCCCACCACCAAGAGAAATATTCACAGATGGCTGACCCATTTCATCAAATGATGAAACAGCTGAAGTAATTGAATCACCATTTAAAATGACTTCTTCATTAATAAGCACAGGGCGCCCATTGTACTCGTATAACTTAGAACCAGCAGGAGCAATTCCAGACTCAGCAGCTTTCGTTGGATCATTTTCTACATCTATTAAATGGAATTGCAGATTAGCAGTGCCACCTAAAATTTCTTTAGCCCGCGCTGCATCTTGGATCCCTGGTAGATCTACAGCAACTCTATTAGAGCCCTGCTGTTGCACTATAGCTTCAGTAACCCCGAGCTCATTAACTCGATTACGCAAAGTTGACATTGTTTGCTCAATAGTGTGCTGTTTTAGATCATGCAGTATAGTTGGATTATAAACAGTTTCTAAAATGTATTGATTATTTTCTAACCCTCTAATAGATTCAACATCAGTCACAGCTTTCTGAATTATGTTATAAGATCGATCGCGAGTTTCTTTATCTTTAAAAGCTAATTTCATTCCATGTTTATTTTTTGTTTTTATTTGCGTATATCTGATCCTAGCATCCCGCAATTCTTTTTTAGCAATACGTATTAACGCTTCTTGCTTACGTTTTACTATACTACTAATATCTACTTCGATTAAGAGATGTACTCCACCTCTTAAATCTAAACCTAAATTCATCGGTGAAGCATTAATAGCTTGTAGCCATCTAGGGGTTGTTGGTAATAACGTCAATGCAACTGTATCATCTTCAGATAATTTTTCTTTAACTAGATCCACCGCTTTTAACTGATTATCAGTATCATAAAATCTAATAAAAACATCGTCATGCTTTCTAGTTATAGATTTAAACTCAACCTTATTTAATTTAAAAATACTTTTAATAGCAGATATATTATTTTCGCCAATAGTTTTCTTATAACCAGACGCAGATATATGAATAGCCGGTTCATCAATATATATATTAGGTATAGAATATAAGATCCCTACAACACATATTACAAATATCAGGATATACTGCCAATTAGCATATTTATTTTGCATTATTAACTAACCTATTTTCTTGATCATCCCTTTAGGCAGCACATTAGCAATAGCTCCCTTTTGTAACTTGATCTCAACATTTTCAGCAATATCTACAATAACAAAATCATCTACCATCTTAGTGATTTTTCCAACAATTCCACTACTAGTTACAATTTCATCTCCCTTAGCAAGATTTGCAACTAATTCTCGATGCTCCTTGGCACGCTTGTTTTGTGGTCTCCAAACAATAAAATACAGAGCAACCATAAAAACTAATAGTATTATCATAGAACCTGAAGAACTCTGACCTGTCACTGCAGCACTATCAGAAACAACTTCGGCTGCATAAGCAGTATTAAAAAACCCCATCTACATTCTCCACCTAAATTTTGTACAACTCTACCATAAAAAATCAAACTTTGTAAACAAACTCATCAGCAAAATCAGCTAATGAATTATCGTTAATTGCTTTACGAATATCGTCCATTAAAGTTTGGTAGTAATAAATATTATGTAAAGTATTCAGCTGTGCACCTAGGATCTCCCTGCATTTATCCAGATGGTGTAAATAAGATACAGTAAAATTCTTACAAGTATAACAACTACAATTTTCATCTAAAGGAGACATATTAGTTTTATTCTTCGAATTTCTGATTTTAACTACTCCTTTCGAGGTAAATAAATAACCATTCCTAGCATTTCTGCTCGGAATCACACAATCAAACATATCAACACCTAACATTACCCCTTGCAAAAGATCTAAAGGAGTACCCACTCCCATCAAATATCGTGGTTTATTTATTGGCATTAGAGGAACAATAGATTTTAGAGTTTTGAACATTAAATCTTTTGGTTCACCAACAGATAGCCCCCCAATCGCATAACCAGCAAAACCCATACTTACTAATTCTTGCAAAGACTGTTGACGTAATTGTTCAAACATTCCACCTTGAATAATTCCAAATAAGGCTGAATTAGCATTTTCATGAGCACTTAAAGATCTTTTAGCCCATCTTAAAGATAACTCCATAGAGCTCTTAGTTTCCTCAAAACTTGCAGGATATGGGGTACATTCATCAAATACCATAATAATATCTGCTCCTAATCCCTTTTGGAGATCAATTGATTTCTCTGGAGACAAAAATATTTCACTACCATCAATTGGAGATTTAAAAGTTACTCCTTCCTCTGCAATCTTCCTCATTTTACCCAGACTAAATACTTGGAACCCTCCTGAGTCCGTTAGAATAACTTTGTCCCAATTCATAAATTTGTGTAATCCTCCATGAGCTTTAACAATATCAACTCCAGGTCTCAACATCAGATGAAAAGTATTGCCAAGAACTACTTCAGCACCGGATTCTTCAACATCTCTTGGTAACATAGCTTTGATGGTTCCATAAGTACCTACCGGCATAAAAGTAGGAGTATTAACAATTTTACCATTGGAAAAATTAATTCGTCCAAGTCTAGCAAATCCATCATTTTTTAATAATTCATAGTCCATAATATTCTCAACTCTGATCTAAATACATTAAATCTCCATAACTAAAAAATCTGTATTTATTAGCTATAGCCTCTTGATAAGTTTTTAAGATATTTTCACGCCCTACAAAAGCACTGATCAACATCAACAAAGTAGATTTTGGTAGATGAAAATTAGTCAGTAAACAATCAATCGCTTTAAATTCATACCCAGGATAAATAAAAATATCAGTCTCTCCGTGAAAAGCTGTAAGTTTATTTGTATAAGCTGATTCTAGCGCTCTAGTAACTGTAGTGCCAACTGCAATAAGGCGTTTACCTTCCGTTTTTATTTTGTTAAGTCTAAAACACACTTCTTCATTTAATTCTATATATTCTTTGTGCATTGCATGTTCAGCAATATTATTTACTTTTACCGGGACAAATGTACCAAGCCCAACATGCAAAGTTAGATACTCAAATTTAATACCTTTTTTTTGTAATCTATTTAACAATCGCTGATCAAAATGCAAACCAGCAGTTGGAGCAGCAATAGCTCCAGGGCATGAGGCATACACTGTTTGGTATCTAGTAAGATCTAACTCTTGTTGCTTTCGATTCAAATAAGGAGGAATAGGAACATGTCCATATTCATCTAATAATTTACTAATGCTAATATCATCTTCTAGTTCTATGATAAACAGATCTTGCTCTTTTCGTATTACTACAACTTTATAGCCATGCAAAAATATTTGTTGATCTTGATTAATAGCTCTATTACTTTTAATCATAACTCTTGCTCGATTGTTATCAAATATTTTTTCAACAAGAAGTTCTACCTTCCCACCAGTAGATTTTTCCCCAAATAATCTAGCAGGAATAACTTTAGTATTATTAAAAACTAAAACCTCTCCTGGAGCTAATACATCTACTAAGTCAACAGTTTGCTTATGGTATATTTTATTTTGGCAGTATTTATAGTGCAACATTCTACTTGCTGAGCGTTGTTCAAGGGGGTATTTTGCAATTAATTCATCTGGTAAAATGTAATCAAAATCAGTTAACTGCATATAATTGATATCCTCACCTTTGTAACGAAGTTGATCAAATTTTTTGAAAAGAAAGACGGTAGATATTTAATAACCAGTACCATACGAATTATTAGCGTTTATGTCAAGCCCTAATACACTTTCCATCTACGCTAATGCCTGAATTTCACTATGCTTTTAATAATACTCTTACAAATAATATACTAGATAGGTTAATGTTATTTAGATTAAGTTAATAATTGAATTTAAACATTTTTTTCATTATTTACTGGCATAACATTAATCGTATATTTGAAAAAATTTTCTGTCATACCATCAGGAAGTTTAATGCCATAACAATTAAATAGCTTGTCAACCATCATTGCTTTTTGTGAATTTGGTAAATAATGATTTTCAGATATTTTTGTCAACAAAAGATGCATGAGCAGCCTTACTTCTTTTATCCGTTTTTCCATCACTCGTTTTTCATTGCGTTCAGTGGAATTCTCAAAAAATTTCCGCTGGAAAGACGATAATATAGGTTTTAGCATCTGATATATAGTCCTTTCATCTGGAATATCTGATAGTCCTTTCATCTGGAATATCTGATAGTCCTTTCATCTGGAATATCTGTACGAGCTTTGTATAAAGCTAAGATTTGAATAACATCAAGATTAACCTCAGTGATCGCATAATTTAAAGCGGTTATTTTAAGCTTTCCAAAAGCATTCACTACATCAGTATTATAATTTAATATAACCTGCATATAATCTGGCAGATCATAATTTGCGCCATTCCTAAAAGCCTTCTTTAAATCATCAGTGTTACTTAAGTTGTCTACAACTATTTGTTCAAAATCAGCTATAGGTACAGGGAGCTTTTTAACCATCGCTTCGGTTATTTTGCCTGAAAAAGAATTTGTACATATTATAAACAGCCCAATAAAGACCACACTCCAACAAGCTAATTTATCATGTTCAGATCCATTCATATAAACCTTTAAAAATTAATCCTATTTATTTGATTTAGAATAGAACATTTCTGCAAAACAACATTAATTTTATCTTAGTGAGTGATATCATATTAACATTATGATTAAAAATAGAGTGTGTCTGTACTTTTTTAAGGATAAACAAGATTTCCCTTTTCTACATTGCTCTTTTAGAATACACTTATATTTCTTGGCCGAGATGGCGGAACTGGTAGACGCGCCAGACTCAAAATCTGGTGGTGGTAACATCGTGTGGGTTCGAGTCCCACTCTCGGTACCAAATCATAAAAGTATAAGCAAAAATCATGAGTACAAAATTTTCTGATTTATTTAATAAAATAGAAAATCATGCTGTAGTTATAACTCCAAATCGAAGAATTGCTGCAGACTTACTTGAAAAGTATAACAACTTTAAAATTGCTAATAAATATCTTACCTGGAATACTCCCACAATTTTACCTATTGAAGCTTATCTCTATAAACTATGGGATATACAATTAGAAAAATCTATTGACACCAAACCACTTGTACTTAAAGAAGAACAAGAACTTATAATATGGGAAACCATCATTAAAAAATCTACTAATAATCTACTATTTAATCACTTAGAATCGGCTAGAATAGCTAAAGATACTAATGATTTAATTAACCAATGGAATATAACCATAGAACAAATAGATCTAGAATACTCACCAGATTGCCAACAATTTATTGACTGGCATACCAATTTTAAATCTTATCTAAATGAAAATGGATTTATTGAATCAAGCTTAATACCAAGCAAGCTAGCAGAATACATTCAAGATCTTCAAGATTTATTACCTAAGAAAATTATCTTCGCTTTTTTTGATGAGTTTATCCCCATTATTCTAAAATTAAAAAATTGCTTAGCAAAATATTGTGATATTTCCTCATATGAGCAGCAAGAAATACCTAAAAAACACTTCCACTACGTAGCTAAAAATACTGAAGAAGAGTTAATTGATTTAGTTTGTTGGGCGCGTAATGAATATCTTGCTAATAAATCTAGAATAGCTTGTGTAGTTACCGATCTAACAAAGCATAGAAATACTATTGAAAAAATAGCTAAAGAATACTTACATGTTAATGAAGAGCCTATCCCCTATGACATTTCTACTGGAAGATCTCTAATAGATTACCCTATAATAAATACCGTATTCAGGCTCCTAGCTATATCTGAACAAACATCCATTAATTTAATCAATGAAGTACTTAGCAGTCCTTTTATTAAAGGAGCTTATATTGAAAGAAACCAAAGAATGACATTAATACGACAAATTAACTCTTTAGGTATTTTGGATATAGATATAACACACCTTTTATTACTAACAAAAGACCATACAGCATCATATCATTGCCCCATATTCTCTACAATTTTACAACAACTCTATGATGATAAAACATCAGAAAAATTCTTACTTCCTAGTGTGTGGGTAAAAGAGATCACTAAAATTCTAAATATTACCGGATGGCCTGGAGATCAAACTATCAATAGTGAAGAATATCAAGTTTTTAAAAAATTTGAAACTGTACTAACAAAATTTACTAATCTTGATTACGTCCTTGAGCAAATAAGTTATAACAAAGCAGTAACCATTTTAGAAAATTTCTCAATAAAAACAGAATTCCAGATCCAGTCTCCTAAAACCCCTATTCAATTCTTAGGATTATTAGAAGCCGCTGGCAGATATTTTGATTCTATCTGGATAACTAATGTCACCAGTACTACCTGGCCTGAAGGTAAGCGCCCCAACCCATTTATTCCGTTGAATTTGCAGTTAAAATATAATTTACCGCATAGCTCTTACGAAAGAGAACTAGAATTTAGTAAAAGAATGACAAATGGATTTATCAAATCAGCAAGCCAAGTTATTTTTAGCTATAGTTCAACCCAGAAAGACTTGAAACAATACGCTAGCCCATTAATAAAAAATTTCCCTATTTATAAAAAAAACTTTAAGAATAACAATTCAATATATCTAAAATCCGCTCAACCAACTACCTTTGATTACTATAGTGATAATATAGCACCTCAATTAATTGATAATGACAATATTGCCGGAGGCAGTGAAATTTTGCGTTATCAATCAGAATGTCCTTTCAAAGCATTTGCTAGATTTCGTTTAGATATCAAACCAGACTATCAAAATTCTTATGGATTAAGTTATTTACAACGCGGGATTTTAATGCACTTTTGCTTAGAAAAAATATGGCAGAAACTTAAAACTAGTGAAAATTTAATAAAGCTAACTAAGCAGGAACTAATTAAACTGATCTCATCATATGTTGACTTAGCAATAACAAAAAAAATACCCATTTATTTTATCCAATGCCATAATAATTTAATTAAACTTGAAAAAAGAAGACTTGTTGATCTGCTAGGAGCATGGTTAGAATTTGAAAAAAAACGTAAGCCATTTAGCTGTATAGCTGTCGAAAAACGTCAAATTTTAAATTTACAAAACATTTCTATGGAACTTAGGGTTGATCGAATCGATCGGATTAATAATAACTATGCAGTTATTGATTATAAATCAACAAGTTATTCAGGGATCGATTGGTTTAGTGATCGACCTGATAGCCCCCAATTATTACTTTATCTGATCAGTACAGAATTACCTATATCTGCAATAGCTTTTGCTCAAATAAAATTTGGCAAAACTTTATTTCGGGGATTAAGTAATACTAGTGACATTGGAATAGAAGGTATAACTACTGATAGCATTTTAAGCACCAATGCAGGCTGGAAAAAACAAAAAATGAGCTGGCGTAAAACCCTTGAAAGTTTATTAGTAGATTTTAAAAAAGGCGATGCCTCTCTTGATCCTAAATACATTACAACCTGCTCTAGTTGCCATTTTGATATGTTATGCAGAGTTAATGACCAGGGAGATTATCAAAATGATATCTGATCATTTACAACGTAAAAAAGCTTTGGAAACAACAAAATCATACATAATGCAAGCTCCCGCAGGCTCTGGTAAAACAGAGATCTTAATCCAGCGTTTTTTAGCACTCCTTGCTACAGTTACAAGACCTGAAGAAATTCTAGCGCTAACATTTACTAGAAAAGCCGCTGCTGAAATGCGTGCTAGAGTATTAAATGCCCTATCAATAAAAGCTGATACTATAACCTCCACTCATCAAGAAACTACTTTTGCATTAGCTCAAAAAGTTATTACAAGATCCAACAAACTTAACTGGGATCTATCTTTAAATCCTGCTAGATTGCAGATCTCCACTATAGATTCTTTTGCCACAGGACTTGTTAATCAAATGCCTATCCTATCGCAGCTAGGCTCAAAATCTACCATTCTTGATAACCCCTACAAAGAGTATCAACAAGCAACTCAGAATACGATAAAATTTTTAGAAAGCGATACAAAATGGTCAGACGCTTTATTTAATCTCACCTCATATTTTGATAATCAATTCATAGTCATGGAAGAACTTTTTGTCAATATGTTAGGCAAGAGAGAACAATGGCTACCATATATTGGTGAAACAAATAAATCAGCTGAAATTAAAAGAAATTTTGATCAATGCTTACAAGAAATTAATCTTAGCTATACTAAAAACATTTATAATTTACTATCAAGCTCAGATAAAAATGAATTAGTTGAGCTCGGAAAGTTCGCTTCACAATTTCTAAAAACAGATCATAATATTAATCTAACTGAGCTCGAAGATACACCTACTATCCAACAAAATAATATTTTGGTATGGAAATTTTACTCTAGCATGATCCTAACTAAGAATATCACTGTTCGTAAAAAAATAACCATTAAAGAAGGGTTTCCAAGTCAAGCTACAGCAAACAATTCAGCAGAACAACAACTATTCAAAGTAATGAAAGAGCGCATGCTTAACTTCTTAACTAAAATTGCTGATAATGAACAAATGCTAGCTATTTTAAAAGATATTGCTCTGTCTCCACCTAATATTTTTGCTGAAAACCAATGGCAGATCACCGAAAATATTTTTCATGTATTACGACTTCTAGTTGCTAATCTTATGATTATTTTTAAAGAAAGAAATGCTATTGATTTTTGTGAGTTAAATTTACGTTCAATGAATACCCTTGAAGTTGATGGCATACCTACCGATCTATCATTATTGCTTGACTATAAAATAAAACATATTTTAATAGATGAATTTCAAGACACGTCTAATCACCATTTCAGATTAATTAAAAAATTAACAGCTGAATGGCAGCCTAATGAAGACAAAACTATCTTTATTGTTGGTGATCCTATGCAATCTATCTATCGCTTTAGAGAAGCAGAAGTTGGTTTATTCCTACAAGTTAAAGATCAAGGGATAAATAACATCAAGCTCTCGTCCTTAATCCTTGAGAGTAATTTTAGATCAAACCATCCTATTGTGAATTTTTGCAATACAGTATTTTCTGCAAGTTTTCCAAGTACTAATAATATTTCCAAAGGAGCAATAGCATTTAAGCCTTCTAAAGCCACTCAAAATATTTCTGCAGACTCCAACGTTAGTATTCATTTATGCTCATCTGAACAACATGAAGCTCAACTCACGATTAATCTAATTAAAAAAAATATTAAAAAATATCCCGACAAAAAAATAGCTGTCCTAGCAAGAACAAGAAAAAATCTAAAGATTTTAATTGATCAACTTCAACAAACTAATATAAAGTTTATTGCTCATGAAATAGATAATATTTATGACAAATCCATAACTCATGATCTATTAGCGATAACCAGAGCCATCTATGATATTACTGACAAATTAGCATGGCTTGCATTACTTAGAGCACCGTGGTGCGGACTAGAATTATCCGATCTGCTTAAAATTAGCAAACAAGCTAGATCCAGCAATATCTATCAAGTTATAACAGGAGAACTAGCTAATATAAGTGAATTTGGAGCAAATAGATTAAAAAAACTACGGCCTGCTTTTATCTACATGACAGAAAGATCTGGAAGAACATCTTTGAGTAAACTAGTAGCAGAAGTTTGGCAAATGTTAGGAGGTCCTAATACTTTAAGATCATCTAAAGATTTACAATGGGTAAAACAATATCTAGATCTATTAGAAAACAATCAGCAAAA
Organism: Gammaproteobacteria bacterium; assembly: GCA_003353785.1. Taxonomy (GTDB): domain Bacteria; phylum Pseudomonadota; class Gammaproteobacteria; order PIVX01; family PIVX01; genus PIVX01. The sequence goes on along the minus strand of PIVX01000003.1, from coordinate 65,507 downwards.
TAATACTATTTTCAATCTATATGATTTTGAATATCAACTTATTAACACTCGAGTAACCCCTGACAGTAAGGTAGAACCTAATGTTGAATTAATGACAATCCATAAATCAAAAGGTTTAGAGTATGATATGGTTTTTTTATTAGGCATAACAAATATAATTCCAAACCCTCAAAGAAATATATTGGAATGGTCAGAACTACAATTTACCAATAGAACTTCCTTACTTTTAGCTCCTATTAAAGGTATTGGTCATGATCAGAATCCAATATATGAGCACCTATACAGAGCATCTAAAGAAAAAGATGACTATGAAAAAATTCGCTTAATGTATGTAGCCGCAACTAGAACAAAATTCAAATTAATGATACTAATAAATATCAAAGAAAATATAGACATTAATGATTATAAAGTATCTAAAGCAAGTTTTATTTACCCTTTCTGGAACTCATTTATGGCTAACGCCACAGTTATTAATAATTTGCAAAACAATAATATAGAAACAGAATATATTTCTGAAGTTTTATATAGAGTAAAAAATATAAAAGAGATTAGTGAACAACATACGTTAAATCCACTTGAGCAATCAAATAAAAATTTAGCGCAATATGACATTGCCAATCAGATTACTAATACCAATATTGGGACAATAACTCATGATATTCTACGTACAATAGTAAAATATGATCTGTTAGAACATTTAAAATTCAACAAACTAATATCTAGAGATAATTTAGCAAAAAGACTAATAAAATCTGGAGTACCAAAATATGCTTTATTAAAATCAACTAATACTATTATAAACTCAATTAAAAATACTGCAACTGACTTAAAAGGAAAATGGATTTTAAATCCACATCATCAAAACTCAGAATGTGAACTGCCTATTACATCAATATTTAATAAAAAAATACTAAATATTATCATTGATCGTACTTTTATCGAAAATAATATTCGTTGGATCATTGACTATAAGATCTCATGTAACGAACAGGCTCTCCTCCCAAATCTGTTGGATATTAAAAAGCAATACGGAAAACAACTAAATACATATGCAAAAATAATTTCACTTCAAGAAGATAGACCTATTATGCTAGGCGTATATATGCCAATTCAACAAGCATGGTTTGAATGGGAATATAATATGGCTGATTATCCATTGACTGCTTAATATACGTCAGCAAAACTAACGAGATAAAATCATCTTTTAATTCAATTTTAGCAGATTTGTTAATGAATATTTTTATAATCTTTACCTTAGCTAAAATTAGACTTTACAAGCCTTTCCCTTTAGTAAAGTCTTCTTTAATTTGCTGTGAAAATGTCTCCCTAAATTCTACCTCTGATGTATTCAAACTAACGTCACATTCACGAGCAGCTTTCTCTACATCGTCAAGCAAATCATCATATAAAGTAACAAGCCTACTCGTAGTTTTCCCCAAAAACTCTCTAATCTTACTATTTGATAATAAATCTTTCTCTTTTTGGTGAATAGTAACAGAATTTTTATTAGCTAAAATACACCCATAGAGTAACTTTATTTTTACATCAGGTTCTACATTCAACTCTTGAATTTTCTTTATGATCCCATCTACATGAGCTATTGTCTGCTCCCGCTTTTTATTTGGCCAAAAAAAGGTTTTTTTCTTACTTGTAAGTTTTCTATATTCGTTATGCTGATCCTCTACTTTTGAAAATAACTTGTCAAATTCATTTGTTCGTTTATCATTTAATTTATTATATGATTTTTTAATCTTTTTTTGCGATTCTTGTTTTAGTTCAGAAAAAAAATTCTGCTTTTCTTGCTGCTTTTTTTCAAGTTGGTCCAAACTATCTCCCATCTTTTTATTTATCCGATAATTGATCCGAGCTGATGTTCGATCATATGGATGTATTATAGGATCAATAACTTTCTTTTCTATATTAGAGATATCAGGTTCCGTTATATTTTCCACATTTATAGCATCTATTTCCATAGTTGGCATAGTAGGCGTTGGTATAGTAGATGGCATACTACGATCACCTTTAATTTCCAGAGAGCTACTAAGATATTCAGGAAAATAACTGTTAAACGCATCTTGCATTTGTAGTTTTTCAAGACCTACTTTGTCTATTTTGTGTTCTTTAAATGAATTCAATATATTTTTTCTGGTATCAAAATCAGACTTTAATTCTTTATCAATTTCTACAACTTTATTTATAATTTCATTTGGAATGGTATTCATTGCAATTGAAAAATTTGGATGCTTACCAACACAGTCCATTAACTGCAAAAAAAGCTCTTGCTCAAGAGGCACAAATCTTCTACTAAGCATAGGTTTACTGGTATTTACTACACTTATTAGATTAGCAGATATTTGCCTTATTTTTGCTTCTAATAATAGTTCAGGGAAAAATTTTTCAACAGAATTTATAATCCCAGCTTCTTTTAACTGAGTTGCTGTTACTTTATTCTTTCTGAATGGAGTAATTACTTCCTTATTAGCCATGTTTTCTTGGCTGAATGATGTATTCATTCTGGCTAAAAAATTACCAGCTAACTTAGGTATACTTTCCATTATTTCATCAAAATAAGAGAAATTGGCCATATATGATCTATATTCATTACTTTCTTTTTTTCCAAAATCTGAGTGCTGAGTCATATAGTCTAATAGTTGGAATCCTAATTTATACCTCATTTGAATTCCAGTATTATTATATTGTTCCTGAGCTAAATTATTCTTTTTCCATTTACTTCTAATATATACATCTGCCACATCCCCACTTAATTGCATTGTTTTCAAATATTTCTCAAGCTCAATAGCTTTTTCTCTCATCTTAATTTCTAAAATAGCATCAGGAGCAATTTTCTGAATAAGTTCTACTATTCCTGCTTCTTCTAATTGTTGCATCGTGACTTTGCCTCTTCTAAGCGGTATAGTAATCAACCTTCTTGTATTTTGATGACTACCTAGCATTCTTTTTTCAGCTCTCTCTAGATATTTCATTGTTTCTAGTGGTATATCACTAACATTATTTTTATCTATATATGCTCTAAGCTCCAAACATAATAAATACCGACCTGGCAGACCTAAGGATGATTGAGAATCATTAATATAATATTTCCCTCCCTTTTTATAATTCTTAAAGTCTTCTAAAATCTCTTGTAGATCTCTCATCTTTATCCCTCTAAAATATCTAAATATAGTTAGACTAAAATTAGTAATACTTTATATAAGGATAGTAGAAAATAGCTCAATTGATGAATAGTTATTTATCAATAGACTATATTTATTTATTTTTTATATAGTTAGCTTAGCTTGGTGAATAAATTTTTGTCACCCTCCCTTTTTATATGTTTTTGAATAGTTAACTTAACTTAAATAATATTAACTTATGACATTCTTGCTCACCTTCTGGCACATGATTCCTGAAGCTTCTATCAGACTGCAACACAATCATATGTTTGCATAAAACTAGGAGTATTTATCTAATAATATAGAGATATTAGATCTTTTTTTGTTAATTTCTGCTTCTCTTGATCAGCTAGATCCAAAACAATTTTACCATTTTTTAAAACTAGCAATCTATTCCCAAAATTCAATGCATGCTCAATATTATGGGTTGTCATCATACATGGAATTTTTTCTTTACCTACATACTTAGCAGTATCACTAATAACAATCTCAGCCATCTTAGGATCTAAGGCGCTTGTATGCTCATCTAATAGTAGTAATTTTGGTTTTAAAAGAACACACATTATAAGCAATAAAGCTTGTCTTTCTCCTCCTGATAAGCATGAAATATTAGTGTCTAGCTTTTCTTGTAAGGGACTGTTAATTTTCTGTAAATATAATTTAAGCCTATTTACTGTGAGCTTTCTAGAAGAAATTTTACCTAGTAAATTAAATTTATAATTCCATAATAAGTAATTTTCTAATACACTCATATTAGGAAATATACTTTCTTCTACTTTTTGAGTAAGGGTCATTATATCTAAATATTGCTTTTTTCTAGTTGATAGAGAATAGTTAATTCTGCCATTGGTTGGCAGAATTTTTTGGTTAATTAAATTTATTAATGTGCTCTTCCCTGAGCCATTACTACCTAGAACTACGATAAAATCATTAGAGTATATTCTATAATTGATATCATTTAATATCTCTCTACTCATCAAAGGAACTAACACACTAATATTTTGTAAATCTACAACAGCATTATTCACGATTAACTCCTATTTTATTTAATGGAGAAGAACCAACCCCTCTTAAGAGCATAACAAGGATAACACCTAAAACTAATTTTAAATTAATAGGTTCTATACCTATTCTTAGTAAAGTATTTAAACTTAGAAAATATGTTAGCCCTCCCAGAAAACATCCTAAGATATCAGAACCAACATTAAATATTTTCCTACTTCGATAAACGCGTCTTATTAAATCTAAGCCTATTACCACAGAACCAATACCAGTTAGAGCCATACCAAATCCCATATTAATATCAGCATAACCATTTACTTCTGCAGTCAAAACTCCACAAAAAGCTGCCAGCATATTACTAAAACCAAGCCCCAACATCCTGAATTTTTCAATATTGGATGTGATCTTTTGCATAAGAGATTTATTAGCTCCGAATCCTCGTAACTTCAACCCTAGCTGACTGGAGAGTATCACTACCACTAACCCAATAGATATTAAACACATAAATAAAATTATTTGATCTCCAAATAAATAAATTAATGTTCTATTATCTTGTAAACTTATATTTGCTCTCCCCATAACCTGAAAATTAACACTATATAAAATGAATAATGCTAATATACTAGCAATCAAAGAATTGACTTTGTCTTTGAATTGGATTAAAGAAACCATTACTCCTCCAAGAAAACCGCCAGCAAGTGCTATTAAAACAGCAACTAAAGGTTCTACGCCCATTGATAAAGAACGGGCGTAGAGAGCAGCTCCAAGTACAAAAGTACCATCAACTGTAAGATCAGTTGTTTGCAAAATTTTATAGCTTAAATAAATTCCCATTACTAGCGGTAGGAAAACTATTGTCTGCTCTAAAGCTAAATAAAATATATTCATAATTAACCTCTCTGATAACTCTGAGTAACACTTAATATTGAATATTGCATATTATTTGCTATTGTCTTTAACCTGCTAACATCAAGCTCTTGCTTTCTACAAGTAACTTCATTATAAAAAATAGTTAATTCTTCCATCTGCTCAAATGGTAGCTCTTGAATATTAGCACCAGCAAACAATTTAATAGCAAGCTTAGCTCCTTGAATACCTATTTGTTGTTCTTTAACTCCTAAAGCAAAACTCCCCCCTCCAATAATTGTACATTCATCAGAAGTCATCAAAGGGATCTTTCTTTTTTTAGCTTCTCTAACTAAAGTCTGAACTCCGCTAGCCACTAGATTATCCTTTAAGATGAATATCAATTCAGAGTCATCACTAATCATCCGACTAACACTATATAAATCGCGCAACTCTTTGATCATCATCTTTTGCACCTTAATACCTCTATCATTCGCTTCAACCACAGCATCTTCTACTTCTGGTAAAATTTTCTCTGATCCACTATAGATCAGACTAAATTTTTTAATTTGTGGATAGATGGCTTTTAATAGCTCTATTTTCTTTTTAGCACCGATTTCATCAGAAACTCCTGCTACATTTTTTGGGATCTGCTGATTTTGATCATATTTTGACGCTAAGCTAATAATAGGTATTCTAGAATTTAAATTCGCAGCCATTTGAGTTGTGCCAAGACTAACAGGAACCATTAGATCAATATTTTGATGCTTAAACTGCTCTATAATAGATCTTTGAATATTTATCTCCCCTAGAGCATTCTTAACTATAATGTTAATTGAATCATCATATTGTTTTAAAGTCTGCTTAAAGCCATTGACAATATCGGTCAAGGCCTGATGCTCAATAGGTACTATAATACCTACGGTTCTTTGTTTAACTTTAGTATTAGATAAAGCATTAACATATATAGCTCCTAAACAACTAATGATAAACACACAAGAATGTACTAATTTTTTGTAAGACATGATCTACTCCTTCGTAGTAATAATTAAAAAAGTTCAGAAAATTTTTAGGATCAGGTTTAATAGGCTACGAGAGTAGCCACCAATTACTACTATTAGCAGATGTTATAGTCAAGATTGATAATTTTAAGTTTAGGGGGATAAACATTTTTTTCCTATTTTATTAAAGATACAGAAATACTTATTGATAATGTAAAATTACCATCGCCAAGATATTCTATTTTTGAGCTCTCTAATATTTTCCATAGGTTAAAATGTATTTTAATTTAATCTCTATATTATAAAGAAATTACTATGCCTTGTCAAATATTAACCATGATTTACCAGTATCAGAATAATAGACAAGCAACACTAATCAGGAAAAACCAACTAGAGATCCACTTGCTTTTTAATATTCTCAGTGATCCACACTTCCCATTTGGTTTAGAATAACGCTAGTATTTCTAAAAGGATAGTTTGATTTGACCAACACTTGATAAGCCTTGACAGATGATGACATCAATATAGATAAAAAAGTGGTTTTGACTGAAATAATTTACTGGTTATACCAAAGTATTCAATAAATCTCTAGCAAGCACCATTTGAGCACCTTTAGCACTACCAACTCCAACATGACCTATTTGGGTTGCAATAAACATATCAATGTTTTGTCCTATCCGAGGAGGAACAGATGACTTTTGAATGTTAAATGCTTGCATTATCTTAACTATTTCAATAGCTTTATTTGACACACCCGGACCAAATCTATCACTCAGAAATGCGCGATGCAAAGGTGCACTAGTCCCATTACTACCCAATAATAAACTAACATCGGTACTAGTTAAATTGTTACTATTGGCAAAATTTGTAAAGACAGTAGCAATTTGATCAGTATTTTTCTTTGTAGCATAGTCATATAAAAAACTGCTCTGATTACTCTTTAATATTAAAATTGTTTTTGGACGCATAACTCTAGAAAAATAACCAAGTGCACTCTGTATTCGAGCTGCACTGCCATCCAATTCGAGCCAAAATGGATTCATGTTAGCAGGAGTTCCAACAGGGATGCTAGTAGGAATTTTCTCACTTAACCCTCTTACAAAACTATCCTGTATAAATGGATCAAATCCTTTATGAGGTTGCCCTCCAATAAACAGCCTAGTTAAAGTAGTCCTACCATTATTATCAACACCATTAACAACATTTTTATATTCTGCGGTAGTAAAATATCTATCTAAAGACTTCAATATATTCTGGCAACTTTTACCCTTCTTTTGAACCTCTGCATCACTTAGTGGATCCCTACCAGCTAGAATGTTATGTTCATTGGCGTTTATTCCATAGTACAACATAGTTAATCCATTAAAATTATAAAAATTCTCAATACGTGGATCAACCTTTTCTGCTCCTAGAAGTTCTTCAGCATAATCCATTCTTTCTATTGTCAAAGAATAAGTTAGCGGTGTATTATTCTCTTTCCAAAGCCTAGTAAAATCATCTCCTGCAACAAGATCAACATTAACTATTTTATCAAAATCAACATTTGATATTCCCATTTCATTTTGGCAAAAAGTTTTAAATTGATTGATCTCTGTTATATTATAGTTAGCTGCACCAGCACCGCCTGTAAACGTTGTAACTTTGCGATTCAAGTCATTAATATGCATCGTATATAATAATTTCCGGAATAATTTATTGTCTTTACGCTTTATCGCCATCATGATTTTTAAAGTATTTAATTTATCTTCAGCTAACAATTGACTCACTTCCCTACCTAAATCAACATTATCTATTACATCCACAGCATCTATGTTTTCATTTGACAATATATTTTTAAATTTAGTGGCTACTTGAGTATTGTTTGATATCCTGATTATATTAATATTACTATCTAATAATGTTACATCTTCAACTTCTATTCCTCTAGTTGCTCTATTTGTTTTTAGTTCACTTGCATTCTTAAATAAAATGTTTCCCGTCGCAATAATATTATTCGTATTTCTTTCTTGGTCACTGATAATAAGAGCTAAATATTCATCGACTGTCTCAATTTCTGGAGCAGTTAACTCGGTAGCAGTATCTGTTGAGATAACATCTATATCACGAATTGGTAATTGATTCATTTTTCTATATATTCTGCTAATACTATTTGGATTTTTCTTGCTAAATACATATTGAAGCCTAATACTAATGTACCAAACTAGTTTTCTTGAATTATCGTAACCTATTTCATTTTCTTGAGTTAACCAAGTGAATAATCGATTAGCATTCCTAAATCTAAAACCTTTAACATTCTGATCATTTCTAGAAAAATAATATCCAGCTAAAAATCCACTAAATCTATCAAATTGTGGTAATGTTCCGCCTATCTCAACATCAAAACCACCTAATACAGTTTCAACATATTCTTCTCTTTGTCGAGTACGGGTAGTCTGTTGATTGGCAAAAGTATTATCGATTTTAATGTTTTTAATTTTATTTATCGAAAATTTCTTATTTTGAGGAATATAGCCATTAATCCTAAATTCTAGATATTATCCTAATAACTCGACTCCGAAGGTCGCTTGATGGATCATATTTTCATACTTAGTACGCCTAATATCCCAAAAACCATACCCACCAGCAATCCAATTTGCAGCAAACTTATGTCTATAACCAAGACCAAAATTACCTTCAGAAGCTTTTTTAGAATCACGCATAAAAAAAGCACTAGTGTAAAATAATTTAGTGTCGCTTTGTAGTATAGGAATTAATACCCCTGTTCTGCCAAGTCCTCTTTTATTACCATATTTATACTCAAGCTCTATAACAGGAGAATAAGCATGCACGGCAATACATTGAAAAACTGCAACACTAATTAGGATAAACCCAAATATAACGATTAAATTATTTTTTTTAGAAAAAAACATTTTCATAAATTAGATAAGATCCTTATATACTTTACACATTAAAATCGTGCACACATACAGATTAATATATTTATTTCAAAAAGAGACGTCATTTGTGCAATTTCTTCACTGAACTAGCAAAAATATCTCTTTTTGGTTAAAAAACATCAACCACTATACAAACGTAATAACTTATATTTTATGAACTTCCACTAACTTTAATATATTCTTTTTATCTTTCAACATTACCTCTTTAAGAAAGTACGCAAATCACGGTGGAATGAGCATAAACAATAACAGCATTGATCTTAACGGTAATAATAATCATATCTTCTAGAAAATGTAGTTGGTGGTAACTCAGCCGAAATCCAAATTATTTTCTTATTTGCTTTATCCATAACTATTGTTATTCCCGAATTTTTTGTTATATTCTGTGGAAAATCTATATCAATAGAATATCCCTCATGAATAAAAAGACGCACTACATCCAAAGAACCGGCAAACTTACTTATTACTTTGGATAGTTCTCCTACCCCATCTAAATTTGATACCTCCAACTTTTTTGCATATTCTTAATAACCATAGATTGTTCCATTATCGATAATGATCTATCAAAAATTTTCATACCTGAAATGATAACCCTTTCAACAATAGGATCCGGCCAATTAGCAGCAGTCGATTCTCTATAGCGTTGTGTTTTATGTTTTTCTAATCTAGGCTTTAAATGCTCACTAACATCCATGATAGCTTTTGGAGAAATTGATAAATACAATTTAAGCTGTTCATGCATTTCACCAGCATATTTGTATTGCGTATTTGGTTGTAGCCCCGACTAACGATTTTACTTAGTTCTAGAAATATTTGATTATCTGTTAGATTTTTAATTGTAATATTTTCTGAATATGCTGTTTTAAATGGTAATACTGACATTAATATTAAAACAAGCAATCTTCCTATTTCAAAAGTTTAATATCCATTTAAAACAATTTATAGTATAAAATCTAAATACTATAAATGTACCTACTCGTTGGCATTCTCAGAAATCCACTTATGCCACTTAGCTTGAGGTAACTCTAACATTCCCGCAAGGATAGTAGATTTGACAAACACTTGATAAGCCTTAGCATCACAGGGAGAACAACTCAACCATCGAACAAAATTATCAAGATATTTTTGGCACAATATGCACAATTTTACTTGCTCAATCTTTGACGCAACAGATTTCTTGCCAAGATCCTTAAAAAGCTTTAGAGCATCCTCAAAATTATTTTTTGCTGTATCACTATAGTTCATTGCGGGTATTTTAAACTATGTCTAAAATACAGACAACAAAAACTTGAGAAAATCGACAAAAAAGATAAATATTAAAGAATATGAGAAATAAAAAGAAAGTTAAATCTCGAACCCAAAAATAAATATCTTCATGAAAGTCTAGATAGAAACCATATTTACAAATTTAATATCATCTACAACTTGACAATTATGAGGTAGCATGATAGCTTGGTAACATAATCTAATGGAGAATGCTATGTTACAATTAGCTTTACTAATTAAAAGTTATGTCAGTTCTACAAAGTTTCTTCATATCCATCATACTCATTAATATTTAAAAATTATTTTTAAAAGTTTATATTTTGTATTTAATTACAACTTAATGAGGATCTATCATGAATATTTTTGTATTTAGTAGTTTAATAGCCTGCTTTATTTTAACTTCGCTTTATATTGGTAAAAAAGCTTCAAAAAATCTTAAAACTTCCGAAGATTACTATCTGAGTAATAGAAAGCTCGGAACATTTAGCCTGTGCCTTACTTTCTTAGCAACTCAACTAGGTGGTGGGGCAATTGTTGGAGCAGCAGATGCTGCATATACTTACGGATGGCAAGCTATCTATTATGCTCTTGGGATCAGCTTAGGACTATTTATGCTAGCAAGTGGAATTGGTAGTCGTCTTCGCAATAAAAAAATCAGCACGATCCCTCAGATTTTTTCTAATATCTATAAAGATCCAATCGCTTATAAGCTATGTAGTATTATATATATTATATCAACTTTTTTGATCTTAGTAGCTATTGCAGTTTCAACCAAAAAATATTTAGTTGCTATAGAATTTTATAATAAATATATTTTTCTAGGATTCTGGCTCTCTTTAATTATCTATACTAGTGTCGGAGGCTTAAAAGCAGTCGTGCAAACAGATATTATCCAAATATCTGGAGTATTAATTATATTCTTAATAACATTTATATACCTACTAATTAATCCTATAGAATTTAGTAAAGTAAATAATTTAAATAATGATTTAGTTATACCATGGAGTAGCTGGTTGTTAATGCCTCTGCTATTTATTATTATTGGTCAAGATATGGGGCAAAGATGCTTTGCCAGTGCTACAGCTAAAAATGTAACAATATCCACATTTCTAGCAGGCATATTGTTATTGACAGCTTCTTTGCTGCCTACATATCTAGGTATAGTAGCAAACCAAATAGGTATTGAAATAAATGAAGGTTCTAGTGTATTAATAACCGTAATTAATCAAACCACCAATCCCGTAATTTCAGCTTTCTTCTCTTTTGCTATATTAATGGCAATAATATCAACTGCTGACTCTCTACTCTGCGCTATTAGCTCAAATATAGCTATTGATATATTCACCAAGCAAAAAAGTAATACTACTGCCATTATGTATGCCAGAATTATTACTTTGTTCAGTGGATTAATGGCTTTTCTAGTAAGCCTATATGTCAATGATATCATTCAAATAATGGTAAAAGCTTATGAGATCACTATAGTATGTTTTTTTGTACCTATAATTATTGCTATATTTAATCCAACACCTTCTAAGATCGCCGCTAGAATCTCAATATGTCTTGGAATGATTAGTTATTTGACTATATCAGAAACCATTTTAAATATCCCTAAAGAAATACTATGTTTGTCAATATCAGCTATTGGATATTTATTAGGATATCTTATTAGTAGAACGAACAGAAACTTGACTTAATTATAGAAATTATTAAACTATTGAAGAACCTGCTGCACATAGTTATTATAATTGCTGGTCTATACTCAAAAATAATATAATTAGCATATCTTGAAAATAATTTTTAATGTGCCAAAATTACTGTAAAGCATCCTTGCTAAACTTACCCGTCCATGGTTCCTTTCATCCGTGGGATAAACGCAAATATAGCAAACAAACAAAACCAAGTAAAATATATGGTAATTTATATTAGCTAATTGTTCAAAATGAATTTTTGTTATTACAAAACAACGTCATCGAACCTCATTGGTCTTTTTATAAGTAATCGGCTTTGCCATTTTTTTACCTCGTTATATTTTTTACCTCTCTAGAACCATGGCAAAGCAAGTCTTGGAAAAGTGATAGATGCGCACTTCTTGAGATTATTTCCTTATTAGCAATGAAATTTTTTAATTGGCCTTTAAAAAACACTGGAATGGTATTCGGTATATTGTCAACAACAAATTTACAATTAGTTTTACCCCTATTTGCATCAATATTCTGCTCAACTGAACAGAAAGAAATAACAATACCATCAATATCAGTTTTAACAATCTCATGAATTATTGCTAATAAACTTTTCTCTGATAGATTATTAACTATTTCAATCACTATTGGAATATACCTTTTGTTACTCTCAGTCAAAAACTTCTGCTCTTGCTTTAATCTTACCAAATGTTCTTTGTATATATTAGAATATTCTATTGATGCATCAGTTAACACTATACCAAAAGATAATACTATATAGTCAACATATAAGTATAGATTTCTCATACATATTACATACTGATAAATTAAATCATATTCAGTATTAGTACTTTTAATATAGACTCCTATAACAGATGAATTGCTAGAAGAATTTTTTAACTTTACTAACAAATTATTTACTCTATTGATTAAACTCAACCCTGAATTCGATTTACTAGAAACATCAATTTCTACAAAACCAAATCCTAATTTTGATAAAGATGATAGATAGTCTCCAAATATATTATCAGATATAGTGATCCCAACTCTATTTGGAAAATCTATCCCCATCAATCTTATTACATTTTGGGTTCTTCTAGAAAACACAAATTTTGGAAACAATTTCAAAAAATACAGATAGTATTTATCAACATTAGCAATACTCAGGAACTTAAATATCTTAAAAAATAATTTATACAGCATAACCAACCATACTTACAATATACACCCCGTATTCCAGATACATAATATAGCATTATTAATTTTAGTAGTTTCATTATTTGCATGAATTATTTCAATACGATGCCCAGCTTGTTGAAAATACAACATTATTCTACCTAGATACTCACAGGGAACAAATCGCTGCTTATTTAAAGGAAAAATTTTAACCTTATTAGCAACTCTAAGTAACTCAATTATTATCTTTAGATCTCTATCAAAATTAAAACTATCATTTGTTCTAAATAAACTATTACAGCATAAAGCTAAACCAAATTCCTGATCATTAAATGGTAGACATAAGATATCGCCACCTACATATCTTGCCTTACTATACTCATCTTTATATGCTGCTAAAAATTTTGTTAATATTTTTTCGTTTTTCTTAGTAAGCTTATTTTGCACTTCAGGCTCATCAGAAAATACCTCTTCTATATTTTTAACAATATTTATAATTTCTTTAGAAAATAATCCTGCAAGTTCTGTACTTGATAAATCAAATAATTTATAAAAGGAGATAACATCCCCTCCTTTTTCAGTAAGTTCTGCATTAAAACTTGAGTAGACATCTGGTATTTCTAAAATATTAATCTGTAGTTCTTTTTCAGATAAAGAAAAACTTGATTTATAATTGTTTAAATCATATCTCGTCTGTACACAATCTAGTTTATCCATAACTAATTTCCATCAACCTCTCCCCCACATTCTACCAAAATCAAATAGATAATATGTACAATTATTTTGTATAAAAACAAATCATTGATGTTTTATATATGCTCATAAAATATAAATATTGAGTGTTCTTACTGGTGATCTTACTAATAACACCTAAACTTATCATGAACAAATTTAAAAAAATTTTATTATCAATATAGCAAAAATTTAATTTTAGTGTATTGATAGAAAGGATCAAAATCGATGGATCGACAAAATTTAGTTCCTATACTAATTACAATCCTTGCTGCAGTATTGTTGGCATATTTTATAACATTATGGACAGATAAGACGAAGCCAAAAGCATCATTAACAGACAGACAGCCAATCTTTTCTAATGCGTTAAGAATACTAGTCGCTGCAGAGCATTTATCTTTAGGAAGAAAACTACAAAAAACTGATTTAATATGGCAAGCCTGGCCAAAAGAAGCAATAAGTAAAGATCACATAGTAGAAAACACTAGAAAATTAGAAAATTTTATTGATATGGTAATTAGAAAGCCCCTAACAAAAGGAGAACCAATACTAGATAAAAATGTGATCCATCCTGCAAAAAGAAACGTCTTAGCCGCGATAATTAGGCCAGGTAAAAGAGCTATTGCATTAGAAGTAAACGAAGTCACCGGGGTTAGTGGTTTTATATTTCCGGGAGACTACATAGATCTTATTGCAAGCCATACTACAGAAAACAATAACATTGTAGCTGAAACAATTGCTAAAAATATTATGGTATTATCCGTTGATCAAACTACATCAAGGAATGCTTCTGATATAGCAAAAATTGTTAAAACAATCACTATTGAAATTCTTCCTGATCAAGCTGAGAGAATTACTAAAGCAAGAATATCTGGACAAATTCACTTAATTTTGCAAGGTTTAATAGAATAATAGTTATGTCAAATACAATCGAAACAACTAAAAAATGGCTGGTATTTGTAAAACAAGAAAATACAGCAAAACAAATACAAGAGCTAATGAAACAAAACATGCTACAAGCTGATATTCATACAGGAGATCTGACAAATGCAATACCATTTGTTCAACAAAATGAAATATCAAAATTGTTATTAATAGAGATAATAGACACTAGTAATGCTGTCCAACAGATAAATGAATTAGCAGATCATTGTGATGAGGAGACTAGATTAATCTGTATAGGTCATAATAATGATGTTAATTTATACCGTAACTTGATCAAATCAGGAGTTGATGATTACTTTACACTACCAATAGATAATATAGCACTTATAGAATGTATTAATAATATAACTAAAAACAATGTTCATACTCAAGAAGATATAAAATCAAATTCCATGATTGCCGTTATAGGATCAAGAGGAGGTTTAGGTACATCAACAATTTCTGCTAGTATGTCATGGATTTTATCAAAACATTTTATGGCAACAACCTGTTTATTAGATCTCGATATATATAACGGGATATCTTCTTTAATATTTAATAAAGATCCAAATCAGGGATTAACACAAGTATTGACAAATGCAGATAGATTAGATGCTGTTTTTTTAAAAAGACTAGCTATAAATATAAATGATCAATTATCTGTATTATCTTCAGAGCAAGGTTTAGATCGAGATTATTTTATAACTGATGAAGACTTAATAAAGCTAACTAAATTAGTACAAAATAATTTTGATTATACTGTAGTAGACATAAACTATAATAATTTATATTCGAAGATTATGTTATCTGCTTCTTCTGATATTATTATAGTTTGTGAGTTCTCCATTTCATCTATTAGAGATACTGCAAAAATTTTAAAACTATGCAAAATTAAAGCTCCATTTGCTAAAATTAAAATTATTAGTATAAGAAATAGCTCGGCAAAATCTGCAGAATTAACTCAACCACAGTTTGAAGATGGGATCCAACGAACAATTGATTTTATTATTCCATTTGATAGAAAAGCAACATTAGAATCTCTTAATTTAGGCATCGTTTTTGCGAATAAATTCCCAAGTCATCCTATTAATAAAAAACTACGAGAATTACTAAGTTTGATAACTAAATCTTCCATTAATGAATCAAACTCTACCTGGTTTGATAAACTCAAAAATTGGAAATTATAATGCTAGGAAGAAAAAACAATAGAACTATTAGCAAACATTCTAAAGATGCTAATACTCAAGATAATAAACAAAAAATTTCTGATGATAATAAAAAATATTCTAATATAGACATTGAGGCAGAAAAAAGAGTTGAAAATGCCTCAATTATTGTTCATCCACTTGTAATGGAAATGATCGATGTGAATCAAGCATCTGATATACCTAGCGAAGAATTAATTGAACTCTTAATGCCCATTATCAGTAAGATTTTAAATGAGCAAAGCATCCAGCTCAATGCCAAAGAACAGGCATATCTAGAAAAAAGACTTGCTGACGATATGTTAGGTCTTGGTCCTCTTGAATATTTTTTGTCAGACGACAGTATTAGTGACATTTTAGTAAATAACACAAATAGTATCTTTATAGAAAGAAATGGAGTTCTGGAGAAATCTCATATTAAATTTAGAACAAATGAACAGCTCTTAAATGTTATATCAAGAATTATTTCAGTTATTGGTAGAAGAATAGATGAAACCAACCCATATGTTGATGCTAGACTGCACGATGGAAGTCGCGTTAATGCTATTATTCCCCCTCTGGCAATTGATGGTCCATGTATTTCCATAAGAAAATTTAAAAGTAAATCCATGTCACTAGATGATTTAGTTAAAACAGCAACCCTTTCTAAGAAAATGGCAGACTTCATCAAAATAGCAGTAAAATGTCGTAGAAACATTATCATTTTTGGTGGTACAGGTTCGGGGAAAACAACACTGCTTAACGCTCTATCGCAATATATCCCAGGCAATGAAAGAATTATTACTATTGAGGACGCAGCTGAACTACAGCTAAAGCAAAATCATTTAGTAAGACTAGAAACTAGAGCACCAAATATAGAAAATGAAGGAGCAATAACTGAACGCCATCTTGTCAAAAATGCACTTCGGATGAGACCAGATCGAATAATTTTGGGAGAAATTCGAGGAGAAGAAGCATTCGAGTTACTCCAAGCAATGAATACTGGGCATGATGGCTCATTATCTACTATCCATGCTAGCAGTACTAAAGAAGTAGCCTCACGTTTAATAAATATGGTTTTAATGGCCGGATTTAAATTACCTGCTGAATCCGTTCTAGGACAACTAGCAAACTCTGTAAACTTATTAATTGAAATTAATAGAATGCCTGATGGAAAAAGAAAAATAGTAAGTATAACTGAGATAATTGGCCACACATCTTTAGACATTAAAACCCAGGATTTATTTAAATATGTACCTCATCAAGACAACAAGTCTAATGAGTCAAATTTTATATGTACTGGGATAAAACCTGAAATGTTAAAAATTGCTGAATTTTATAATTTAAAGAAAGATTTATTAGAATTATTATGATTTTTTCAACTAATCCAATAATAGGAATAACTATTTCATCAATTATAATGATGGGATCAGCTATTATATTATTCAAAAACATTAGCAATAAAATAAAAGATAAAATACTTAGAAAAAAAATTGATCGTCTTATTAACCAGAACTATCTATCAGATAAAAAACAAGAAAAAGATAAAAAACAAAAATTTAGTAGCATTTATTTAGACATCCAGAAAAAGAAGAAAAGTTATATTATATTGCTCTATCTATACTTAATTAGCTCTTTGTATATATTAATTGTTTATTTTGATTATATACTAATACTTTACTCAACTATTATATTTATCATTAGCATATTAGGCTCAAATATTGTCTTTAAAAGCATCATAAATAGAAAAAATAAAAGATTTATTAAAGATTTCCCTGACGTACTAGATTTAATGGCTCGTAGTATATTATCAGGACATTCTATTATTGACTCTATCAACATAGTAGTCGATAACTCTTCTGGGATCCTTGCAGAGGAATTTAACAATATAAGCAATAACATATCTTTAGGCTCAAGCCTCCAAGAGTCTCTAGATTTCTCTAGAAAACATATAAAGATTAACGAATTCCACTATTTCTGTGTAATTACGTACGTTCAACAACAAACCGGTGGGAATATTACTATCTTATTAACAAATTTAGCAAATAGCTTACGTAAAAAATTGACTGTTGAGAAGAAAATACGCTCGCTATCATCAGAGCCAATTGCCAGTGCTGTAATTGTTGGCACACTACCTCTTATGGTGATCAGCATCATTTGGTTGCTAAATCCTGATTATCTAAACCCACTTATTCAACAACGAATAGGACAACTGATAATTTTGGGATGTATTCTATGGCAAATTATTGGAGTTATTATTATGCGAAAAATTATTAAGATAGAAATATGAATTTAATTAATCTTCTTGAAAATTATATTATACCACTTATCTATTTCAGTGTTTATTCAGGGTTATTAATAGTTATCCTATTAATTTTATTAAGGATCAAACAACTCTCCTTATATCAAAATAGAATTCTATGCACTATAAGTCCAGAACTAATAAAAGAAAAAGATGATTTCAAACAAGGATTATATAGATTAATACAACAATTTTTAAAACTATCAGATGTGTTTTTAAGAAAAATTAATGCACTAAGTAATAATAATGAGAAAATCATTGTACAAAAATTAGAAAAAGCTGGTTTAAAACAACAACATTCTGCAGCTATTTTCTTGTTAGTAAAAGGATTGATTGCTATTATGTTTTCTTTAATTTTTATTATTCTAAACTCATATTTTTTTGCGCTTAGACTTAATATCGACCAGCCTTTTTTATTTTTTTTAATAGGCCTGTTTGTAGGGTTAAGATGGACTGAGATAATTCTCAATAAAGCAATTAATAAATATCGTGAAAACATTAAAAAAGCTCTTCCTGATGTTATTGACCTACTAATAATATGTATAGAAGCTGGATATAGTAATGAGCTTGCAGTAAAAAAAATGTCTGTGGAGTTCAATGAACTATTCCCTGAAATAGCTAATGAATTTGCTACTACATACAATGAATTAAAAGTTCTTCCTGATCGCTATGATGCATGGAAAAATTTATCAAAGCGTACAGAATTATCCGAAATTAATGCTATCTCATCAGCTTTTCAACAAAATGATAAGTACGGAACTTCTATTACTATTGCCCTTAAAAACCAATTAGAAATGTTCCGGATCAATAGAATTATCTCAGCTGAAGAAAAAGCTGGAAAGATCCCTGTATTTCTAGCGATCCCTTTGACAATTTTTTTCTTACCGATAATATTCATAATGGTCCTAAGCCCTGCTTTATTAAAAGTATTTAATCTAGTATAGGATTTATTGATATGCAACATAAAAATATATGGCTTAGAAATAGCTTAATTTCTGGGGCTGCCTTAATAGAATTTGCGCTAATATCACCCATTTTTCTAATAATGCTTTTTGCGCTTATTGAATTTGGCAGCGTATTACATTACAAACAAATAATTACTCATGCTTCTAGAGAAGGAGCAAGATTACTTGCTCAACAAGGTATTAGTATAAATCAAGCAAAAAAAATTGTAATAGAAAACCTGACTGATAACGGATTCAATGAAAAAAAAATAATTTTATCTGGTTATGATAGTGATCCAGCTTGTAGCACAAAAACAAGTACTGTTTCCATGGCAATAAAAATCCCTATTGAAGATGTGCTAATAACAGGAGATCCATTTAATTTTTTTAGCAAAACTAAATACCTAGAAGCAAAAATAACTATGAACAAGGAATGTATGAAAAACTATGCAAAGAAGTGATGGAATAATGTTTTTGAGACAAAATACTGGTGCAATATTAATTTTATTTGCATTTATCATCCCAATAGCCCTTACTATTATGGGGCTTGTTATTAATATTAGTTATCAACTTACTATTAAAGAAGAACTTCAGAATGCAGCAATAGCAGGAGCACATGCAGGTGCAATAATAATATCTAAAGGGGGAAATGCCGTTAAAAATACATCTATTAATATAATTAAAAAAAACCTACATTCAACAACGTTATTAGACAATACTGATATTGATGTCCGTATTGGATATTACGATCCAAAATACTCTAGATTTACTGAAAATATTCAGAAAACAAATGCTGTTAAAATTCTACTTAAAAATAAACAGCTTTTAATTTTTACTACATGGATATCTAAAAAATTATTTAATGAATCAGCCCATGTTGTTGCCTACCATAACAGTTCTAAAGATAGAATATTTATTTCACAAGTTAAATAGTTTATATAGTCATCGCAATAACTACACAATACTATTGTGAAAATTTAGCTTACTCATATCAAAACATGATAATTGAAATTCTATCTTATTTTTAAATTCCTGTTCACACTCTGCTTAAAAAATCTTTGATAGTTTTTTTCAATTAGTAGATATACCAGCGTAGAGCAGAGCTTTATTCTCCAAATTAGCTACTTCCAACTAATTTAAATTTCATTAATTTTATATTTTTTTGATACCCGGCACGAATAGTTTTATTTTTTATATTTTTGTCTACTATATTTGCAATTTCCAGGGCTCTTTGATACTGATACTTGCCTTGCTCAGATTGATTATTTATCTCATATGCATAACCAAGCAAATAGTGATATCGTGCAACAAAGTGATGTCTGTCACCAAAAGTTTTCTTTATAATTGCTAAACTATCTTGATAATACTTTACAGCTCTCTCCTTGCTTTTTAAAGGTAATTCATGCAAAGGCATAATAGGACTATAAATAAAAGACATAATACTATGCATTCTCTCTTTATAGTGTTGGTTATAAACTTTGTATGCCCTTTCTAAATACTTTAAAGATACATCATAATTACTTAGAGCTCCTTCTGTTAATCCTAAATTATATAACGGATCACCAAACTCCATATGACTAGAGTTTTGATAATGTTTTTCAAGGATTTTTAAAATTTTTTCAAATATTTTTTTAGCTTGCTGATAATTTCCAAGGGATAATTCCACCAACCCCAAATTATTTAAGGGATAGCGCAAATCAAGATGTGTTAGATCTTGATAATGTGCTTCAAC
This sequence comes from Gammaproteobacteria bacterium, assembly GCA_003353785.1. Classification (GTDB taxonomy): domain Bacteria; phylum Pseudomonadota; class Gammaproteobacteria; order PIVX01; family PIVX01; genus PIVX01. The sequence continues at coordinate 44,610 of PIVX01000003.1, read as the reverse complement.
TCCCCTTAATGCCCTTTCCAGCAATTTTTTTGATTTCTTATAATTACCAAAATATAATTCTATATACCCTAAATTACTGAGTGTTACATATAAATTGAAATCATCAGGATCGCTATAGTGGGTTTCTAATACTTCCAAAGCCCTATTTAAAAAAATATTTGCTTTTGCATGCTCCCCTAGTTTAAGTTCAGCATAACCTATATTATTTAATGTATCATTAAAACCTATATTAGTTTTATCTTGAAAGCATCTTTCTTTTATTTTTAGTGCAAAAGAATAAAATTCGCGTGCAAGCTCATTCAGACCAAAAAATATCGCTATTAAACCATAATCATGTAATATACTAGCAGTATCTAACTCTTTACTCATATGTTGTTGTAATGTATAAATATGATGCAACCAATCTTTAATATTATCCCAAGAGTCTTTATTGTCTAGTTCTAATTTCTTTGCTGCTTGCGCAGCAAGTGCAACTATCTTGCCTACCCAAAGTGGATCTTTTTGGATATTTAATCTAATAATTTCTTGTAGCAGTCTATGAATTTTAAATATTTTTCTATTCTTAGTAAAAATAATAAGAGAATGTTTACGCAATTCTTGAATTGCCTCATTTTTTTCTTCTATCGATAAATTAACAAATAAATTTATGGAGATATTATCAGGATCCAGATATGATGATGAATATAATACTTCTTTAGCTTTATCACTTAATTTATCTAAAGTAATGGATATAGTTCGCCATAGCGTTTCTTTATATTGATCACTATTTATTGATGAAATATCTAAATATTGTTTTTTCTTACTTGAATATAGCTTTAAATAATCTTTAATATTCGTATGCTGCTTTATATAACCTACTGCTTGAGATAGTGCTAATGGATAATTATGTAACTCTTTCACTAGAGCATTTATTTCTTGTTCTTTGGCATAAGGAAGACATTTTTTGACAAACGATCGTGCCTCTTTACCGGAGAAAATATCTAGTATTAAACAATTTTCTATCCAATGTTGACTCCTAGACGTTATTAATACATGTAGAGTTGAATTAAAAGACCATTGATTACGTAGTTCTATTAAATATTGTTGAATATCATGCCTCTCAGGAACATTATCTAAAATGAATAGGATTTTCTTTACTCTATATTTTTCTAACAACACACTATGAACCTTTTTTCTAAGTTGTAAAGGTTCTAATCCGTTAATACTAATTTTTAAATTACTGGCAAACTCAGAATAGGCTTTATTAATACTATTAGCATTCTCTGCTGTAACCCATAATAGAGCATCGTATTCATTATTATTTATAGCTTTATATGCGTATTCTATTGCTAGTTGGGTTTTACCGAGCCCACCTGCTCCTACTATAGTCTGAGTAATTATCCCAATGTTAGATTCATTTAATCTACTTTTGATTAAATTAAAAGAATTTTCTCGACCAGTGAATTTCTTATTTCTTAGTGGCAAATAAAGAATCATTTTTTGTTTGCTGGCTTCTCGCATACTTAAGTTTAAATATTGTTCTACAAATATAACAAGCCTATTAGTAGATCCTAGAATAGCTATTAGGAATAAACAGCTTATCCACCAAATTTTTATTTTACGTTTATGATGTTTTTTTTTTATAAGTGTGTTTATAAATTTATTACTATATTCTTTTTTTTCTATAACTACATCTTTCTCTGTTAAGTTAGAACATGATAAATACATATCATTATTAAATAAATTATTTTCATATCCTTGTTTTTTAATATTAAACTCCTCATAGAATTTTGCTATTTCAGGTCTATTAAATATTATCTTTAGCAATTCAAAAAAACCATCATAATACAATTTTGACAAGCTATATTGATCATTCATACTAATTTTGTTGTTAAATATTGTAGTGTCTTGAATTATCATTGCAATATTTCTACTTGGTTGATCGCCAGATGTTAATTGCGATAACATTGCTAGGGGAATAACGTAGATGATATCATCATCGTTTCCATTTTTATCAATCCTGAATTTTACGTTTGCTAATTTTAGATGTTTGCATATTTTTTTGTTTAGTAGATTATTTTTATTAACATTTAGATTATAATTAATTATATAATCCCTTGAGATGAATAAACACTTAGATATATCATGTAACATGTTTTCAAATACATGTTGGATCAACAACTGCACATAATGATTTTTTAGATGTTGATATTCTTTTGATGTTTCAAAAAAAGTTAATACATCCATTTGTGTATTAGCATTAGAATATCTAATTATAGATCGTACCTTTCTTAAATGCTCAATAAAAGTGCTTAGAGATATACTCAATATTTTACATATTTCATTACGTTTTTGTCTTCCTATTAGACAAGCAGCAACATCAATTTGACGATTAGTTAATTTAATTCCATTTATAACTAACAATCTTTCATATAATAAAGGAGATGTTATATTTATTTTAATCAAAATCATCCTTGATAATTTTATAAAGAACCACTATTTTATCAGATATTTTTATTGAAGATACTTGAAGTATTTATTTAGAGCCAAACTAATTATTAATTAATAAAACAGGTCTTGGGGTAGAAGCAACAAAGAAAGCTAATAATTCTACCACTATACTACTAGTAAACAAACTGGAAATATTAGAATTTTTGAGCTAATAACGAAACATTGCCCATGAGCATTTCATTATAAAAATACTACTGGAGTTACTCCTATTATATTATATCTTCATAAGTAGAAATAAAAATCATATAGGAACTTATTTTTTTTTCTTATGTTGTTCAAATGTAGTAAAATTACGTTTCATCTTCACTAAATTATTATAGGAATTAGGATGTGAGCCTGCTGTTCCAGTTACTGTAATGATTATATTTACTCCTTGTCTAGCTTGGTTGCCCCAAATTGCGGGAGGGGTTACTCTCATTTTACAACCATTCCTTTTATCTTTTGTCACCATTACTTCATCTTTCAAGTCATTTGATTCTATGTGGTAACTTTTTATTTCTCCAAGAAATGGAAATGTTAAAACATATGTATTTTTTGTACCAACATGGTGTATGTGCAAACAAATTGTAATATCTTGATTTTGGGGGATATTAGAGCTTGCGCGCCCCCACATGTTTTCAAAATTACTTTTTCTAAGTATTAGTTCAGACCCGTTACTCAAGTTTATTGTGTTGTTATAATGTAAAATGGTAGCATTTACACTATAAATGAGGAGATTAGATACCCCAAACACTATGACTCTCACAACTTTTAAAAACATAAATAATTCCATATTTTTGTGTATTATACACTGATTAACTAATACCTTTATATTATGATAACAATAAAATTCTTAATTCTTAACATAGCTAATTTCCACGAAAGATATGACAAATACTAAAGGAAGGGAGATCAGTAATGCAGAGAATAATTTCACCTTAGCTGCTACTTATATATACAACATTACTATTGAGCAAGTTTTTAACTATAACTACCTCTCAAATAATTATCTTACGTACATTAATAATTTGTCATATATTTAACGAATATCACCAATTATAAGTGGCTTTTTGCAGCAATTATCATCATTTAAGTACATTTAGCAATTAACATCTAATATATAATAATCTTCATTTATAATATTTATTATTAGTTGTAATTCAGAATTAACGTCCTTTAATTTATAAAATTTCTACATCTATAGAACTTAGCGTATAATTATTTGTCATGTGTTTGACAAATATCGTCAATTATAAGTACTTTTCACAGCAATTATCATCATTTAAGCACATTTTCCTAACTAACATCTAATATATAATAGTCTTCATTGATGTGTATTTATTATTAGTTGTAATGCAAAATTAAAGTCCTATAACTTATAAAATTTTTATATCTACTATACTTAACTATATGAATAATAGATTTTTTCGGAGAATAACAATGGGACAAAGCTTATCTTTAAAACGTCTATCTAAAGGAGCAGCACTAGTTGAATATGCCCTCCTTGTTGCTTTAATAGCCGTGGTTTGTGTTACCGCAATGCAAACTATTGGAGACAAAGCTAACCACAAACTAGAAGATGTAGCAAAAAAACTTAGTACTGATAAATAATCGTACCTTAAATTAAATCAAGAGTTACTTTTCAAAAAAAAATTAATATAATATGTTCGTTTTTTACTGGAAACGAAATATGCAAAATATATGTCAATATGAATTAGATGACTCACAGAAATTACTATTATCTACTGTAGAAGATTTTGTAGCTGGAGAAATTGCTCCTATTGCACAAAAAATTGATGATGATAACAGCTTCCCTCATCACCTATGGAAAATGATGGGAACACAAGGTTTACTTGGAGTTACGGTAGAAGAAGAATTTGGTGGGTGTAATTTAGGTTACTTTGAGCATGTATTGATTATGCAAGCAATTAGTCGTGTATCAGCATCCATCGGTTTAAGCTACGGAGCACATTCCAATCTTTGTATGAATCAGCTCAGCTTAAACGGTACACAAGAGCAAAAACAAAAATATCTACCAAAATTATCATCCGGAGAATACATAGGAGCACTATCCATGTCAGAAACTGTAGCAGGCTCTGATGTCATGAGCATGCAAACAACTGCTATTGAAGAAAAAGATCATTTCATTTTAAATGGAACAAAAATGTGGGTAACAAATGGTCCATCAGCAGACATTATTATTATCTATGCAAAAACTAACTCAAAAAATAATAAGAATTATACTAGTGCCTTTATAATCGAGAAAAATTTTCCAGGGTTTACCACAGCACAAAAGCTAGATAAGTTGGGTATGAGAGGATCTGAAACTTGTGAAATTATCTTAGAGAACTGTAAAGTTCCTAAAGAAAACCTACTAGGTAACCATAATGAAGGAACAAAAGTACTCATGTCAGGATTAGACTACGAAAGAATAATTCTAGCAGCAGGACCTGTTGGAATAATGCAAAATTGTTTAGATATAGCTATCCCCTATATACACCAAAGGAAACAGTTTGGTAAACCAATTGGAGAATTTCAGCTAATGCAGGGTAAAATAGCTGATATGTACACAGCATATTCAACAGCTACTGCTTACTTATATTCAGTTGCAAAAGCAGCTGATACTGGGAAAATTACCAGAAAAGAAGCAGCATCAGTAATTTTATATGCCTCAGAAAATGCTACTCAGGTAGCATTACAGACTATTCAATGCCTAGGAGGTAATGGATATATTAATGAATACCCAACTGGCAGATTACTACGTGATGCAAAATTGTATGAAATCGGGGCTGGCACATCTGAAATAAGAAGGATGTTGATAGGTAGAGAGATTTTTGAAGAAACGGCGTAGAATGACAATATTTTACTGTTATCTGTAAATACTTATTGTATTATATTAACCCAAGAATATCACATTCACTTGATCAAGTTTTAAATAACCTTATCATATGTATATTAGGGAGATAGCTTATGACAAAAAATATTGGTATTTTAATCTTATTATCAGGAATAATTACTCTTGGAATAGAAGAGTATAGAGAAATTTTAAATGTCCTATATGAAGTCAATATATTTTTTGAACAATACTTGGAAACAATATTTAGTGAAGGAAAAATTGGCATGTTTTTAGCTGATTTTATTTCACTAATATTAGTTTGCACCATAATAACCTTAATCCCCGTTGGAATTAATATGTTAATATTTAAAAAAAGCTTCAGGTGGACTACAGAAACTTTTGTTATAATATTAATAATGAGCACTTCTAGCATTGCCTTACAGTAATATAAGATGGCAACACTAAAAACGAAGATAGATACAGCATCAGTAGAATTCCAAACTAATTATGCATACATGCTGGAAACTGTTAATGATTTCAAAAGTAAAATTAAATCTTTTCATGAAGGCGGCAGCAAAAAAGCTCGTGACAAACATCTGGCTAATAGCAAATTATTACCCAGAGAAAGATTAACTACTTTACTCGATAACAAAGATAGTTTTTTAGAATTTTCTGAGTTTGCCGGATTTGAAGTTTACCAAGATAATATCCCCTGTGCCGGAATAATTAGCGGAATTGGCACTATAGCGAATCAAGAATGTGTGATTATTATCAATGACCCAACAGTAAAAGGAGGAACATATTTTCCTCTAACAGTAAAAAAACATTTGCGCGCTCAAACCATAGCTCTTGAAAATAACTTACCTTGTATTTATTTAGTAGACTCTGGAGGGGCATTTTTACCAAAACAAGATGAAGTATTTCCTGACAAAGAGCATTTTGGCAGAATTTTTTTTAATCAGGCACAAATGTCTGCTCAAGGAGTGCCACAAATTGCTGTAGTTCTGGGATCATGCACAGCCGGAGGAGCATATATTCCAGCAATGGCAGATCAAACAATAATGGTTAAAAAGCAATCTAGTATCTTTCTTGGAGGCCCTCCTCTTGTAAAAGCAGCAACCGGTGAAATAGTCAGTATCGAAGAATTAGGAGGAGCCGATGTGCATTGCCGATATAGTGGTGTAGCAGATTATTATACTGATAATGATTTAGACGCATTATCTAAAACAAAAGAGATAGTAAAAAATTTAAACCGCAAAAAATTAGTTAGTATAAAAATGTCACCATCTAAAGAACCACAAGTTAGCCCTGAAGATTTATATGGAATAATACCTAAAGATCCTAGAAAAAGCTTTGATAGCCGTGAAATAATTATGAGAATAATTGATAATTCAGAATTTGAGGAGTTCAAAGAATTATATGGTAAAACTCTTGTTTGTGGCTTTGCTCACATAAATGGGTTCACCGTAGGAATAATAGCTAATAATGGTATATTATTCTCGGAGTCAGCAGAAAAAGGTACGCACTTTATTCAGTTATGCTGTCAACGCAAAATCCCTCTTGTGTTTTTACAAAATATTACAGGATTTATGGTAGGTAAAAAATATGAGGAACAAGGGATCGCTAAACAAGGTGCAAAAATGGTTAATGCAGTGAGCTGCGCTAATGTTCCTAAATTTACTATTATTGTAGGAGGAAGTTTCGGAGCAGGAAATTATGCAATGTGTGGACGAGCATTTGGTGCTAGATTTCTGTGGATGTGGCCAAATGCTAGAATATCCGTTATGGGAGGAGAGCAAGCAGCAAATGTCTTGGCTCAAATAACTAAAGAACAAAAATCTAGGTTAGGACAAAAATGGTCGCAAACAGAAGAAGATAAAATCAAAAAACCAATACTAGAGCAATATTCTAAGCAAAGTAGTTCCTATTATGCAAGTGCCAGACTTTGGGACGATGGGATCATTGATCCCATGCAAACTAGAAAAGTACTATCCATTGCTCTTTCAGCTTCTACCAATAAAGAAATGAGTGAATCAAAATTTGGTGTATTTAGGATGTAAAAATGAAATATATATTATTGGATTCAAAAAACAATATTATTCGTATTACAATCAATAGACCCTCCGTTAGTAACGCCCTTAATATACAACTAATAGAAGAACTAATTTCCTCACTAGAAAAATTACGTCAACAAGAGCATATCCGTCTTTTGATTATACAAAGTTCAGGTAAAAATTTCTGTGCAGGAGCAGATCTGCAATGGATGCAAAATTTAATAAATGCTCCTGAGTCAGAGCATATAAAAGATTCACAAAAGCTAATTAATTTACTAGAGGCTATTAATAATTTCCCTACTCCTACATTATGTATCACAAAAGGTGCTGTCTATGGAGGAGGAATTGGCATAATTGCAGCTTGTGATATTGTAATAGCAGAGCAAAATAGCATATTTTGTTTTTCTGAAGCCAGACTTGGATTAATTCCAGCAGTAATAAGCCCATATGTTGTAAAAGCTATTGGAGCAAGACAAGCAAAAAAATTATTTTTGACAGCCGAAACTTTCACCCCTGATCAAGCATATCAGTTTGGCTTAATACACCATTTTTCTAATAAAGAAAATTTACAAAAACTGGAACAAACAATTATTGAAAATATTTTATCTTGCGCTCCAATAGCTAGCAAAATGATTAAGAAATTGTTCTTAAAGCAAGATTTAACACAAAAAAAATCTTCTTTAATGCATACACTTACTCATTTAATTGCTAAGATCAGAGTTTCTGATGAGGCGCAACACGGAATGAAAAGTTTTTTAGAAAAGCGGGCACCTTATTGGAATGAATAAATTTGATTCCGATATGAACCTTCCAAAACATGTTAAGCTAGTAGAAGTAGGCCCACGTGACGGCCTACAAGATGAGAAAAAAATTCTATCCGTAACAAAACGAATAGAATTCATCAATAAATTAGCACACTGCGGATATAAAAATATTGAAGTTGGTAGCTTTGTATCAAAATCTGCTGTTCCACAAATGCATCATAGTGATGAAGTTTTGAATCAATTAGATCGAAATACAGCAGTAAAATATAGTGCTCTTGTACCGAATATTAAAGGCCTAACAACAGCATTAAGTACCCATGTTGATGCTATTGCCATATTCATGGCGGCATCAGAGTCTTTTTCAAAAAATAATACGAATTGTTCTATTCAGGAAAGCATTCAAAGATATTCCGAGGTGATCCATATCGCTAAACAGCATAATATCCCCGTTAGGGGCTATCTATCGTGTATTTTTAGTTGTCCTTATGAAGGTAATATCCAAGAAGAAATAGTAGTAGAACATGCAATAAAATTGCATTCTCTTGGTTGTTATGAGATAGCCCTAGGAGATACCACTGGATTAGGAACACCAAGAAAAATTCAATCTCTGATAAAAACTTTATCAAAACACATCCCCATAGAAAAAATAGCATTTCATTTGCATAATACAAATGGATTAGCCATGGTAAACATTTATTCAGCTCTATGCCTTGGCGTAGCTACTTTTGATTGCTCTATTGCCGGACTTGGAGGATGCCCATTTGCAAAAAATGCCACTGGGAATGTAGCTAGTGAAGACTTAGTATATTTGCTCAACAGTCTTGAAATTTTTACAGGAATAGATCTTAATTACCTAGTAGAAACTAGTAAATACATTTGTAATTTATTAGAACATCCAAGCAATTCCAACATAACAAATATATACGAGCAAATACAGCTACAGTGAAATTATGCAAACAATATTATGGCAACCAACCACTGATTTTATAAAATCATCCAACATGTTCAAATTTATGGAATATGTTAATAATAAAACTAATGCAAATTTTTCGAATTATTCTACCTTATACAATTGGTCAATAACAGAGCCTAAAATTTTTTGGGAAATATTAGCAAATTTTTGTAACATAAAATTTTCCAAGCAGCATAATAATGTTCTATCAAACGATAATGATATGCTCAGAGCTAAATGGTTCGAGGGGGCACAATTAAATTTTGCTGAGAATCTGCTTACTAAGCGTGACCAATCAATAGCTGTTGTTTACTGTAATGAAAATATGCAAAAGTCATCTTTAACTTATGCCGAACTATTTATAGCTGTAGCTAGTTTTGCCAAAGCACTTTTAGCACGAGGAATACAACCCAAAGATCGTATCGTGGGGTTAATATCTAATACCCCAGAGGCTCTAATTGCAATGTTGGCAACAAGCTCAATAGGTGCGATCTGGTCATCCTGCTCACCTGATTTTGGTTCTGAGGCTATTGTTAACCGTTTCCAACAAATTTCACCTAAACTACTATTAACACAATTAAAATATCAGTATAACGGAAAGATTTATGATATTAAGAATAAACTAGAAGAAATAATTAAAACCATCCCTTCAATTAAAACAGTTGTTGTACTTGAACACAAAGAACATACTCTACAAATCAATAGTGAGCTACTAGCATATCGAAATTTTTTATCTCCTACAGATCACATTGAGTTTTATCATGGAGACTTTGATCACCCTTTATATATATTGTATTCATCAGGAACTACAGGTAAGCCAAAATGTATCGTTCACGGTTCTGGAGGAACTCTTTTGCAGCACAGTAAAGAATTAATTTTACATACCAATATTAGCAGCAATGATACTATTTTTTACTATAGCTCCGTTGGTTGGATGATGTGGAATTGGTTAATTAGCTCCCTTAAAATTGGTTCTACAATTGTACTATATGATGGTTCACCAATGTTTAAAAAAAATGATATTCTTTTTGATCTAATTGATCAAGAGAAAATTTCTATTTTCGGTACCAGTGCAAAATATCTAGCTATTTTAGAACAACGCAAAATTAATCCAATCAAAACTCATTCACTAGAATCATTGAAAACTATACTCTCAACAGGCTCGCCTCTTAGTGAACATAGTTTTGAATATGTTTACCATTCTATAAAGCAAAATATTTGTTTATCATCAATATCAGGTGGTAGTGATATTATTTCATGCTTTGGGATAGGAAATCCTATGAAGCCAGTTATCAAAGGTGAATTACAATGCATAGGACTTGGTATGAATGTCAAAATATTTGATGAGAATGCTAAAAGCATACAAAATAAATTAGGTGAATTGGTATGCACAAAACCATTCCCGTCACGTCCTATTTATTTCTGGCATGATCATGACTTTGCTTTATACAAAAAAAGCTACTATGCAAAATTTAAAAATGTTTGGCGTCATGGTGATTACGCTATGTTAACTTCAAATGCAGGACTGAAAATAACAGGACGTTCAGATACAACACTAAATCCTGGAGGAATCAGAATTGGCACTGCAGAAATATATCAATTGTTAGAAAACATTCCTTTTATCTTTGATAGTATAATAATAGGAAAAGACATTGATGGTGATGTGGAATTAATCCTATTCATTGTAATCTCTCCACAAGAGAAATTAACAGAAAATTTAACAGCAATAATTAAGAATAAAATCACATATTCTCTCTCAACAAAGTATCTTCCAAATAGAATTATCCAAGTTGCTGATGTTCCACGTACCTTCAATGATAAAAAAGCAGAAATAGCTATTAAAAATATTTTTAATAATATAGATGTCACGAATCTAGAGGCTCTTATTAATCCAGACTCTCTTAATGAATATAGAAAAATTTATAATGACCTATTTAACTAAAAAAAACATTTATTTATTAACTCTAATTACTTTATTTATCTATTGCCATCTTAGTAATAGTCAAAAACTAAAATTATCAAATGAAATATGGAGCATATATATTGAGACTGATAATTTAGAATTAATCGCAGAGCCAAATAAATCAATTAAAACCATCCTAAATCACCCTGTTATTCAAGGCAACAGTCAAAAGGTACAAGTCAAAAATAATAAAGCTTATTGGGAGATCCCAAAATATAAATTAACGATACAAGCAGAACTTAAGGAGAATGACTTACATTTAAAAATCTCTAGTGATATAAACCAAAAATTACCTATATTTGAGTATCATCCCGATCAAGATCATCAAGGATATATTGTACCTTTTTTTGAAGGCCTCTATGTACCAGACAATAATAGCTTATGGCAAGAAATTATATTAAATAACCATCAACAAGGAGATACTACATCTTCATTGAGCATACCATTAATAGGAATAGTAAAAAAAAATTATATCTTTAATTATATTTTTATTAGTCCTTATAATAATAAATATTTCTGGTCAAAATTAAATAATGGACTAAAACTGTTGTTTGAACATAATTTTACTGCACTAGAACCCTATCTAGCTTTTGAATTATTAATTAATTTATCAGAAAAAAATTTACTATCAGGAGCAAAGCGTTATAGAAAAATACTAAAAAAAGCTAACCAATTCGTATCTCTGAAAGATAAAATTAAACAAAACCCAGATACTAAGAAACTGATCGGAGCAAGCCATATGTACCTATGGGGAGATACTCTATTATCTCATCATAATGTAAAGAATTGGGATAACTTCATCAGCACACTAAATTTAGATACTAGTATCCCCAGCAAAATAAGAGCCTCCTTCTCTCCTGAAGCAAAGCAAATTTTAAAAAACAGAGAACCAATAAATGAACAGCAAAAAAATTTAATAATCTCAGAACTTGATGAATCGATCAAAAATATCAGTCAAAACATAGATGAAAGAAAAATTATCTTAGAAGAATTGTTTGGGGATAATATATCAAAAAAATCTAATTGGGGAGATGGATTATCTGTTCAGATGATAAAATTGCTAAATAAAGCAGGATTGAGGAAATTGTGGTTAGGGTTTGGAAGTTTGCAAAATGGGATTAACCACTCAGAGGCAATTAAATATGCAAAAAAATTAGGATATTTAATCGGACCTAGCTATCTACCTTATAACGTATATCTTCAACAAAAAACTAGTTCTATTAGAACTAATTTAGAAAATTATATTTATAAAGCTTGTAGCATTAGTACAAAAGATAATCGGCAACAGTCTATTGAAAATAAAAAAATATATTTAAACCCTCACTGTACTGAAAGCTACGAAAGAAATGAAATACTTAGAATGCAAAGAAAATTAAAAGTTAATTCATGGTATATTAAACAAAATGGAATGGGGGTTGTCTTAAACGATTATAATAAAAAACATCCTATATCGCAGAAAGGATATGCTAAGACTATTAATAATAAATTTTATTGGCTTATCAATAATTTTCAAATAGTTGTAGGCTCTACAAATGGCAATGCAGTAACTGCTAAAAATCTATCATTCGCACATGGGGTACAAACTCCATATTTTGGTGAAAAAGATGATGCTTTAATCCAGAAAAATTCTAAATTTTTTTTAGGAGATTTATACCCCAAATATATGCCATCACTCTTCTTTAAACAAAGTATCTTAAAAGAAAAATATAAGCATACTTATTTTAACCCTCTTTTTAGGATACCACTTTACCAAGCCGTTTTTCATGATAGTGTAATAACATCTCATCATCCTAACTTCAGCAATTTTAAATTCTCTAACATACAAGAAATAAATACTATCTTACATTTATTATATAATACTCCACCTTTATACCATCTTAATTTAACAACTATCAAAGAAAAACTACCTAAGATCAAAAAGATAGATAAATTTTTTAGAACTATCCACGCTAAATTAGCCACTCTAGCATTAACTGAGTTTAATTATTTAAGCGCTGATCAACTAGTTCAAAAAACAACATTCCGTGATCAATCAATTATTATTGCAAATTTTTCTGACGCAGAAAGGAAATATAAAAAAATAAAACTGCCTCCATATTCTGTAACAGCTATATTAGCAGGAAAAAATCATAAACCCCTGCAGTTATTAGCTAGCAAAATGTGACTGCTATCCGCCATGACTGACGAAGAGCAGTCACCTGATACTGCCCATGTCTAAAGACAGGGGCTTTACGCTATATTTCGGGTAATATACTACTGTATCAAGATTAAATTTTACACTTTTTTGCCCCATATTTTGTATCAAAACTGATGTTGCAGCGATTACAACAGGGCTAAAAATAAATAAAGCTACAGCTAATATTGACGTATATTTTTTCAAATTGTATCTCTAATTTAAGCTAAGTGATAATTTTAATCTAAAAGACAATAAAATATAAATTGCGTCTTAAATTAACGCATTAAAGCCAACTTCGTTAGCGAATTGGTGAATTTATAACCATCTGATTTTATTACTATAACACTATGTCATTGATAATTAGTTTCAACAATTAATTAGTTAACTTTCAAATTCCTTAATAATAAAGCAAAATATCTTTTAACTATTTGAATAAATAGATCTTTAATTTATTTGTACTAATATGTTGCATTATGGTTAATTAATGCGTTATTTTTTTATAAAATTTTTTACTTGATTTACAAATACAAACACTCTATCTTGTGACTCTAGCCTTACCAAATACCTATATGTAGTGGTAAAGGATGTTCAACAAATTTTTAATTATTGAATTACTTAAAAAAAATTATTATTTTGATAAAGGTAAAAAATGCAGAAAAAGACGTCCTCAGAAAAAATAATCCAAGAAAATATAAATGAACAACGCGCTTCTATAATCCAGCTAGGAGCAAATATTCCTGGTGTTCTAAAAGTCATAAAAAGAAATAAAGAAATTGTTCTGTTTGATGAAAACAAAATTAGAATTGCCATGTCAAAAGCTTTTTTAGCCATTGAAAGCAATGCGGTAAGCTCAGAACGAATTCACGATACTGTTGAAAAATTAACCAAAGAAGTTGCTAATTATTTTCAACAAAATATTGATAGAGAACAAACTATAGATATTGAAAAAATTCAAGATCGTGTTGAACTCGAACTAATGCGTAATGAATTTCATGGTGTTGCTCGATCATATGTATTATATAGAGAAAAACGTAAAACCATTAGAGAAAATTCTGATATAAAAACTATCAAAAAAATTAATGTAAAAATGCCAAATGGAGCAATACAACCTCTTAACATCAATTTGCTATACGCAGTAGTTAAAGCAGCATGTCATGACCTAGATAATGTCGATCCAAAATATATTACAGAGTCATCCGTTACAAACTTATTTGATGGCGTAAGTCTAGATGATGTAAATCGAGCCGTTATTATGACAAGCCGTACCTTAATTGAACAAGAACCAAATTATTCATATGCAACCGCCCGTCTTCTTCTTAATTGCTTAAAACAAGAAGCAAAATCATTCTTAAAAATAAATTCTGATGATATAAACATTTACCCTCAATATTTCCCCAAATACATTAGAAAGGGAATAGAACTAAATATATTAGCTCCATATATGGGAAATTTCGATCTTGATGTGTTGGCAAAAGCTATTGAAAACGATCGTGATCAAAAATTCACTTATCTCAGCATTCAAACCCTTTATGACCGCTACTTGCTCCATTCCAATGAAATTAGATATGAGCTACCACAAGCATTCTTTATGCGTGTAGCAATGGGCTTAGCATATAAAGAGGAACAACCAGAAGAAAAAGCTATTGAGTTTTATCATATACTATCTAGCTTCTTATTTATGAGCTCTACTCCTACATTATTTAATTCTGGAACATTAAGACCCCAGCTATCAAGTTGCTTCTTAACAACCATCCCTGATGATTTAAAGGGTATCTACGATTCAGTTAGAGACAATGCCCTACTATCAAAATACGCAGGAGGAATTGGCAATGACTGGACACCGGTTAGAGCTATGGGAGCTCACATAAAAGGTACTAACGGAAAATCTTTAGGGGTAGTGCCTTTTATGAATGTTGCAGATGCTACAGCTATAGCTGTTAATCAAGGCGGCAAAAGAAAAGGGGCTGTCTGCGCTTATTTAGAAACCTGGCACCTTGACATTGAGGAGTTCTTGGATCTGAGAAAAAATACTGGGGACGAGCGCAGAAGAACTCATGACATGAATACTGCTAATTGGGTTCCAGACTTATTTATGAAACGTGTAACTAATAAACAAAGTTGGACTCTATTTTCTCCAGAAGATGTTCCAGAGCTACATGATCTATACGGCAATAAATTTGATGAAGCCTATGAAAAATATGAGCATGATGCAGATAACGGTAAAATTAAAAATTTTAAAAAAATTCCTGCAGTATCTTTATGGCGCAAAATCTTATCATCAATCTTTGAGACTGGACATCCTTGGGTAACATTTAAAGATCCATGTAATCTACGCTCTCCACAACAACATGTCGGAGTAGTACATAGCTCCAATTTATGTACTGAAATTACCTTAAATACTAACGATAAAGAAGTTGCTGTATGTAATTTAGGAAGTATTAACTTGCCTATGCATATAGAAAACAAACAACTCAATAGGACTAAACTCGAGAAAACAATTAATACTGCAATTAGAATGCTAGATAATGTCATAGATAGAAATTATTATACTATTCCTCAAGCAAAATCTTCTAATATGAAGCACCGCCCTATAGGATTAGGAATAATGGGATTTCAAGATTGCCTATATGAATTAGAAATTAACTATGAATCAGATGAAGCAGTAAAATTTGCTGATTTATCAATGGAAGTCATAAGTTACTATGCTCTAAAAGCATCTCATAATCTAGCTAAAGAACGAGGAGCATACGAAACCTTTCCTGGTTCACTATGGTCTAAAGGGATCTTACCTATTGACTCTATTAATATACTAAAAAACTACAGAGGTAGATACTGTCAACAAGACACTAGTATGACCCTAGTACAAGAGTGGGAGCAATTACGGGAAGATATTAAACAACATGGAATAAGAAATTCTAATGTACTAGCTATAGCACCTACAGCTACTATATCTAATATTTGTGGTATATCACAATCTATCGAGCCAACATATCAAAACCTTTTTGTGAAATCTAATATGTCAGGAGAATTCACGATTGTTAATCCATATCTTGTTAAAGAATTAAAATCTTTGCAAATTTGGGATAATGTTATGGTCAATGATATAAAATACTACGATGGTAGTATTGCAAAAATTAGCAGGATCCCAGAGCATATTCGTTTTAGATTTAAAACTGCTTTTGAAATAGATGCCATATGGCTTATTAAAAACGCCTCCAGAAGATCAAAATGGATTGATCAAGCACAATCTTTAAATTTATATGTTAAAGAAGCTTCAGGTAAAATTATAGATAATTTATACATTACAGCATGGCTTCTAGGATTAAAAACAACCTATTATTGTAGAACCCTAGCAGCTACATCTACAGAAAAAGCGACGATTAATGAAAGGACATTAAATTCCGTAAACATATCTTCACAATCCTGTTCCATCGATGATGAGGACTGCGAGGCATGCCAATAACTAATAATTTTAATAGGAGAAATAAAACCATGTCATCTGCATCAATAACACAATTAAAAACAAATAATCTATCAGGAAGTACCGGACTTGAAGAAATCCGCATGAACCATAATAGGATCCAAGTTGATGACAAAAAGATTATTAATTGCAGAGCTGATCTCAACCAATTAGTTCCATTTAAATATAAATGGGCTTGGGAAAAATATTTAAACGCTTGTGCGAATCATTGGATGCCTAATGAAATTAATATGTCAGCTGATATTGCCTTATGGAAAGATCCAAATGGCCTAACTGAGGCAGAAAGAACAATCATTAAAAGAAATCTTGGGTTTTTCTCTACTGCTGATTCACTAGTAGCTAACAACTTGGTTCTTGCTGTTTATCGCCATATAACAAATCCAGAGTGTAGACAATACTTATTACGACAAGCCTTTGAAGAAGCATTACACACACACTCCTATCAACATATAGTTGAATCATTAGGACTAGATGAGGCTGAAATATTTAATATGTATAGAGAGATACCTTCCGTCTCTACTAAAGCTAATTGGTCAATACAGTTTACCCAAAGTTTAGCAGATCCTGATTTTAAAACAGGCTCTTATGAAAATAATCAAAAATTACTACGAGATCTAATTGCATTTTACGTTGTATTTGAAGGTATCTTCTTTTATGTTGGATTTACTCAAATTCTTTCAATGGGTAGAAGAAACAAAATGACTGGTACAGCAGAACAATTTCAATATATTCTAAGAGATGAATCTATGCACTTAAACTTTGGTATTGATGTAATTAATCAAATCAAACTAGAAAATCCAGATCTTTGGACAAAATCATTTCAAGAACTTGTTATTGAAATCATCCAAACAGGTGTTGAGTTAGAGTACCAATATGCTAAAGATACTATGCCCGTTGGTATCCTAGGCATGAACGCAGATGTATTTAAGGATTATTTATATTTTATAGCAAATAGAAGATGCTCTCAAATTGGTCTTAACCCCATTTATAATACTAATGATAATCCTTTCCCGTGGATGAGTGAAATTATGGATCTTAAAAAAGAGAAGAATTTTTTTGAATCACGGGTAATAGAATACCAAACAGGAGGAACTCTAAATTGGGATGACTAATAATATTAACAATATCCTAATAAAATATTAATACATTATCAATATCCCCAAATTTTGGATAATATAAATTTGGGGATATTTTAAATATTCATTAATTATCTTCTAATTATAATAAAAGTATCCCTATTTGTTTTTAGTTAACGTAAAATTATTAAGTTCCTTTTAAGAGAGATGTTTTAATATCCATAGCGCATCCATGAAATTCATCAGATAAATTTTGTATATCTAAATCAGCCGCAATATCTCCATAGTTATTTAGTAATTTGATAGTTTTTAAATCTTTATCCATATACTGCCTTAGAATAGTAATATGATATAACCAATTTTTAAAGATATTTTTAAAATTTTTATTATCAAATTTTTTGATAACTTGATAAGCCATTTGAATCACTTTATCTTTCCATATTGGTTTATCTTGAATCCTAAGTCTAATAATTTCTTGTAAAATTCTATGGATTTTGAAGGACTCTCTATTACTAGTCAAAATTATTAACGAATGATTACGTAATTCTTGAATAGCTTTAGAACGCTGCTCTATAGATAAATGTTCAAACAAATCTAAAGAAATATCATCTGGAGATAAATAAGATGATAGATATAATATTTCTTTAGCTGTATCGCTTAATTTATCCAAAGTGACTAATACCGTTTTCCATACAGTTTTCTCATATTGATTATAACCTTCTGGTAGTATATCTAAATACTCTTTCTTTTTATTTGAATACAATGTCAAATAATGAGCGATATTTGTATGCTGTTTTATATATCCTATTGCCTGAATTAATGCTAAAGGAAAACTATGTAGGGCCTTTATTAGATTTATTACTAAACCATGTTGAGAATTAGGCAAGTTTTTTTTCACAAATAAAATTGCCTCATCTGTAGATAATATATCTAGAATTAAGGTATCCTCTATCCAATGTTGACTTCTAGAAGTAATTAGTATGTGGGGGGATAAATTAATAGGCCATATATTATGTAACTCCTTTAAATATTGCTCTATATTTTTTCTTGATGGAACGTTATCTAAAATAAATAATACTTTTTTTACTTTATATTTATCTAATAACTCCATATATACAGTCTCTCTGATCTCTTTTGGAGATAGTTTATTAACATTAATTTTCATTTTACTAGAAAAATTGGAATATGAATTATTAATACTGCTATCATTTTCAGCAGCAATCCATAATATGGCATCGTATTTATCTTGCTCTATAGCTCTATATGCATACTCAAGTGCAAGTTGTGTCTTCCCTATTCCACCAGTTCCTACAATAGCTTGTACTACTATTCCCATATTATATTTATTTAAGTTATCTTTTATTATCTTAAAAGTATTTTTTCTTTCTACAAATTTTTTGTTCCTCACAGGCAAATAATATATTAATTTATGCTCCATTAACTCTGAGTAGAATAACTTAAAATTTTTATTAAAAAAAATATTCACCTTATTTGTATTAATAAATATAAATAATGCGGCAAAAAAAATCATAATATATATTTTATATTTTCTAAATACTCCAATTATATTAATAGAAAACAGACTATTACTTAGGCTATTAGAGCCTAGAATTTTTCTTGTTTCAGGTGAATTATTATCGTTTTCATTTATTTTTATTAAATAAATATCACTGTTGATTAAATTATCTTCATAAGCTAGTTTCTTATAATTAAAATTACTATCGAGAATCTTTATTATGGATTTATCAAATATTATTCCAAACAATTCAAACAGGCTATTATAATATGAAATATTTACTGGACCATCATCTCCATTATAACTCTGTTTAATATATATACTTTCTTCATTGGTAAACTTTAACGGAAGCCCTACAGGAATAATATTAATTGTTTGACTATTAGAATATTTGCTCAGATCTCCATCAACTTCAAAATTAACACCAGCCAATTTTAGATGTCTACGTATTTTTTTATTTAGTAAATTATTCTTATCAATTTTATCGTTATAACTAACTACATATTTCTTAGAATTTAATTTCTGACTAGCAATAGAATATAATGTTTTTTCAAATAGATGTTGGATCAATAGTTTAATATAGTGATTTTTTAAATATTGATATTGCTTTGAAGTCTCCAGAAACTCTAATATTTCTATTTGTTTATTACGATTAGAATATCGAATTGATTCCTTAATTTTTCTTAAGTGTTCAATAAAGGTACTTAAAGATATATCTAGTATTTTACATATTACCTTACGTTTTTGCCTACCGATAATACATGCAACAACATCAATTTGTCTGTTAGTTAGCCTAACATTCTCTATTTCTCCTAAATGCTCGTAAGATAATTCTGATACCGTATATATTTTAATCACATTCCCTTTTTAAAACCCTCACTTATAGTGGTAGTTACTATTTATAAGGTATACAACAAAAAAGACCCTACTTAGAATTAGACACCAACTATAAATCACTATTTGTATAAAAATATACATTGTAGTTATTCAAAAATTTTTACAGGAATTGTACCATGACTTTACAAAGTATTTTAAATATAAATAGTAAGTATCATCAAAATATGCTCAAATATAGTCAGCCTTTTAATGAATTTTTTAAAGCTTATTATATTAGGGTGTATGACATAAAATACAATGATCGTGTCCTTATCCTAGATAATAATTTAGATCATCTAAGAACTTATATTGATAAAAAAATATACGTCTGTGATCCACACTTAATTTCTTCTAATTTAGTCAAGAAAAATCACTTCATCACCTGGCCGAGCAAAATAGATAAGAATAATCATGTTCCATGGCTAACCAATTTACGCCAAATCACTAATATAAGTGACGGCATCACGATTATCAAAAGAAAAGATTTTGGATATCAATCATTTTGCTTATGCTCAAATAAAGTTCATGAAAAAAATCACGGATTATATTACAATAATAATAAGTATATTAATCATTATATAGAAATTTTAAAAAAAAATATTGAACATATACTAAGAGATAATCAAGAATTTTATATGGATTTAAAAGAGTTAAAAAATGATATTAACAATATACAAGAATCTATACTGAAAAATGTGGCTTCTTATAATGAAATAGAAAAATTCTTAAATATGCTATAAGGAAATATAAGTGTCACTACATGAAGATATACTTTCAGGAGCTAAAAAATACTATGAGAAAATTAATAAGATTATTGATCCCGTAAAAAGTTTTTTTGGCATAAACTGTATAGTTTATATAGAAGTAACAAATGATAATAACTTAATTAATTTAACTAATAACTACTCATGGTTAGAGCATTGTATATATAACAAATATTATATGCACGATCCTCAAATGGTATCCCCCAATAATATAGGAACTGGTCATATTATGTGGTCTACAAATTGGGAGTCACACTATGATGATGAAGGTTATAATAATAGCTTATTTGCCGATGCTGCTTTTTTTGGTATTGAGAAAGGATTAACATGGATTGATAAAAATCAAATGGGATATAAAGTATACATTTTTAGCTCAGATAGTAAAAATGAAAAAATACATCCTAAATTATATAGTAATATTTCCTTGATAAAGCACTTTATTAATTATTTTGATGAAGAAATTAAGCCAATACGCCAAGAATATTTTCTCTCTAGAAAAATAGATTTAGTAGAGTTAAAAGGAGAAAAATATTATTCTCAGAGGGGTATGATCATACAAGAATATAATCAACATTTACAAAAATACCTTTTTTTAAAAGAAATAAATTTACTTGACAGTGATCTTTTAAATATAAAATTAACTAACCGAGAAATTCAATGTATAAAATTATATCTTAATGGCAATGCTGCACAAGATACAGCTAAAATATTATCTATTTCCAGAAGAACAGTAGAAACTCATATGAATAATATTAAGTCAAAATTAAAAATTAATTATAAAAAAGATTTATTCAAAAGATTTATGTTTTTAAAAGACTTAGAAATTATTTAAACTTTAGAAGATAAAACATCATCCAATTTTTTCATTTTATTAAGGGAATTTCCAGGAGATTTATTAGTGTGAATAGATATATATTTTCTTTTATCTGGATTTATAACTAATGACTTATAACGGTTTAACAGAGCTTCTTTAGTTATATTACTAACCTTCTTTGCAACTACTATACGTCTATTAAAATCATATCTCTTAATTATTATTTCTTCTAATTTTTCTTTAAATACTTCTTGCCTATTGTTCGGTTTCTTTAATAATTTAGATATAAGACTAGACTTATGAGTAGATAGTTCATCATTAGGTAAGTTGTTTAAAATTTTTATAGCCGAAGAATTAGTAAATATATTAATTTCTTTATTAATTTCTTGTTCATTAGATCCCGGAGATTCTAGCACATTCCATAACCCTATAACATTACTAATGTTGTAATGGGAGAAATGTACCACATAGCCTAACTGTTTTTGAGTACGTAATTCTTCATAGAATTTTGTTCCTAATACCCCGCTCAAAACAAGCAATTCTGCAGTTGCCGCATGATTTCTATCATCATCAAGATAAATATTTAAAACAGAGTGATTAGGATTATTAGTCTCCAAAATTTGGTGATAAGCCCCTGCTGGAACATCTATCACTTGTTCAGAATATACTGTATCATTTGTTGATGTTAAATTTAATTGTTTTGATAAAGTATCAGCAAAATCATTTGATAATTCTCCATCGTTTACCCCACCATACACAAAAGATTCTAAAAATAAATCATTAAAAGCGGTCTTAATGAATCTAATCATTTTAGTAAAAGTGACCTGTTGAATTGCTTTTGATTCTTCCATAGCAGACCATGCATTTTTCTCAAGAATAAGCTTAGATTGATAGTAGCTAAAGAAAGCTGGAGAAGATAATTTATCATTATTATAACTTCTAATCATTTCCTCTTTAATCTCTGCAAACCTTCGACTAGATGGTATAAATTTCATAATATCTGTATTTATTTCAGATATTAATTTAGCTAATAAACTTAAAGAATATCCTCTTAGACTAATTATTAGTCCTCTTTTGTTTCTTGAAATATCTATCAAATTAAGAGCATCTATTGCACTTGCATATTTTGACGAGACATATTCACTTAGTAGTTCAACATATATCTTTGATAACAAAGAGTTCTCAATGTTGTTACTAAATAACTTTGTATTCAGCATTGTACTAATATTAATTTGTGGCTTATTAAACAATAAATCTGGCATATACCAAATTTTTCTAGATGGATCTTCTAAAACTAATTTTGGAGCATTATTCTTCTGACTGAATTTAAATATTGGAGAAATATTTCTAGCAACATATTTATTTTCCTGCCTAAGTTTAAAATAATCATTAATTGCGACATCAAACCATTTGTTAACCATGTTATCAGAAATATCTTCAACTTTATAAGGAACTTTAAAATAAGGCTCAACCTGATTAGTCTCAGCACTTTTATATCCTAAAATTATGCGCATATTCATAGGATTTAATTTATTCAAAACACTGCTGATATTGTCTGAATTAAAATCTAACAATAATTTTCTGCTAGTGATAATATCTTCAACTGGCATATAGTTAATATTTTCTAATAGTTTAATAACATTATTAGTTGGAACACTGTTTTCCGCATAATTAAATTCTGTTTGTAGAATATGTTTAATTTCATCAAACCTCCATTTATCTATCCCATTCGAAGAAATTAGTTTTAGATATGAGAATGTTAATCCAACTATTTCATCATATTGATTAAGACCTTTTGCTGTTAAATCAAATTCTACCGAAAACAGTGACATTTTTTCTGTTATTCTTTGGTGATAAGAACTCATATAATTTATCATATTTTTATCTATCAGATATTTATGTAATGTGCCAATATCTTTTCTATTTAGCATTGATGCAATAAAATCCGCAGGTTTTTCATGATATTCTTTAATCTGATTAGCAATAGGAAAATTCATTTCCAACACATACCGATCTCCCTCTGTTTTGAAAGTTATTAGCTTACCTAAATTTTCTTTATTATATACAGGGATATCATCAAATTTTCTATTAACTGTTTTTTCTTGCCTAATATCAGAAAATTTATCAATAACTATTTTTTGTAGGGCATCCAAATCTTCAGATCCATAAATAGTTAGTGCCATATTGTCACTATAATAATACTTATTATAAAAATTTATAACTTTTTTTCTAAGTGTTGCATTACTATCGCTTGATAAAGTTTCTAGATTCCCTATAGTAAAGTTATGGTATGGGTGACTAGGATTAGCAGTGACCTTATCTACATGATATCCTCGCCAGAAATCATTTTTAATATGCATCTTATATTCAGAGTCAACAGCATTTTTTTCTTTATCGACTAAATCCGCCGTAAACAAAGGAGAAATAAAGAACTGGGCAAAAATATCTAGCCCTCCAGCTAAATGCTTATCAACTATATTAAAATAATACACTGTAGCATCTTTAGATGTGAAGGCATTAGTCATACCTCTATGACTATTAATATAGTTAGAGTAATAGTCTGAGCCAGGATACTTCTTATTTCCTAAAAATAACATATGCTCAGTGAAATGAGCTATCCCTATAGCATCGTCTGGTTCATCAAAACTACCAGCAAAAACCCTCATTGAAGCAGCTGCTTCATCTGTATCTGGATCAGATATTAATAAAGCTTTTAATCCATTTCTTAATATTATCATTCTATAATTGCGCTTATCACTTTTACTTTTTGTAATATTATTATTAACAGAAATAACTGTCTTTTTTGAATTTATTGTAAATTTGTTGATAAACGTATCCTTAAAATACAAAAGTATTCCAACTAGAATAAAAACAAGAACTATTATGAGCTTTTTCATATTAATACCTAAAAGTAATAACTAACGATTCTACTATATTACTACAATAAAATCATCTAGGTAATTAGCAAAATTATTCCAAATAGCATATATTTATTACTCTATCCTTAATGTCAGCTAGTAGCTAAGCTAACCTGCCGGTGTACTTCAGAAAACTTATTAACAAATGGCTTCCATTTTTTCATAACTTTAGGTAATTGTTCAATAGATTTTCTTGCAGAGCTAACTTTTTTATAACTACCATTAATAAGAACATACCAAGGTTTATCATTTCTAATAGTCTGATACAAATAATAACCATCATATAATTCATACTTACTAATAACTTTCTTAAGTTCATCTAGATTAGCTAATGCTAACATTTGAATAGTAAATATGCGACTACTGACTAAAAGAATTTTTTTGTCATCCAACTGAATATTTTTTTTGCTTTTTGTTTTTTTATTAGATATATCATTAATTTTACTAAATGAATTCTTTACAACAGAAAATTGTGGTTTCATGTTAACCTGGTTATCTTCTGTTAAATTTATTGGTCTTAGAATGCTTATATTTCTTTCAGCTTGTTTCTCAGCAATAACATGCTTAGCCATTAATGCTGGAGGATATCCTTTCTTACCAGATTCATCAAAATAATACTTGGCTTTTATTCTATTAACCTCAATTCCATGCCCATAAAAATACATATAGCCAAGCATATATTGAGCATCAGGATCATCATGATCTGCAAATTTTTGTATTGTTGGCAAAGCTTCCCCATACTCCTCGTGATCAAAATGCCATTTAGCAACTTCCATTTCTTTACATGTGACACGCTCTATCCCTAGACACCCAGCTAGAACAAGAAATAAGATTGGTAACCCAAACGCAGTCAAATTACTAAAAAAACATTTATTCTGATTTATCTTCAATCTCATTAGCTCTTGGATCCATGTTACTAGCAACAGGAGTTGTATTACTACTGATTGCAAAGCTATGTTGCTCACTTAAAGGCACATCAACATTTAATCCTTTCCTCTTGTAAATAAATATTCCTAAAAGAGAACTTAGAATAGAGATAAAAATAAAAAGCCCAGTATAATTTATATGCATGAATATTGCTGATAATATAGGGCCAACTGTCGCTCCTAGTCCATAAGACAACAGTAATCCTTGAGTTGCAGCAACAATGTCTTCATGCTTAACATAATCACATGTATGGCTTATACTAAGTGGATACAATATAAATACTATTCCTCCAAAGAATACACAGAAGATAAAAAACATCTTAGTGGAAAAATATGAAAAAATTAACATAAATAAACTACTTATGCTTATTGCTATACATAGACTTATTAACATTTTTCTTCTATCAAATAAATCAGATAATTTTCCTATAGGATATTGCAATAACATACCACCAAAGATTAGTAGTCCCATAGTCATTGCAATCACATCGACTTGATATCCAGCTAATAATATATAAATAGGTAGTAAACTATATAAGCTACCTAATATAATACCTGAGGAGAAAGCACCTAACATTCCAGATGGAGATATTTTATATAAAACTCTCAACCGCAGAGCTGATGGCTCATGAACATGTGGTGATTTCATTCTAGTCAAAGTTAAAGGCACAATCGATATCGAAAATAAAATCGCAATTAAACAGAAAAGTTCTAAAGATCTTATATCTCCTATATACAACATAAATTGTCCTCCTCCTTGAGCAGCATACATAGTCATCATATACAATGCTAATAGTCTTCCTCGATAATTAATCGGTCCTGAAGCTAAAAACCAGCTTTCAATAATAATAAAAATCCCGGCCATACTATATCCAGTAACAAATCTTATAAAAAACCACAATATCGGAGCAAAATGCATACCCTGGATCAAGGTTACTGCTACCAAAAGTGCCGTAAATGCTGAATAAGCACGAATATGCCCTATCCTAGAAACTATTGGTTCTATCTTAAACGCACCTAATGTTACTCCAGCATAAAAAGCTGATGAGATAAAACCTATAGAAATCTCAGATTGACCTTCCAATTCCAATCTTAAAGGAATCAGCGTAGTTAACAACGCACTACCCATAGATACCGATACAAAACTAAAAATTGGAGTCACTAGATTAAGGAGCGTTTTTAACATAGTCTGCTACCCTATAAATTTCCAAGTATATAATTACGAACTTACCGTTATTATAGAGTATATATTTAATAGGTTAACTCTTCTATGCATTATTGAAAATAAACTAGCTTATCAAGGTAAAATCTTAATTCTATTTAAAGTTACTATACAAATTTTCACAGAAATATTACTATTAGGTATTTTCAAATAGGAATTTTTATGTCAAGCAAAAAACAGCTTTATCTATCTGGATGGCTTGTACACATACTAACTGCAAGTGGAGCTATATTTTGCATTTTTAGTTTAATTTTTATACACAAATACCAGTGGATAAAAGCTATTTGGGCCTTAACAGGATGCTTACTAATTGACTCTATAGACGGTACACTTGCTAGAAAATACCAAGTAAAACGCAACATACCACAAATAGATGGGGCATTATTAGATAATTTAATAGATTTTGTCGCGTATGTTATCGTTCCATGCTTTTTTATTTATTTAAAAAAATTTGTGGAAGACCCCTGGTCCATACCAGTAATTTCCATGATTATAATTGCATCTAGCTATCAATTTGCTCATACAAATGCAAAAACTAAAGATAATTTTTTTAGAGGATTTCCATGCTTTTGGAATTTTACTATATTTTATATGCTGGTAGTCAATGGTAGTAAATTATTTAATCTTAGCATATTTTTATTGTTAATTTTTCTAGTTTTTGTTCCCATTAAATATTTGTACATATCTAGAATGGATCATGTTACCAATTCAAAGACATTAAAATATTTTATTTACCTGACAACCTTTGCTTTTGCTTCTACAAGTCTACATCTTTTAGTATTCTATCCATATAGAAGTTCATTTTGTTTTATCTATTCTTTCATATACATATTTAGCTATTTATTCTTTAGTATCTATAGAACAATTAAACCTTTACATAAAGCAACAATATGACAAATAAAAAAACACTATTCAGTGGGATCCAACCTTCTGGACTCTTAACTATAGGAAACTATATGGGAGCATTCAGGCAATGGGTTAATTTACAGAATCAATATAATTGTATATTCTCAGTAGTTGATCTACATGCTATAACTGCTATACAAGATCCACAACAACTAAAAAGTAATATTCTAGACTCAGTAGCTCTGTTAATCGCCTGTGGGCTTGAACCAGAGCAAAATATAATTTTTGTTCAATCTACGGTTTATGAACATTGTGTTCTGGCATGGATACTTAATTGCCAAACATTCATGGGCGAATTAAATAGGATGACTCAATTTAAAGATAAATCAGCAAAGAATAAAGATAATATTAACCTAGGTTTATTAGCATACCCATGCTTACAAGCAGCTGATATTCTACTTTATAATACTAGCTTTATTCCTGTAGGAGCCGATCAAAAACAACATATTGAATTGTGCAGAGATATTGCCAATAGATTTAACAAAAACTACGAAGAAGTATTTACTATGCCACAACCTATTATTCCTACAGTAGGAGCTAAAATTATGAGCCTCCAAAATCCATTAGCAAAAATGTCTAAGTCTGATAATAATACTAACAGCTATATAGGTCTGTTAGATAATACTGATTTAATAATGAAAAAATTTAAGAGAGCTGTGACTGACAGTGAAGCAAACATCAAGTTTGATGAAGAACATAAGCCAGGTATATCAAACCTGATCAAACTTCTTCACCTTGCGACAGATACTCCAATTGAAGAAATTGAAGACAATTTTTATGGGAAAGGTTATGGAGTACTCAAAGAAAAGACTGCTGAATCTATAATAGAGCTGCTCAAACCCATTCAAGATAAATACCATCAAATAAGGGAAGATCAAACCTATCTAAGTAAGATAATAGATACTGGAAAAGATAAGGCACAAGCAATAGCACACGATACTATTACTAGAGTATATAAAACTATTGGGTTAAGTCTCACTGGTTAAAATATTCAAGTAAAAAAATTTATTAGATCCTTATAACCTTTCGAGCAAGAACTGATGGCTTATATATTTTCCAAGTAACACAGCTGATTATTAATGCACCAACAGGCACTGAAATCTGCATCCATAATTGAGAACCTGTTGTTTTAGATAAGTATGTATTAATTATTAAGATAACCCAAGCTAAAATAATACTGTTGAATAATAGAAAGGTATTCTTCTTTGTAACATTAATAGATTTAATTTCCTGACCTCTTGCCAATTGGATGAGTATAAACAGAGGTAAAGGAACTAAAACTGTTAATTGTCCACATGCAGTATATATAAGGGGCATTAACCACCCCTGCAATCCCGTATACTGCAACCAATATATAACAACTAAAATAAGTAATATCAATGAAATTAATATTACTAATGTCCTTCTGAGTTTATTCTCATCCATATTTGAAAAATGTCTCAAAAATGTATTTTTATCAGATAGTGTATATGTAATAGCTATTACTGCTGTATCTGCAGAAGAGAATGTCATCGAACAAAAACCAACTACAAGAAGTGGAAATACAATATATCCTGAGATCCAATTAGTATTCTTTATCGTTTGTAAAAATTCTGGAAATGCCTCAAAAGTATACCCTTTCGCCGTTAGTAAAATAAATCCTAACATCGGACAAAGAAATAATATAAACAATTTCCAAGAAGAATATATCAATCCTTTTAAAGAAATATCAGCACTTTTAGAAGCTGCTATTCTTTGCCAATAGGATATTTGAGTAAAAGGCATTAGAAAATTCATTGTACACAGCCACACGACAAAACCCAGTAAAGGCCAATTGTCCTCCTTATAATGCAAAGTATTTAATAGAATGTTACCAACATCAGCTCCATTAACTGCAGGAGCAAACACACTATATGTGAATATTAAAATAACAGACATCAACATCAAAGTTAATTGCCACTTATCTGTTCTGACTAATGCTTTATAGCCTCCTAGCCTAACATACATTAAAACCAGTAGCCCCAACCCTAAAAAAGATAACGTCTTATAAATAATTTCATCCGGTAAAAAAACAGTTAATACTATTGTGCCAATATAAAGTTCTACGAACACTACCATTATGAACGTACTTAACGTCATTATTGTTATCAATCTTGCAACACTCTTACTTGGATATAGTTTATAACATAAGTCCGATATAGTACGACATTGACTAAAATCCACTCTAGATTGCTTTACTAACCAAACAAAAAAATACTGACCCGAAATATAAGAAATGGGAGATACCAGCATGAACAGACCATATAATGGATGACTAAAAAAATAAAATGTCACAGACATTGCCAAAGAAAAACAACTTGCTGCCAAAGTATTACCAAACTGGGATTTACTAAGTCCCCTGTCATACAACATAAAACCATCTAGAGTTAATTTTTCTTTGTTAACCCCGCGGGCATACAAATAAAATATTGTGCTCGATAATATTAATCCCGATATAGCTATTAACTCTGGTGTAAACATATATATTAATAATCAGCTAATTGTTTCTAATATTGAAGACTTAGAGTCTAGTTTTAATTTTTTCTTTATATGGTCGAAGTGTGTTTCAACCGTTCTTCTAGAAATTCCTAATATCTTACCTGTTTGATTCGCTGATTTACCAAATTTCAACATATCAATACATTGCCATTCACGCTCAGTGATATTTTGATTACTATCCAAAATACCCATGCTTTGTAATAAGTCGTTTATTTTTTCTCTTTGGGTTTTATCAATCTCATAGCTACTTCTAAAAAAATTGGTACTTTCTGCTGCTAAATTAAATTTATGCTCTTGACAATATTCAATTATATCCTTGTTTTCTTCTTTAAAAAATTTTATGAATTTTTTGACAACATTAATATTTTGAATTAATTTATCATAAATATTTGGTGAATTAGAAACAAAACCATAATTCCTTTGTGTCTTATCATCGAGCACTTCTGTATAATAGAACCATGAATATCTGTGCTCTTTTGCATAAATTTCCGAGTTTTCATTTCCAAATTGAGTAGTATAAGTATTAAATCCTTCTCTAGGATTTTTAAAAAAAGACCACTCAGGCTCATACAAATACCATTTTTTAGTTAAGCCCTGTTCACCAATATCTGGTCTATTAGATGCTATAAAAGCATGACCAGAACTATCAAGCTCACAAATAGCACATTGTTGAATATCACCTAGGAAAGACGCTTTTTCACACCATTTATCAAAAATCTTTTCATACTTCGTATATCCCTGAATAAAATCTTCTGCAAATAAATTCACTGCTTATCACTCCTTTAGTCCTTGAAAGCCTCATCTTCATATAACGATAGCAAATCCAAATTTTTTAAAAATTATGACATACAATTACATTGTCGACAATATATAAATTATCTTTTATGGAGCAGCCATATATATAGTTCTATAATTTCCAAAATTATCGCTGGAAATTTCTACTTTAGATTGTGATGCTGGTGACAAAAATACATACTGCTGTAAATATGCAAAGCTTGTAATATTAACTTCTTTCATTAATGCATCACCTGTGTGATTTTTAGTTATTTTACTAGCAAAATTTCCTATACCATCATGAACATTTCTTTTTATTTCAGTAAGATAAAATCAATGTTATTACAAATGTTTCTTATTAAGCACACTTTTCGGCGCCATCCATGGCTGACATTTTTGCAACATTAATATACTTAAACGTGATTTTTTCTAATTCACAAATAGTGATTGCTTTTACAGCAAAAAATGGTGAAATATTCTTCTGGGAATAATTTAGATCCTATTCCCCTAAGCTACTAGTTAATTCATCTAAAAATAGCAAGAATAAGCAACCAAACCGTTTTTAAAAACATCATAAATAATTATTTTTTATAATTTGTTCAGTAAAACTAGCTCGCAAATAGAAACCACGAGGCAAAGTTTTATATAATTGACCAATTTGGTTTACTGCTTTACTACGAGATTTACTATTTGCTGCTTTTGGTCTTACCTGCAAAAAAATTCCTAACTTACCATGTATATCTTCAACTTGTCCTAGTGCTAGATATTCTATTAGTTCGTGCCAATCTCCCTTTATAACAGATAATTCTTCTACAGAAGGACGCCAAAATATTGGGGCTGCAACAATTCGATTTGCTATATTATCCGAGATTGATATAATCGGCACCCAAAGCACATGCGATATCTTTTTTTTAACAAGAGAATTTTCCCAAGTCTGTTGTACTAGGTTATGTAAATTTATATTACATACATATGTAGACTCTAATGGTTTTAATTTGTCAGAAATAGGAATCGTTTTTAATTCTATACCCAAATGTTCAAAATCAGGTACTGGCTTAGAGCCTGAATTGGCACCAAGAGCATATTCGAATAACTGGCCTATCCATCCTTTAAAGTGCTTTAAATTTTTTGGTACCACAACACCGTAAGTTTTCGCAATTTCTCCAATTGTTTTACCAACAATTCTATTACAACTATTTTCTAAAGCAAATTTTGATTCTGGCGGTAATACATTATGCATAATTAAAATTTAAAGAATTTCACATTGGATAATAAGGCATGCAACCTCATAAAGATTTGTTATTCTCAACCGAATATAGCATAATCACTAGTATATATCCACGAGTAAGGTATGACTCTTAAGAACAAAACCATCCTGATCACAGGAGCAAGTAGCGGTATAGGCCTAGCCTGTGCAAATTTATTTGCTAAACATGGTGCTAAATTAATTTTACTTGCCAGAAGAAAATATATTCTTGATGAACTTGCAGAAAAATTATCATCAAAATATAAAGTTGAGATATTACCGCTAAAAGTAGACATAACAGAACAAAAAAATATTGACGAAGCTTTTACTACACTCGCAGAAGCATGGCAAAATATAGATATCCTTATTAATAATGCAGGCCTAGCTATTGGTAAAGACAAAATACAAGACGGCAGTATTAAAGATTGGCGGGTTATGATAAATACTAACATAGTAGGGTTGCTTGCCATTACCAACAAGGTTTTACCCACGATGGTGGAAAACAATACTGGACATATTGTAAATATTGGATCAATTGCTAGTCATGAGGTTTATCCTGGAGGAGCAGTATATTGTGCCAGCAAACACGCTGAGAAAGCTATTTCAAAAGGACTAAAACTAGATCTAACAGGTACTAACATAAAAGTGTCTTCTATTGATCCTGGGATGGTAGAAACAGAATTTAGTCTAGTTAGATTTAATAAAAATAATAAACAGGCACAAGCTATTTATCAAGATATGCAGCCTCTTACTGCTAATGATATTGCTGAAACAATATTATTTGCTATTACAAGACCAGCTCATGTTAATATAAGCGAAATATTAGTTTTACCAGTAGATCAATCATCTACCACACTTATTAATAGAAATAGGAGTTAATAATGGTCGAAACCAATTCTAATCAACTAATACTTGGCTCTAAAGCTCCAGATTTTACTTTAGAAGATCAAATAACTAACAAATCTATAAATCTACATAGCACCACAAGCAGTAAAACCACTGTTATAATATTCATGTGCAATCACTGTCCTTATGTTCTTTATATCATAGATAAATTTATAGAAGTAATACAAGAATTTGAGTCCAAAAGTGTAAATTGTATAGCAATTAACTCAAATGATGTAGATAGTTTCCCGGCAGATTCCCCTGACAAGATGAAAGAATTTGCTCTAGAGCACAGTATAACATTCCCTTACCTTTTTGATGAAACTCAGGAAGTTGCCAAAGATTATAAAGCTTCTTGTACACCTGACATATATGTTTATGATCATGAATTGTTGCTCAGATATCACGGCAGATTTGACGCCTCTTCCCCGGGAATTAACAATGAAAAATTAAGTGGTATAGATTTAAAAAATGCTCTAAATTGTATTCTAGGTAATCAAAAAGTGCCAGAACCTCAATATAACAGCATTGGATGTAATATTAAGTGGAAGTAGTTTTTGAGCGAGAATTAATATAATAAGTTATTAATCCTTGAATACTTATTATGATCCAAGCTATCTCTATTATCACTGATGCTAAATTCCAATGATATAATAAAGAATATAATATCAATATTGCTCCTAATAAGTTAAGTAATGAAAATCCAATTTCTTTATTAGAGATAGTATTAGTCTGGAGCAGGAAATAAGCTAACAGTACTAAAGACACACCAACAATACCAATAAAATTGGAATAATAATCCGTCATAATTACTATGCACTTAATTGTAACAACAATTTATTTAGTCTACTAACAAATTTACCAGGTTCTTCTAGCAATCCTCCTTCAGCCAAGATTGCTTGTTCAAATACTAAATTTATCCAATCATTTAATTGTTCTTCTTTATCTTCTGCAATAATCTTCTTAATTAAAGGATGTTTACAATTAATTTCCAGTGTAGGTAAAGCCTTTGGTGCCGGTTGTCCA
The DNA here is from genome assembly GCA_003353785.1 of Gammaproteobacteria bacterium. GTDB lineage: Bacteria > Pseudomonadota > Gammaproteobacteria > PIVX01 > PIVX01 > PIVX01. The sequence continues at coordinate 10,449 of PIVX01000003.1, read as the reverse complement.
GTAGCTTCTAAGATCTTAATCATTTCTCGACTCATTTCTCCCTCATCTGCTACAAGACAGGCAGGTGAGGTTGTAAGTCTCTTACTTTCTCTAACTGATTTAACTTTATTTCCTAATACTTTATAGATTTTCTCTATATTGGGTTTTAACTCTTCTTTAGATTCTTTTAAATCATCTTGTTCTTTACCAAGCAAATCATCTTGTAATTCTCCATGAGTAATTGACTGTAATTTTTTGCCTTCAAAACTATCTAAGTGATTAACAACCCATTCATCGATTCTATCAGTAAATAAAATCACCTCTATTCCCTTAGAATTAAATAATTCTAAATGAGGACTACTTTTAGCAGTACCATATGAGCTTGCAGTCAAATAATATATATTTTCTTGTTTATTTTTAACTCTCGCTAGATAATCAGCAAAAGAGAATAATTCATCTTCAGACTTAGAACTAGTAGTTTTAAATCTCAATAATTTTGCAATACTTTCTTTATTAGAAAAATCTTCTACTATCCCTTCTCTTAGAATAGAACCAAATTCATTCCAAAATGAAGCATATTTATCTTGATCTTCAGACAATTTATCAATTAGTGATAAAACTTTTTTTGTTAAAGCATTTTTTATAGTATTAACAATAGCATTACTTTGAAGAATTTCTCTTGAAATATTTAAAGGAAGATCATTAGAGTCAATTAAACCTTTTACAAACCGCAAGTAATTTGGTAGGAATTGATCTGCATTATCCATTATAAACACTCTTTTTACATATAGATGTAATCCATGCTTTTGTTCCCTATTACCAATATCAAAAGGAGCATTTTGGGGTAAATACAATAGTGTAGTATATTCTGTTTTTCCTTCAACCCTATTATGAGACCAAATAGCTGGATCACTTATATCATGAGCAATATGTTTGTAAAACTGTATATAATCTTGTTCAGTAATATCCTTCTTAGCTAAAGCCCACATAGCTTTAGCTTTATTAACCACTTCATATTCTTTCTCACTAGCTTTCTCACTAGCTTTCTCTTGCTTATCATCACTACTAATTAATTTCTGCATATTAACAGGCCATGCAATATGATCCGAATATTTGGTTATTACAGATCTTACTTTATAATCACTTAAAAATTCCTGTTCATCTTTTTTGATGTGTAATATAACATCAGTACCTCGACTATCTTTAGTAATATTTTTGATTGTATAATTACTTTCACCAGAAGATTCCCATTCAATGGCTTCATTAGCATTAAGGCCAGCTTTTCTAGTACAGACTGTTACCTTGTCTGCAACAATAAATGCAGAATAAAACCCAACACCGAATTGTCCTATTAAGTTAGAATCCTTAGCAGCATCTCCAGTTAATTTTGCTAGAAACTCTTTAGTTCCAGATTTAGCTATAGTACCAAGATTGTCTACAATATCTTCTCTAGACATTCCTATGCCATTATCAGATATAGTTATGGTCTTCTTCTCCTGATCAATATCTACATTAATCCTTAGCTCTGAATCATTACCATACAAACTATTATTATTAAGTGCTGTAAACCGAAGTTTATCGTTAGCATCAGATGCGTTTGATATTAATTCGCGCAAGAAAATTTCTTTATTGCTGTATAGGGAATGAATAACCAAATGTAATAACTGGCTAACCTCAGTTTGAAATTGTATATTTTCTGTTCCTTGTGAATTAGATACCATAAATAACACCCTCTTTGATAAAACGATTGAACTTCCTAAATTTTACCCCGGAGAGCTAATAAGTTCAAATACTATTAAAGATAGAATATCAAATACTAGTAAAATATAGCTCGTAAATTTGCCAATCGAACAAGTTTATATCGCATAAAAATTAAACTATTTGAATATAGACTCCTCAGATAAACCATAACGTTCGAAAATCTTTCTAAGAGCTTTTAATCCCTCAACCTGGATCTGACGCACCCGCTCACGGGTTAGACCTATTTCAAACCCTACTTCCTCTAAGGTAGTCTTTTCATATCCTAATAAACCAAATCTTCGAGCAATAACATCACGCTGATTATAACTTAATTCATCTAGCCATTTCTCAATATGCATTTTTAAGTTTTCATCTGTTAACAATTCAACCGGATCAGAACTATTTTCATCTGCTAAGGTTTCCAATAAAGATTTATTATTATCATAACCTATTGGAGAATCCACAGAACTGATTTTTTCATTTAATCCAAGCATCCTTTTAACATCGTCAATAGGCTTATCAACAAGATCAGCGATTTCTTCAGGAGTTGGTTCATGATCCAACTCTTGAGTCAATTTGCGTGTAGCTCGTAGATAGACATTCAATTCTTTTACAACATGGATAGGTAAGCGTATTGTTCTAGTCTGATTCATTATTGCACGCTCGATAGTTTGGCGAATCCACCAAGTTGCATAAGTTGAAAATCTAAACCCTAATTCTGGATCAAATTTTTCTACAGCTCTCATCAGACCAAGATTCCCTTCTTCAATTAAATCTAATAATGCAAGACCTCTATTTAAATATCTTCTAGCTATTTTTACCACTAATCTCAAATTACATTCAATCATATGTTTTCTAGCATCAGCATCGCCTTTTAAAGCCAACCTAGCATAATGTACTTCTTCTTTTGAAGTTAATAGAGGAGAAAACCCAATTTCACTTAAGTAAAGTTGAGTAGCATCAACAGAACCTGTTCTTCGTACATTTTTTATATTTTTAGTGAAATTCTCTTCTACTTCTTCGCCAGACTCTTCCGAACTGGGATCGTCATTGGTATTATCAGTGTCATTTGTAACAGACTGGTTATTATTGCTTTCTTCATTCCATTTTTCTAACATAGAACCTCCTTTTCTATTCAAAATAATAGTCTAAATTTATCGTACTATCAGTAATTAATTGATATTTGGTAAATATTTAAGCGGATCAACTGGCTTACCCCTAAACCTGATCTCAAAATGTAGCATTGGTTGCTTAGCTTCATCACTTCCTAAATACGCTATCTTCTGACCAACTTTAACCATATCATTCTCTTTAGCCAGTAATTTTGCATTATGGGCATAGGCAGAAAATAAATTTTTAGTATGTTTGATAATTAACAAATTACCATAACCTCTCAAACTACTACCACTATACACAACCATACCATTAGCAGCAGATAAAACTGGTTGATGTAACTTGCCAGCAATATTGATTCCTTTCCTGCGATGAGATAATGAGAATTTCTGGATCACTTTGCCTTTTGTAGGCCAAACCCAATTACTTACTTTAGATAGTTTAACTTTAGCTTTTCTAGTCTTTTTCTTGTTAATGAATTTTTTTTGTACAGCTTTAACTTGAGATACCTTGATAGGCGTTATTTCTTTAGCTTGAACCTTTTTAACATCTAAGTTCAAATGTTGTCCTTTAGTAATACTATAAGGCTTAGTCAAAGAATTAGCTTTTGCAAGATCACGATAATCAAGATCATACCTAAAGGCCACAGCATACAAAGATTCTCCTCGTTGAACTATGTGAAAATTTGATCCTTTTTTTTGGTACCAGGCAATATCTACAACAACCAAATTAGGATCTTGAACACACCCCCCTAAAATAGTTAAAAATAAAATTAGCTTGATCCAGAAAAAATTTTTCTTTTTACCCACAGAAAGCATAACTATTTTATAAAATAAAAATATAAGATTAACAACACCACTATTAGCCACCCAACCAGATCTATATATTTAACAGCTATTTTTGTAAAACGTGCTTCAAATTTACTAACTAAAAAACTTACCAATCCAAACCTTAATCCACGACTTATAGTAGAAGCTACTACAAATGGAAGTAGCTGCATCTGGAAAGAACCGGCACCAATCGTAAATATCTTGTAAGGAATAGGAGTAAACCCTGCTATAAATACAATCCAAAAACCCCATTCAGAAAACCAATTTTGAACCTGGCTATATGCACTTTCATATCCATACATAACAATATATTTATAAACAAACTCTATAAAAAACATACCAATAAAATATCCAGTAATTCCTCCTAATATAGAAAATACCAATGTTATAGTAAAATATCTAAAACTTTTTCTTTTATTAGCAAGGACCATTGATATTAATAAAATATCTGGAGGCAAAGGAAAAAATATCGATTCAATGAAAGAAACAAAACCTAAAATATAAGTAGCAAACTTAGACTCTGATATATGCATAGCTTTACTATATATTTTAGAGAATATCTTCATATCAATTTTTTATACTCATAACATCACTTAGCAATTCATTAGTATAGTCGAAGTTAATATAATCCGTCATATTAGTCTTTATCGGAGTAATGGAAACCATATTATTAGCAATAGCATGAAAATCAGTGCCTGGCCCCGCTTCTTGCTCCGCTCCAGGAGGAGCAATCCACAAAAGAGCTCTTCCCCTTGGATCAGTATCTCTTATACACTTTTCTGCATTATGTCTACTACCTAGCCTAGTAATTTTTGTTCCATTTAAATCATCATAAGATATATTAGGAACGTTAATATTTAATACTGATTTTATTTCTATCTCACTTGAGTTAAGACTCTCAACTATTTTTCTAGTCACTATGACCGCTGTTTCTAAAAATTTTTGATCTTTACTAGCTAGTGACACAGCCATTGAAGGAATTCCAAGTAACATCCCTTCTATCGCCGCAGCTACAGTCCCAGAATATAAAGTATCTTCACCAAGATTAGCCCCATGGTTAATACCCGAGATAACATAATCAGGCCTCCAATCTAACAAACCATTAATTGCTAAATGTACAGAATCTGTAGGCGTTCCTTCAACACTGATAAAGTTCTTGCGAAGTTCTTTTGTTCTAATTGGATTAGAGACAGTCAAAGAATTACTAGCCCCACTTGTATCTCTATCAGGAGCAACTACCTTAACATCAGCAAATTCTGAAAAATGTTGATATAGAATATTTATCCCTGCAGAATAAATACTATCATCATTACTAATCAATATTTTCATAATAATACTATTTAATCGAAGATAATAACTTTAGAATCAAATAACATCTTTTCAATTGAATGCTCTTCAATTTTAACTCAGTCTTATCTTTTGGTTCAGACGATTGTTTTAATTCTCCTATCTCCTGTTGCAGTTTAAGAACTTTATCACCTAATTCTTGAGGATCCGTTATCGCTAGTCTCAATAATTCATCAATATCTTCAGGAGCATCTAAAACATTCTGGCAGAATGTATCACCTTTTTTGGCAACACCAGATATTAAGCACTTCTTGTATCTAGTTTTTATTTTATTCAAGTCCTCTATAACTTCCTGATGAGATTTCTGTCTATCACATCCATAAAGCAGGAAAAAGAATAACAATACACTTATTAATTTTATAACCTTCATACTTGATATCCTCATCTTGCAAAAGAAAGGCGAATCTTTAAAAGACCTTGCGGCCTTGTTTGGTTTCTATTTCGCTATAGTACTAATGCTACAGCTCCACAGATTTTACAGCCCAACTGTCAACCGGTAGGCTCTTGCGCAAACAAGAGCCATGCTAATGTAGATTGTTCTGATTGTCAAATACATACCTTATATCCTCACCATCGATGGGAGATTTTACGATACAAATGATAAAGCCAAAACAAAGAACATAGAATAAATTTTAATACAATCCACATAAACATAACTCGCTTGACGTAATTATAGTTTTTGCTGGTAAAATTAAAAAAATACTAATAATGAAATATCCGAATCAAAAATTATTATTCATTTTTCTGATAAATGCTGCTAATCATCTGCTAAAGTAATAATAATATCTTTTATAAATAAAGTTTATTTTTTTTCAATCACTTAGGAAAACGGTTAACTACTATGTACGCTTCTGTATTATTTACCCAAATGTTCATGTATATTGCAAAATAGAATATTATTGACAACAGATTTCATTTAATACTCTTAATAAATTCTAAAAACATGTTTTGTAATTTTTCTAAATTTGCTTGTTCCTTAAAATCACCATCTTCTGTAAAGGCATTGCCAGTAGATGCTAATGAAAACATTTTTGGGTAGACAAAGGCTCCACAACATTCTAATGGAACACGAGTTGCCCATAAACCTCTATTACCTCCCACTAAAGAAGGTGACGCGGACATTAGAAAAATATTCTGACCATTAAAAGGCATACCATCTATCCTTGAAACCCAATCTATTAAATTCTTCAAAACACCAGGAGTTGAGAAATTATACTCTGGAGATGATATAACTGTAGCATCAGTATCCTGCATTTTTTTCGCAAATTTTACTGCAGTATCTGGCAGACCTTCACTAACTTCTTGATCTCCATTATAAAGTGGCATAGAAAATTCTTCTATATTACATAAGTCAGTTGATAAATCATTTTTCTGCGCAATTCTAATTAAAAGATTAATCAATTTCTTATTGTAAGAGCCATCTCTAAGAGAAGCAGCCATCAAAAATAATTTCATAGTTCCCTCCAAATATTAAATATTAATATATTATTTTTATGATAAAAACTCCTTTACTCTTATCAAATCCTGAAAACTTTCTTTCTTATCCTTAGGATTTCTCAGCAAATAAGCAGGATGATAAGTTACATACATTGGAATATTACTACTAGGCATATTGTGAAGCTCTCCTCTCAAACTAGATAAAGAAGAACTTTTCTTAAGTAAGAAATGTGCCGCATAACGCCCTAAAGCTAATATCAGCTTAGGAGCAAGCAACTCAATCTGACGCATCAAATATGGAGTACAAGATTCTATTTCTATAGGCAATGGATCGCGATTGTTTTCAGGACGACATTTTATTACATTTGCAATATAAACACTATCTCGAGTAAAACCAATAGACTTTAGCATAAGAGTCAATAAAACCCCAGCCCTACCGACAAATGGTTTACCTTGTTTATCTTCATAAAAACCAGGAGCTTCACCAACTAGTAACAAATCTGCACTCTGATCTCCAACCCCAAAAACGGCATTAGTTCTATTAGAACATAATGAACATTTCTTGCAATTGACAACTTCCCTTTCAAGACCCTGCCAATCATCCATAGAGACAACTGAAACAGGATTCTCTCTGCTTTCTAGCTCATTAGACGAACGTAGTATATATCTAGTTACACCTAATCTTTCTAAGCTATCTATTTCAGTATTAGGCACAATAAGATCTCATAATTTTTTTATCACAACCAAGTATTTCATAGCTTCTTTAAAATTTGTGCATCCGGAAAATTCATTTTAACTACCCTAATTGCATCACGCATACTAGATTTGAAGTCCATTTCTTCATTTGATTTAATGATTATTTCCAATGCATCCTCTACATGAGGAGATTGAGAATAATTTTCGACAATATATACAGCTCTATTCACAGCAGCAACATACAGTTCTTTTCTAAAATAAAACTGAGCAATGTTAAGTTCATGTTTAACTAACAAATTACGTATAAAGATCATTCTATGCTTAGCGTCACTTGCATAAGGGCTCCTTGGATATCTCCCAACTAACGCTGCAAAATCATGATAAGCGTCTCTAAAGAAAGTTATATCCCTTTGTGATAGATCTTCTTTAAATGCTTCATCAAATAAGCTACGCTCCTGATCAGAATTGACAACACCCTTAAGATATAAAACATAATCAGCGTTCTTACTTCTAGGGTACAAACGCAAGAATCTATCTGAAGCAGCTACAGCAAGAGCATGCTCTTCTACTCTATACTGAGAATATATATATTCTAATAAAGCTTGTTCGGCATATTCACTTGTTGGATATTGAGAATCAAAGGATTCAAACATTTCAATAGCCTCTGGATAATTCTCGTGGGCGACTTCATTCTGAAACATATCAAACAATTTTTTAGCTGGAACATCATGATATTTATCTTCATCATTGCCGGTTGAGCACCCAGAGGATAAAATAAGACATATTGTAACTATGTAGAATGAAAATCTACCCATTTTAATTCCTGTTTAACAAATTTTTATTGTAATCTATAATGAATGAACAAATCCACAACACTTTTATAATAACCAACGAATTAGACGGTCAAAGGCTAGATTTAGCACTTTCTAACTTATTACCAGATTATTCAAGATCATTAATCCAAAAATGGATAAATTCTCAACAAATATTATTGAACAAAAAAAACACAAAAACAAAAGTTATTGTTCGAGCTGGCGATCAAATAGATATTAAAGTAACAATTACAGCTAATAACACTTATGAACCAATTGATATACCACTAGACATAATTTATGAAGACGAAGAGTTAATTGTAATAAATAAACCTGCTAAGCAAATCGTTCATCCAGGAGCAGGAAATCCTACCGGAACATTATTAAATGGACTGATATATAAATATCCTAAAAGCAAGATACTTCCAAGAGCTGGTATCGTACATAGATTAGACAAAGACACAACAGGTTTAATGGTTATCGCAAAAACATTACCTACATACTATAAGTTAGTAGAAAATATTAAAAACAGAACAATTATCAGGATCTATGAGGCTATATGCTATGGTATCTTAGAAATTCCTGGTAAAATTACCGAACCAATAGGAAGACATCCAACAAATAGAACAAAAATGAGCGTAAATCTAAAAGGCAAACCTGCTGAAACAAGATTTGAGATAATTAAAAAATTAAAAAATTTTACATGGCTAAAATTACAATTAATTACTGGAAGAACTCATCAAATTAGAGTACATCTATCACACATAAGACATCCAATTGTTGGAGACCAAACATATGCCAATAATAGAAACATAAAAAATCTAGCAATTAGTACAGCTATTAACAAATTAGGACGACAAGCCTTACACGCAAGACAACTATCCTTCACGCACCCTATAACAAAAAAAGAGTTATCATTCAAAACAGAGTTACCAAAAGACATCAGGCAATTAATAAATATATTACAAAATGACGAATATTAATTTTCAAAATAACAATCAATTTATTGTCCCGGAATGGCAGGTAGGTGAAAATATTAAAGCTGCCACCTCAACAAAATTAGGAGGAATTAGTTCAGAACAATACTCCTCTTGTAATATCTCTAACAAAGTTGGAGATCTAGAACATAATGTATCTACAAACAGAGAACTTTTGCAACAAAAGCTAAAACTGTCATCATCCCCACTCTGGTTAAACCAAGTTCATGGCAATAGAGTAATTCTACATAGCGAGTACTCAGATAATATAAAAGCTGACGCAATTATCTGCGATCAGAAAAATATAGTATGCGCTATCCAAACAGCTGATTGTCTACCTATTTTACTATGCCATGAAAATGGAAAAATAGTTGCAGCAATACATGCTGGTTGGAAAGGACTATATCAAGAAATTATTAAGCATACTCTTTTGCGTATGAACTGTGACAGAGATGGTTTACAAGCTTGGATAGGCCCAGCAATAAGCAAAGAATCATACATGGTAAATGTTGATTTATATGATAATTTTTGTAACCTAAATACAGTATATGCAAAATTTTTCGAGCAAGATCCATCTGGAACAATCCATGCTGATTTAAAAGCTATAGCAAAATTCCAATTGGAAAATTTACAAATAAAAAAAATTACCATTTCCAAATATTGCACTTATAGTGATCACAAATATTTTTACTCATATAGAAGAAATAATGTAACTGGAAGACAAGCCAATCTAATTTGGTTAATATGAAAATTATTAATACTTAGTAACAACTAGAAATCTCAATATGTATAAAAATTTAATTGAAACAAGAAAAAAAATTGAACAAATAGATCTACAACTCCTTGAACTTATAAAGGAACGTGCCGATTTATGTATAGATACTTTATCCTATAAAATGGCAATTAATGCAGAAATTTATGCTCCTAATATAGAAAAAGACAAAATCAACAAAATATGTAAAGCAAATACGTCTAAGCTTAGCGATATATCTATCAAGAATATCTTTCAATTAATTATTCAACAATGTAGAGAATTACAAATAGAAAATCAGAAAAATAAGAGATAATAATTTAGTATATTAAGTGACTATTATTCGCCATAAATGACGATGGTTTACGGTGCTATTGCTAAAATTCATATAACAACTTCTTATCGGGATGTGATTCCAGAATATTACTTCAGATCTTAAAAATATAGCTCATCATCTTGAGAAAGATAACAACCAATAATAGAAGTTGTGCAATATCCAGTCATATGAATGTAGTTTTTCGACCGATATGCCAGTGTACCCCATGCTCTAAGGTAGCCGTATTGTAAGAGGCATATAGAGTAATATCTCCTGGTGGGATATTTATGTGTTTATGTGCGTCAACTAGAGTAAAATCTGGGGATGGCAAACCAACTATAATACGAGAGTTTTATCCGAGTGATAAGGAGTTGCCATATATCCCAAGAGATAAGAAGATGGTTGTTGTTTCAATACAAAAGGATTGGTATGTTAATACAATGCAAAAAGT